>DATNDU010000050.1:0-25260 GCA_035606915.1 Roseiarcus sp. | reverse complement strand
AGATTGTCTCCTCACGGTCGCGCAGGCGTTCGAGCGAGGCCATGTAATCGGCCATCACGCCGTCGGGCGGGGCGACGATCGAGGTCGACCACGCCATCACGTGATCGCCGCTGAACAGGGCGTCGCCCCAGACGAAGCACAGGTGATTGCCGGCATGGCCCGGCGTCGCCAGCGCCGTCAATCTATGGTCGCCGAAGGCAAGGCTTTCGCCGTCGCCGAGCGCACGCGCCGGGACGTATGTGAGGTCGTGAGCGGCGTCGAGGCCCTGCGGCGCGCCGGGGCGGGGAATATGCGGCCGGGCGCCGACGATCTCGGCCCCCGTCGCCGCCGCGAGCCGGCCGGCCAGCAGGCTGTGGTCGCGGTGGGTGTGGGTGACGACGACATAGGCCACACGCTCCCCCTGCGTCGCCGCCAGCAGCCGCTGCAAATGTTCGTCATCGTCGGGGCCGGGATCGAGGATCGCCACCTCGCCGTCGCCGACGATATAAGAGCAGGTGCCGGTATAGGTGAACGCCGAAGGGTTCGGGGCGATGAGACGGCGCAAGCCCGGAGCGAGGGTCTGCGCCACGCCGCTCGGCGCGTCTTCGGGGATAGTGTTCAACAGTGTTCCTCGCTTGGCGCTCGGCTTCGCCGCTCTCTATAACGCAAGCCGCATCCGGGGGCAGCACATGGCGAACGACACCAAACGCGAGCCGCCGCCCGACCGCTCGCCGTTCGCGGTCTTCGTGCCGATGACCACGCGCTGGAGGGACAACGACCCCTACGGCCACCTTAATAACGTCGTCTACTACGAATTGTTCGACGCTGCCGTGAACCAGCTTCTCATCGAATGCGGGCTGCTCGATCCCGCGACCAGTGCGGTGGTCGGCCTCGTGGTCGAGAGCCGCTGCCGTTTCTTCTCAGCGCTCGCCTTTCCCGATCGGCTTGAGGTCGGCCTCGCCGTCGAAGCGCTCGGCCGCTCCTCGGTGAGCTATCGGCTGGCGGTGTTCAAAGCGGGGGCGGCGACGGCGGCGGCGGACGGGCGCTATACCCATGTCTATGTCGAGCGCGCCAGCGGCCGCCCGGTCGCCATTCCCGAGCCGCATCGGCGCGCCATGCAGCAATGGCGGGTGACTTCTTAAGAGGGTTTGGGTTAGAGCGGCGCCATCGCCAGGCGTAGGAACGCAACGTAATGTCGACGAAAGTTGTCCCTGTGATTATGTGCGGCGGCGCCGGCACGCGCGTCTGGCCGGAATCGCGGGAAACCTATCCCAAGCAATTCATCGCCTTGATCGGCGACCGCTCGACCTTCCAGCAGACGGTGGCGCGCGTCACCGGGCCGCTGTTCGAGCCGCCGATCGTCATCACCAATCACGATTACCGCTTCCTGGTGAAGGAACAGCTCGACGAGATTGGGGCTTCCGCCATCATCGTCACCGAACCGGTGCGGCGCGATTCCGGCCCGGCGGTGGCGGTGGCGGCGACGCTGGCAGCGCGGCGCGGCCCGGAGACGGTGGTCGCCGTATTCGCCGCCGACCATGTCGTCACCAAGCTCGACGCCTTCCAGGACGTCTGCGCCAAGGCGGCGAGCGCCGCCGCGCGCGGCTATATCGTCACCCTAGGCGTCAAGCCTTCGGAGCCGGCGGTCGGCTATGGCTACATCCGTCCCGGCGCCGATCTCGGCGAGGGGGCTCTGAGCGTCGATGCCTTCGTCGAGAAGCCCGACCGCGAAACCGCCGAGCGCTATGTCGCCAGCGGCTATCTCTGGAACTCCGGCAATTTCTTCTTCCGCGCCGATACGATGATCGAGGAATTGCAGGCCTTCGAGCCGGAGATGGCGCAGGCCGCCGCCGCCACCGTCGCCACCGCCAAGACCGACCTCGATTTCCTCGCCCTCGACGTCGCCGCCTTCGGCGTCTCGCCGAAGAAGTCGATCGACTATGCGGTGATGGAGCGCACCAAGCGCGCCGCCGTGGTGCCGGCCGATATCGGCTGGTCGGATGTCGGCAACTGGGACGCGGTGTGGAAGCTCTCCGAGCGCGACGCCTCGGGCAACTCGTTCTATGGCGACAACGGTTTCGCCATCGATTCCAAGAACGTGCATGTGCGCTCAAGCGGCATGGTGACGGCGCTCATCGGCGTGCGCGACGTCATCGTGGTGACGACGCAGGACGCGGTGCTGGTGCTCGGGCGCGACCAGGGCGATCGCGTCAAGGAGGTCGTCGAGGCGCTGAAGACGCGCAAACGCAAGGAGGCGACCGAGCACAAGCGGATGTTCCGCCCCTGGGGCTATTACCAGTCGATCGACCAAGGGGCGCGCCATCAGGTCAAGCGCATTGTCGTGACGCCCGGCCGGCGGCTGTCGTTGCAGAAGCATTTCCACCGCGCCGAACACTGGATCGTGGTCAAGGGCACGGCCGAGGTGACGCGCGGCGAGGAGGTGAAGATCGTACACGAGAACGAGTCGATCTACCTGCCGATCGGCGTCACCCACCGGCTCGCCAATCCCGGCAAGATCAACCTGGAGCTGATCGAGGTGCAGACCGGGTCGTATCTGGGCGAGGACGATATTGTGCGCATTGAGGATGTGTATAATCGGGTGGAGTGAGGAGCAGGGACAGGACGAGGCGGCGGTTTTTCAGAAGTTTAGGCGCCGATTTCTGTCCCTCGGCGAGGGCGGCGCTCGGCTTTCGGGGCGGCCTCTGAGCGGAGGCAAGTTTGATGTTCTGCGCTCTAGGGACGATGCAAAAGCAAGGCTAGCACATATTTCTGAAAAAAGAAATAAGAAAGGCGAAATCGGGGACACCTGATCGCGTCACCGTGGCGCGTCCGGTAACGCCCGGACGGAGTTTCAGTCAACCTGTGGGGTCGCTGCCGTCGTGAGTTGATGGGTAGTAGGAGGGATCAACGGTCAGACCACCGTCACTGCGAGGTTCGGGCATACGTCGAAAAGTGAACCAGAAAACGGCTCCAATAAGGGCGAAGCCGCCGATTGCGCCTGTGGCTGCCTCCGCCCAAACGGGCATTTAGAAATCTCAGCCGAATCCGCGCGAGCAGATTGCTTGACTTCCGCCCCGCCAAACTCGCCGAGCGCCTCTTTTCCCGTGCCTCCGCCGCCGCGGCGTGGCAGATTGCGCCGCGCCTCGGCGCCCAAATAGGAGCCCGTCATGCTCGCAAAAGCCGAACAGGCGTACTTCGCCATCGCCGATATTTCCGGCTATACCGGCTTCCTCGCCGCAGTTGAACTCGACCATGCGCAGGACATCGTCGCCGATCTCATGGAGACGGTGGTCAAGGGGCTGCGGCCGCCGTTTCGCCTCGCCAAGTTCGAGGGCGACGCCGCCTTTGTCTATGCCGAGGCAGAGAAGGTCGACGGCTCGCTTTTGCAAGACGCGATCGAAGGCGCCTATTTCAAATTCCGCCGGCGGCTGCGTGATGTGCGCCTGGCCTCGACGTGCGAATGCCGGGCTTGCGCGGCGATGACGGATCTCGATTTCAAGTTCGTCGTCCATCGCGGCGAAATGGTGAGACAGAAAATGGGCGGGCGGGCGGAGCTTGCCGGACGCGACGTCATTGTCGTCCACCGGCTGCTCAAAAACACGGTCGGCGAGAAGCTCGGCGGCCACGCTTATGCGCTCTACAGCGACGCGGCGATCCGCTCCATGGGCGTCGATCCGCTCGCGCAAGGGCTAATCGCGCATAGCGAAACGATCGACATCATCGGCGACGTCACGCTTTGGGCGCGCGATCTCGAAGCCGCGTGGCGGCGGCGAGACGCCGAGACCCGCATGGAGGTGACGCGCGGCGAGGCGTTCGCCACGCTGGAGTTCGATATCGCCGCGCCGCGGCAAACGGTCTGGGAATATCTCACCGTGCCGAATCAGTGGCAAAAATGGTGGGACGCCGACGCCATCATCGAGGAATCGGGCAAAGGGCGGCGCGGCGTCGGCACGCGCAACCATTGCAAGCATGGCGACGCCACCAACATCGAGGAGACGCTCGATTGGCGCCCGGGCGACTATTTCACCGTCCGCATCACGCTTCCGGTTCCCGGCGCGCCGCAGATCGTCATCACGCGCGCGCTACTCGACGGGCCGCAGGGATCGACGCATCTGGAGGTGCGTGTCGCCAAGCCGAAGCCGAAAGACAGGGCGTTCCTGGAGACGGCCGGGGGCAAGTTCGCGGAAAGGATGGATAAAGGCGTCGCCGCCCTGCGACAAATGTTGGAGGGCAAGCCGCCTGTCGCCGGCGACGGGGAGGAGCCGTCGGTTCCGCACTCGGCCGGACGCTTCCTGAGCCAGCCCGTGACTTCCGGTGCGCCGAACCCTGCCGCCTCGCGGTGACGCGCGGGCGCGGACGCGCTATTCCCGCAGCCGGGGTTCTCCGGCAGCGTGGGGCGCGAAGCATGAGGAAGGTCGCGCTGGTGACAGGGGCGGGCCGGCGGATCGGCGCAGACATCGCCCGCCGACTGGCCCGCGAAGGCTATGCGCTGGCGCTGTTCGCCAACGCGTCGTCGGCCGGCGCCGACGGGCTCGCCGAGGAGATCGGGCGCGACGGCGGGCAGGCGCGGGCGTTCGCCGTCGACCTCGCCGACCCCGAGGCCGCTGCGGCGCGCCTTGCGGAAGCCGCCGCGGCGATGCACGGCATCGACCTGCTGGTCAACAACGCCGCCGCGTTCGAGGACGACGCCATCGACCGTCTCGATCTGGCGCTATGGCGGCGCCAGTTCGCCGTCGATCTCGAATCGCCGGTGTTCCTGATCGGCGCCTTCGCCGCCGCGCTGCCGGCGGATCGCCGGGGCTGCGTCGTCAACATCATCGACCAGCGGGTGCTGAAGCTGACGCCGGAATATCTGTCCTACACGCTGGCCAAATCGGCGTTGTGGACGGCGACGCGCACGCTAGCGCAGGCACTGGCGCCGCGCATCCGCGTCAATGCCGTCGGCCCCGGGCCGACCTACCCAAGCGTGCGCGAAGGCGACGAGGGGCTGGCGCACGAGGCCGCCGGCACGCTGCTCGGCCACACCATCACCGGCGAGGAGATCGCCGAGGCGGTGCTATACTTGGCGCGGGCGAACAGCGTTACCGGGCAGATGCTGTGCGTCGACGCCGGCCAGCACCTCGGCTGGCGCACGCCGGATATCGTCGAGCGCGGCTGAGCCTGCCTGAATTGGACTTGCGCAACGTCCGCGAACCTTTCACGCTGCCGCCGCGACGGACGGGGGAACGGCATGGCCGAGACGGACGGCGACCTTATCGCGCGCATCCAGGCGGGCGACGGACTCGCCCTCAACACGCTGTATGCGCGCCATCACGTGAAGCTGTTCCGCTTCGCGACGCGCATGCTCGGCGCAGGAGCCGGCGCCGAGGCGGTGCTGGCCGAGGTTTTCCTCGATGTGTGGCGGGAGGCGACGCCATATGCCGGCGGGGCGGAGGCCTCGACCTTCCTGCTCGCCAGCGTCCACCGCAAGGCGCAACCGCGCGGCGCGCAGGAGGCGAGCGAACCGCCGCAGCAGGTTCATACGTTGCGCGATTGCCTTGCGGCGTTGAGCCGCGAGCATCGCGAGGCGATGGATCTCGTCTATTATCACGACAAGTCGGCGCTGGAACTCGCCGAGATCGTCGGCGTCTCGGAGCGTGCGGCGAAAGCGCGACTGCTCGATGCGCGCCGGCGCCTGGCGGAACTGGCGCAGGCCGAGGGGTTGCGGCAAGCGCCGCTCGCCTCCGACGACGCCGACGACATCGAGGCGCTGCTGCCTTGGCGCGCCGCCGGCGGGCTGGACGAGAAGGCGCGCGCCAGCGTCGAGGCGGCGCTCGCCGCCCGGCCGGAACTGCGCGCCAGCCTGGCGGCGATTGAGGAGGATCGCGGCGAGACCATCGCCCTCAACGAGGCGCTCGGCGCCCCGCGCCCGGATGTCTGGGGCGAGATCGTCAACGGCGTCGCCGCGACGCCGCGCCGGCCGCCGTGGAGCCAGCGCCTCGCCGCCTGGTTCGGCATCGGCGCGGAGGCGCGCGCGCCGCGGTTGTTGGCGCTGGTCGCCGGGCTGGTGATCGCCGCGCAGGCGGCGACCATCGTGACGCTGCTGCGCCACGGCGCCACGAAGCCAATCTACACGAGCGCCGCCGTAGCTGCCGAGGCGCGCGTCGGTTTCGCGCCCGAGGCGAAAATCGGCGAGATTTCCGCATTGCTGGGGGCGCAGGGGGCGAGCATTGTCGGTGGCCCGAGCCCCGCCGGCCTCTACGAACTGAGGCTCGGCCAGCGGCCGTTGTCGAAGGCCGAAGTCGCGGCGGCGGTGAAGGCGCTCGCCGCCGCGCCGATCGTCAAGCTGGCGCTGCCGGGAGCGGGCGGCTAGAAGAACGCGCCGCCGTCTGCGTTCTCTATTTGTTCTAGTCGACGGCGTGTGTTAACCTACTTTCCTCGAATCACAGCCCATAACGCCTCATGACCGATGATCTGTTCGGCGCCGACGACCCGCGCCGCAAGCCGAAGGCCGCCGCCAAAGGCCCAATGGGCGAGGCCGACTACAACGCCGCCTCGATCGAAGTGCTGGAGGGGCTGGAACCGGTGCGCCGCCGCCCCGGCATGTATATCGGCGGCACCGACGCCAACGCCATGCACCACCTGTTCGCCGAGGTGATCGACAACGCCATGGACGAGGCGGTCGCCGGCCACGCCAAGACGATCGAGGTCGTGGTGGAGGAGGGCGGCTGGCTCAGCGTCACCGACAACGGGCGCGGCATGCCGGTCGATCCGCATCCGAAGTTCAAGAACAAATCGGCGCTCGAAGTCATCATGACGGTGCTGCACGCCGGCGGCAAGTTCGACAGCGGCGCTTACGAGACCTCCGGCGGCCTGCACGGCGTCGGCGTTTCGGTGGTCAACGCGCTGTCGGCGCGCACCGAGGTCGAGGTGGCGCGCGGGCAGACGCTCTATCGGCAGGTGTTCGAGCGCGGCAAGCCGGTGACTAAGCTCGAAGTCGTCGGCCGGGCGCCGAACCGGCGCGGCACCAAGGTGCGCTTCCTGCCCGACGCGCAGATTTTCGGCGCGAGCGCCAAATTCGATCCGGCGCGGTTGTTCAAGATGACGCGCTCGAAGGCCTATCTGTTCGGCGGCGTCGAAATCCGCTGGCGCTGCACGCCGGCGCTGGTGGAGGGCGATGGCAAGACGCCGGCGGAAGCTGTCTTCCACTTCCCCGGCGGCCTCAAGGATTATCTCGCCGCCGACGTTGAGGGCCAGGAGACGGTGGTCGAGGCGGCTTTCGTCGGCAACGTGCAGAAGACTGGCAAACATGGCTCGGTCGAATGGGCGATGACGTGGCTCACTGTCGATGACGGCTTCGTCAATTCCTATTGCAACACCATCCCGACGCCGGACGGCGGCACGCACGAGACCGGCCTGCGCGCCGCGATCCTGCGCGGGCTTCGCGACCACGCCGAGCGCATTGGGCAGGCCAAGCGCGCCGCCGTGCTGACCGCCGACGACGTCATGAACGGCTGCGCCGCGCTGATCTCGGTGTTCATCCGCGAGCCGGAGTTCCAGGGCCAGAACAAGGGCCGGCTGCAAACCGTTGAGGCGGCGCGCATCGTCGAGGGCGTCGTGCGCGACGCCTTCGACCATTGGCTGGGCCAAGCTCCGAGCCAGGCGGCCAAGCTGCTCGATTTCGCCGTCGAGCGCGCCGAGGAGCGGCTGCGCCGCCGCGCCGAGAAAGACGTCGCGCGCAAGGCGGCGACGCGCAAGCTGCGGCTCCCCGGCAAGCTCGCGGATTGCTCGAACTCATCGGCGCAAGGCTCTGAACTGTTTATCGTAGAAGGCGATTCGGCCGGCGGCTCGGCGAAACAGGCGCGCAACCGCGCCACGCAAGCGGTGCTGCCGTTGCGCGGCAAGATCCTCAACGTCGCCTCGGCGACGCGCGAGAAACTAGCCGCCAACCAGCAGCTTTCCGATCTCTCGCAGGCGCTCGGCGTCGGTGTCGGCGGCGCCTATCGGGGCGAGGATTTGCGTTACGACAAGGTCATCATCATGACCGACGCCGATGTCGACGGCGCCCATATCGCCTCGCTGCTCATCACATTCTTCTATCGGCAGACGCCGAAGCTGATCGATGAGGGCCATCTCTACCTCGCCGCGCCGCCGCTCTACCGGCTGACGCAAGGCGCGAAGTCGATTTACGCCCGCGACGACGCCGACAAGGAGCGGCTGATGAAGCACGGCTTCAGCGGCAAGGGCGCGATCGAGGTCAGCCGCTTCAAGGGCCTGGGCGAAATGCCGATGAAAGATCTGCGCGACACGACGATGGACCCGTCGCGCCGCACCCTGCTGCGCGTGATGATCCTCAGCGACCCCGAGGGCGTCGCCGATTCGGTGGAGCGGCTGATGGGGACCAAGCCCGAGGCGCGCTTCGCCTTCATCCAGGAGCGGGCGCCGCGGGCGCGCGAATTGTTGGATGTATGATTTCTTTTGAACTCGCTCTTAACCATGCCGGCGCAGAGTGCCGGGATAGTTTCGAGGGGGCGCAGCGTGGACGAGGAAGACATCGGTCGCATTTCCTGGCGGCGGCTCGAGTTCGCCGGCGTAACGGCTTTCGCAGTCGCCGTGAGTTGCTTGTTTATCGGTCAGGCGGCCGAGCAATATGCAGCCCAAGTCGCTCCGCTGCCAGTCATCGCGGCGAAAGTTTCGCCGAAATTCAACGCCATAGATTATGCAACGACCGGCGCGGTGAAGAGCGGCCTGGTCGTCATCGGCCCCTGCGGCGACCAAGGCCACTGAATTTCGCCGCCGACGCTGCATTTGGCGTCGGCCGAATCATTGTATCTCAAAAATACGGTTGGGAACGCTCTAGCTAAGTAATGCGAAATGCGTTAATGTCGTGATAGCCCAGGTCTGAAATCGTTTTGATGACCGGGCGGGTTTAGACAATGCGGGCGAGAGAATCGGTTGTTTTTCCGGCTTTTGGTCGGCCTTGGGCGGCGCCGGTCGTCGCATCCTCAGCGTGTGTGCGCTTGTGGAGCGGTGAGTTAGCGGCTCTGGCGGGACCGGAGCGCGCGCTTGTCATCTTCCGAAATGTTGGCGCTTCGGGTGCGGCGAGGTCGCAAAGCCCCGTGGCGTGGGGCGGCGGACGTTCCTCTCACCAAGCGCCGCAGAGACGTCCGGACTGGGAAAATGGGCGGAGAATTGGGTTAACATGAGCAAGGGTAAGGAATTTCGGGCGCCTCGGAAGCGGGGGTTCGATGATGACGGGCCGATGCCTTACGAGCCGCGCCCGAGGGGAACGCGAACGTTCGGCGGTGGGCCGGATGCAGCTTTTGGTGGAGGCGCGCCGATGGATATGCAGCGTTCGGCGCCCGCGGCGACCGGCCCAACGGTCGATGCGGTCGTAAAGTGGTTCAAAGCCGACAAAGGTTATGGCTTTGTCGAGTTGGCCAACGGCCAGGGCGATGCGTTTTTGCACGCCAATGCGCTGCACTCCTCCGGTCATGAATCGGTTCCTACGGGCGCGAAACTCAAGGTGATGGTCGGCGCCGGCGCCAAGGGCGCGCAGGTTACGCGCGTCGTCGAAGTGGACATTACCGGCATCGTCGATCGTCCGCCGCCGCGTAGCGGCGCCGGTCTCGGCGGCCCCGGTGGCGGCTTCGGCGGCGGCGATGGGGCGCGGCCACGCCGCGCGGCGCCTGATCCGTCCACCGCCGTCTCGGTCAGCGGCAAGGTGAAATGGTTCGACGACGTCAAGGGCTTCGGCTTCGTCGCCAGCGATGACGGCGGCAAGGATGTGTTCGTGCACATCTCGGTGCTCGGCCCCTCCGGCATCTCGCATCTCGCCGAAGGCCAGCCGGTCAACATGCGCGTCGTCGTCACGCCCAAGGGGCGCGAGGCGATTTCGCTGTCGATCTGAGCCTTCCGGCCGGCGTGACCGACAGAGCGAAAGAGGGTGTCCGCGTGGCTCCCTCTCGCGACGTTAGTCGCCTGCTTGAAATCATGGCCGCGTTGCGGACCCCAGGGACGGGTTGCCCCTGGGATCTGCAGCAGGATTTCGCCAGCATCACGCCCTATACCATTGAAGAAGCTTATGAAGTCGCCGACGCGATTGCGCATGGCGACCTCTCGGATCTGCGCGATGAATTGGGCGACTTGCTATTGCAGGTCGTCTTTCACGCGCGATTGGCGCAAGAGCAGGGCGCCTTCGACTTCGGCGGCGTCGTCGAGGCGATCACGGCCAAGATGATCCGTCGCCATCCGCATGTATTCGGCGAGGCGCGCGACCTGACGCCCGATCAGGTCAAGGCGCTGTGGGGCGAGATCAAGGCGGCGGAGAAGCGCGGCAAGCCGGGGCCGCAGGGCGTGCTGGGCGGCGTTCCGCTGGCGATGCCGGCGCTCACTCGGGCGTTGAAGTTGCAGCAGAAGGCCGGCAAGGTCGGCTTCGATTGGAGCGACGCGCGCGCCGTACTGGCCAAAATCCGCGAGGAAATCGACGAGGTCGAGGTCGAACTCGACGCCAGGCGCGCCGATCTCGCTGAGGCCGAGTTGGGCGACCTGATGTTTGTCGTCGTCAACCTCGCGCGCCATCTGAAGGCCGACCCGGAGGCGGCGTTGCGCGGCGCCAACGCCAAGTTCGAGCGGCGTTTCGCCTTTATCGAGGCGGCGCTGGCCGCTGAGGGCCGCAAGCCCGAACAGGCGACGCTGGCCGAAATGGACGCGCTGTGGACGCAAGCGAAGGCGGGCGAGAAGGCCGCGACCCCGTAACGCGGAGCGCCGGCGCGACGAAGGCTTGCAATCGCCGCCCGCCGCCTTCAAGAAAGCGCCCATGACCGACATTACGCTCCCCGCCGCCGTCGTCGCCGGGCTGGCCTCGTTTCTCAGCCCCTGCGTGCTGCCGCTGGCGCCGCCGTATCTGTGCTATCTCGCGGGCACGTCCGTCGAAGCGCTGGCGGACGAGAACGAAGTGCGCGCGCGGCGCGGCATTGTCCTTGCCTCGCTACTGTTCGTCGCCGGCTTTTCGACCGTGTTCGTCGCGCTCGGCGCGACGGCCAGCGTGTTCGGCTCGCTGCTGCGGCAATGGAGCTATCCGCTGTCGATCCTGGCCGGCGTCGGCATCATGGCGATGGGGGCGCATTTCCTCGGGCTGTTCCGGTTTTCGTGGATGTATCGCGAGAAGCGGTTGGAGGTCGCCAAGCCGCCGGGCCTCTGGAGCGCCTATCTCATGGGGCTGGCCTTCGCCTTCGGCTGGACGCCGTGCATCGGCCCGATCCTGGCGGCGATCCTGGCCGTCGCCGGCTCGCAGGACACCGTCGCGCGGGGGGCGTTGCTGCTGCTGGCCTATGCGATCGGGCTTGGCATTCCCTTCGTGGTCGCGGCGATGGCGATGGAGCGCTTCCTCGCCTTCGCGCGCGGCTTCCGCAGCCAGTTCGCGCGGCTCGAAAAGGTGGTGGGCGTGGCGCTGGTGCTGACGGGCGTCGCCTTCCTCACCGGCGGCGTGCAGACGGCCTCGGCTTGGCTGATCGAGCTGTTTCCGAAGGCGGGCGGGTTCGGCTAAGGCGCGCGGCGGTATCCGGGCAGCGAATCGTCGGCGACATCGGGGAGATTGACGACAATGTTCTCCGGCGAGCGGCAGGCGATCCACCAAAGTTCTTCGGTCGTGCTCATATTCGCTTCGAGATGCGGCAGGAACGGCGGCACAAACATAAAATCGCCTTCCGCGAGGTCGACGAACTCCTGATAGTCCTTGCCGAAATAGAGGCGCGCGCGGCCGGAAAGCACATAGGCGCCGGTTTCCGCTTCCCCGTGGTGATGCGGCAGCGAGCGAAACCCCGGCTGGTTGCTCGCCTTGCCGAACCATAGCCGCCTTGCCTGCGTGTGCTGCGGGCCGACTCCGGTCACGAACGCGAGGCCGCCGGATTGGGCTGTGTCGCCGTTTTCGCGCCCGCTTCGCGTGACGATCGGTCGGTCGTTGTTGGCCATTCGAGGCTCCTCGGAGGATCGTGCAGGATCATATAGTGCAAATCGCCGTGAACACATTGCTATTTCCTTGTATCTCTTGGCGAAGCGACCTTTGGCGCCCGCTTGACTTCGGTGCAAGCGAGCGGCAGATTGCCGGCTACTCGAGGGGAGCCCGAAAGGGCTGAGACGGCGACCGAGCCGGACCCTTTGAACCTGATCCGGGTCGCGCCGGCGTAGGGACGAGGCTCCAGCACCAAGCCCCGCCGCTAAGCAGCGCCTCCGGACTAGCGGAGGCGCCCGAATGAATCAGCACGCCAAGATCAACAACGCGGCGCCGACCAGCGTCACCACCGGCCCGATTCGCGGCTCGCGCAAGGTCTATGCGCAGGCCAAGGAGCAGCCGGATGTGAAGGTTCCTTTCCGCGAGATCGCGATGAGCGATGCGGACGAGGCGTCTGTGCGCGTCTACGACCCTTCCGGCCCTTACACCGAAGTTGGCTTCGAGCCGGATCTGACCGCGGGGCTGGCGGGCGTGCGCGAAAGTTGGATCGCCGCGCGCGGCTATGGCGCCATCGAGGGCCGCGCGATCAAGCCGGAGGACAATGGCAACGTCGGCGCCGACCGGCTCGCCCCGCATTGCCCGGCGACGCGGACGCTGCGCGCCGGCGCGCGCGGGCAACTGGTCACGCAATACGAATTCGCCAAGGCCGGGATCATCACGCAAGAGATGGTCTATGTCGCGCACCGCGAGAATCTTGGCCGCGAGGCGGCGCTGGCGGGGGCGGGCGAGCGTTTGGCCGATGGCGACAGCTTCGGCGCTGACATCCCCGAGTTCGTGACGCCGGAGTTCGTGCGCGCCGAGATCGCGCGCGGGCGGGCGATCATTCCCGCCAATATCAATCACGTCGAACTGGAGCCGATGGCGATCGGCCGCAACTTCCTGGTCAAGGTCAACGCCAATATCGGCAATTCGGCGCTCTCCTCGGGGGTGGCGGAGGAGGTCGAGAAGATGGTGTGGGCGATCCGCTGGGGCGCCGACACGGTGATGGACCTCTCCACCGGCCGCAATATTCACAACATCCGCTCCTGGATCGTGCGCAACTCGCCGGTGCCGATCGGCACGGTGCCGATCTATCAGGCGCTGGAAAAGGTCGATGGCGACCCGCTGAAGCTTGATTGGGAAGTATTCAAGGACACGCTGATCGAGCAGGCCGAGCAGGGCGTCGACTATTTCACCATTCATGCCGGCGTACGGTTGGCGCATGTGCCGCTGACATCGCGCCGCGTCACCGGCATTGTCAGCCGCGGCGGTTCGATCATGGCGCGCTGGTGCCTGGCCGGGCATCGCGAGAGCTTCCTTTATGAGAAATTCGACGAGATTTGCGACATCATGCGCAAATATGACGTCTCGTTCTCGCTCGGCGACGGGCTGCGCCCGGGCTCCATCGCCGACGCCAACGACGCCGCGCAATTCGCCGAGCTGGAGACGCTCGGCGAACTTACCAAGATCGCTTGGGACAAGGGCTGTCAGGTGATGATCGAAGGCCCCGGCCATGTGCCGATGCACAAGATCAAGGTCAATATGACCAAGCAACTCAAGGAATGCGGCGAAGCGCCGTTCTATACGCTGGGGCCGCTGACCACCGACATCGCGCCCGGCTACGACCACATCACCTCCGGCATCGGCGCGGCGATGATCGGTTGGTTCGGCACCGCGATGCTGTGCTACGTAACGCCGAAGGAGCACCTCGGGCTTCCCGACCGCAACGACGTAAAGACCGGCGTCATCACCTATCGCATCGCCGCCCATGCCGCCGATCTCGCCAAGGGGCACCCGGCGGCCAAGATCCGCGACGACGCGATGAGCCGGGCGCGTTTCTCCTTCCGCTGGGAGGACCAGTTCAACCTGTCGCTCGATCCCGACACCGCCTGCGCCTATCACGACGAAACGCTGCCGAAGGACAGCCACAAGAGCGCGCATTTCTGCTCGATGTGCGGGCCGAAGTTCTGCTCGATGAAGATCACGCAGGATCTCAGGGCCGAAGCGGCGGCGATGGCGGGGATGGCCGAGAAATCGAAAGAGTTCCTGGAAAGCGGCGGCAAGCTCTACGTCGACGCGGCGGAATGATGCGCGCCGCCGTCGTCGGCGCCGGCGTGTTCGGCCTTGCGGCGGCGACCGAACTTGCCGAGCGCGGTTTCGCCGTCACGCTCTATGAGCGCAATCCCGGCCTCGGCGGCAACGCCTCGTGGCTGGCCGGCGGCATGCTGGCGCCGTTTTGCGAGGGCGAGAGCGCATCGCCGGACGTCGTCGAGCGCGGGCAGCGGGCGGTCGAGTGGTGGGCGCGCCATGCCCCCGTCACCCGCAACGGCACGTTGGTCCTGGCCCCGCCGCGCGACGCGCCGGACCTCGACCGCTTCGCCCAGCGCACGCAAGGCTGGCAGCGGTTGGACGAGGCGGCGATCGGCTCGCTGGAGCCCGATCTCGCCGAGCGGTTCCGCCAGGGGCTGTGGTTCGCCGGCGAGGGCCATGTCGACGCCCGCGAGGCGATGAACGCGCTTTGCCAACGGCTGATCGCCAAGGGTGCGGAACTGCGTTTCGGTCAGCCGTTCCCCGGCGCCCCGCATAACGGCGTCATCGTCGATTGCCGCGGCTACACGGCGCGCGACGCGCTGCCGCAGTTGCGCGGCGTGCGCGGCGAGATGCTGCTGGTGCGAACGTCCGAGGTGCGGCTGTCGCGCCCGGTTCGGCTGCTGCATCCGCGCATCCCGCTTTATGTCGTGCCGCGCGCGAACGGGCTGTTCATGATCGGCGCGACGATGATCGAAAGCGCCGAGACCGGCGGCGTGACAGTGCGTTCCGCAATCGAACTGCTGAGCGCCGCCTTCGCGCTGCATCCGGCCTTCGGCGAGGCGGAGATCGTCGAGATGAGCGCCGGCGTGCGCCCGGCCTATCCCGACAACGAGCCGCGCCTGGTTGAGCGCGACGGCCGGCTCTGCCTCAACGGCGCCTACCGCCACGGCTTCCTGCTCGCGCCGGATTTGGCGATGCAGGCGGCGGAGAGGGCGGCTGCGGGCGCTCCCGCGTAACCGTGCGATGAAATATGAATGGTCTTCGGCGGCGAAGGCCCGCGAAACTCGGAGATGATGATGCCGACGACCGAACAAGCTTCGCGCGATTTCGCCGATCTCGTATCTCGCGCCAGCGAGGGAGAGCCTCAGATCATCGACGGGCGACAACCATGCGTGCTGATCTCAAGGGCCGATTACGAGCGACTGACCGGGCACCGAAATGCGCCGCATCTCGGACAGTGGTTGGTCGAGAACGCGCCGCGTATCGGCGACATCGATCTCCCGCCGCGCGCCAAGGACCGGCCCGTCCCGTTCGACGATTGGGACGATAAGGATTTCGGCGAATGACCGCGATCGTTCTCGATACAAACGTCATTTCCGAACTGGTTCGTCTCGCGCCGGAGCCAAAGGTCGTGAAATTCCTTGGGGCCGTCGAGGACCCCATTGTCAGCGCCATCGTGTTCCACGAACTCGCCTATGGCGTCGAACGGCTACGGGATGCCGCGAAGCGGATGAAGCTCGAACTGTTTCTTCAGGGCGCGAAGGCGATGTACGAGGGGCGCATCGTCGGAGTCGATTTGGCGCTTGCGGAATTGGCGCGACGGTTGCGTGCGCAGGCGTCGCGCTCCGGTTGGGTGCTGGCGCAGTTCGATTCGCTTGTCTCCGCAACGGCGATCCAAACGGGCTCCAAACTGGCCGCACGCAACATCGTCGATTTCGAGCGACTCGGCCTTGCGCCGACTAATCCCTGGGCCGACTGAGCCATGCATATCACCGTCAACGGCGAGCCGCGCGAAATCGCCGCCGGCAATCTCGCCGAAGCGCTCGCCGCGCTCGACTACGAGGACGCGGTGGTGGCGACCGCGCTCAACGGCGCCTTCGTGCCCAAGCGCAAGCGCGCCGCGACGGCGCTCAGCGACGGCGACCGCATCGAGATTGTTGCGCCGCGACAAGGAGGTTGAGCCGTGGCGCCCAAGCTGGATGGGCTGATTTCTCTCAAAGATCAGAGCGCCTGGAGGGAAAGTCCAAGGCGCGACGGGACGGAGGGCCTACGTCCCTTCCCGCACCTCGCGGACGATCAGTACGACAATCGGCTGCGAAGGCTGTTGCGCCTGCCCGAATGGCCGCAATTCCAAAGGTTTCTGAGATTTTATTTGGAAAACGGCATTCTCCAACCTCTTGACACGCAGCCAGCGACAGGACGAGTTGGCTGGTGGCGCATCTATTTCGATGAAGACCGGCCCAAAAGATCGGGCTTCGAGGATTCTTGGGTGCGCGCGACCATTTACACTCAATGCGTCTTCTGTATCGACTTTCGCCGCGATCCGCAGGGCGACGTGAGGGCGTGGGGCGAATTTTGGCTGGACAAAACCACTATGGACGACGCGCTATTGTCGGGCGTCACTCTTGCTTCGACGGTTGAGGTGGGCGCGAAAACCGGCTTGAAGGACCTCGGGCTTCCTCTCACGAAGTTGGCGCTGCACGGCGTTGGCGAGGATGACTTCGCCGAACTATGCGACTCCGATTGGCTCCTGCGCGCCGTGCGAGGACGCACCTTACATTTGATGCGGCGTGGGATGTTGGCGGGCAAGCAGCTTCACATTCCCAAATTGGTCGATGCGGTGTTCGCGCAAGTGGCGTCGCCAAAAAGTAGCTTGCAAGATCCTGCGGAGCTGGAACTAGAAACCGAAAAGGAAATTTTGTCTTGGCGTCGCGTCAACGGGCGCCGCTTCTCGGAGCCAGTGCTGCAACGCGCCGGCGGCCGATGCCAGATTTCCGACGTGGCCACGCCAGAACTCATTCAGGCCTGCCACATTAAGCCGTTCGCACAAGCGTCTGACGCAGAGCGCATTGATCCAGATAATGGACTTTCGCTCGCGGTCCATATTCACGCCGCTTTTGACGCTCATCTTATCGGCATTGAACCCGATGGTGCTGTTGTCTATTCTGAGGTTTTGACGGTTGAGGAGCGTACGCGCATGAATCTGCCGACCTCATGTCAAGTAAATGTTCGTCCGAGGCAACGCAAGTACCTGACTGAACGGTTCGAGCAATTCTTGCGTAAGCAAAGAAATGCTTAGATCAGATTTCTCGATCGAATTCGGAACTTTCCCCATGCTGGAATTCTATGGCCGCACGTTTGCCTCGCGCCTGCTGCTCGGCACCTCGCAATATCCCTCGCCGGACCTGCTCGCCGAGGCGGTGCGCGCCAGCGGGGCGGAGATCGTCACCGTTTCGCTGCGCAGGGAAGGCGCGCGGGTCAAAGAGGGCCAGGGCTTCTGGCGGCTGATCCGCGATCTCGGCGTCAGCGTGCTGCCCAACACCGCCGGCTGTCACTCGGCCAAGGAGGCGATCACCACCGCTGAGATGGCGCGCGAGGTTTTCGATACGCCGTGGATCAAGCTCGAAGTGATCGGCGAGGCCGACACGCTTCAGCCCGACGTGTTCGGCCTCGTCGATGCGGCGCGGGCGCTTTGCGCCGATGGCTTCCAAGTGTTCCCTTACACCACCGAAGACCTCGTCGTCGCCGAGCGGTTGATCGAGGCCGGCTGCCGCGTGCTGATGCCGTGGGGGGCGCCGATCGGCTCGGGGCAGGGGCTCAACAACCCGTTCGGGCTGCGGGCGCTACGCGCCCATTTCCCGGGCGTGCCGCTGGTCGTCGACGCCGGCGTCGGGCTGCCGAGCCACGCCTGCGCGGCGATGGAACTCGGCTACGACGCCGTTCTCCTCAACACGGCGGTCGCCAAGGCCGCCGATCCCGTGGCGATGGCGCTGGCGATGGCGCGCGGCATAGAGGCTGGCCGCCGCGCCTATCTGGCCGGCCCGATGCCGGCGCGCGACATGGCCGCGCCATCGACGCCGGTGCTCGGCAGGGCGAATTTCTCGTGACCCGGCGGACGATGGCGAGAACCAGATGAGCCTGCCCCGTTTCTATCCCATCGTCGACAGCGCCGCTTGGGTTGAGCGCCTCGTCGGCGCCGGCGCTGGGCTCATCCAGTTGCGCATCAAGGAAGCGGCGCCGGCGGAGATCGACGCCGAGGTGCGCAACGCGCTGGCGATCTGCCGGCGCGCCGGCGCCCTGCTGGTCGTCAACGACCATTGGCAAGCTGCGATCGACGCCGGCGCGGATTGGGTGCATCTCGGCCAGGGCGATCTCGATGCGGCCGACGTCGGCGCCTTGCGCGCCAAGGGGCTGCGGCTTGGCGTCTCCACCCACAGTCCCGAGGAACTGGAGCGGGCGCTCGGCCTCACTCCCGATTACGTCGCGCTTGGCCCGATCTATCCGACCATTCTCAAGGCAATGCCGTTCGCGCCGCAGGGGCTGGCGCGCATCGGCGAGTGGAAACGGCGGGTCGGCGAGTTGCCGCTGGTCGCCATTGGCGGGCTCAACATCGAGCGCGGCGTCGCCTGCCTTAGCGCCGGCGCCGACGTCGTGTCGGTCGTCACCGACATCACCCTCAACGCCGACCCGGAAGGGCGCGCGCGGGCCTGGATTGCGGCGACGTCGGCGTGACCGCCGTCGCGCTGAGCGTCGCCGGCTCCGATAGCGGCGGCGGCGCGGGCATTCAGGCGGACCTGAAAACCTTCGCCGCGCTCGGCATTTATGCGACCAGCGCGATCACCGCGATCACCGTGCAGAACACCCAAGGGGTGCGCGGCGTACATGCGATGGCGCCCGCTGTGGTGGCGGCGCAAATCGCCGCCGTGCGCGAAGATTTCGACGTCGCGGCGGTGAAGCTCGGCATGCTGGCGACGCCGGAGATCGTCGCCGCGGTGGGCGCGGCGCTGAACGGCGCCCGCGGCGTCGTTTACGATCCCGTGATGGTCGCCTCGTCCGGCGATGCGCTCGCCGGGGCGGGCTTCATCGAGGCGGCCAAGCGGCTGTTCCCGCATCTCGCCCTCCTCACCCCCAACCTCGCCGAAGCCGCGCGTTTCCTGGGTATGCCCGAGGCGCTGAGCGAGGCCGAGATGGTGGCGCAGGGACGCGCGCTCAACGATCTCGGGGCGCGCGCCGTGTTGATGAAGGGCGGCCATCTTCCCGGCGAGGCGGTCGACCTGCTGGTGACGACACGCAGCGTGCGCCGCTTCGCCGCGCCGCGCATCGAGTCGCGGAACTTGCATGGCACGGGATGCGTATTCTCCAGTGCGATTGCGGCGCACATTGCGCATGGCCTCGACCTCGCCGAGGCGGTGGCGCTGGCCAAGGCGTTCACGCGCCGGGCGATCGAGAACGGGCGCGAACTTGCGCTGGGCAATGGGCCGGGGCCGCTGATGCCAGCGCCCTGATCGCCTACAAGGGGGTCAAGCGCTGGGGAAGGAACATGGCTGGAGATTTCTACGCCGCGCTTCCCGTCATCGAGGATTTCGCACGCGCCGTCGCGCCCGAGGCCTACCGCCCGCTGCCCGACGGATGGCGCGTCGGATTCGCCGACGTCAAGGGCTCGACGGCGGCGGTGGCGGCCGGGCGCTACAAGTCCGTCAATATGATCGGCGCGGGCGTCGCGGCGGCGGTGTCGAACGCGCTGCACAGAAGGCCGTTTCCCTTCGTGTTCGGCGGCGACGGGGCGAGCTTCGCCGTCTCGCCGGACGACACGGCGGCGGCGCGGACCGCCTTGCGCGCAATGGCGACCTTCGCGCGCGAGGAGTTCAATTTCGATCTGCGCATCGCCTTGATCGAGATCGGCGCGATTCGCGCTGCCGGACGCGACGTTCGCGTCTCCCGTTATGGCCCGTCTCCCCATTGCGCCTATGCGATGTTCGCCGGCGGCGGCCTGAGTTGGCTCGACGAGGCCGTGAAGGCCGGCCGCTTCGAACTCGCGTCGGCTGAGCCGGGCGTGCGGCCCGACCTCTCTGGGCTGTCTTGCCGCTGGGGGGTGACGCCGGCGCGCCAGGGCCTCATCCTGTCGCTCATCGTCGCTCCGCGCGGCGACGACCCACGCTTTGCGCTTTTCGTCGCCGAGATCGTCCGCGAGGCGCTGGCGACGCAGGACGGTGGCCGGCCGGTGACGGTCGAGGGCCTGAGGTTCGGCGCCCCGGGGCCGGCGATAGGGATGGAGGCGGCGGTTTATCGCTCGACCGGCGCCTCGGGCTTCGCCGCACGGATGCGGGCGGCGCTCTGGTATGGGATCGGCCTCGTGTATGGCGCTTTCGACCTCAAGACCGGCGGCTTCGACATGAAGCAATACAAGCGCGATCTCGTCGACAACGCGGATTTCCGCAAGTTCGACGATGGCTTGCGGATGACGCTCGATTGCTCGCCGGCGTTCGCGGACCGGCTGGAGGCGAAGCTCGCGGCGGCGTCTTTCGTCGAATGGGGAACCCATCGGCAAGACAGGGTGCAAATCACCTGTTTCTGGCCGCCCTCGGCCGGTCGCGGCCATCTGCATTTCGTCGACGGCGCCGGCGGCGGCTACACGATGGCGGCCAAGGCGATGAAGGGGCGACGCGCGGCGGCTTAGGCGCAGCCGATCTACTACCGTTGCGCGGGTCGGACGGCGGCGCGCAGGGCAATGGCATGGACCCTACCGTGGCCCGAAAACCTGCCTGCCCAAGAATCCGGGGTTGAACCACTTGGTCGCCGTTCCGCCCGCCGGCCCAGTTTGCTACCAAGGGGGCATGAACGCTCGCCCCGATAGCGCCGAAGCCGAGCCCGCCCCGCGGCTGACGCCGATGATGGCGCAATATCTGGAAATCAAGGCTGTCAATCCCGATAGCCTGCTGTTTTACCAGATGGGCGACTTCTTCGAGATGTTCTTCGAAGACGCGGAGATCGCCAGCCGCGCGCTAGGCATCGCGCTGACCAAACGCGGCAAGCACCTGGGCGAAGACATCCCGATATGCGGCGTGCCGGTCGAGCGCCGTGACGAATATCTGCACCGCCTCATCGCGCTCGGCCATCGGGTCGCCGTCGCCGAGCAAAGGGAGAACCCGGCGGAGGCGAAGAAGCGCGGCCCCAAATCGATCGTGCACCGCGGCGTGGTGCGGCTGGTGACGCCGGGCACGATCACTGAGGAAAGGCTGCTGGAGCCGGGTCGCGCCAATGCGCTGCTGGCGATCCAGCGCCTGCGCGGCGAGGGCAGGGCCGTCTACGGGCTGGCGAGCGTCGACATCTCGACCGGCGCCGTCATCTTGAGCGAGACCGACGAGGCCGGCCTGGCGCCGGAGATCGCGCGGCTGGAGCCGAGCGAGATCGTCGCGCCGCAGAGCCTGTTCGACGAGCCCGGCTTCGCCCGCCTCATCGCCGAGACCAAGGCGCCGGCGACGCCGGTCGGCCGCGAGGCCGGCGACGCCGCCGCTCACGAGCGCCGTGTGCGCGAGTTCTACGGCGTCGAGACGCTGGAAGGCTTTGGCGCGTTCTCGCGCGCCGAGATCGCCGCTTGCGCGCTGGCGCTCGGCTATGTCGAGCGCACGCAGATCGAGCAGCGGCCGGATCTCGCCGCGCCCGCCCGTCGCACCCGCTCCGCGCACATGGAGATCGACGCCGCCACCCGCGCCAATCTGGAGCTTACGCGCACCCTGGCCGGCGAGCGGCGCGGCTCGCTGCTGGCAAGCCTCGACCTCACCAAGACCCCCGCCGGCGCCCGCTTGCTTGCCGAACGGCTCGCCAGCCCGTTGACCGACCCGGAAGCTATCGTCGCGCGGCTCGACGCGGTCGGCTTCTTCGCCGCCGAGACGGCGTTGCGGGCGGCGCTGCGTCGGCTGCTCGCCTCGGCGCCGGATTTCCTGCGCGCTTTGGCGCGGCTGGCGGTGGATCGCGGCGGTCCGCGCGATCTGGCGGCGCTGCGCGACGGCTGGCGCGCCAGCGCCACCGCCGCCGCGTTGCTGATCGAGGCCGCCGACGCGCCCGCCGAAGTGACGCGCGCCTATGCCGCGCTCGCCAAGGCCGACGGACCGCTGGGGGCCGAGATCGACGCCGCGCTGAAGGAGGAATTGCCGCTCGACAGGCGCGATGGCGGTTTCGTCAGGCCGGGCTTCAGCGCCGCAATCGACGAGGCGCTGAAGCTGCGCGACGACAGCCGCCGCGTCATCGCCGAGATGCAGACGCGCTACGTCGACGACACCGGCGCCCGGGGCCTCAGGATCAAGCACAACAACTTCCTGGGCTATTTTGTCGAGGCGCCGCAGGCGGTCGGCGAGACGCTGCTCAAGCCGCCGCACGCCGAAACCTTCATCCATCGCCAGACCATGCAGGGGGCGATGCGCTTCACCACGCAGGCGCTGATCGAATTGGATGCGCGCATCGCCGGCGCCGCCGAAAATGCGCTGAGGTTGGAACTGGAGGTGTTCGAGGGGCTGAAGCGTTCGACGCTCGCCGCCGCCGAGACGCTGCGCGGCCTCGGAGCGGCGCTTGCCGAGCTTGATGTCGCCGCGAGCCTGGCCGAACTCGCCATCAAGCGCGAATGGACGCGCCCGAAGGTCGACGCCTCGCTTAGCTTCGCCGTCGAGGGCGGCAGGCATCCCGTCGTCGAGGCGGCGCTGGCTGAGGCCGGCGAGCCGTTCGTCGCCAATGATTGCAATCTATCTGGCGCCGCAGGCGAGGGCGGCCGCATCGCCGTCGTCACCGGCCCCAACATGGCCGGCAAATCCACCTACCTGCGGCAGAATGCGCTGATCGCGGCGCTGGCGCAGATGGGCTCGTTCGTGCCGGCCCGCGCCGCGCGCATCGGCGTCGTCGACCGGCTGTTTTCCCGCGTCGGCGCGGCTGACGATCTCGCGCGCGGGCGCTCGACGTTCATGGTCGAGATGGTCGAGACGGCGGCCATCCTCAACCAGGCGAGCGAGCGCTCGCTGGTCATCCTCGACGAGATCGGCCGCGGCACCGCGACCTATGACGGCCTGTCGATCGCCCAGGCCTGCGTCGAGCGGCTCAACGACGTCAATCGCTGCCGCACGCTGTTCGCCACCCATTTCCACGAGTTGACGCGGCTCGCCGAGACCATGCCGCGTCTGTTCAACCTGACGATGCGGGTGCGCGAACATCGCGGCGCCCTGGTCTTCCTGCACGAGGTCGGGCCGGGCGTCGCCGACCGTTCCTATGGCGTGCAGGTGGCGCGGCTCGCCGGCTTGCCGCCGGCGGTGGTGCGGCGCGCCCGCGCCCTGCTGGCGGAACTGGAAAGCGCCGGCGCCGTCACCGCGCTGCCGTTGTTCGCTCATGAGCCGGAGCCGTCGCGCGATCTGCTGCGCGAAATGCTGGCCGGGCTCGACCCTGACGCCTTGTCGCCGCGCGACGCACAGGCGATGCTCTACGAACTCAAGCGCATGGCGGCGGAGGGGTGATGGACGCGAAGATTCTACTGGCGAGCGGGCTTGCCGCTTATCTCTACGTGATCTCGCCAGGGCCAGCCTTCCTGGCGCTGTTCACGCTCGCCGCCTCGAAGGGGCGGGCGCCGGGGGCGAAGTTCATCTGCGGCCATCTCGTCGGCGACGTCACCTGGGGGGCGCTGGCGGTCGTCGCCATCGTCGGCGCCAGCCAGCTTGGCTCGACGCTGTTCGAGGTGCTGGGCTTCGGCTGCGGCGGCTATCTGATCTATCTCGGCTGGCGGGCGGTGACGACGAAGAAGGACGCGCCGCCGCGCGCCATCGGCGCCGAACGGCCGCTGCTAACCGGCCTCGCCTTCGGCCTAACCAATCCGAAGGCCTATCCGGTGGCGCTGGCGATGTTCTCGGCCATCGTCGCACCCTATGTCAGTAAGCTGAGCCTAGCCGACGCGCCGCGCTTGATGGGCGCGGCGTTTCTGGGCTTCCTGCTGGCGGACGCGACGCTGATCTTCGCTGCCGGCCTCGCCCCAGTGCGCCGCTTCTTCCTCAAGCACGGGCTGATCGTGACGCGCGTAGTCGGCGTGCTGTTCATCGCTTTCGGGGCGCGCTCGATTGCGGATGCGGCGAACGGGGCGATGCGGCGGGGGTAAGCGCTGTGAAAAGCCCGTATGAAATCCTAGGGATAGAGCCGACCGCCGCCGCAGCCGAGATCCAGAAGGCGTTTCGCAAGCTGGCCAAGAAGCTGCACCCCGATCTCAATCCCGGCGACAAGGCGGCGGAGGAGAAATTCAAGGAAATCACCGGCGCCTACGATCTGCTTAGCGACGCCGACAAACGCCGGCGTTTCGACAGCGGCGAGATCGACGCCACGAGCGCCGAGCGCCAGCAGCGCCCCTATTATCGCGAATATGCGGGCGCGGACGACGGCAATCCCTATGCCAGCGCGGCCGGATACGGCGATTACGCGGAGAGCGACGACGCGCTCGCCGAGCTTCTGAGGAGAGCCCAGCAGGCGCGCGCCAACCGGCGCGGCGAAGACCTGCATTATCGCCTCGCCATCGCCTTCGCCGACTCGATCCGAGGCGCCGAGAAGCGCCTCACTTTGCCCGACGGCGGCGTGCTGGACGTGAAGATTCCGCCGGGGCTGGTCGATGCGCAGACCCTGCGGCTGAAGGGCAAGGGCGCGCCGGGCCGGGGTTCGGGCGGCCCTGGCGACGCGCTCATCGAGGTTGAGGTGACGCCCGATCCGCGCTTCACCCGCGAGGGCGACGACATCTGGCTGGAATTGCCGATCTCGCTCACCGAGGCGGTGCTCGGCGCGCAAATCCGCGCGCCGACGCCGACCGGCGAGGTGACGCTCACCGTGCCCAAGGGCGCCAACACGGGAACGCGATTGCGCCTGAGAGGCAAAGGCGCGCCGCGGCGCGAGGGCGGGCAGGGCGACCAATACGTCAAGCTGAAGATCGTCCTGCCCAAATCGCCCGACCCCGAGCTTGAGGCGTTCGCCTCGGGCTGGGTGGAGGGCAAGACCTTCAATCCTCGGGAAGGCGGCCCACCATGATCGTAAGCAAGCAGGAGTTTCTGATCCACTCCGGCGTTCATGCGCAAACGCTCGAATTCTGGCTTGAGCAGCGTTGGCTGATCCCGCAAGGAGCGGGGTTCTCCGAGCGGGACATCGCGCGGGCGCGCCTGATCCAGGATCTGAAGAGCGACATGGGCGTCAACGACGAAGGCGTCGATGTGATCCTGCATCTCATCGACCAGCTCCACGGCCTGCGCGGCGCGCTGGCGACATTGCGGGAGATACAGGGAGGGTCGGGTTAGGGCGACACGAACCCCAAATCGGCGCCCAATAAGCTCGGCGCGCGATATGTTTGAGGTTTGAGAAGGATCATTCACTACACATGGAATTTTGGTTGAGCATTTGCAAGCCGTCGCCGACTATTCAGCTGCTTCCAGTTGCAGCTGCGCTTGCTTCGGTTCGAAGCGCATTGAATGCCCCGACATGATGTGCTCGAATGC
>DATNDU010000018.1:0-49328 GCA_035606915.1 Roseiarcus sp. | reverse complement strand
CATCTGGCCATGCGTCAGGCTCGGGATCGAGATGCCGTCCGCCTTCGGGTCCGCCGGCGTCGTGCGATGCGCCTCGGCGCAGGTCGCCGCACAGAGCAGCAGCGCGCAGAGCAGGGCGCGCGCCGCCGTCAGCCTTCCGCCGCCAGCGGACCAAGTCCGGCGAGCCGCCAGCGGCCGTCGTGGCCGGAAAGCCGCGTCTGCGATAGCGGCGCGACGTCGAGGCGCCAAAACGCGCTCGCCGGCGCGCCGATGGCGGCGACGATGGCGGCGCGCACGACAGCGGCATGGGTGATCGCCAGCGTGACGCCGCGCACGCCGGCCTCGTCGTCGAGCCAGGCGCCGACGCGGGCGATGAGCGCGGCAAGCGATTCCCCGCCATGCGGCGCCGCCTCGGGAACTTCGAGCCAGGCGGCGACGCCCGCGGGCTCGCGCTGCTCGATCTCGCCGAGCGGTTGACCGCGCCAGCGCCCATAATCGCAATCGGCGAGCGCCGGAACAACGTTCGCCGACAGGCCGAGGCCGAGCGCCGTCTCGCGCGCCCGCGCCGCTGGGCTGACGAGATAGCGGTCGGCGTGGCGCAGCTTGCCGCGCAGCGCTTCCAAGCGCGCAGCCGCTTGCGGCTCCAGCGGCTCGTCGTCGCGCGGGAAGGCGGCGACGCGCATTCCCGCCGTCGGCGCGTGGGCGATGAGGAACAGATGCGCGCTCATCGCCGGGGCGGCGTTAGACGGTGCGCAATCGCACCGCCCGGCCCAAACTCTGCGCGCGCTCGGTCAGCGCGCCGAAGCCGAGGCCGAGCGTTGCCCACATGATCGCCTGCGCGCCGAGCGAGGCCATGCGGAACTGCCACAGCACGACGGCGGGGAACGCCTCAGGCACTTCGTTGACTGTCGGCAACGCCAGCGCCACGGCGACGACGACGACGACATAAGCGGCGGCGGCGGTCAGCGCCGCGTTCCATTCGCCGAGCGGTCGCACCAGGCGGTTGCGCAACATCCAGGCGCCGATCATCGCCGCCAGCGAGATCGCGATGATGGCGAAATAGAGCTTGGTCCTGATTACGATCGTCGCGGGATCGCCGACGGAGGGCGGATTGGCGGGATATTTGAGGCTGGGGACGACATAGACGGCCACGATGCCGCTCAGCATAATCAGCGCCGCGGTGGCGCGCGGGCCAAAGGCGCCCATGCGACCATAGGCCAGCGCATAGACCAGCGCGAACAGGCCGCCGAATGCGACATTGTAGACCATCACGCCGGTGAACAGGCCGATTCCGGCCTGCACCGGCCGGCTGACGAGTTCCGGCGCCGCAACCTCGACCGGCGCGGGCAGGCCTTTGGCGACGGCCTCGTCATGCGCGGCCTTGACCTTGGCCGCGTCCCATTGCGTCTCGAAGGCGATGGCGCGGTCCACCATCGGCTCGCCGTAGATTTTGAGGAAGCAGAACGATAATATTCCCGCAAGGAGGCCGACGAGCATCCCGCGCATAAGTAGATTTCCGACCGTCATGGGTTTTCCCCGCGAAAAGGCAATGGCAAGCCGCGCCAGGGCGAGCCCCGGCGGCGGACTTAGGTTCAGCGGCGGGAGCCGCTTAGTGGCAGGGGAAGCCGAGCAGGTGGCGGCCGTCGTGAACGAATTCGTGCACGTACATGCCCTTGATGATCGAGGTCGCGCCTTCCTCGGCGCCGACGAAATAGACTGCAAGCAGCAGGATCAGGCCGCCGAAAATGACCCAGGGCAGGGCTTCGCGCAGCGGAATAGCGACGGGCGGGGCGTCGGAATGAACGAAGGCGGCGGTCGACATGTCATAGCGTCCTGGGGAATGCGCGTCCCCGTGCGAGCGAAAGGTTGCGGAAGGGGTCTGACTTACGGCCTACAGGCCGATTACAGTGGCGCGACCGTCCCGGACTTGCACCGGATTCCGTTTCCCGCAAAAACGCTGGGAGTAAGGTTTAGGCTGCGCGGCGGCAATGTCAACACGCTGCGCACCGCGCTTGCGCTTTCCGAGGTTTTCCGCTAACGCCGCGCTCATTCCACAGGCGGAGCTTCGCGGACCCTGACTCAAGGGCTCGCTCCGGTGGCGGCTTCAAAACCCGCAACACGCTCCGCCGAGGCCAAACCGGAAAGGATACGCAGTGTCTCTGCCTGATTTCTCCATGCGCCAACTCCTGGAAGCCGGCGCGCATTTCGGCCACCAGTCGCATCGCTGGAACCCGAAGATGGCACCCTACATCTACGGCGCGCGCAACTCCATTCACATCATCGACCTCGCCCAGACCGTGCCACTGATGCACCAGGCGTTGAAGATCGTCTCCGACACTGTCGCCAAGGGCGGGCGCGTGCTGTTCGTCGGCACCAAGCGTCAGGCCGCCGACGAGGTGGCGACGGCGGCGCGGCGCTGCGCGCAATATTTCGTCAATTCGCGTTGGCTCGGCGGCACGCTGACCAACTGGAAGACCATTTCCGGCTCGATCACGCGGCTGCGCAAGATCGACGAACAGCTTGCCGAAGGCGCCAAGGGCCTGACCAAGAAAGAGCGTCTGATGCTGACGCGCGAGAAGGACAAGCTGGAGAAGGCGCTCGGCGGCATCAAGGACATGGGCGGCGTGCCGGACCTGGTGTTCGTCATCGACACCAACAAGGAGGCGCTGGCGATCAAGGAGGCCAATCGCCTGAAGATCCCGGTGATCGCCATCCTCGACACCAATTCCGATCCCAACGGCGTCGCCCACCCGATCCCCGCCAATGACGACGCCAGCCGCGCCATCCAGCTCTATTGCGACCTCATCGCCAAGGCCTGCATCGACGGCATCTCGCGCAGCCAGGGCGCGGCGGGCGAAGACGTCGGCGCCGCCGAGGAGCCGTCGGCCGAGCCGTTGCCCGAGGCGGAGGCCGCGGCGCCCGAGGAATTGAGCGAGCAATACGAACTGCTCGCCGCGCCGCGCGGCGCGCCGGACGATCTGGCCAAGCTCGGCGGCGTCGGCCCGCAGATCGTCAAGCGGCTCAATGAGCACGGCGTGTTCCACTATTGGCAACTCGCCGCGATGACTGACGACGAGGCCAAGAAACTCGACGCCGACCTGCACTTCAACGGCCGCATCACCCGCGACAAGTGGGCCGATCAGGCCAAGGCGTTGATGGCGACGGAGTAGGGCCGGGCGGGGCTTCGCCTCGCTCTTGAAGTCGTAAAGGCGCTCTGGCGCCGCCTCTCCCGCCCGGCGCGGGAGGGGTTTATCGTTGTGCAGACGTTGAAGGAGCCCGAGATGGCTGAGATCACCGCCGCCCTGGTCAAAGAGCTGCGCGAGAAGACCGGCGCCGGCATGATGGATTGCAAGAACGCCCTCACCGAGACCAAGGGCGACATTGAGGCGGCGGTCGACTGGCTGCGCAAGAAGGGCCTCGCCAAGGCTGCCAAGAAGAGCGGCCGCGTCGCCGCCGAAGGCCTGGTCGGCGTCGCCGTCGAGGCCAATCTCGGCGTCGTCGTCGAGATGAATTCCGAGACCGACTTCGTCGCCCGCAACGACGATTTCCAGGCGCTGGTGCGCGGCGCGCTGGCGGTGGCGCTCGACCACGCGCCCGACGTGTCGGTGGAGAAGGTCAGCGGCGCGCACTTTCCCGGCGGCGGCACAGTGGCCGACGCGATCGCCAATTCCATCGCCACCATCGGCGAGAACATGACGCTGCGCCGCGTCGCCGGCCTGCATGTGCATGAGGGCACGATCGGCCATTACGTTCACGGCCAGATCGCCGACGGGCTCGGCCGCATCGGCGTGCTGGTGGCGCTGGAATCGAAGGGCGAGGCGGCAGCGCTGGCGGCGCTCGGCCGGCAGATCGCCATGCATGTCGCGGCGGCGAGCCCGACGGCGCTCGATTCCTCCGGCCTCGACCCCGCGACCGTCGAGCGCGAGAAGAACGTGCTGGCCGAGAAGAATGCCGGCAAAAGGCCGGAAGTGATCGCCAAGATCGTCGAATCCGGCCTGAAAACCTATTACAAAGAGGTCTGTCTGGTCGATCAGCCGTTCGTCATCGACCCTTCGAAATCCGTCGCCCAGGCGGTGAAGGAGGCGGAGAAGACGGTCGGCGCGCCGATCGCGCTGAAGGGATTTGTGCGCTATCAACTCGGCGACGGCATAGAAAAGCCTACTGAAGAGGCTTAAAGCGCCGGCAACGAAGGGCGGCTCTCGGGCCGCCCGATTCATATCTGGAGCTTGCCGCATGAGCGATCCGCTGTTCCGACGCGTCGTCGTCAAGCTCTCCGGCGAGGCCCTGATGGGGGACGAGACGCACGGCCTGCACACGCCGACGCTGCACCGCTTCGCCCACGACCTGAAGGGCGCCGCCGCGCTCGGCGTGCAAGTGGCGGTGGTGATCGGCGGCGGCAATTTCTTCCGCGGCCTCGAAGGGGCCGAGAAAGGCATCGAGCGGGCGCGGGCCGATTCCATCGGCATGCTCGCCACGGTGATGAACGCGCTCGCCATGGAAGGCGCGCTGGAGGAGATCGGGCAACCGGCGCGTGTGCTTTCCGCCGTGGCGATGCCCTCGCAATGCCAGCCCTATTCACGCCAGGCGGCGCTCGCCCATCTCGTCAAGCATCGGGTGATCCTGCTGGCAGGGGGCACCGGCAACCCGTTTTTCACCACCGACACGGGGGCGGCTTTGCGCGCGGCGGAACTCTCCTGCGACGCGCTGATGAAGGCGACCAACGTCGACGGCGTTTACACCGCCGACCCGAAGAAGAACCCCGACGCGCGCCGCTACGAGCGCCTGACCCACGACGAGGCGATCCAGCGCAACCTTCAGGTGATGGACACGGCGGCGTTCGCTTTGACGCGCGACAACCGGATTCCGATCGTGGTGTTCTCGGTGCACGAGCCCGGCGCGATTGAAGCGGCGCTGCTCGGGCGGGGCAGGGCGACTTACGTGATGCCGTGAGGGGACGGATTGTATTGACACTGTATTTACGCGCGGCCATATCTCGGAAATGGCCAAGACTTTTTTAGTCGCTTCCGTCGAGCCGTCGCAGCGCCCATCGCGCCGAGACAACAAGGGCAGCATTAACCTGCGTATCGAAGCCGATACGCGCCGGCTCATCGACGAAGCTGCGCTCGCCGCCGGCAAGACGCGCACGGAATTCATGGTCGAAAGCGCCCGCCGGCAGGCCATTGACGTGCTGCTGGATCGCAGACTGTTTTCGCTCGACGCGAAGCACTATGAAGCCTTCGTAAGCGCGCTGGATAGCCCTCCCGCGCCGGGGCCGAAATTGCGCGCGCTGCTCGGCCGCAAGCCCGCATGGCGGAGCTAGCGCGGGATCTCTCGGCGCCGGAGCCGCTGACGGCCGACGACGATCTCTCATCCTTCGACTGCGGCGAACCCACGCTCAACGATTGGTTGCGTCAGCGGGCGTTGAACAACGAAGGTCGGTTCTCGCGCACCTATGTCGTTTGCGATGGAAAGCGCGTCGTCGCCTTTGTCTTCATTTCCGCAGGCTCGTTGGATCGCGCGGCCGCGCCCGGCAAGCTGCGGCGCAATGCTCCGGACGCGATTCCCATCTCGGTGATCGGCAGACTGGCGGTCGATCGCGCCTACGCCGGCCGGGGTCTCGGGGCCGACCTCCTCGCTGACGCCTTGCGTCGGATCGCGGTCGCCTCCCGAAGCATCGGCATCGGCGCCGTATTGATCCACGCGAAGACCGAGGCGGCCAAACGGTTCTACCTGAGGCATGCGGAATTCATCGAATATCCGAACGACAGTCGAATATTGTTCTTGCCCATCGAAACCGTGTTCAAGGCTCTCGAATGAACGGTTCCGCCGCTCTTGAAACAATGCATAGCGCATGCGCGTATAGGACCGCCTTGCGCCTTCACCCGGAGCCCCCATGCGCCGCCGCACCTTCCTAGCCCTCGCTCTCGCAGCGCTCGCCACCAGCCCGGCGCTCGCCGCCGAGATCAACGTCGAGGAAATCCTCAACGATCCCGCCTCCCCCATCGGCGGCGATCCCAAGGGCGACGTCACCATCGTCGCCTTTCTCGATTACAACTGCCCGTTCTGCAAGAAGGCGACGCCGGGGCTCGCCAAGGCGGTCAAGGAAGACGGCCATGTCAGGCTCGTCTACAAGGACTGGCCGATCCTCGCGCCGTCCTCGGTCGACGGCGCGAAACTGGCGCTCGCCGCCAAATACCAGGATAAATACGAGGACGCCCACGCCGCGCTGATGGCGCTGAAGGGCCGCAGCACGGCTGCGCAAATGCGCGCGGCGGTCGAGGGCGCCGGCGTCGACATGGCGCGGCTCGACGCGGATCTGTCCGCCCACGCCGCCGACATCGCGGCGCTCATCAAGCGCAACAACGCCGAGGCGGAATCGCTGGAGCTTCAGGGCACGCCGGTTTTCCTCATCGGCCCCTTTAAGGTCGCCGCCGCCATCGATTACGATGAGTTCAAGCGCGTCGTCGGCCAGGCGCGGGCGCGCCAGAAAGGCGGGGCGCCGTCGGCGCAATAGACCTCGCGTTCGCCTCGGCCGCGCGGAGAGCAGATGAACGAGCCCGCCGAAATCGTCACCCTCGTCCCGGCGCGGCTGGAGCGGCTGCCGTGGGGACGCTTCCACGTCCTGGTCGTCGCGGCGCTCGGCATCACCTGGATTCTCGACGGGCTGGAGGTGACGCTCGCCGGCTCCATCGCCGGGGCGCTCAAGCAATCCAAAGCCCTGCATTTCAGCGACACCGAGGTCGGCGCGGCGGGCAGCGCCTATCTCATCGGCGCCGTGGTCGGCGCCTTGTTCTTCGGCTGGCTGACCGATCGGCTCGGGCGCAAGAAGCTGTTCTTCATCACCATTGTCGTCTACCTCGTCGCCACCGCGCTGACGGGGCTGGCCTGGGACGGCTTCTCCTTCTACCTGTTCCGCTTCCTCACCGGCTGCGGCATCGGCGGCGAATATTCCGCCATCAACTCCACCATTCAGGAGCTGATCCCGGCCCGCTATCGCGGCCATATGGATCTGATGATTAACGGCAGCTTCTGGATCGGCGCGGCGGCAGGGGCGCTGGTTGCGGTCGTGCTGCTCGATCCCGCGCATTTCGACCCCGAACTGGGCTGGCGGCTCGCCTTCCTGCTCGGCGCCGGGGTCGGCGCGGTGGTGTTCTTCATGCGGCTGTGGATCCCCGAGAGCCCACGCTGGCTGGTCATCCACGGGCGCGAGGCTGAGGCCGAGGAGGTCGTCGCCGGCATCGAGCGACGCTTCGGCGTCGAGCTGCCGCCGCCGGATCAAAAGCTCGCGCTGCGCCTGCGCCCGCGCGCGCAAACCCCTCTGCGCGAAGTGTTTTCCGTGCTGCTCGGTCGCCATCGCCGGCAGACGGCGGTCGGCCTGGCGCTGATGGCAGCGCAGGCGTTCTTCTACAACGCCATCTTCTTCACCTATGCGCTTGTTTTGACGAGGTTCTACGGCGTCGCCTCGGGCGCCGTCGGCTGGTACATCCTGCCGTTCGCGATCAGCAATTTCCTCGGGCCGGTGTTGCTCGGCCGGCTGTTCGACACGCTCGGCCGGCGGGTGATGATCGCCAGCACCTATGCGCTGTCCGGCCTGCTGCTCGTCGTCTGCGGCGCGCTGTTCTTCGCCGACTGGCTCGACGCGACGATGCAGACGCTCGGCTGGATGGTGGTGTTCTTCGTTGCCTCGCCCGCCGCCAGCGCCGCCTATCTGACGGTGAGCGAAACCTTCCCTGTGGAGATGCGGGCGCTCGCCATCGCGGTGTTCTACGCCATCGGCACCGGCATCGGCGGCGTCGCGGCGCCGATCGTGTTTGGCTGGCTGATCGAGAGCGGCTCGCGGGCGAGCGTATTCGCCGGCTACGTCTTCGCCGCGGCGCTGATGGGCGCCGCCGCCCTCGTCGCCGCCCTCTATGCCGTGCGCGCCGAGCGCAAGCCGCTGGAGGAGGTCGCGCCGCCGCTGTCGACGGCGTGACGGTTACTCCGCCGCTTTCGCCGCCTGCAGCGCCGCCGCGCCGGTCTCGAACTGCAACCGCGCCAGCCGCGCATAGAGCCCATTGGCGGCGAGCAGCGCCGCGTGGTCGCCCTGCTCGACGATCTCGCCGCCGTCGAGCACCAGGATGCGGTCGGCGCCGACGATGGTCGCCAGCCGATGCGCGATCACCAGCGTCGTGCGGCCTTTCATCAATTCGCCGAGCGCTACCTGCACCAAGCCCTCGTTGGCGGCGTCGAGCGCCGAGGTCGCCTCGTCGAGCAGCAGCACCGGCGCATCTTTGAGGATGGCGCGGGCGATGGCGAGGCGCTGCCGCTCGCCGCCCGACAATGTGACGCCGCGCTCGCCGAGCACGGTGTCGTAGCCCTGGGGCAGGGCGGTGACGAAGCCATGCGCGGCGGCGCGCTTGCCTGCCGTCTCGACCTCGGAGCGCGAGGCGCCGGGCCGGCCATAGGCGATGTTGTCGGCGACGCTGGCGCCGAAGATGAACGGCTCCTGCGGCACGAGGGCGACCGCCTGCCGCAGCGCCTTCGGGTCGAGCATCGCGATGTCGACGCCGTCGAGCCGCACGGCTCCGGCGCTCGGATCGTAGAAGCGCTCCAGCAGTTGGAACAGTGTCGATTTGCCGGCCCCCGAGGGGCCGACGATGGCGACCGTCTCGCCCGGCGCGACCGCGAAATCGACAGCGTGCAGCACCGGCTCGTCGGGGCGCGTCGGATAGAAGAACGTCACGCGCTCGAATTTCACCGCGCCGCGCACCGGCGCCGGCAGGCGGGCGGGCGCGGGCGGGGCGATGATCTTAGGCTCCAGCGCCATCAGGTCGCCGATGCGCGCCGCCGCGCCGGCGGCCTGGCTGACCTCGTTCCACACTTCCGACAATTGCCCGAGCGAACTCGCCCCCAACACGGCGTAGAGCAGGAATTGCAGCAGCACGCCCGCCGTCATGCGATGGTCGATGACGTCGCGCGCGCCGAGCCAGAGCACCACGACGACGCTGGAGAAGGCGAGGAAAATGGCGATGCCGGTGACGACGGAGCGCGCCCGCGTCATCTCGCGCGCCGCTTCATAGGCGTAGTCGGCGGCCGCCTGGTAGCGCCGGGCGGTGAACTCTTCGGCGACGAAGGCCTGCATGACGCGCGCCGCATCGAGATTCTCGGAGGCGAAGGCGGTGGCGTCGGCGAGCCGCTCCTGGGCGCGGCGCGAGCGCTCGCGCACCGAGCGTCCGGCGGCGTACAGCGGCAGCACGATGAGCGGAATGGCGATCAGCACATAAGACGACAGCTTCAGGCTGGTCGCCATCATCATCGCGATGGAGCCGACGAACATGAAGACATTGCGCAGCGCGATGGAGGCCGAAGAGCCGAAGGTCGCCTTGAGCTGCGTGGTGTCGGCGGACAGTCGGGAGATGATCTCGCCGGTCTTCTCGGCGTCGAAGAAGGTCTGGTCGAGCGTGGTGAGATGGCGAAAGAAATCGCCGCGCAGGTCCGCGACGATGCGCTCGCCGATGGTCATCACGAGGTAGTAGCGGCACGCCGAGGCGAGCGCGAGCACCGCCACGACGCCGATAAGCACCGCGAAATAGTCATGCACTTCAGCGCCGGCGCCGCCGTGGAAGCCGCGATCCACCATCTCGCGGATCGCATAGGGCACGACCAGGGTGGCGAGCGAGGCGGCGGTGAGCGCGACCAGCGCCGCCATGATGCGGCCGATGCGCCTGCGCGCGTAGGGCAGAATCGGGCGCAGGGCGGACAGCGGGCGGCGTTTGCGCGCGGGTTCGGTCATCGGCGGGCGGTTCTCCTGGCTGGCGCGGCTCTTAGGTCAGACCCGGAGCGTTGAATCAAGGAAAGCATTGTCGCGGGCGGCTTGTATCGGGCGCTCGCCTGCATTATAGCGCCGCCACACGAGAGCCGCAGGCGCGCCCCTGGCGGCTCTCTTTTGTTGCCCGAGATTGTCGTCTGAGGTCGAGCCATGAAAGCCGATATCCACCCTTCCTATCACATGATCAAGGTCGTCATGACCAATGGTCAGGAGTTCACCACCCGCTCGACGCTTGGCGAAGCGGGGCAGACGCTCAACCTCGACATCGACCCGAACACGCATCCGGCCTGGACCGGCGGCTCGCAGCAACTCACCGACCGCGGCGGCCGTCTGTCGCGCTTCAAGAGCCGCTTCGCCGGCCTCGGCGAGATCAAGAAGAAGTAGGCGCGGCGTCGGTCCGGCCGCAGTCGTTCGCCGTTACCAGGTCTCGCCGAACGGCCGCGCTTCGACCTCGAAGCTCCAGGCGCTGCGGTCCTGGATCGCAAGCTGATAGGCAGTCTCGGCGACGCCTGTCGGCTTGATGAAGAAGCTGTCCGGCTTGTCGGGCATGCGCCCACGCGTGCGTGCGAGATCGACGACGCCGTCGACGACAATCAGCGCGACATGGATTCCGGCCGGCCATAGCGAACGCGCCATCGATTCCGCCAACGCGCGCTGCGCCGCTTTGGCCGGCGCGAAGGCCGCCGAGCGTGGGCCGCCGCGCCGCGACGCCGTCGCGCCGATGAACACGATCGCCCCGTTTCCCGCCGCCTTCATCGCCGGGATGACCTGTTGCGCGCACAGCAGCGCGCCATAGGCGTTGACGCGCCACGACGCCTCGAACTCCGCCGGCGTAATGTGCTCGACATCGGCGAACACGCCGCTGCCGGCGTTGAAGATCAACGCCTCGACCTCGCCAAGCTCGGCGCGGATGGCGGCGAAGGCGGCGGCGACCGATTGCGGCGAGGTCACGTCGCAGGCGTAAGCGACGGCGGCGGCCTCGCGCGCCAAATCGTCGAGCCCGTCGCGGTTGCGCGCCAGCATCGCGACCTTGTAGCCGGCGGCGGCGAAGCGCCGCACGATCGCCGCGCCATTGCCGGGACCAACCCCAGCGACTGCCGCCACTTTCGCCATCGTCTGTCTCCTCTGAACCCTTGCTCCTCAGGCTTCTTGCTGCCACGGATCGCCGTCGGGCTCAAATCACATCGCGCGGCGCGGGGTCTGGCGAAATCCGCCGCGCCCGCCATATCAAGCCGTCGATGGAGACAGTAAATGAACCTGGGACTCAAGGATAAGCTGGCGCTGGTCAGCGGCAGCACGGCGGGCATCGGTCATGCGATCGCTGAGGTGCTGGCGGAGGAGGGGGCGCGCGTCATCGTCAATGGCCGCACGCCGCAGGCGGTGGAACGAGCCGTGGCGACGCTGAAGGCTTCGACCGGCGCCGATGTGCTGGGCTTTGCCGGCGATCTCAGCCAGGCGGCGGTGGCCGAGGAGGTCGCGGCGCGTCATCCCGGCGTCGAGATTCTGGTCAACAACCTCGGCATTTTCGAGCCGAAGCCGTTCGAGGACATTCCCGACGCCGACTGGCGGCGGTTCTTCGATGTCAACGTGCTGAGCGGCATGCGGCTGGCGCGGCTCTACCTGCCGGCGATGAAGCACGCCGATTGGGGCCGCATCATCTTCATCTCCAGCGAGAGCGCGGTGCAAATCCCGGCCGAGATGATCCATTACGGCATGACCAAGACGGCGCAACTCGCCGTCTCGCGCGGCCTCGCCGAGGCGGTCGCCGGCACGGGAATCACCGTCAACAGCGTTCTGCCCGGCCCGACGCGCTCGCGCGGCGTCGGCGATTTCGTCGAGAGCCTCGGCGCGGCGCAAGGCAAGACGTTCGAGCAGGTCGAGCAAGAGTTCTTCGCCAAGATTCGGCCGTCTTCGCTCATCAAGCGCTTCGCCACCCCGCGTGAGGTGGCGACGCTGGTGGCCTATGTCGCCAGCCCGCTTGCCTCCGCCACCACCGGCGCGGCGCTGCGGGTCGACGGCGGCGTGCTGCGCAGCGCGGTGTGACGGGTTTTCTGCGCCGGCGCTACGGGGCGACGACCTCGGCGGCGGCGCCGGCAAGCCGCAAGGCCGCCTGTCTCGCCATACCCTCGAGGATTATCGACGCCGGCTCGATCGCTGCGATGACGCCCGCCGATTCGCCAAACCAGACGGCGGCGTTGTCGGGATCGCCTTCCGCCGACGCCTGCCGGTAACGCACGCTCTCGGCGGCGACGTTGGCCTCCAGCAACGCCTCATCGCCACTCCAGCGTTCGGTGAACGCGTTGCGACGGATTCTTGCGGTGAAACCGGATGGCCAGGCAAGCTGGCGCGCAATATCGGCGACGCGGGTGCGGATCGTCGCGTCGCCGTCGGCCGCAATAATCGCTTCGTGATGGCGTCGATGCACCAGAGCCTCAGCGGACGCCCAGAGCCGCGTGCCAATCAAGACGCCGTCGGCGCCCAGCAGCAAAGCCGCCGCAAGCCCTCTGCCATCGGCGATGCCGCCCGCCGCGACCAGCAGCGCGTCAGGCGCGCGAGCCGCAAGCAGGTCGGCGGCCTCGGGCACGAACGACATCGCGCCGCGAAGCGCTCCGTGGCCGCCGGCTTCCGCGCCTTGGGCGACGACGACGTCGGCCTTGGCGTCGATCGCATCGCGCAGGTGATCGAGGTTTTGGCACTGGCAGATCAGCAGCGCACCCGCGGCCCGGATCTCGTCGGCGAAGGGGCGGGGATCGCCGAAGGAAAGCATCACCGCGGCGGGCTTACGCTTGAGAACATGGGTGAGCAATGACGGCGATTTGCGCAGCGACCAAGTGATGAACCCGACGCCGACGCGCTTGTCAGCCGCAATGTCGAATTGCGCGTCGAGCCAGGCTGGATCGCCGTAGCCGCCGCCGATCAAGCCCAGCCCGCCGGCCGAGGCGACGGCGCCCGCCAGCGCGCCGCCGGCGGCGAAAGCCATCGGCGCGGAAATGATCGGATGGCGGATATTCAGCCTTTTGGTCAGGCGGTTCGAGATCGCGGCCATAGCGCCCCTCCAAGACCGTTAGTCGCTTTGCCCTCAAATCACGTAAGCCTTTAACGGCGCAAAGCCGTTGAAGCCGACCGATGAGTAGGTCGTCGTATAAGCCCCCGTGCCTTCGATCAACACCTTGGCGCCGATCTCCAGCGACACCGGCAGCCAATACGGCTCCTTTTCGTAGAGCACGTCGACGGAATCGCAACTCGGCCCCGCCAGCACGCACGGGCCATGCTCGTCGGCGTCGTAATCGGTGCGGATGGGATAGCGGATCATCTCGTCCATGGTCTCAGCGAGGCCGTTGAACTTGCCGATGTCGAGATAGACCCAGCGATGCGCATCCGCCTCCGCTTTCTTCGAGATCAACACCACCTCGGCCTCGATGATCCCGGCGTTGCCGACCATGCCGCGCCCGGGCTCGATGATGGTCTCGGGGATGCGGTTGCCGAAATGGCGGCGCAGCGCCCGGAAAATCGTGCGGCCATAGACCTTCACCGGGGCGACGTGCTTGAGATAGCGGGTCGGAAAGCCGCCGCCGAGGTTCAGCATCGAAAGCTCGATGCCGCGCTCGGCGAGATCGCGGAAGATCGCAGCCGATGCCTTCAGCGCCCCGTCCCACATGCGCGGGTCGCGCTGCTGCGAGCCGACATGGAACGACAGCCCATGCGCGATGAGCCCGAGGCGATGCGCGCGCTCCAGCACCCGCGTCGCCATCTCGGGCTGGCAGCCGAACTTGCGCGACAGCGGCCATTCTGCCCCCGCGCCGTCGCACAGGATGCGGCAGAACACCCGCGAACCCGGCGCGGCGCGGGCGATCTTCTCGACCTCCGCCTCGCAATCGACCGCAAACAGCCGCACGCCCAATGCATAGGCGCGCGCGATGTCGCGCTCCTTCTTGATCGTGTTGCCGAAGCTGATGCGCTCCGGCGCGGCGCCGGCGGCGAGCGCCTGCTCGATCTCCGGCACGGAGGCGCAATCGAAGCAGGAGCCGAGCCGCGCCAGCAGGTCGAGGATCTCTGGCGCCGGATTGGCCTTCACGGCGTAGAAGACGCGCGCATCCGGCAGCGCGCGGGCGAAGCTGGCGTAGTTTTCGCGCACGACGTCGAGATCGACGACGAGGCGCGGGCCGTCCTCGGGATTGAGTGCGAGGAATTGCTTGATGCGATCGGTCATAGCGGCATCCCCCCGGCGCGACGTAGTCGCGCCGCCAATGAGATCATCAGGGAAGTCGGCGATACCGTCGCCCCCGCGCGCGATGGAGACGCACGAAGCCGTCGCGTTGACCCGCCAACCGCGATCCCCTACGGGCCGATCGCTCAGGCTGAGAGCCGTCGCGGCCGGTCCCTCAAGGGGCAGATGCTGCGCCGTAGCCCCTGACATCGGGGCCATCGTTTGGAAAGGAGGAATCCCTTCCGCACGCCCGGCAAGATAGACAAGCCTCTTTGGGTAGCGCCAACCTTTGGAGGGCCGACAGAGACCAAAAAAGCCCGGTCCGTCGTTGCTTCAAGTCGCGTCCCCCGTTGGGCGGGGTGCGCCGGTTCAGCTCCGGCTGTCAGCCTTTTCGAGGGCGGTTAACTGGCCTCTTGTCCAGATCCCCGCCGGCTGACACGCGACCACAGGCACGTGCGTATTGGGCAACGGTCAAATTGGGTGAGTCGCGCGCAATTGCAAGCGGTTTTTTGTGCAAGCGGTTTTTTCGCTTGGGGCGGGTTTCCCAAGCCATCGTCGGGGTCCAGATGCGACGGTTCATCGCGTCGGCTCGCCGCGACGCAATTGCGGCGAACGGCGTCGCCTGATAGTATGCTTGTTAAGCGCTGCAAATCCTGTGGCGCAAGGACGGCGCACAGACACGCCGATACGGAACGTGAGCAATAGTCCCGATCTTGGCCCCTTATGGGTGAAACTGGCGGGCGCCGGCGTGCGGCCGACGCGGCAGCGGCTTGAGCTGGCTGAGATTCTGTTCAACCAGGGCGAGCGTCATTTCACCGCCGAAATGGTCTACGCCGAGGCGCGCGCGCTGCGCTATCCGCCTTCGCTCGGCACCGTCTACAACACGCTCAACCAGTTCGTGCATAGCGGCCTGCTGCGCGAGATCGCCTTCTACGATTCGAAACTTTGGTACGACACCAACACCGGCCCGCACTCGCATTATTATTGGGAGGATACGGACGAGCTCTCCGACATTCCCCCCGAGCATATTCCGCAACTTAGCGTGCCCGCGCCGCCCGGCGCGAAGGTCACGGCAATCGACGTCATCGTCCGCGTGCGCAGCGACGAAGCGGATAGCGAATGCCCGATGGCGCGATTTGAACAGTTTCTAAAATGAGGCGAAGCCTTCCAAACTGAGCCGGCTGCGCTTGCTCACCCTGGCGCCCCTGGCTAGCTCAGGGGGGCCGGGCGCTATGCGCGGCGGCGATGTTTCGTGGAGGCGAGGGTGAGAGGCAAGTTCTTCGGCGCGTTGGGCTTGATATGCGCGCTCTTGGCCGTCCCGGCGCTGGCCGGGGAAACCGTGATTCAGGTGACGCTGAAAGACCACAAGTTCATCCCTGCCGAGCTTGCGGCGCCCGCCGACAAGGCGCTGACGATCGAGATTTCCAACCAGGATTCCGCCGCCGCCGAGTTCGAGAGCAAGGAACTGCGGGTCGAGAAAGTGACGCCCGCCGGCGGCAAGGCGACCGTCAGGGTCCGCCCGCTAGAGCCCGGCCGCTACCGCTTTTACGACGATTACCACGAGAGCGCCGTCGGCTACCTGGTGGTCAAATAGGCGAGGCGGCGATGCTCGGCGCACTCATCATCGTATTCCGTGAAGTCATCGAGGCGGGGTTGATCGTCGGCATCGTGCTTGCGGTCACCAAGGGCATTGCGGGCAGCCGCTGGCTGGCCGGGCTCGGCGTGGCGGCGGGCGTCGTCGGCGCCTGCCTGGTCGCCGCCTTCGCCGGCGCGCTGGCGGATGCGTTCGCCGGCATCGGGCAGGAGGTGTTCAACGCCTCGATCCTGCTGCTCGCGGTCGCCATGCTCACTTGGCACAATGTCTGGATGGCGAGTCATGGCCGTGAACTCGCAGCCGAAGTTGGCAAGGTCGGGGCTGAGGTGCGCGCGGGCAGGAAGGGCGTGGCGGCGCTCGGCGTCGTCGTCGCCGTCGCGGTGATGCGCGAGGGCTCGGAGGTGGCGCTGTTCCTCTATGGCCTGGCGGCCTCGGCGGGAACCACGGGATGGCAATTGCTCGCCGGCGGCTCGGTCGGCCTCGGGCTCGGCGTCGGCGTCACGGCGTTGACCTATTTCGGGCTGGTGACGATCCCGACGCGCTGGCTGTTCCGGGTGACGACGGTGCTGATCGGCTTCCTCGCCGCCGGTCTGGCGGCGCAGGCGATGGCGTTTCTCCAGCAGGGCGGCCTCGTCACCGCGCTTGAAAGCACCGCCTGGAACACGTCGGCGGTGCTTTCCGACAGCGGCCTGTTCGGCCGCGTGCTGCACACCCTGATCGGCTACACCGACCAGCCCTCGCAATTGCAGGTCGCAGCCTATGTTGTCGTGCTGTTGGGCGGCTTCGGCCTGTCGAAGCTGTTCGCGCCTTCGGCCGCGCCGCGCCGGCGGGTCGCGGCGGCGGAATAGGGCGCGCTCATCGCCCGGCGCGGGTGAGGACGAAATCGTAGCTCAGCGTGCGAAACGGCGTCGCCATAAGCTTGCCGTCGGGGGCGACGCCGGGTCCGTGGGCGACGAAATCGGCGATCAGCGCCGGGCGCACGCCAAACGCCACATCCTCGCCGATATGCTTGCTGCCGTTAACGAAAATATGGGTCGTCAGCGGGTCGGCGGTCTCGGTCTGGATGGCGAAATGCAGATGCGCCGGCCGCCACCAGCGCTGCGTCGTAGCGTTGATGAGTTCGCCCAACGCGGCGTCCATCGGCGCCGGATAGGCGGTCGGCTGCACGCTCCAGAACGCCCATCGCCCCTGCGCATCGCAGGCGATGCGGCCGCGGCCCCACATATGCGCGGGGTCGAAATCGTCCTGCACGTCGTAGAGGCCGCGCTCGTCGGATTGCCAGACGTTCAACACCGCGTCACTCACCGGCCGTCCCGCTGTGTCGAGCACGCGGCCCGACGCGTATAGCGGTTCGCCGGAGGCGCCGTTGGCGATATCGGCGCCGGGGGCGAACAGCGGCGCATCGTCGATGTAGAAAGGCCCGATCAGGGTCGGAATCGTCGCCCCGGCGGGCTTCGGCTGCGAGGTCGCCAGCACTTGCATGCTGAGGCCGATGGAATCCGAAAGCGCGATGAATTCGTTGCGACCCGGCCCGGTGACGCGAGCCGCCGTGGCGAGGAACGCCATCGCGCGCTCCCACTCCGCCCAGGTGATTTTCGTCTCGCGGACGAAGGCGTGCAGGTGGGCGATGAGGGCGAGCATGATTTCGCGCAGCCGAGGGTCCTCGGTGGCTTGAAAGCGCGCCAGCACTTCCTCAAGGATGGCGGCTTGCGTATCGTTCTCGCGCGCTGTGCGGGTCGAAGGGTCCACGCGATCGCCTTTCGTCTTTGCCTGAAAGCGCGAGATTGGCGGCTCGCGCCGGCGATGTCCAGCGTTGGTCATGCGCTGCGGCCGCCTCGGGGCATTTTATCTTATTCACGCGTGGTTTGCGAACGCGCCAAGCGGCGGCGCTGTATCGCAGGAGAAGGCGGCAGGCCGCCGGCATGCGATGCGTAAAGGTTTACGCGACCCTCGCCTTGGCGCGCGCCTCCGCTTTGGCTATGGAGGGGCGAGCATGTGAACGGGCAGATGGAATGCGAATTCTCGTCACCGGCGGCGCCGGGTTTATCGGATCGGCGGTCGTTCGCCGCATCGTCAACCATACGCCGCACGAAGTTCTGGTCTTCGACAAGCTGACCTACGCCGGCAATCTGGCCTCGCTCGCACCGGTCGCCGATGACCCCCGCTTCCGCTTCGTGCGGGGCGACATCTGCGACCGCGCGGCGGTCGATCAGGCGCTCGCCGAATTCCGCCCGCACTGGATCATGAATTTGGCCGCCGAGAGCCATGTCGATCGCTCCATCGACGGACCGGCCGAGTTCATCCACACCAATGTCGTCGGCGCCGGCGTCATGCTGGAGGCGGCGCTCGCCTATTGGCGCGCGGCGGACGCTGAGGTCAGCGACGCCTTCCGCTTCCATCACATCTCCACCGACGAGGTGTTCGGCTCGCTGGGAGCCGACGGCTTCTTCCGCGAGGATACGGCTTATGCGCCGAATTCGCCCTATTCGGCCTCCAAGGCTGCTTCCGACCATCTCGTGCGCGCCTGGTTCCACACCTACAAGCTGCCGACCGTGCAGACCAATTGCTCGAACAATTACGGCCCCTATCACTTCCCCGAGAAGCTCATCCCGCTGATGATCCTCAACGCCCTGGAGGGCAAGCCGCTGCCGGTCTATGGCAAAGGCGACAACGTGCGCGACTGGCTGCATGTCGAGGACCACGCCGAGGCTTTGCTGGCGGTGGTCGAAAAGGGCAGGCCCGGCGAGAGCTACAATATCGGCGGCCGCGCCGAGCGGCGCAATCTCGACGTGGTGCATGCGGTCTGCGATCTCGTCGACGAGCTGAGTCCGCGCCGGGGCTCGCGGCGCGATCTCATCGCCTATGTCGTCGACCGTCCCGGCCACGATTTGCGCTACGCCATCGACGCCTCGAAGATCGAGCGCGAACTCGGCTGGCGGCCAGCCCACGATTTCGAGACCGGCCTGCGCGAAACGGTGCAATGGTATCTCAGCCACGAGCCGTGGTGGGCGGCGATCCGTTCCGGCGCCTATCGCGGCGAGCGACTCGGCGTGTCGGCGTAACAGCGAGGTTCCATGCAGGTCGAAGACACCGCCATTGCCGGCGTGAAAATCATCACGCCGAAGAAGTTCGGCGATCATCGCGGCTTCTTTAGCGAGGTCTACAGCCGCAAAGCGTGGCGCGAGGCCGGGCTCGATTACGAATTCGTGCAGGACAACCATTCCTATTCGGCCGAAGTCGGCGTCATCCGCGGCCTGCATTTCCAGACCGAGCCGTTCGGGCAGGACAAGCTGGTGCGGGTGGCGCGCGGCCGGGTGCTCGATGTCGCCGTCGATCTGCGCCGCGGCTCGCCGACCTTCGGACGCCATGCCGCGGTCGAGCTTTCGGCAGCCAATGGGCGGCAATTGCTGGTCCCGATCGGCTTCGCGCATGGCTTTTGCACCTTGGAGCCGGATTGCGAAGTGCTCTACAAGGTGACCAACGTCTATTCGCCGGCGCACGACCGGGGCCTGGCCTTCGACGATCCCGCGCTCGGCATCGCCTGGGGCGTCGATCTCGCCAAAGCGGTGCTGTCGGACAAGGACCGCCGGCATCCGCGCCTCGGCGATCTCGGGCCGCAATTCGAGTGAGGCCAGTTCTGGGGAAACGATGCGCATCCTCGTAACGGGAAAGCATGGCCAAGTGGCGACCGCCCTGCGGGAGCGCGCGCCAGAGGGCGTCGAGGTGGTGGCGCTCGGCCGGCCGGAGCTTGATCTCGCGGATGCCGGCTCGATCCGCGACGCCTTCGACGCGGCGGTCGCCGACGTCATCGTCAACGCCGCCGCCTTCACCGCCGTCGACAAGGCGGAGGCGGAGGAGGAACTCGCCACCCGCATTAACGGCGACGGCGCCGGGCGGGTCGCGGAAGCGGCGCGCGGCCTCGGCGCGCCGATCATCCAGCTATCGACGGATTACGTGTTCGACGGCGTGCTCGGACGGCCCTATCGCGAGGAGGACCCGGTGGGGCCGATCGGCGCATACGGCCGCTCCAAGCTCGCCGGCGAGGAGGCGGTCGCGGGAGCCAACCCGCGCGCGGCGATTCTGCGCACGGCCTGGGTCTACAGCCCCTTCGGCGCCAATTTCGTCAAGACCATGCTGCGCCTCGGCGAGTCGCGGCGCGAGGTGCGCGTGGTCGCCGACCAGATCGGCAGCCCCACCAGCGCGCTCGACATCGCCGACGCGATCTTCGAGATCGCCCGCCAGCTTATGGCGGCGCCGGCGGCGGATAAATACGGCGTCTTCCACATGACCGGCGCCGGCGAAGCGAGCTGGGCGGAATTCGCGCAAGCCATCTTCACGCAAGCGCACGCTCTCGGCCGGCCGGCGGTGCAGGTGATCCCCATTCCTACCGCCGAATACCCGACGCCGGCGCGCCGGCCGGCCAATTCGCGGCTCGACGGCGCGCGTCTCGAACGCGACTACGGCGTCACGTTGCCGCATTGGCGCGATTCGCTCAAACCTGTCGTCGCCCGGCTTCTCGAAGCGGAATTTTGAGGTCTCCCATGCGTGGCGTCATTCTCGCCGGCGGCTCCGGCACACGGCTGCATCCGATGACCCAGGTGGTCTCCAAGCAGATGCTGCCGATCTACGACAAGCCGATGATCTATTATCCGCTCGCGGTGCTGATGCTGGCGGGGGTGCGCGAAATCCTCGTCATCTCGACGCCGCGCGACCTGCCGATGTTTCAGGCGCTGCTCGGCGACGGCCGGCAATGGGGGCTGGAACTCGCCTATGCCGAGCAGCCGCGCCCCGACGGGCTGGCGCAGGCGTTCATCATCGGCGAGGCTTTCGTCAAGGGCCACGCGTGTGCGCTGGTGCTCGGCGACAACCTGTTCTATGGCCATGGGCTGTCGCAGATGCTGACCGCCGCGGCGCTGAAACAGGGGCCGGGCGCGACGGTGTTCGCCTATCACGTCACCGATCCCCAGCGCTACGGCGTGGTGGCGTTCGACGAGACCGGCCGCGCGACCTCGATCGAGGAGAAGCCAAGCGCGCCGAAATCCTCCTGGGCGGTGACGGGGCTCTATTTCTACGACGAGCGCGTCTCCAGCCTCGCCAAATCGCTGAAGCCGAGCCCGCGCGGCGAGCTTGAGATCACCGACCTCAACCGGCTCTATCTGGAGCGCGGCGAGTTGACGGTCGAGCGGCTCGGCCGCGGCTTTGCCTGGCTCGACACCGGCACGCCGGACTCGCTGGTCGAGGCGGCCGAGTTCATCCGCGCTTTGGAGAAGCGGCAGGGCTTCAAGGTCGCGTGCCCCGAGGAGATCGCGCTCAGCCAGGGCTGGATCTCGCGCGCCGCCGTGCTGAAACTCGCCGAGGGTTACAAGGGCGATTACGGGGCTTATCTGCGCCGCATCGCCGAGTAAGCGTCCGGCTTGACAGCGAGGCGCGAACCGCCGAGCCTCGCGGCAATGGACAGATTCAGGGAGGATGCATGACCGCGCTGAGCTATGTGAGCGGTCCGAGCCAGGAGCCGCTGCTCGGGATGACCATCGGTCAGGCGCTGGCCGGCGCCGCTGAGACCTGGCCCGACCGGGCGGCCCTGATTTCGCCGAGCCATGGCGTCGCCTGGACTTGGGCGCAGTTCCGCGAGCGGGCGCGCAACCTCGCCTGTGGGCTGTTGGCGCTTGGCCTGAAGCGCGGCGAGCGCATCGGCTGCTGGTCGCTCAACCGGCCGGAATGGGCGCTGACGCAATTCGCCGCCGCCGAGGCTGGCCTCGTCTTCGTCACCCTCAATCCCGCCTATCGGCTGCACGAGCTGCAATATGCGCTGACCAAGGTCGGCTGCGCGGCGCTGGTCATCGCGACGCGCTTCAAGAGCAGCGACTTCATCGGCATGGTCAACGCGCTCGCCCCCGAACTTGCGCACAGCCGCCCCGGCGCGCTGAAGGCCGAGCGGCTGCCGGACCTGCGCATGGTCATCCAGATCGGCGAGACTTCACCCGGCGCGCTTGCCTTCGAGGACGTCGCCAAGGGCGCGCCAGGGCAATTGGCGACGCTCGACGCGCTGGCGTCGGAACTGCAATTCGACGATCCCGCCAATATCCAGTTCACCTCCGGCACCACGGGCTCGCCGAAGGGGGTGACGCTGTCCCATCACAACATCCTCAACAACGGCTATTTCACCGGCCGCGCCATGCGCCTGACGCCGCAGGACCGCATCTGCATTCCGGTGCCGCTCTACCATTGCTTCGGCATGGTGATGGGCAATCTTGCCGCTGTGACGCTGGGCTCGGCGATGGTCTATCCCGGCGAGGGCTTCGATCCGCTCGCCACCTTGAAGACCATCCAGGACGAGCGCTGCACGGCGCTTTACGGCGTGCCGACGATGTTCATCGCCGAACTCGACCATCCCGAGTTCGCGCGCTTCGACCTCTCCAGCCTGCGCACCGGCATCATGGCCGGCGCGCCATGCCCGATCGCGGTGATGCGCCAAGTGGTCGAGCGCATGCACATGAGCGACGTGACGATCGCCTACGGCATGACCGAGACCAGCCCGGTCAGCTTCCAGAGTTCGGTCGACGATACGATGGAGCGCCGGGTGACGACGATCGGCCGCGTGCATCCGCATGTCGAGGTCAAGATCATCGACCGCGAGGGGCGCGTCGCGCCGAGGGGCACGGCGGGCGAGTTGTGTACGCGCGGCTATTCCGTGATGTCGGGCTATTGGGACGAGCCCGAGAGGACGCGGGAGGCCAAAGACGCGGCGGGCTGGATGCACACCGGCGATCTCGCCATCGTCGACGCCGAGGGCTACGGCAACGTCGTTGGCCGCATCAAGGACATGGTCATTCGCGGCGGCGAGAACCTGTATCCGCGCGAGATCGAGGAGTTCCTGTTCAAGCATCCGAAGGTGCAGGACGTGCAGGTGTTCGGCGTCGCCGACGCGCGCTATGGCGAGGAACTGTGCGCCTGGGTGCGGGTGCGTTCCGGCGAGACGCTGACGGCCGAGGAGGTGCGGGCGTTCTGCACCGGCCAGATCGCCCACAACAAGATCCCGCGCTACGTGGAGTTCGTCGCCGAATTCCCGATGACGGTGACGGGGAAGGCGCAGAAGTTCTTGATGCGCCGGGCGGTCGAGGAGCGGCTGGGGTTGAGGAAGTCGGAGACAGCTTGAGGGACAGGCGCGGGCGGCGGGATTTCAGCGGGTTAAGTGTGGTTTGCTGTCCCTGATCTCTGTCTCGAATGCCTTGAGCTTTGCGCTTACGGCCATACCGGCTTTCCCGGCCCGATTGGTCCGGGAAATTGCCAGCCCATGTGAGTTACCGTGTTCATGACATCGCAGATAAGATCAACGACGTGCTGCCGAAGTTGCCGCAAGAATCCGAGTCCGATGGCAGTTTCAAAAACCTCCTTTTGTCTATTAACGAAAAACGGCACAGACCGACCTAAATGATCTGGGCTCCGCCATGACCTATGACAAAGCACGTTTCGCAATTTCGTGGCTTCTCGGAGAGCTTCGACCAGATCGTCAAGTAGATATTGTTGCGCCTGGATGCTCGCGTACTGATTTCGCGTACACATCAATCAGATTCGATAATTGATCGGATAAAGCTCGTACAAGAGTGGAAAGCCACTGTGCATAATCGGCGCCAATTTAATCTTCATGATACTCGCGCGTGCCCGTAAATGAGAAAATTGCTTTCGCCAAAACGTCCTCAAGGAAGCCAAAGGTCGCGATAGTCCTGCCGAGTTCTTCCCAAAATTGCGGACCGTGCAAATGAGTGGGAAATTGCGCGGGTAATCCATCGCGGTCGACAATATACGCCGGCTCAAAATCGCGAGCGCGGACGTTTTGACTTGTTGCCCCGGCGACAATTCGCGCTTTCCGCCTCATTTACGAGAAACGTGGCGTTTTCAGTCAGTTCTGACATATTCGATTCATGGATCGAGCGCCTTCATCCCCACGCCTTTCCGAGCGCTTGCAAGAGGCCCAGCACCTGCAGGCGTTGGAGGGCAATCCTCTGACGGCCGACGAAATCGCGATGTTCGAGATGTTCGAGCGCGAAGGGTGGCCGCATGAGCGTCGCCGCGCTTACATTTTGGCGCAATTCAAAGTCGCCGCCGCGCCTGCGGCGGAATGAGCGACGATCCCTATGTTTATCCAAGAACCTTCGTTCTTCGCAACAAGCTCGGCCTGACCGACGCGGTGCGCCTGGAATCTTTCGAGCGCCGGATGGTCGTGCAACGCCTCGACGAAGGCGTTCCGTCAGGCGCTTTCGACCTCGACCATTTGCGCGCGATCCATCGCCATCTGTTCCAGGACGTTTACGATTGGGCGGGCGAAATCCGCACGACCGAGCTTGCAAAAGGCGGCCATCAATTCATGTTCCGCCGCTATATCGCGCGCGCATGGCCGACGTTGCGCGCCGGATCGCCGCCGCGCTGCCTTATGATGGCGTGAGCCTGCCCGATTTCTCGATCGAAGCGGGCCGCCTGCTTGGCGACGTGAATTACATTCATCCGTTCCGCGAGGGAAGCGGGCGCACGCAACTGCAATTCTTGCAGCAGTTTTGCGAGATCGCCGGACGTCGGCTCGATTTACGTCAAATCGACCGTGCAGATTGGCTCGCAGCTTCGCGCAGCGCACACGATGCGAATTACGAGCCTATGGGCCGCGCGATCCACGCCGCGCTCACCTGTAGCGGCCCGCTGGCGCCTCCCCCATTTCCAGCCCCCTAAACGACATGGTCCGGCGCGAGCGCGCAGACGCCGTCCTTCTCGGTCTCGATCTGCATCGTTGCGTGGTTGATGCGAAAGCGCTGGGCGAGTTCGGCCGCGAGTTCGTGCAGGAAGGCGTCGCCGGGATGGCCTTGCGGCGTCACCAGATGGCAGGTCAAGGCGATGTCTGTCGTACCGATCGCCCAGATATGCAGATCGTGCAGCGAGGCGACGGCCGGGCGCGACGACAGAAACGCCCGCACCGCGTTCGCATCGACGCCGGGTGGAACGCCAGCGACCGACATGCCGAGCGCGTCGCGCAATAAGCCCCAGGTGCCCCAGACGATCACCGTGTTGATGGCGAGGCTGACGACGGGATCGAGCCACAGCCAGCCGGTCAGCAAGATGACGAGCCCGGCGACGACGACGCCGGCCGACACCAGCGCATCGGCAGCCATGTGCAGGAAGGCGCCGCGCAGGTTGAGGTCGTCCTTGCTGCCCGACGCGAACAGCCACGCCGTCACACCGTTGATGACGATGCCAATCGCCGCCACGATCATCACCGTGCCTGCGGCGACAGGCGCCGGCGTATCGAGGCGCAGAATCGCCTCCCAAGAGATGGCGCCGACGGCGACGAGCAGAAACACGGCGTTGAACAGCGCCGCCAGGATCGAGGAGCCGCGCAGACCGTAAGTGAAGCGGGCCGAGGGCGCGCGCTTGGCCAGTTCGCTCGCCAGCCAAGCCACGACGAGGCCGAGCACGTCGCCGATATTATGCCCGGCGTCGGCGAGCAGCGCGACGGAATGGCCGAGCACGCCATAGGCGGCCTCGATGACGACGAAGCCGAAGTTCAGCGCGATGCCGATGGCGAAGGCGCGGCCGAAATCGGCCGGCGCGTGCGCGCGGTCGTGATGTTCGTGGGTGTGGTGGTCGTGCGCCATGTCTGTCGTCCCTACCGGGCCAATTTCTACACGTCTTCGCCGTTGCCGGCACGGGGGTTCACGCGCCGCGCGGTTTCGCTCTCGCCGTCGGCGCCGCTTCGGCCGGGTTCTCCGGCCAGAAATGACGGGGGTAGCGGCCGCGCAGGTCGGCGCGCACCGAGGCCCAGGAGCCGGCCCAGAAGCCGGGCAGGTCGCGGGTGATCTGGATCGGCCGCTGCGCCGGTGACAGCAGATGCAGCGTCAGCGCGACGCGGCCGCCGGCCAGCGCCGGGTGTTCGGTGAGGCCAAATAGTTCCTGCACGCGCAGCGAAATCGCCGGGCCGCCATCGGCCTCGTAGGCGATGGCGAAGGCATTGCCGGTCGGGGCGGTGAAATGCGTCGGCGCCTCGCGGTCGAGCCGCTGCGCCAGCGCGTAGTCGAGCGGCGCCTTCAGCGCGGCGGCGAGATCGTCGGCGCCAATTTCGGCGAGCGCGCTCTTGCCGAGAAGATAGGGCGCGAGCCAATCGGGCGAGGCGGCAAGCGCGGCGTCGGAAAGGTCGGGCCAAATGGTGTTTTCTTGACGGCGCAGGAAATTGACGCGGTCGCGCCATTGCGCCAGCGGCTTCGTCCACGGCAGACGCTCGACGCCCAGCCCCAGCACGCCGCGCGCGAGCGCAAGTGCGGCGGCCTCGTCGGCGGCGACGGGGAGGGTCTGTTCGCTGAGCGTAATGGCGCCGAGCCGTCGGCGGCGGCGCATGCGCAACGCGGTGGCGCCGGGCTCGAAGCTCAGTTCGTCGGCGGTCTCAATGACGCCGGCGCCCAGCGCCTCGACCTCCTCGGCGGTCAGCGGCGCGGCGAGCAGGATGCGTGCCGCCGCCGCGCGCCCGGCGACCTCGCCGATGGCGAGGTAGGTCTCGCCCGCCAGGCCGTCGTGCGGCTCGACGGCGGCGGCGCGGCCATTGGCCATCAGGAATTCGCCGCGCCGGCCGCGGGCGCGGGCGATGCGGTCGGGATAGGCGCGGGCGAGCCACGCGCCGGGCAGCTCTCCCCCTCCCCCCCTGCGGGGGAGGGCCGGGGAGGGGGGAACGCCCCGTGCAGCGCCCCCACCCTTACCCTCCCCCACAAGGGGGGAGGGGACTGCAGAGGCCGTCGCCTCTCCGGCCCGTCGCGCCAGTGTCCGTGCCAGCCGTCGCGCGTCCCCGGCGCGCGGCGCGCGGTCGCGGCGGAAGGCGGCGAGCCGCTGGCCCAGGTCCACGGCGCTGCCGCCGAGACCGCGCTCGCTGAGCAATGTCGCGATCTCCGCCGCTTCCTCCGCCGCGCCCTCGCGCGCCGCATCGACGAGCATGCGGGCCAGACGCGGCGGCAGCGCCAGCTTGGCGATGGCGCGGCCCTCGTCGGTGACGCGGGCGTCGGCGTCGAGCGCGCCGAGACGTTGCAGCAGCGCCCGCGCCTCGGCGAAGGCGGCGCGCGGCGGCGAATCGAGAAACTTCAGGCTGGCGGGATCGGCGACGCCCCACAGCGCCAGATCCAGCGCGAAGCCGGAGAGGTCGGCGGCGAGAATCTCTGGCTGTGCGTAGGGCGCGAGGCCGCCGTTGGCCGCCTCCTCCCACAGCCGGTAGCAGATGCCGGGCTCGACGCGGCCGGCGCGGCCGCGCCGCTGATCGGCGTTGGCGCGCGAGACGCGCACCGTCTCCAGCCGGGTCAGCCCAAGGTCCGGCTCGAAACGCGGGACGCGCATCAGGCCGCTATCGATGACCACGCGCACGCCTTCGATGGTCAGCGAGGTCTCGGCAATGGATGTGGCGAGCACAATCTTGCGCCGGCCCGGCGGCGCCGGCGCCACGGCGCGGTCCTGCGCCCGCATGTCCATCGCGCCGTAGAGGGGCGCGATCTCGACGGCGGGGTCGCGCACGCGCTCGGCCAGCGCTGCGGCGGCGCGCAGGATTTCGCCCTGGCCGGGCAGGAAGGCGAGGATCGAGCCGCGCTCATCGGCGAGCGCCGCGAGCGTCGCCTTCAGCATTTGATCCTCGATGCGCGCCGCCGGGTCGCGGCCGAGATAGCGGGTCTCGACCGGAAAGGCGCGGCCGGCGCTCTCGATCAGGGCGGCGCCTTGCATCAGCCGGGCGACGCGGGCGCCGTCGAGCGTCGCCGACATCACGACGAGGCGCAAATCTTCGCGCAGCGCGCCTTGCGCGTCGAGCGCCAGCGCCAGCCCGAGATCGGCGTCGAGCGAGCGCTCGTGGAACTCGTCGAACAGCACCGCCGCCACGCCCGAGAGTTCGGGGTCTTCGACGATCATGCGCGCGAACACGCCCTCGGTGACGATCTCGACGCGCGTCCGCGCCGAGACCAGGCTTTGCAGGCGCACGCGCAGGCCGATGGTCTCGCCGACGCGCTCGCCCAGCGTCGCCGCCATGCGCTCGGCGGCGGCGCGGGCGGCCAGCCGTCGCGGCTCCAGCACCAGGATTTTACCGTGCGCCGCGAAATCCTCGTCCATCAACGCCAACGGGGCGCGCGTGGTCTTGCCGGCCCCCGGCGGGGCGACCAGGATGGCGCGGTTGGCGCGCGCCAAGGCGGCGGCGAGGTCGGCGAGGACCGCGTCGATGGGCAGAGTGTCGACGAAGGCGCGCATGCAGGGTTTGGGCCGTAGCCGGCGGACGCGGCCAAGGCAAGCCCCACGCAAGGTTGATCGACCAAGCTGTCGGGGGTCTATGCGTGAGTTTGAGGAGAAGGCGGCGGGAGCCTCGGATATGCCTTGGTCGGACTTGATCGCGACGACGGAATTCGCGCCCGGGGGACGCTATCGCGCAAGGGATCGGCGCGCGCCGCCGAACCGTTTGGCCGAGACGGAGGAGCAGGAGTCGCCGGCGGCGGCGGGGGAATCGTTCGATCCCGCCTATTACGCCGGCCGCTTCAAGACCGACCTCTCGCAACTCCAGGCGTTCGAGGGCGCCCGCGAGCCGACGAACCCGGCGGGCGGTGAAAACGATCAGCAGCTATTCGATTTCTTCGGCAATCTCAGCGTGCTGCTGCTGGCGGTGCGCGCCGGCGACATCAACCGCGCGCAGGCCGCCGCCGATGCGCTGGAGATGGAGGTGCTGGTCGAGCACAGCGCCGGCCGCCGCCCCGGCGCGGCCGCCCATGGGCTCGACGACCTCGGCGCCCTGTTGAGCGCCGCGCAATCGCACGACGAGGCCGCCGCTCGTCTGGCGGCCGAAGGGCTGGCCGCCGATTTCCAGAACATCGCCGAGCCGGCGTCCGATGCGCCGGTGGCGCAATTCGACGATGGCGGGGCGGCTTACGATACGCTGACCCAATATCTCGGCGATGGCTGAGGCGGGATCTCAGCGGTTTCCGCGCCGCGATGGTTGCGCTATAGCTCCGCGCTACGTTCGTTTTCAGCGTGGCGCCCATGATCGACAGCGACGAGACTATCATTCTGGTCGATGAGGAGGACCGCGAGATCGGCCTCGCGGCGAAGATCGACGCCCATGCGCGGGGCCTCCGACATCGCGCGATTTCGGTCTGCATCCTTGATCCGCGCGGGCGCATGCTGTTGCAAAAGCGGGCGCTCGGCAAATATCACTCCGGCGGCCTGTGGACCAACGCCTGCTGCACGCATCCGCGCGCCGGCGAGGCGGTCGCGGCGGCGGCGCGGCGGCGGCTGCGCGAGGAACTCGGCGTCGATTGCCAGCTGAAGTTCGCGCTGCGAACGCATTACCGCGCCGACGTCGGCAACGGCTTGATCGAGAACGAGGTGGTGCATCTGTTCGTCGGCGGCTATGACGGGCCGGTGGCGCCGGACCCGGCGGAGGCGGCGGCGCACGATTGGGTGTCGCGGGCGGACCTGCGCGCCGCCATCGCCGCTCACCCGGAAGCCTATACCTACTGGTTCCGCCACTACATGCGCCACTACGCCGACGCGATGTTCGCCGGGATGGCGGCATGATCCGCATCGGCACGCGCGGTTCGCCATTGGCGCTCGCCCAGGCGCATGAAACGCGGGATCGTCTCGTTGCGGCGCATCGCGGCCTCAGCTTCGAGATTGTCGTCATCAAGACCACTGGCGACCTGATCCAGGATCGCGCACTGGCGCAAGCCGGTGGCAAGGGGCTGTTCACCAAGGAGATCGACGCCGCCATGCTGCACGGCGAGATCGAACTCGCCGTGCATTCCTCGAAGGACCTGCCGACGGCGATGCCCGAGGGCATCGCCGTGGTCGGTTTCTTGCCCCGCGAAGACCCGCGCGACGCGCTGGTTTCCGCCAAGGCGGCGACGGTGCAAGACCTGCCGCGAGCGGGAACGCTGGGTACGGCGTCGCTGCGTCGGCAAGCGCAAGTGAAGCGGTTGCGGCCCGATCTCAACGTGCGCCTGTTGCGCGGAAATGTCGAAACGCGGCTCGGCAAGGCCGAGCGCGGCGAAATCGACGCGACGCTGCTCGCCTATGCCGGGCTCAAACGCCTGGGTCTGGCGCATCGCGCCGTCGCGCTGCTGTCGGTCGAGGATTTCCTGCCGGCGGTGGGGCAAGGCGCCATCGCCCTCACCGCGCGCCCCGACGACCGGGACGCGCTCGACGCCCTCGCGCCGATCCTGGATGCGCCAACCGGCGAGGCCGTCGCCTGCGAGCGAGCGTTCCTTACCGTGCTCGACGGCTCCTGCAAGACGCCGATCGCCGGCTACGCGCGCAGCGAGGGCGCCAAATTGCTGTTTCGCGGCGCCGTCTATCGCATCGACGGCTCCGAGACGTTTGAGGTCGCCAGCGAAGGCGCGCCGGGCGACGCGGCGGAGATCGGCGCCGCCGCCGGGCGGGATCTGTTGAAGCGGCTGCCGAAGGGTGTGCTGGCGGGGTGACGTCCCCCCACCAGCATGTTGTGAACCGAGAGCGCTGCGATCTGGGCGCTGGGGCGCCCGCGCTTCAGTGAAACAGTTTCAGCGCGTTTTCGAACGTGTGGATCACGCCCCAGAGCAGCGGGATGCCGACCAGGCACCAAACCAACACAAGTTGCAGAGTGGTCGTTCCGCCAGATTCGTTGGTCATGTTATCCTCCCTCACGCGCCGGCCGGATCGCCGGCGGCTGCGACCGCCGCTTGCGCGTCCGTCGCGTCGCCCGGCATATGGAAGCGCGCGTCGACCGCCTTGACGGCGAGATTGCATAAGAAGCCGACGACCAGCAGGCCCGCCATGATGTACATCGTGGTGTTGTAGGCTTGCGCCTTCGGCACGCCGTGGGCGACGTTATAGGCGCGGATGTAGTTGACCAGAACCGGCCCGAAGATGCCGGCCGCCGACCACGCCGTCAGCAGCAGCCCATGAATGGCGCCGACGTAGCGGACGCCGAACATGTCCTTGAGATAGGCCGGAACGGTGGAGAAACCGCCGCCGTACATGCTGATGATGATGAGGAAGCAGACGACGAAGCCGGCGACGCTGCCGGAGTTGCCCGTGCGGGGAACCAGGCAATAGAGAATGAAGCCCAGCACCATGAACACGAAGTAGGTGTTGCGCCGGCCGATATAGTCGGAGATCGTCGCCCAGCCGAACCGGCCGCCCATGTTGAACAGGCTCATCAGGCCGACGAAACCGGACGCCGCCACGGCGGTCACGCGGCCGGGAAACATTTCCTGGCTCATCGCCGAGGCTTGCCCGAGCACGCCGATGCCGGCGGTCACGTTCAGACACAGCACCCACCAGATCAGCCAGAACTGCGGCGTCTTCAGCGCGTCATAGACGAACACGTCATTCCTGCTGATCAGCTTCTTAGCCTGCGTGGGCTTGACGTAGCCGGCGGGCGCCCAATCGGCCGCAGGGACGCGCACAATAATCGCGCCGATGATCATGAAGACGAAATAAACCACCCCGAGCACGACAAAGGTCTCGAGGACGCCGACATGCTTGGCCGTATTGAACCTGCTCATCAGCCACACGGAAAACGGCGAGGCGATCAGCGCGCCGCCGCCGAACCCCATGATCGCCATGCCGGTTGCCATTCCGGGCCGATCCGGGAACCATTTGATCAACGTCGACACCGGCGCGATGTAGCCGATGCCGAGCGCGATGCCGCCGATGACGCCGTAGCCGAGATAGATCAGCCACAGCATATGCAGGTGGACGCCGATGGCCGAAATGAAAAAACCGCCCGCCCAGCACAGCGCGGCGGTGAACATGGCCTTGCGCGGCCCGCCCTCCTCGACCCAGCGGCCGAACACGGCCGAGGAGACGCCGAGAAAGAAAATCGCCAGCGAGAAGATCCAGCCGAGACTCGTCAGCTTCCAATCGTCGGGAGCCGATTGCACCCAGTTCAGGTTTGAGTGGTTGGCCCAATCGGCCGGCGGCGTCGAGTTCGCGATGCCGAGGAGCTTGGTCAGCGGCAAATTGAAGACGCTGAAGGCGTAGGCCTGCCCGATGCACAGGTGAACGCAGAGCGCCGCCGGCGGCACCATCCAGCGGCTGTAGCCCGGTTTGGCGACCGTGCGCGAGCGGCTCAAGAAGCCGCCGCTCGGAGTTGCTGTCTGATAGGTCATCGTTGGTCCTCCCAAGCCCTGGCGATAGCGCGCGGCGACATGGCGATTCCTCCCTGGTTGTTATTTTTTTTCCTAATTGTTTTTCTTGTGACGCCGGAGCAACCCGCCGTTGCGCCTATTTCCGCGCTATTGGCCCCCGCCGTCAACAGTGTTGTGGTAAAAGCCTGCGATTCCTCATGCGGCGCTGGCGAATTCCTTCTGCAAGATGGCGAAGCCGGCCGCCGCCGTGGCGTTCAGTTCGAATCGGCCTTGCTGCGACGCCTGCAACGCCTCGCCGATCATCTTCGGCGTCCAATATTTGCGGATGTGGATTGCGACGCCCGCCGCGGCCTGCTCAGGCGGCTGGATGGAGAAATAATCGCCGATCTGGTTGGCCATGCGGGCGAATTTGTCGATCTTGGCGTGACTCACGCTTCAATCTCCCATGAAGCTCGAAGCCCGATCTCTGCGGGCGATGACTATGAGCGCGAGCCCAGCTTCCTCGGCGGCGTCGAGCGCTAGCGAGGTTGGCGCCGAGATGGAAACCAACGTCCCCGCGCCGTAAGCCGCCGCCTTGGCGACCATCTCATAAGAACAGCGGCTAGTCACAATAAAGAATCCTTCATCCGGCGCAACGCCAGCGCGCAACAGCGCGCCGATGCATTTGTCGAGCGCGTTGTGGCGGCCGACATCCTCGCGCGCCATCAGGATCTGGCCGTCAGCGTCGCACCAGACCGCGCCATGCACGGCCGACGTCGCGGCGTTGAGCGGTTGATGCGCCTCCAGCGCCGCCACCGCGGCCCCGACCGCCGCCGGCGCCGGCAAGCGCGAGCGCGCCTCGCGCCGTCGCGCCTTCGGCAGATGGTCGAGATCCTCGATGCCGCATAGGCCGCAGCCGGTGCGGCCGGCGATGGCGCGGCGGCGCGCCAGATGCGCGTGCAGGCGATTGGCGGTCAGCGCGATATCGAGGCGCGCCGCCTCGGCGTCGACTTGCACCGCGATGGCGCGGATGTCCTCGAAGCGCTCGACGACGCCCTCGGTCAGCGAGAAGCCGACGGCGAAGTCTTCGAAGTCGGCCGGCGTGCCCATCATCACCGCGAAGGGCTGACCGCCATAGGAAATCTCGATCGGCGTCTCTACCGCCACCACCTCGGGCGAGGCGGGACCGGAGAGCCCAATGTCGTAACGGAAAGAGCGGGACAAGCGGCGGATGACGGTCGCGGCCTCGGCGCTAGGCGCTTGCGCGAGGCGCACCGTCATGACCGTCGGGCCCGCATCATTCCGCCGCAGGGGCGACGCCGGCGATGCGGCGCAGCGAGACGCCCTCCTCGCGGTCGCGCTCCTGCCACTCGGAATAATGGTTGGTGCGGCGCACTTGCACCGCCGTCACCTTGTATTCCGGGCAGTTGGTCGCCCAATCGGAATAGTCGGTGGTCACCAGATTGGCGCCGCTGCCCGGGTGATGGAATGTCGTAAAGACGACGCCCGGCTGCATGCGCTCGGTGACTTTGGCCCGCAGGCTGACCTGGCCGATGCGGCTTTGCAGCGAGACCAGATCGCCATCGTTGACGCCGCGGCTCTCGGCGTCGAACGGGTGGATCTCCAACAGATCCTCCTCATGCCAGCGGCTGTTCTCGGTGCGGCGCGTCTGCGCGCCGACGTTGTACTGCGACAGGATGCGCCCGGTCGTCAGCAGCAGCGGGAACAACGGCCCGGTGCGCTCGTCGGTGGCGACATATTCGGTCAGCATGAACTGACCCTTGCCGCGCACGAAGCGGTCGACGTGCATGATCGGCGTGCCGAGCGGCGCCGCCGCATTGCACGGCCATTGGATCGAGCCGAGTTCGTCGATCCTGGCGAAACTGACGCCGCTGAAGGTCGGAGTCGTCGCCGCGATCTCGTCCATCACCTCGCTGGGATGGGTGTAGTGCATCGGCAGGCCCAGCGCGTTGGACAAGTCTTGCGTGACCTCCCAATCGGCCTTGCCAGCGAGCGGCTCGATCACCTTGCGCACGCGGCTGATGCGCCGCTCGGCGTTGATGAACGTGCCGTCTTTTTCCAGGAAACTGGAGCCGGGCAGAAACACATGCGCGTAGCGCGCGGTTTCGTTGAGGAAGAGGTCTTGGATAATCACGCATTCCATCGCCCGCAGGCCGCCGGCGATGTGCAGGATGTCGGGATCGGACTGGGCGATGTCCTCGCCCTGGATGTAGAGCCCCATGAAGGCGCCGTCGATCGCCTCATCCATCATGTTGGGGATGCGCAGGCCCGGCTCCTTGCTCAAGGACAGGCCCCACATGGTCTCGAAAATCTCGCGCGTGGCGTCGTCGGCGACATGGCGGTAGCCGGAATACTCGTGCGGGAACGAGCCATGTCGCAGGAGCCCTGCACGTTGTTTTGCCCGCGCAGCGGGTTCACGCCGACGCCTTCGCGGCCGATGTTGCCAGTCGCCATCGCCAGATTGGCGAGCGCCATCACCGCGGTCGAGCCTTGGCTGTGCTCGGTGACGCCGAGGCCATAATAGATCGCGCCGTTGCCGCCCTTGGCGAAAAGCTCGGCGGCGGCGCGCACCAGCGCCGGATCGACGCCGGTCTTCGACGCCACCGCCTCCGGCGAATGTTTCTCATCGGCGATGAAGCGCGCCCAGATCTCGAAATTGGCGGCGTCGCAGCGCTCGCGCACGAAGGCTTCGTCGACCCAGCCGCTGGTGACGATGACGTGCGACAAGGCGTTGAGCATCGCCACATTGGTTCCGGGCTTGATCGGCAGGTGATAGTCCGCCTCGACATGCGCCGTCTTGACCAGGTCGATCTTGCGCGGGTCGATGACGATGAGTTTGGCGCCCTCGCGCAGGCGCCTCTTCATGCGCGAGGCGAACACCGGGTGCGCGTCGGTCGGATTGGCGCCAATGACCAGGATCACGTCGGACTTCTCAACCGATTTGAAGTCCTGCGTGCCGGCGGAGGTGCCGAAGGTGTTGCTCAGCCCATAGCCGGTCGGCGAGTGGCAGACGCGGGCGCAGGTATCGATGTTGTTGTTGCGGAAACCGGCGCGCACCAGCTTCTGCATCAGAAAGGTTTCCTCGTCGGTGCAGCGCGAGGAGGTGATGGCGCCGATGGAATCGCGCCCGTATTTGGCCTGGATGCGCTTGAGCTCCGAGGCCCCGTAGGCGATCGCTTCCTCCCAGGAAACCTCGCGCCACGGGTCCTCGATGCGGGCGCGGATCATCGGCTTGAGGATGCGATCCTTGTGCGTCGCATAGCCATAGGCGAAGCGGCCCTTGACGCAGGAATGGCCTTCGTTGGCCTTGCCCATCTTGTCGGGCAGCATACGCACGACCGTGTCGCCCTTGACCTCGGCCTTGAAGGAGCAGCCGACGCCACAATAGCCGCAGGTGGTGACGACCTCGCGCTCGGCCTTGCCGTACTGGATGATGCTCTTCTCGTTCAGCGCAGCGGTCGGGCAGGCCTGCACGCAGGCGCCGCAGGAGACGCATTCCGACGACATGAAATCCGTGCCGCCGGGCGAAATCTGGCTGGCGAAGCCGCGCCCCAGGATGGTCAGCGCGAACGTCCCCTGCACCTCGTTGCAGGCGCGCACGCAGCGCGAGCAGACGATGCATTTCGAGGATTCAAAGGTGAAATAGGGGTTCGATTCGTCGTTCGGCGCATCGAGGTGGCCGGCGCCCTGGTAGCCGTAGCGCACGTCGCGCAAGCCGACGACGCCAGCCTGCGTCTGCAACTCGCAATCGCCGTTGGCCGAGCAGGTCAAGCAATTCAACGGGTGATCGGAGATGTAAAGCTCCATCACGCCGCGCCGCAGCTTGGCGAGCCTTTCGGTTTGCGTATGCACCACCATGCCGGCCTCGGCCGGCGTCGTGCAGGACGCCGGCGTGCCCTTGCGGCCGTCAATCTCGACCAGACACAACCGGCACGAGCCAAACGGCTCCAGGCTGTCGGTGGCGCAGAGCTTGGGGATCGGCGCCGCCAGCAGCGCCGCCGCCGCCATTACCGACGTGCCCTTGGGCACGCTGATCTGGCGGCCGTCGATCGTCAGCGTTACCTCGGAATCGGCGACGCGGATCGGCGTGCCGGTGTCCATCTCGGTGCGGAAAGCCATGGCTAGCCTCCTATTCCGCCGCCTGCTGGGCCGGGCGGCGGGTGAAATCCTCGGGGAAATAATCGAGCGCGCTCAACACCGGGTAGGGCGTCAGCCCGCCGAGCGCGCACAGCGAACCGTCGAGCATGGTCTCGCAGAGATCGCGCAGCAGCGCGATATTGGCCTCGCGCCGCTCGCCGGCGACGATGCGGTCGACCACCTCGACGCCGCGCGTCGAGCCGATGCGGCAGGGCGTGCATTTGCCGCAGCTTTCCACCGCGCAGAACTTCATCGCGAAACGCGCCTGGGCGGCAAGATCGACAGTGTCGTCGAAGACGACGATGCCGCCGTGTCCCAACATGCCCTTGGCCGCCGCCATCTCCTCGTATCCGAGCGGCGTATCGAGCAGGCGATCGGGAAAGTAAGCGCCGAGCGGGCCGCCGACCTGCACCGCGCGCACCGGCCGGCCTGACCGCGAGCCGCCGCCAAAATCCTCGACCAGACGACGGATCGTCGGGCCGAAAGCCAGCTCCACCAGGCCGCCGCGCTTGATGTTGCCGGCGAGTTGGAACGGCTGCGAGCCGAGCGAGCGGCCGATGCCATAGGCCGCATAGGCAGCCGCGCCATGCTCCAAAATCCACGGCGTCGAGGCGAAGGTCAGCACGTTGTTGATGACCGAGGGCTTGCCGAACAGGCCCGAAATCGCCGGCAGCGGCGGTTTGGCGCGCACCTCGCCGCGCTTGCCTTCCAGGCTCTCCAGCAGCGAGGTCTCCTCGCCGCAGATGTAAGCGCCGGCGCCCAGCCGGGCCTCCAGATCGAACGCCTTGCCGGAGCCGAGCACGTTGGCGCCGAGCCAGCCGGCCCTTTGGGCGACGGCGATGGCGGCCTTGAAGGTCGCGAAGGCGTGCGGATATTCGGAGCGGATGTAGATGTAGCCCTGCGTCGCCCCGGTCGACAGGCCAGCGATAATCATGCCCTCGACGAGCAGCAGCGGATCGCCTTCCATCAGCATGCGGTCGGCGAAGGTGCCGCTATCGCCCTCGTCGGCGTTGCAGACGACGTATTTCTGATCGGCCTCGACGCCAGCGACGGTGCGCCACTTGATGCCCGCCGGGAAGCCGGCGCCGCCGCGCCCGCGCAGGCCGGAATCGAGCACCGCCTTGACCGTCGCCGCGCCGCCGATCTCAAGCGCGCGTTTGAGGCCGCGGCCGCCGCCGTGGGCGAGGTAATCGTCGAGCGACAGCGGGTCGGTGACGCCGCAGCGAGCGAAGATCAGCCGCTGCTGCTGCTTGAACCAGCGGATCTCCTCAACTGGCCCGAGCGCTTTCGGATGCGGCCCGCCCGCCAGCACGGCCTCGGCGTCTTCCGGCGCCAGCGGGCCGTAGCCGAGGCGCGCGCCGTCGCGTTCGATCTCGACCAGCGGCTCCAGCCAATAGGCGCCGCGCGAGCCCGTGCGCACGATCTCGACCGGCGCGCCGTTGCGCTTGGCCGCCGCCTCGAAGGCGCGCGCCACCTTCTCGGCCCCGAGCGCCAGCGCCGTCGAGTCGCGGGGGATGAAGATGCGCGTCATCGGCCGAGCTCCGCGAGGCAGGCGTCAAGGCTTTCGCGCGTCAGCCGCGCCATCGGCTCGCCGTCGAGCATGGCGGCGGGGGAAGCGGCGCAATGGCCGAGGCAATACACCGTCTCGACTATCACGCGGCCAGCGTGGGAATCGGCGACGAGGCCGTGGCGATGTTCGAGGTGGGCGACGAGGTCCTCGCAGCCGGCCGCCTGACAGGATTCGGCGCGACAGATCTTCAGCACCGGCCCGTTTACCGGAGCGCGGCGGAAATCCTGATAGAAACCGACGACGCCGATGGTGTCCGCCCTGGAGATGTTGAGCGCCGAGGCGATCAGCGGGATCGCCGCTGCGTCGATATAGCCGAAGCGCTCCATGAGATCGTGCAGGATCGGCAGCATGGCGCCCTTCTCGCCCTTTCGAGCTTCGATGAGCGTATTGGCTTCCGCCTCGCTCCAATCGGAATGCACCATCGCATCGCCTCCCGCCCGACGCATATCGCCGGACACCGTCGCTTAAGTCGCTCGGCCTACGCCAAGCTTGAGCCTCGATCAGGGAACTAACATGGCGTGTGCAAGGTTCAAATCGAACTTATACAACGGTTCATAGATGAAATCTATCGACTCGCCTTACGCAGCGGCATAACGCCAGCGACGATGACCTCCGGCAGCGGCATCGCCATCAGGTTGCGGGCGAGCGGGGCCGGGGGGTCGCGGTCGGCGATGATGAGGCCGATGGAGCGGCGCGCCGTCGGCTCGATCAGCTCCAGCGCCCGCGTGGTCTCGGGGATGCTGAAGAATTGCAGCAACTGGCGCGGCACGATCGCCGACCAGTGGCCGGAGGCGGCGTGGCTGACGAGGTTGAAGATCGAATTGGTCTCCACCGAGGGCCTCGGCGTCGCCCCGACCGAGCGGAACACGCCGTCGATGATGCGGCGGTTCTGCATGTCGGGGGTCAGCAGGCAGAGCGGCGCCTCGGCGGCCTCGCGCCAGGTGAGCGCGCTCTTGCCGGCGTAGGGGCCGCCGACCGGCGTCAGGAAAGCGTATTCCTCGACATAGACCGGCCGCGCCCGCACCCGCTCCAGCGGTTCGTTGTCGAGATAGGTGAGGCCGGCGTCGAGTTCGAACTCCTCGATGCCGCGCTGGATTTCCTGGCTGGTGTGCGACATCACCGCCACCGTGACGCTCGGGTAGCGGGCGAAGAACGGCGTCGTCAAATGCGAGACGATCGGCAGCGCCGTCGGGATGACGCCAATCCGCAACCGCCCGGAGACGCCGCGGTCGAGCCCCTCGACGCCGCGTTTGAGCGCGTCGACCTCGGCGAGCACGCGATGGGCGTGCTCCAGCGCCAGCTTGCCTTGCGCGGTGAGGCCGAGATAGCGGTGGCCGCGCTCGATGATCGGCGCGCCGAGTTCCGCCTCAAACTGCCGGATGGCGGCCGACAGCGTCGGCTGGGTGACGTGACAGGCTTCCGCCGCGCGGCCGAAATGCTGCTCGCGCGCCAGCGCCACAAGATATTCGAATTGCCGGATCACCATGACGGCAGCTTAGCGCAGGCGTGACGCCGGCGCCCAGGGTTTGCGGAGTGCATCGAGGAGGGCGCCACGCGTTCTACAGGCGGCGTAAGCTGCGGGCGGTTTCGCGGCGATCCGCCTCATTGCTTTCGCCCGCTTCGCGCCTAAAAGCGCGCTTAGCTTGGCAGCCGGCTTCTAGCAGGCCATTGACCGCCGAAAGACGTAAGGGATGCAATGCCGAAACCCTCCGACAGGCCGTTTCCGACCCGGCTGGCGATCATGGCCTCGGGCGCTGCGCTGCTCGCGGCGGCCTTTGCGGCCTATCTGACGCCCTCGCGCTCCGGCGCACCGCTGATCGGCGGCCCCTTCGCCTTGCAGATGGCGGACGGCAAGACGCTGACCAACAAGGATCTACTCGGCCATCCCTATCTCGTCTATTTCGGCTACACTCATTGCCCCGATGTCTGCCCGACGACGCTGGCGCAAATCTCCGACGTGCTGCGCAAGCTGCCGGGCAAACCGGTGAAGGCGCTGTTCATCACCGTCGATCCCGACCGCGACAGCGCCAAGACGATGGGCGATTACGTCTCCAGCTTCGACCCGCGCGTCATCGGCCTCTCGGGCACGCCGGCCGAGATCGGCAAGACGGAGAAAGAGTTCCGCGTCTATTCCAAGAAGGCGCCGGAGAAAGACGGCGACTACTCGATGGACCATACCTCCGTCGTCTATCTGATGGACCGGAACGGCCGTTTCGCCGAGGCGTTCAACCTTGAGCGCAGCGCCGACGAATCCGCCAAGGAGCTCGCAACCTACCTTTGAGGCACAAGGAGAGCCCGCCGATGTCGACCCACAAGATCCTCAGCGATATTGAAATCGAGACCGCGCTCAAGGGCGCGCCGGGCTGGAGTCGCAAGGGCGAGAACATCGCCAAGACTTTCGCCTTCGAGACCTTCCGCGACGCCATCGCCTATATCGTGCTGGTCGGCATCGAGGCGGAGATGATGAATCATCATCCGGAGTTCCATAATTCCTACAACATCATCTCGTTCGCCTTCTGCACCCATGACGTCGGCCGCAAGATCACCGACACCGACATCAAGCTGGCCGAGCGGCTCAACGAGATCGCCAAACGGTTTCCCAATGTGAAGTGAGGCCTGCGCTTCCGCGAATTGGCGCCGGCGGCTTGGCAAGGCGGCCCGCGCCGGGTTAGGCCAGCGCGCCAGGGGAGGCGCGCCATGGGACCGCTGAGCGGATTGAACGTCATCGAAATGGCCGGCATCGGGCCGGCGCCGTTCGTCGGCATGATGCTGTCGGATTTGGGCGCCGACGTGCTGCGCCTCGACCGCAAGGCCGCCGGCGGCGCCGATTCGTTCGATCGGGTGAAGGCGCCCAATTTCGTCGATCGCGGCCGCCGCTCGGCCCGCCTCGACCTTAAAAACCCGCAAGGCGCGGCGCTGGCGCTCGATCTCATCGCCGGGGCCGACGCGATGATCGAAGGCTTCCGCCCCGGCGTCATGGAGCGCCTCGGCCTCGGCCCCGAGGTCTGCCTGGCGCGCAACCCGAAGCTGGTCTACGGCCGCGTCACCGGCTGGGGCCAATACGGCCCGCTCGCCGACACCGCCGGCCACGACATCAACTATATCGCGCTGACCGGCGTGCTGCACGCCATTGGCGGGGCACAGGCGCCGCTGCCGCCGCTCAACCTGATCGGCGATTTCGCCGGCGGGGCGATGATGCTGGCTTTCGGGCTCGTCTGCGCCCTGCTGGAGGCCAAGACCTCCGGGCGCGGCCAGGTCGTCGACGCCGCGATGACCGATGGCGCGGCGACGCTGGCGGCAATGATCCATTCCTTCCACGCCGCCGGCCGCTGGCGCGACGCGCGCGCCGCCAACCTGCTTGATGGCGGCGCGCCGTTCTATCGCGCCTACGCCTGCGCCGACGGCAAGTTCGTCGCCGTCGGCGCGCTGGAGCCGCAGTTCTTCGCCGCGCTGTTGAAGGGGCTCGGCGTCGCCGAGAGCGAGCTGGCGGACCGCTGGGACGCTGCGAACTGGCCGGCGATCGCCGCGCGCTTCGAGGCGACGTTCAAGACCCGACCGCGCGACGCCTGGGCGGACATCTTCGCCGCGACCGACGCTTGCGTGACGCCGATCCTGACGCTCGCCGAGGCGCCGGGCCACCCGCACAATGTCGCGCGCGAGACGTTTCGCGGCCCGGAGCCGGCGACTGCGCCGCGCTTCTCGCGCACGCCGGGAGCGATCGCCGGGCCGCCGGTGTCGCCCGGCGAGGGCGGCGAGGCGGCGCTGACGGCGCGCGGCGTGACGGCTGGGCGCATCGCGGCGCTGAAGGCGAGCGGGGCGCTCTGAACTCAGACCTCTAGCGACGGGCTCAAACGCCAGCGCAGCACCGCCAGGGTCACGCTTTCGAGCGCCTGCGGGCACAGCGAATCCTTGGACAGAAACGCATGTGCGCCGGCGCGGAAGGCGAGGCGGCGGATGTCGGGCTCGTCGAGATCGGTCAGCACGATGCACGGCGCGCCGTCATGCGCGGCCATATCGTGGATGAAGGCGATCGTCGTTTGCGAGCCGAGCCAATATTCGAGATAGACGACATCGAAGCGCTGCTGCGACACCAGCGCTTTCGCCTCGTTGAGCGACTGGCAGGCGGTGATGCAGATTTCGAGTTGCTTCGAGCGGGCGGCGATGCCGTCGAGAGCGACGCTGTCGAGCGCGTCGGCGTCGATGAGCAGGGCGTGGATTTTCTCCCGTGCGGGGGCGCTGAAAATGTTCGCCGCGGCGGCGGCGTCGAAATCGGGGGCCACGAAATTGGGTACATTCGACAACATGCTGCGCCTCACAGGCTCAGGCTTGGCTTGGCTCCGACGCACGGCAGAACTCTCGGACGAGGCAGAGACTCGCGGCGACAAAGAGGCTTGCGGCGACGGAGGATTTTGAGCGACTGACCAATTCTGAGCGGCGCACGGATTTTGTGCGACGCACAAATTTTGCGTTAGGGACGACGACTCCGCCTGGCTTGCTTTTTTCGGCGACCCACCGTCGTAAATTTCTGCTAGCGCGCTCATGTAAGCTGACCCATCTGCAACGCTGAGGCAAGCTTTGCTTGCCGTTTCCTGGTTGTCGCCAACCAGATCAGCGCGATTCGATTTGAGGTATTTTTGCTGAATTCGATACCGCGTCAACGCAATGCGTCTAATGTTTCCACAGCTTCATGATTCGGTCGTGAATGTTGGTCAGAGATGAAGAATTTCGTCATTTTGATTCAAATCATCAATAAATACATGCTTACGCTGAGAAAATGGCGATCATTTTGTGATTGCATTGCTGAATTTCTGGTAGCGAGAGCTGCGACGGTGCGATGTCGCGATCAATAGCTCAAACTTATGCGGAATAACGATTTTCCCAGCGGCGTGTACAAAGCTGCAACGGCGCGGCGTCAGGGCGGCAGGGTCCGGCGAAGACTATTTTTTCGTCCCGCCGATCCAAAATCTCCCATGCTTCAATTCGAATCGGATCGGAATCGCCGCCAGCACGTCGGGAGCGCGTGCGCAAGATATGGATAAATCCGCCAATTCCGTCGCTGGGCCGGCCTCGCCAGCGCAAGCCTGCGTGGAGGTCCGGAGGCTTTCGTTTTCCCGGGATTTCTGCTCGAAGGCCGGTGTCAGCCGTTCGGAGATCCTGCTTAGACGGGCCGCCGCGCGGCGCCCCTTGGCGCCGCCAGATAGGAGACCGAATGGCCCGGCCCGACACCCTCCAACCCACCCTTGCCGGCTGCGTGATGGCTTGCGTCGGCTTCGCCAGTTCGTTCGCCGTCGTGATCCAGGGCTTGACGGCGGCGGGGGCGAGCCAGGCGCAGGCGGCCTCCGGGCTGATGGCGGCGGCGGTGGCGATGGGCCTTGCCGGCCTCGTCCTGAGTTTGGCGCTGCGCCAGCCGGTCTCGGCGGCGTGGTCGACGCCGGGGGCGGCGCTGCTGGCTGCCACCGGCGCGGTCGAGGGCGGCTGGCCGGCGGCGGTCGGCGCGTTTCTGATCGCCAACGGATTGCTGGTCGCGGCCGGCCTGATCCAGCCGCTCGGCCGCGCCGTGGCGGCGATCCCCGGCTCGCTGGCCAACGCCATGCTGGCCGGCGTGCTGTTCGGTCTCTGCCTGGCGCCGATCAAAGCTTTCGTCGCGGCGCCCGGAGCGGCGGCGATCGTCATCTTCGTCTGGCTCGTGGTGCTGCGCTACCGCCGCGTCTATGCGACGCCCGCCGCGGCGCTGGCGGCGGCGCTGGTGATCGCCCACAACGCGCCGAGCCTCGCCCTCGGCGCCGCCGATGTCGCGCCGACGCCGCTGTGGGTTTGGCCGCGCTTCACGCTCAGCGGCTTCGCCAGCATCTCGCTGCCGCTGTTCATCGTCACCATGGCGTCGCAGAATCTGCCGGGCATCGCCGTGCTGAAGGCTTACGGCTACCGGCCGCGGCCTTCGCTGCTGATCGGCGTCACCGGGCTGTTCGGCATACTCGCCGCGCCCTTCGGCGGCCATGCCGTGAATTTGAGCGCGATCACCGCGGCGATGTGCGCCTCGCCGGACGCCGCGCCCGATCCGGCCCGGCGCTGGATCGCCTCGGCGACCGCCGGGGCGGTGATGGTCGGGCTCGGCGTCAGCGCCGGGGCGGTGATGCAACTGGCTTCCGGCGCGCCGGTGCTCGTCGAGGCGGTGGCGGGGCTGGCGCTGCTCGGGGCGCTAGGCTCGGCGCTGCACAATGCGCTGATCGAGCAGGCCGAGCGCGAGGCGGCGCTGGCGACCTTCCTGGTCGCCGCCTCCGGCGTCGCCTTCTACGGCATCGGCGGCGCCTTCTGGGGACTGATCGTCGGCGCCGTGGTGCTCGCCGTCACCCGCGCCGGCGCTTTGAAATTATAAAGACGCGGCCGCCTGTCGGCGGCGCGCTTTCGCTTCGACCGCCAGCGCCGCCTGCGTGAACAGCACCTGCGCGCCGCATTGCGCGGTGACGTTGGTGGCGTCGTAGTTCGGCGCCACTTCCACGACATCGGCGCCGACGAGGTCGATGCCGTCGCAACCGCGCAGAATGGCCAGCGCCTCGCGCGGCGTCAGGCCGCCGACCTCCGGCGTGCCGGTGCCGGGCGCGAAGCCGGGATCGAGGCTGTCGACGTCGAAGCTCACATAGGTCGGCCCGCCGCCAATGACCGCGCGCGCCTTGGCGACCACCGCCTCGACGCCGATTGCCGCGAATTCCTCGGCGTGAATGACGGTCATGCCGGAATCGTAGGAGAACTCCCACAGATATTCGGCCCCGCCGCGGATGCCGATCTGGATGACCCGCTGAGGGTCGAGCACGCCGTCGAGCACCGCCTGGCGGAACGGGCCGCCGTGGTGGAACTTCGAGCCCTCATAGGGGCCGCCGGTGTCGCAGTGGGCGTCGATGTGCAGCATGCCGACTGGGCGGCGCTTGCCGACGGCCTTCAGGATCGGCAGCGAGATCGAGTGGTCGCCGCCGACGCTCAGCGGCACGACGCCAGCCGCGACGGCGCGGTTCATGAACGCCTCGATGTCCTCGTGGCAGGACTCCAGCGAAAAGCGCGAGCGCATCGGCACATCGCCGACGTCGGCGAACTTCGCCATCGTCAGCGGCGCGCGCCCGAGCACATGCTCGTAGGGGCCGACGCGCTCGACCGCGCGCACCGCTCGCGGGCCGAAGCGGGAGCCAGGGCGGTTGGTGACGCCGAGGTCCATCGGCACGCCGATGAGGGCGAAATCGAGACCGCCGAAATCCGCCAGATCCGGCGCCTCGGGGCGGTAGCGCGCGCCTAAGAAAGTGGCGACGTCGGCGAACGGCCATTTGCGCCGGTCGCCGGAGGCGAATTGGCTCTCCGCCACCGCCTTGAACTTCGTATTGAACATCTCGCCGCCGAGCGCATCGCCGTACCGCTCGCGCAGCCGCTTCAGGTTGGCTTCGTCCATGTCACGCTCCGTAGAGCCAATCGTAACGCTTCAGCAGCCGGTCCGGGCCGAGGCCGCGCATCGCCAGATCGCGCGCCAGCGCCATCGGTCCACTCATATGATAGACGCGCGTCTGCGCCAACGCCTCACGCTGCACCCGCGCCCCTCGGGGCGCGCGCGCGGCCGAGTAAGCCGCCAGCGCCCGCGCGGTATCCTCGTCGGCGGCGAGCGCGCGCGCCAGCGCGCCGGCGTCCTCGATCGCCTGCGCCGCCCCTTGCGCCAGAAACGGGACCATCGGATGCGCGGCATCGCCGGTCAGCGCGACTCGGCCGGAGGCGTAGGAGGGCAGCGGCGGGCGCGTATAGAGCGGCCAGGCGCGCCATTTGCGTGGCGTCTCGATCAAGGCGCGCGCCGGCGCCGACCAGTCGGCGAAGGCGCGGGCAAGCGCCGGTCTATCGGCCTCGCCGTCCCACGGGTGGCCCGGCGGCGCGCCGCGCCAGCCCGCCTCGATGACAGCCACCAGGTTGATATAGGCGCCCTGGCGCAACGGATATTGCACGAGATGCGCGCGCGATCCGAGCCTGAGCGTCACCATGGCGGCGCTCGCGGCGCGGCCGAGGGCTGCGGCTTCGAGCGTGGCGCGGAAGGCGATTCTCCCGGCGAATGCCGGCGCATCGCCGGCCCCCAGGCCGAGCTTCTCGCGCACCTTCGAGCGCAGGCCGTCGGCGCCGATGATGAGGTCGCCTTCCTCGCTGGTCGTCAACAGGCCGCGCTTGAAGACGGCCTGCGCCTTGTCGCCGTTGGCGCCGTAACCGACGAGTTCCGTGCCGAGGCGCAGTTCGATTCCTGGCTGGCGCGCGGCAAGCTCGACGAGGGCGCGTTGCAGATCGGCGCGGTGGATGACGAGATAGGGCGCGCCCCAGCGCGCGGCGGCGTTGGAGAGATCAAGCACGCAGAGCGCGGCATCGTCGCGCCCGCGCAGGATGCGGATGGCGCGCGGCGCCGTGGCGAGCGGGGCGATGGCGTCGAGCGCGCCGAGGCTCGCCAGCACCCGCGTCGCGTTGGGCGACAGTTGCAGGCCGGCGCCGAATTCCTCAAGCGCCGGCGCGCGCTCGAAGACGATCGCCTCCTGGCCGGTTTTGGCGAGCGCCAGCGCTGAGACGAGGCCGGCGACGCCGGCGCCGGCGATCAGCGCGCGGCGCATACTTGGCTCGGCCCGCGGCTCAGGCCCTATCGCTCCATTCGCAGACCGCGGGCGAGGCGTGCGAACCAAGCGTCGGGTCATAAACGTAGCGGGTCGAGCAATAGGCGCAGATGGCCTCGCCGTCGGTTCCCAAGTCGATGAAGATATGCGGGTGGTCTTGCGGCGGCGACGCGCCCATGCACATGAACTCCCTGACGCCGATTTTGATGCTGGCGACGCCGGGGTCGTTGTGGAAGTGGGGAATGGCGTGATCCGCCATGCTGCTAATCCTCGCTTGGCCGTTGCTGACCGGGCTTAAAGCATTTTTGCGGGCAGGGGGGAAGCGGGCGGCGCCCGGGCGAGGCGGTCGATTCGGGTCTCGATGTTTGGGGCCGGCGGCTCGATGGAGTCGCAACCGCCGCGCATCAAGTTCGATCCGGACAGAGATTTGATCGTTGACCTGAACGGTCCTTCGCCGCAAGCGGCGGGCGGCCGGTTGAGCCTAAGGCTTCTTCAGAAGCAGGCAATCCATGATCCAGCCGTGTTTTTGCCGGGCCTCGGATCGGAGTCTTTCAATGTCGTCGACTACGTCTTTGAGCTTGCCTGACACCAGAATCTCTTCGGGCATGCCGACATAAGCTCCCCAAAAGGCTTCAAGCTCGCCATCCGCGCTGCGCAGCGCTTTGTCGGCGTTTAGCAGCACGACGACGCTGTCGACATTGTTCGCAAACCCTTCCGCGAGCGCGCGCCCATTGGTTACGAGGATGGGGCGGCCGATCGCGTTGATCGCGACCCGGTGCTGCGCCGCCAGCGCTTGCACGCTGCTGATGCCGGGGATCACTTCGCATTCGAGATCGACGCCGGCCGTCGAACGAATATGCTCAAGGATCCTGAGTGTGCTGTCATAGAGCGTCGGATCGCCCCAGACCAGAAAGGCGCCCATTTCCGTCTCGGCGAGCTCCTCGAAAATGAGGCGACCAAATGTCTCGCCGATTTGCCTATGCCACGCGGCGACGGCGCTTTCATAAGGCTCACCTTCTACGACCCGCGACGGGACGCGGTACTCAAGCGTCCGGAAGGGCCGATCACGCACATGACGGTCGATGAGTTCGCGGCGCAGGCGCGCGAGTTCCGCCTTTTCGATTCCCTTGTCGGGCACGAAGAAGACATCGGCCCGGTTCATCGCATTGATCGCCTGGATCGTGATGAAGTCCGGATTTCCGGCGCCGATTCCGATAATCATCACCTTGCGTTTCATCAAGCGGCTTTCATTTCGAGCGACCGAGCAGTTGGTGTTCAACTTTCGCGCTTCTTCGCGCGTCGGGGGGCGAAGAAAGCATTTTTGCATGGGCTTGGCGAATAATGACTGGGAACCGGATTATTATTTGAGATCAGGTAGACATATCCAGAAACAATAGCCTCTCCTGGTCCTGACGGTATCGCGATTTTGCAGATCAAACAAGATTTCCGATACCGTCCGATATATCGTCAGATCGAGGCTTTGACCTCCGATAGGCGCCGATAGAATGCAAATGGTTTTCTTTTATTTATCAGAGTCATAAGGCGTGCTATGGCGTACAATGGAATACCTCCGGATAGCCCAAAACCATTCCCACTCGATTCTCTCAATGCATCGTAACGCGCTGATTTATAAGCGCAAAATATTTCTTCTGACGGTCAAAGCCCGACCGTCGAACCGTCAAAAATTTTCGCTTTTGATTTCAAAGGGAAAATCGCGCGATGCAAATTTGCGCGGCTTCGACAACTATCGCCAACGATCGGTCGATTTCTCTTCTGACGACCACTGGCGGATCGAAACCAGCAAATGCCAGAAAGACCGTCACGACTCTCTTACCATATAAGCGCGTCGGCGAACATGCTCGACCTGTCGAGCGAAGATCAATCCTCCGCTTCGGCGGCTAATAGGCGCTCCTCAAGCTCTTCAACGAACGGCGATCGCCCAAGGCGTTGTGCGCCGTAGCGGCCAGGGATCCAGCCGGAATAGAGCATGTGCACTGCGTCACGTGCGCGAGTCAGCCCGACATAGAACAGACGACGGCTCTCCCGAAGCTCATCTTCGGTCTCACGCCGCCAGGGCATGGCACCCATGTCCATGCCGACCATGATCACAACGTCATATTCGCAGCCCTTGGCGGAATGCAGCGTCAAAAGATTGACGTGGGATGGCGAGCCATCGCGACCGCCTAGGCTCCTGAGATCCAGCCCTTCGAGCTTGCCACCGCGCGCGAAGGCCTCACCCATGCGTCGGACCTGCTCACGCTGATCAGCGAGACTCGGTTCGCTCGCTGTCATCGGATCGACCAGCGCCGTCCGGATCGCGGCGACGAACGGTGCCGCAGCACCTTCATCGGCGCGATGTTCGGACAAGAATGCCGTCAGCGCTCGGGCCGCGCGGCGCGTCTCGAGTTCGCTTGGACGCCCAGACCGAAATCCAACCCACCGAGAAATTAGCCCAGCAAGCTGAGGGCGGCCGGCGCGCCAACCTCCTGCGCACCAAGCCGCGCAGTCCTCGATCCAACTCGTGAGGCCGACCTTCTTGTAGGGGGCGGCGTTGTCAACGCGAATATAGTCGTAGCCTGACGCAGCGAGGGCGTCGGCGAAGACGTCGCCGACACTGGCGGCGCGATATAGGATCGCGATGTCTCCGATAGCGCGGCCCGGCTTTTCCGCTAAAGACGCCGGAATAAGATTCTCGACGACATAGGTGGCTTGATCTTCCAAGCCACCCGGTCGTTCGGTGAATTCAATGACCGCCTGGCGGCGCGGGTCGAGAGGCTGGTAGCCGCGCGCCTCACCCAGAGCCAGCTCGGACGCGCGGATGATCCGTCCCGCCGAACGGTAGTTGAGCTGCAGTTGCACTGACTCGACGTCATCGCGCTCGGCAAGTTCGAGCAGCAGCCCTCCGTCTGCACCGGCGAAGCCGTAGACCGATTGGTCAGCATCACCGACCGCAAACAGCCGCACACCGCCCTCAAAGGCGAGACGTTTCACAATCCGGTGGAGCGGCACACCCAAGTCCTGATATTCATCTACCGCCAGCACGGGCCAGCGCGCTTGAATTGCCGGTAGTACCCAGTCGTGGTCCGACACTAGTCGGTTGCCGAAGATTACCAGATCGTCGAAATCGATCAGGCCCGCGCGCCGCAACGCCGCTTCATAGCCCTCCGTGATGCGAGCGAGATCGGGATCGATCTCCCACTCAGGCGCATCCCGGTCGAGATGAACGCGCCGGTACTTGCCCATATCGTGTGTCTTATAGGGTTGGCCGATTCCGAGCAGACGCTCCGCTACCTG
>DATNDU010000043.1:0-48166 GCA_035606915.1 Roseiarcus sp. | reverse complement strand
TCACGGCCGCCCGCCCCAATGTCGTCGATCACATCCTTTCCGGCCCCCCCTGGGACGAGGAATTCGCTGGCGCCGTCGGACGCCGGGTCAAAACACCTAGTCGAAACGCGGACTTCTGATGTACCTTGTCGACACCAACGTCGTTTCCGACGCGCGACGCGGCGCCGTCGAAGCTGTCGCGCGGCTGCGCTCGGTCAATCCTCTCGCCGTGTACCTCAGCGTCATCACGCTGGGGGAAATCATGCGCGGCGTCGCGTTGAAGCAGAGATCCGATCCCCGCGCCGCCGCCCTCCTCGCCCAATGGCTGCAAACCCTGCGCAGCGATCATTCCGACCGCATTCTGCCCATCACGGACGCCATCACCCTCGAGTGGGGCCGGATCGCCGCGCTGCGTCCGCGAGGAGACGCCGACGGACTGATCGCGGCAACGGCCATCGTCCATGACCTCATCGTCGTCACCCGCAACGTCGTTGACTTCGACGACACGCGGGCGACGATTTTTAATCCTTGGGATCCGAAATGAGCGATCCCCGCGACGCCGAATCCGAACCCTCGGGTCATGCTTCGCCGGACGGCAAGCGACACCTCGCTGACGGGCCTGCCAGCTTGCCCACGCATCTGGCTGGCCTCGCCGAGACCGCGCGCGACTACGCCAAGGCCGCCGCGTCCGAAAACACCCGAAGGGCCTACGCCTCCGACTGGCGCCATTACACCGGCTGGGCACGCCGCCAGGGCCTGCCCGCCTTGCCCCCTGACGCGCAAGTGATCGGCCTCTATATCGCCGCCTGCGCCTCCGGCGCGACCGCAGGGTCGCCGCCCTCAGGCAAACCGGCCTCCGTCGCCACGATCGAGCGCCGGCTGTCGGCGCTGATGTGGAATTTTGCACAACGCGGCGAGCCGTTTGACCGCGCCGATCGCCATGTCGCCACGGTGCTGGCGGGCGTGCGCCGCACCCAGGGGCGCCCCCCGGAGCAGAAGGAAGCGGTGCTGCCGGAAGACCTGCTGAACATGATCGCGACTCTCGATCTCGGCGAACTCCGCGGACTTCGGGATCGCGCCATCCTCCTCATCGGCTTCGCCGGCGGCCTGCGCCGCTCCGAAATCGTCGGCCTTGCCTGTCACCCCAATGACGCCTTGGACGGCGGCCGGATCGAAATCCTGCCCGAGGGCCTCCTCCTGACGTTGCGCGGCAAGACCGGTTGGCGCGAGGTGGAAATCGGGCGCGGCTCCTCCGACGCGACCTGCCCTGTCGTCGCCTTGCAAACCTGGCTCAAATTTGCGCGGATCGAACGCGGCCCTATTTTTCGACGGGTCTCGCCGGACGGAAAAAGCGTCGGCGCCGACCGCTTGACCGACAAGCACGTGGCCCGCCTCGTCAAACAAACCGCCATGGCCGCCGGCGTTCGCGGCGACCTCTCCGAGGGCGAGCGCGCCAAGAAATTCTCCGGGCACTCGCTTCGGGCGGGCCTCGCCTCCTCCGCCGAAATCGACGAGCGCTACGTGCAAAAGCAACTCGGCCACACCTCCGCTGAAATGACCCGCCGATACCAGCGACGGCGCGACCGGTTTCGCGTCAACCTCACCAAGACGGCGGGGCTGTAATCGCGCGACCCCATCGATGCCCGAGAGGATCGAAAACGCTGGGGACGACCGTCCGTCACGCGCGTTTTTTCTTGCGCTTGCGCGCCGAAATCAGCGCCATCAGCATCGGCCCCACACTGAACTGCCCCTCCCCTGCCTTTCGTGTGAGTTCACGCAGATATCCGCCCGCGCTGGTGACCGCCGTCCCCTTCTGCAGAATCGCCGCGACGACGATCGCGGCGGGGATTTCCCCGATCTTCGATTGCGCCGCGCCCCAAGCGCTTGGGCTGATCCCCAGCATCGAGCGCACGACGATCGCCACGGCCAGGAAATCGCGCCAGTTCGTAATCCCGCCCTTGGCGTAGTCGACGATGTCGGGGCAGGCGTCGAGCACCAACCCAAGAGGATAGGCTTGTTGTTGCGATTTCACCGTTTCGGATTTAGGCTCAGCCCTCGCTGCCTCTGTTTTTTCGGAAACGGGTTCAAGAGCAATTAGGTTTTTTGGTTTTGAATTCTGTATGTGACGCTCAATTTGAGACTCATTGGCGATCGCTTCTTTTGTTTTTATGTGATTATCCAACAGGCTGAGGATTTCGTCAGCCAGCAAAGTCAGATCCTCAGCGATCGGTTCCAATTCTCGCCGCGTGGCGCTGCGGGGAATCCGCCCCATGATGCCACGATAGAGCCCGTGGATGCCCGTCCAGTCCGCCAGCCCCTGCCCTCCCCCAACGCGGGCATCGGCCGTCTTGGCGACGCGGACGCCCTCTTCGATGCCGGTCGCGATCATCTTGGTGATGTCGCGTCGGCATAAGGTGATGCGCTCGCGAACGAGGCGTAGGGCGCGCTCTTCCGCCCTGACCTCCTCGGCCCAGGCCTCGAACTCCTCGGCGCGCGCCACCAGCGGGCCGAGATCGAAACCAAACGCCGTTTCGATGGCTCCGCCGTGCCCTTTGCGGGCGAACCGCTTGCCGTTCGGACTGTCCCGGCGAATGATTCAGGCCGCAGTCGACCAAAGCCGCCAGATGGCGGCGCAAGGTCGCGGCCGCCATGCCGTGAGCGCGTAGAGCCAGTTGCTGATTGGACGGGAACACGATCAGCCCCTCGCCGCTCAGCGTCGTCTCCGGGTGGAAGCTCAGGAGAGCGTCAAGCACGGCCAGAGCGCGCTCGGAAACGCCGACGCGCGCCTTTGCGGCGCAGATCGCGCGAAACACCTGCCATTTGTGCACGACCTTTTCAGGAGGCCGCGCCTTCGCTTTCGCTTGGCTCGCCACATGAGCGAGTGTCAGCGATCGCCTCCCGAAGGGCGTCGTTGAGCTATGGGGTTGCATTTCGAATGCCCTCGATTGGGCAACAGACATCCGCTCGCCAAAACGACGTTCAATCTCTCAAGAGACTCTTGACAGCGATTCGCGGAAGTGAGAATCTCAAAGTGCGAATAAGAGAGGGCTTCCGGGACGTCAGTTTCGGGGGCCTTTTTCTTTTGCCGTGGTCGCTCCGTTTTGGGTTTAAAGGTACGCGGTTTACGTATCCCCGCGGCGCTTGAACGACGCGTAGATTTCTGGAAGCTGCTGAATCAGATACGCGCCGAACTCGCCCGCATTCTTTTTGTCGATCGCGAGGGTCACGTGGCGCGGATCGTCTCTTATTTGCGCAACGCGCGTTCCATCGACCGCCTTCCAAACCGTGGGGCGAGCGGCCCTGGCGCGCTTGGGCGCCGACGCGTTGAGAACGAGCTCGAACCGTTCTTCCGAGGATTTCTGTTCAAATCCTTCACCGCCGATGACGCCTCGCGCCTTGGCCAGCGCCGTCGGGAGGTCCAACCGGCCAGCAAGCTCAATCCAACGGTCTCGGCCCGCTTTCGGCGCCGCGCCTATGGCTTCGATGACGTCTTGGGGAATTTTGACGGCTGAAGAAATCAGTCGCGATAGCCCCGTCTTGTCCACCGACAACGCCGCCATAATGGTTTCGCGCGAGTAGCCGTTCTCTTCCAATCTGCTCGCGAACAGGGCTTTCTCAATGAAGGAGAGGTCCGTGCGCGCGCTGTTTTCCTGGCCCTGAGCTACGACCAACTGCTGATCCGTACGCGGCCTGACGATCACGCGGACGCGAAGCCCCAGTTCCGCGATGGCCCGCAGTCGCCGGCGGCCATAGGCGATTTGGAAGCGCCCAACTCTGTCGGGGTGAGGCCGCACGAGCACGGGCACTTGCTGCCCATGCTCTCGGATCGACTCGACAAGGGCCTGGTGACTCTCCGGGGATGTCTCCAGACGGTCCGAGATGAACGAGGAGTCGATTTGATCGGGAGCGATTTCGACGACCGACTGCGCCTTGAGCTGCTCGATGGAACGGGTCACGGCGCCGATGGCGCCCCGCGTTCCCATGATGCCCAGATGAGGCGGCGCGATTTTGTGCCCCTCACCGGACGGCTCGGCAGGCGAGTTGCCGGCCGGCAACTCGGGGTCCGACAGGCCGAGAAGGAGGTTCTTGCGCGCCATCAGACCCTGCCCCACGCAGCCTTGATCAACTGCTCGACCTCCCCGTTGACATTGTCGAGTGCTTCGATGGCTCGGTCATAGGTCGCACGGGTGAACTGGTCTCGCGTCACTTCGTATAGTGACTGCTTGGTGATTCCCGCGTCGGATATGGCCGTGCTCTTGAGCATCGGGTAGTTCAGCACGTGATCGCCGAACATCGAGCGCATGAAGGAAACCATCTGATTCTGGGGCCCGTCGCCTGGCTCGTACCGCGTAACTAAATAACGCATCCAGTCGTAACCCATATTGCCCCCCGCGTCGGCCACCACGCGCAGCAAGTCGGACGTCATGATCAAGAACTGACACATCGACATCACGTCGAGCATTTGCGGATGCACCGTGACCAAAACCGCCGTCGCCGCGCACATCGCGGAAAGTGTGAGGTACCCGAGCTGCGGGGGGCAATCCACGACCACAATGTCGTAGTCGTCCGCAACGCTTGCGAGCGCCTCATCCATTCGTGTGAAGAACATCTCTCTTGGCTGATTGACGCCTAACAGCGCCTTGGGCGTTTCGTGCTCGAATTCCATGAGCTCCAGATTTGCGGGGATCAAATCGAGATTGCCAAAATAGGTCTTGCGGATGACCTCGTTCAGAGGCCGCCGGAGCGCGTCAAATCGAATGGCCCCGTAGAGCGTCTCGTTTTCGCCGACGTCAAATTCGGGCTGAAACCCGTGCAGAGCGGAAAGACTCGCCTGAGGGTCCAGATCGATCGCCAGGACTCGATACCCCCGCAGCGCCAGATACTGGCCGAGATGCGCCGCCGTCGTCGTCTTCCCGCTGCCGCCTTTGAAATTGACGACGGTGACGACCTGCAGTTTCTCAGACGCCTTGCGCCACGGAAGGTATTTGCGCTCGCTTTTGCTGTTTGCGTCGAGGTAGGTTCGCAGCGCCTACAAATCCTGTGCCGAATATGCTCGACGGCCGTTCGGGCCGGTTTCCACGGCCGGCCCTTTGCCCTCGAGCGAGAGGCGTCGAAGATGACCGTCGTCGGTCCCTATCCACTTCGCAGCTTCCCCTGAGGAAAACTTGCGCAGAGATTTCTGGGCGCTGGGCGGAAACAATTGTAGACGGTGGGTCCGCAACCGTTCGGACAATTTCCGTGCATGTTCACCCACGAGCTCATGGATAGCGTTCACAGCAGGGGAGGGGGCCATCGTCATTTGCACGGCGCGGTACCGTTCACACGGAGAAAAGAACCAAAGCGACTTCTTGCCGTGTCAAGATCGCGCCAAGAGTTGCCGGACGGCAACTTCTGGCCTCCAGCCGATTCCGCGCCCGCGCAACCGCCCGGCCCGCCGGTTCTCTTCGCGCCGGGCGGAAAACCCGTCCCAGTCGGCGGCGGCAAGCGCTGTCTGCAGGAGCCCCGGAAAATCGCGGGAATCGTAGACCGTTCCGGCCGGCGTAGCCCAAGGCGTCTCAGCGGGTGCGATCAGATTTCGCCGGCGCAATTCGTTCCAGTCGAGGTCTAGTTCGGCGGCGGCGACGTCGATCAGCCGCTCCATGAAATAATTGGCCTTTGACCGGCCCGCTCCGCGATAGGCCCCGACCGGAACCGTGTTGGTCAGCACGCAGCGGCTATTCACTTCCATGCGCGGCGTCCGGTACGCCGACGCTGTTCTTCACGATCTGAATTGTCGGCATCAGCACGCAAAACGGCGGCATATAGGCGCCGATGTCGCCATAGCCGGTAAAGCGGGTGGCGAGGAACCGCCCATGCGCGTCGAGCGCAAGCTCGGCGTCGAACGCCATGTCGCGGCCCTGACGAAACTCTCGGAGCGCGTGTCCGTCCACTTGACTGGCCGCCCCAGCGCCTCGGCGGCGCGCAGGATCGCGACATATTCGCCGTAGCCTAGCGCCTTCATTCCGAACGAACCGCCGACCTGTCCCGTCAGCACGCGAATCTGCTTCGCCGGCACGCCCATGAGAAATGCAAGATCACCGCGCATGCCGAAAACGCCCTGGCTCTCGACATGGATCGTGAAGCGTCCCGTCGTCGTGTTGTGGATCGCCAGCGCCGAGCGCGGCTCCATCGCGTTGACGACGACTCGGCTGACCGTCAGCTGGAGCTTGGTCACATGCGCGGCATTCAAAGGCTTCCGCGACCTTTGCGGCGTCGCCGTAGTGATAGTCGAGCACGACATTGCCCGGCGCCGTCTCGTAGAGATCCGGCGCGCCAGGCGCGCGTGTCCTCCATCTTGCGAAACACGCCGCTGCGAAAGCCGACCGTTCTGACGCCAAAGTCGCTCCGTCGGATTCTGCAGGTGACCGAGGGCATCACCGCCAACATCTTTCATATGATCAACAGCCTCGCCGCCGACGTGGCGCAAAGCGGCCAAGAGCGGATCACTGACGAGGGGATCGAGAGCTGGCGTCCCCTCTCCGACGGTGGAGCGGCCTTCGCGTGACCTCCGGAGACGGCTTCAAAAAGCAGCTTCCCGTCGTTTTTCCGCCGGTTCCCGACGAACTCCTATCGTCGTGGATCGCCAAGCACGCCGCCTACTACAATGTCTCGCCGCGCGCGATGCTGCGCCACGCCATTCCCGACGCTCGTTCGATTCAGATGGCCGATGGTCAACTGACGGGCGAAGAAGGCAAGCTGCTCACCCATATTTTTAGGTGCGAGCCCTCTGAAGTACGTCGAATGACGTTCGCCAATGTCCAGAACTCTGCGAGATGTCTCATCGCCGTCGGCGCGATCCAAACCTGTCAAGGCTGCGCAACTCGACAACCAGAGTTCGGCGCCGTGCCGCGATCCTGCGCAGCTGGCGCCTCGCTTGGCGCATAACCTGCACCGTTTGCGGGTCGCACCTACGGGCAATAGGGCAAGGGGGGGGTGGCGCCCGGAGCGCAGATGATCCGGCCCCGCTCGCATCTTGGGAGGACGCCGTTCATGGAGAGCGTTTGCTCGACGATTTCGCCGAGCGCGGCGTCAAGACTTGGGCTTCGCCAATCGACTTACTCAAGCTCCTATTGATCAGGCGCGATTTCAAGCCAATCGATCCCGAAGATTGGATCGAAACGCACAAGGTTGTTGATCTCGTCGTCCCTGGCTTCGACCGCTTGGTCGCAGCGATGGGAACAAAGGTTCCGGGAGCCGACAGGCCTGTCTGGCCTTTGGCCCTTCGCCGGGCGCTGGTCGCCGGAGTTGTAATCCTTGAACGCTCTGGCCCAGCCCTTCTCCGCGAACTACATCGTCGCACCATCGGGGCCTACCATGCTCAATTCGGCGAAATCGCCGCCCGCGTCCTCGCGCCGGACTGACCCGCAATTTGAGTCTCATTCATGCAGCTAACCAAATTTAAGAGATCCCCCGGCTTTGCCGGGGTGGCCGTAGAAGTTTGACTTTTACGGGGGTCCACCGTGATTTTTGCCATCGCGAGCCGCCAAGCACACGAAGGGTGGCGCAATCTCTTCGCAACCTGCGAATGCAGAGCCGCATTGACGCTGCTCTACAAAGGATGGACGTAAATTGCAAATACGCGCATGAGAGATCCGTTTTATGATTGGTCATTCGCGAGCGATTCGGCTTCGTCCCGCAGCAACGGCGTTCGCATCCGTTCTGCGAGAATGGTGGTCAGGCGTTCGCGTCCTCAGGCGACGACGGCGACGACGCGTTGCCCCTGGAGCAAGAAAGCCGCGAAGTTTTGTATGTCGATATCTCCTCCAACGATTTCGTCATCCCATCCGTCGGCGTGCCCGAAATACTCGAAATTCTGCCCGTAATGATAGGTCCAAAAGAATGGCGTCGCTCGGTAGGAGGCCTCTTCGCCCATCATGTTCGCCGCGGCGATCCGGGCTTGTTGCTGGGCGACGCGGCAATGCTTGATCCGGGTCGGCTTTCCCTCGGGAGGGGCAGGAAAAGCGGCGATGTCTCCGGCGGCGAAAACGCCCTCGGACACGCGCATTTTCGCGTCGACGATCCGGTCGCCGTCGCTGATCAGCGCCGCGCCGCTGACAAAGCGTGTCCTCGATTGGACGCAGACGCCCATTATCACCTGCACTCAACGAAGGCGCTCATCGCCCGCGCCAGGTCCGCGACGTCCGCCGGTTGCATCGTCTGCGTGGCAGTGCCTGCGGAGTAGGCGACGCCATTCGAGTCCATAAAGTTCTCGACGATCGAAGCTTTGATCGCGAAATTCACGTTTTGCGGGATGTCTCCGTTGGTCGCGAGCATCATCTTCAGGGCATTTATCTTGGCGGAGACGACACCGACGACGTTGCCGGCCTGGTCGAGCAGGCCGCCCCCGGAGTTGCCGGGCTGCACCGGCGCGGAAATTTGGAGATAGCGGCTGTCGTCGCCGATTCCCGCCAGCGCCGAGACGTTGCCGAGTGTGAAATTGCCCGAGGTCGCGAGCACGAATGTAAGCGGAAATCCGAAGGCTTCGACCCCCTCGCCCTGTCGGATGGACGTCCTGAACGCCGCGACCTTCTTCGGCGCGAGGCCGGTCCGCAGGAGCGCGAGGTCGTTGCGGGCGTCCCTGGCCTGGACGCGCGCGACCGCCGTGTCGCCGGAGCTCGTCCGCACCGTTATCTCGGCGCAATCCTCGATGACGTGCGCGTTGGTGAGCACGATGCCGTCCGGCGTCGCGAAGAAACCCGTTCCGGACGAGCGGACCTCGTTGGCGCTCGGGGACGGTTGCGGCGCGTCGGACCTGGCGACCACGGGCGCGACGGTCGGGGCGGGCACGGGGGCCGGCGGAGCGGGGGCCGCCCACGCCGGCAGGGATACGGGCGCTCCGGCAAGCCCGAACGCGGATATCTCCTCGACTTGGTGGCGGGCGATGCAGTCGGTGTCGCCTTCGCACTGCCCGGTGATGCGCCAGAACGGGATGCCGATCGCATCGGCCGCCGGTCTGCCCTTCGTCGTCTTGATGAAGCCATAGCCGGCGGCCAAAATGTTATCCAATTCGGCAAGACGCGGCGAATTGCAGATCCGGCGTTCCGTCGCCGTCCTGGCCTTCTTGCAGTCGAAGCTCGCGGCCGAGGAGCGAGCGGGGTTTGCGGCGGCCGCCGGAGCGCCGTAGCCGCGCGAGACGAGGAGTTCGCGCAGCGCGGTGGGGAAATCCCTGCGGAGCAACGCGTTCGCGGGACATTGTTCGCCGAGTTTCGTTTCGACAGTGCAGACGTTGAGGTCCCAGTCAGAGTTCCTGTCGTATAGGGCGAGCATGCGAGTCCAGGCTTCCGCGCCGTCGCCGATGAGGATCTTGAGGGCGACCCAGCCGCCGAGGAAGCCGTTGGATTTCCATTGCTCCGGCGGCGACTCGCTTTCAGCAGCAAGAAGCATTTGGCGGAGCGGTCGCTGGAATTTCGGGGACTTCGAAACATCGACGATCCGCGCGCCTTCCAACCGAAGGATTTTCGGCGGCGCGCACGAAAGCGAGTACGCGGCGAAGGCGTAGTCGAAGGCGTCGCCCTTGCCGACCAAGCGCGCGACGCCGTCGCTGTTCAAATCCTCGATGGCCGGGCCGTCGATGTCGAACTGCCCGACCTGGACGAGCCGCCACCTGCCGTCAAGGAAAGTGGCGATTTTCATGTCGGTGCAGCAGTGGGCGCCGCCCGTGAAGTAGCGAATTACGATCTGCGGGAAGGGTGACGAGGGATCGAGCCTCGCGAGCGAAAGGGACACCGAAGTGTTGAACGAGTCCCCGTCGTCCAGGGGAATCTTCATTGCCTTGCCGCTGGCGCTCGCCAACACGGACTTCCCGCTTCCCTCGATGACGATCCGGGCCTCCACGCCTTCGTCGGCTGCGATGCGGGGCTTGCCGTCCTCCGTCGACGCCGTCGCGAGCACGGGCGACCGGGGCGATTGCCACACCCGTTCCAGGAACGTTCGTCCCTTGGAAAGGAACGTGTCCTTGGGGACCCACCAAGAGGTCGAGAGCGCCTTCTTGAGTCCCGACGGATCGCTCACGGGAAGAGGTCCGGCCGCGATGGCGTACCAGCCGTTCGAGGTGGATAGGACTTGCACGGGGCCGAACTCGTTGCCGTAGCGGCGGGCGAGCCCGATGGCCTCGTCCGAGTTCTGCCGGCTCGCGAAGACGACCCATCTTACGTTGCCGGAGGTTTCGAACGGCTCCGCCGCCTCGGCGGTCGGCGCCGCGAACAGGAAAGCGACCAATGCAAACAAGACCATAAGAACGGAATTCAGCCTTGGATTTCGCATGTCCGGATCGCCCGCGCGCCCTTCCCATCGACGTCTAAACCTACCCGCCGACCCATTATCCGAGACCAAAGCGCGCGCTGCAAATGCACGCGATCTCGGGGCGGACAGGCGGTGGGGTAGACCATTCTGGCGGATTTGCCTTCGCCCTGCGCGGTCCGCCCGAGGGCACGGGGCCGCGCAAAATTCGCGCGCAGCGAAACGCGCAACGCCTGTGGCGCCAGTTCAGGACCCGGCACACTATCGCATCAAGATCGCCCCCGGACGCAGCAAGTATTTTTTCTCTGCTCTACGCGCCACAAGCGTTACCGATGCGGCTGTCGTCGATCGAATGTTTATTACGGCAAAGGACGACTCGATCGAGGATGCTCGCATTTGCCTTGCAAAGCAAAAATATTGAATACTCCCTAAGGGAGATAAATTTTGATGGATGAAACACCGGCGCGGCCTTCGCCAGAAGCGGAAGCGGAGGGTCCAAAATCATGGTCCCTCTCGGCAAGCGTTGCGCCACGGATCAATGTAGCGTTTCACCAGAACGCCGTGCCGTCGATCGGCGAAATCGCACTGACGGCGCCAGTGGACGCTGTCGACGTTTCGGTTGAGATCCGCGCGACGCCGCCGTTCCTGAAGCCCGCGACATTGCGGATCGACGCGCTCGCTGCCGGCGCGACGCGAAAGATTGCACCTGTTCCGGTTGAACTCGATCTTGCTGTGCTCGCAGGCCTGAAGGAGGCCGTGCGCGGGGAAGTCCATTTACGGCTTCGGGTCGGCGATAGCGAGATTCAATCCCTCGACCTTCCCGTCACCTTGCTGTCGCCCAACGAATGGACGGGTTTGGCGGGCGCGCCGGAGCTGATCGCCGCCTTCGTGCGTCCCAACGATCCCGCGGTCGATGCGATCCTGCGTAAGGCCGCCGACAAGCTTGCGGCGGCCAACGCGCCGAGGGAGCTCGACGGTTATCGCTCGGGCAAGCGCACACGGGTTATGCAGATCGCCGCCGCCATCTGGACCGCGCTGCTCGACGAACGCATCGTCTACGCCTTGCCGCCGCAGAGTTTTGAGCGCGACGGGCAGAAGGTGCGCTCGCCCTCCGACATTCTCGCCCGCAAACTCGCCACCTGTCTCGACGCCACGTTGCTGTTCGCAGCTGCGCTCGAACAGGCGGGTCTGCATCCGCTTGTCGGATTCCTTGAAGGCCATGCGTTCTGCGGCGTCTGGCTCGTCGACGACGGCTTCGCGACCATTCAGATCGACGAGCCGCAAATTTTGCGCAAGCGCCTCGCCAGCAATGACATCGCCCTGTTCGAGACAACGCTGCTGAGCGCCGCCGCGCCTGTGAAGTTTGCGCAAGCCCGAGCGAAGGCGGCCGAATATGTGTCGGCGACGCCCGACAAGCGTTTCGAGAGCGTTATCGACATCCGCCGCGCGCGTCAGCACGGCGTCTTTCCCCTGGCGTTGAGCGGCGAGCCCTCGAGCGGCGCGCAGTCTGTCGGCGTCGAACCAACGACGAACCGCCTCGAAGAGATCGAGGCCATCGACGAAGACATCCGGCTGACGGAGATAGGGCCCGAGCCCGCCGATCGCGTGGAGCGTTGGAAGCGAAAGCTGCTCGATCTCTCGCTGCGCAACAAGCTGCTCAACTTCAAGATGAGCAAGGGCGCGGTTCTGCTCGCTGCGCCTGATCCCGGCGGTTTGGAGAGCCGCTTGGCGAGCGATCGGAAAATCAAAATCCTTCCGACGCCAGCGCTGCTGTCCGGATCAGACCCGCGCGACGCCGAATTGCGCTTGCAGAGCGTGGGCAACGATGTCGCCCATCAGCACGCGCTGGAGGCGCTGGCGCGCGACGAGGCCCATGCGCCGCTTGCCGAGGAGGAACTGAACGACCGGTTGCTCGATCTCTACCGCGCCGCGCGTCTGTCTCAAGAGGAAGGCGGCGCCAACGCGCTGCATTTGGCGATCGGCTTCATCTCCTGGACGCCGACGCAAGGCAAAGGGCAGCGCTACAGGGCCCCGCTGCTGCTTGCACCCGTCAGGCTCGATCGGCGGACCGTACGCTCCGGCTTCCGCCTCGCCGCGCATGACGACGATGCGCGCATCAATCCGACGCTGCTGGAGATGCTGCGTCAGGATTTCCGGCTGTCGATGCCGGAACTCGAAAAGGATCTGCCGGCCGGCGAAAATGGGCTCGACGTCGCGCGCATTTGGCGCATCGCGCGCGAGTATCTGAAGGACGTGAACGGTTTCGAGCTGACGGACGAGGTCGTGCTGTCGATCTTCTCGTTCTCCAAGCACCTCATGTGGAAGGATCTCGTCGACCGCACGGAATTGCTCAAGAAGAATCCGGTCGTTCGGCATCTGATCGAAACCCCGCAGCAGACCTATCCGGGCGCACATAAGCCTCTGCCCGACGAGCGTCGGCTCGATCAGGAGGTTCGCCTTCGCGATCTCTTCATGCCGCTGCCGGCGGATTCCTCGCAGACCGCGGCGGTGGTGGCAGCCGAGCGCGGACACGACTTCGTGCTGTTCGGTCCGCCCGGCACGGGCAAGAGCCAGACGATCGCCAACATGATCGTGCAGCTATTGGCGGTGGGCAAAACGGTGCTGTTCGTGTCGCAGAAGACGACGGCGCTCGAGGTTGTGCGCCGCCGGTTGGATGCGGTCGGCGTCGGCGATTATTGTCTCGAAGTGCATTCGGCGAAGGCGCAGAAGTCCGAAGTTCTCGCTCAACTCAGGACGGCATGGGAGCGACGCGCGGAAGGCGTCGAGAGCGATTGGGCGCAAGCGACAGACGGGCTCGCCACGCTGCGCGACGAACCCAACGCCCTGGTCTCGGCGCTGCATCGCCGTCACGCCAACGGCATGACCGCATACAAGGCAATGGGGCGCGTGATAGCGCTGCGCGCGGTCGCGCCCGATCTTCGCTTGGAGTTTGGGGAGGCCGCCCGCCACGATGAGGCCGCGCTCGAACAGTTGCGCGAAATGTTGAAGGCGCTTCTGGTCACCCTCAGGGCGGTAGGCTCGGCGCCCGACCATCCGCTCGCAGGCGTCGGCCGCCGCGAATGGTCGCCGGCCTGGCGGACCGAGTTCGTCAGCGCAGCGACCGCCTTCGCCAACGCCGCAGCGGCGTATTTGAAGACGAGGGATGAAGCCGCGGCCGAACTTGGTTTTGCGCCGCCGTCTGTTTTGGAAGCGACGCCGGCGTGGCTGTCGGTCGCCATTCTCGCGCTAAAGCCGGAGGCGCGTGACGCTGTGCGCTGGCTCGGCGAAGACAGCCGGACTTTCCGCGATGGATTCGCGGCGTGGCGCGAACGACGCGCCGCCTGCGACGCTATCGCCAAGCGGCTCACCGGGCCTTATCGCGACGGCGTCTTCGCGCTGCCGCTCGCCGACATCCTTAGAGAACATCAACTGGCCGCCGATTCGTTTTTCTTCCTTCGCGCCGGCAGGCTACAGGTCGCCGCAGCGCGACTTTCGCCCTTCGCGGCCAGCAAGGTCCCGGTCGACGTTGGCAAAGACGTTCCCGCGCTGATGGATCTCGACGTCGCGCGCCAAGCCGCGCGTGCTCACGACGTCCTCTTGTCGCAGCTGAGACCGGCATGGAAGGGGCTCGATACCGATCCCGCGACGTTCGAGGCGCAGTTCGCCTGGGAAGAAGCGGCTCGCGCGGCCGCCACCCAGCTTGCGGCCCGAGATTCGAACGGCGGCTCATCGCTGGCCGCCCTCGGCCGCCTGATCCGCGAACGCCCGAGCGATTTGGGAACGCACGGCCCGATAGCGGACGCGCTGAAGCGGCTCTTGACGGCGTTCAAGACCGTCGAAACCGCGCGCGCACGCCTCGTTGTGTGTGCGGAGCCGGATCCCGACTGGGGTCTCGCGAAGGGTGAGTCCTGGCTTAGCGCGGCGCTCGCGCGAGCGCGCCTCTGGGCCGAGAACGAACGCCTCGCGCCGAGGTGGTGCGCATACCAGCAGGCGCTGCACAACGCGCGCGACGCGGGACTGACCGCACTGATCGACCGGCTCGCCAGCGGGACTTTGACGGCGGAGCGGCTGCCCGACGCCTTCGAGGCCGGCTATTCGCGTTGGTGGATCGAGCAGATCGTCGAAGCCGAACCGGCGCTGCGCGGCTTTGTCGCCGAGCGTCACGAGGACGCGGTCGCCCGATTCAGGGACGCCGACCAGCGCGTCGCGAATTTGGCGCGCGCCGTCGTCGTCAAACGTCTCGGCGAAAGCATTCCGCCGCGATCGGCGTTCGGGTCTGATCGCGAATTCGGCGTCCTTAACGCCGAGATCATCAAAAGAAGGCGCCACATGCCGCTGCGCCAGCTGTTCTCGAACATGCCGACGGCTCTGCAACGAATCGCGCCTTGTATGATGATGAGTCCGCTCTCCATCGCACAGTTCCTGCCTCCCGAAGCGAGGCCCTACGACGTCGTCATCTTTGACGAGGCCTCGCAGATCCCCGTCTGGGATGCGATCGGCGCGATCGCGCGCGGCAAACAAGTCATCGTCGTCGGCGATCCCAAACAACTGCCGCCGACCTCGTTCTTCGATCGCTCGACCGGCGATGGCGGCAACACTGACAATATCGAAGACCTCGAGAGCATACTCGACGAGTGTCTTTCCGCGAGCGTCCCCCTGAAAGAATTGACCTGGCATTACCGCAGCCAGCGGGAAAGCCTGATCGCATTCTCGAACGAACGCTATTACGGCGGGCGCCTGATCACCTTTCCCTCCCCGGAGACGGACGACAAGGCCGTTCGTTATGTGAATGTGCCCGGCGGCGTCTATGAGCGGGGAGGCGGCAGGGTCAATCGCGCCGAAGCGCAGGCGATCATGACAGAAGTCATGAAGCGGTTGGCGAGCACGGGCGCCCCTGAGACGATCGGCATCGTGACTTTCAACGCCGAGCAACAACGCCTGATTGAAAACATGCTCGATCAGGCGCGCCGGGCGAATCCCGCGCTTGAGCCGTTTTTCGCCTCGACGGGACAAGAGCCGGTCTTTGTGAAGAACCTCGAATCGGTACAGGGCGACGAACGAGACGTGATTTTGTTTTCGGTCGGCTACGGCCCCGATTCCAGCGGCCGCGTCTCGCAGAATTTCGGGCCGCTCAACCGCGACGGCGGACCGCGACGCCTCAATGTCGCGATCACGCGCGCGCGCAAGGAGCTGATCGTATTTGCGACCTTGCGCCCCGAACAGATCGACCTTTCCCGAACGCGGGCGGCGGGCGTGCGCGACTTCAAACATTTTCTCGAGTTTGCCGAGGGTGGTGCTCCAGCCTTGGCCGCGGCCTCGGCGCCGCTCAACCGGGACGCAGATTCCGATTTCGAACGCGAGATGCGGGCGGCGATCGAAGCGCGCGGCTGGACGGTTCATCCGCAGGTCGGCGTGTCAGGAATGCGGATTGACCTCGGCGTCGTGCACCCCGAGGCGCCCGGCCGCTATCTGGCGGGAGTGGAGTGCGACGGCGCAACCTACCATCGCTCCGCCACCGCGCGCGACCGCGACCGATTGCGACAAGCGACGCTCGAAGCGCTCGGCTGGCGGATTCTGCGGGTTTGGTCGACCGATTGGTGGATGGATGCTGAAAGCGCCACGAATCGTCTCGATCAGCAACTGCACGCGGAACTCGCGGATACTACGCGAAGAAGCGCTGAAGCGCAGGAAACGAAGTCTGCCGAGATTTCCACGCCGGACGTCGCCCTAACTGAAGAGCCTGGCTCTTCGCCGACGGAACTGACAAGAGAGGCGGCGCCTGCGGCGGAGGACAACGCCGCTCCGAAGCGGCAGTTGTACTATGCGGAACCCGTGGTCCTTGTGAGGAGCGAACACGGGATTTCTCAGAGCGAAGTGGATCTCGACGCGAAGGCGGGTGGCCCCGCAAAGGCGATTTATCGCACGACCGATCTGATCGCCGAAGGGTTCATGCCGGATCGCGAGAAATTCTACGAGCTCTCCTATCGGCCGACTCTCCGCCGCATGGTAGCCCGGGTGATCGAGATCGAAGGGCCGATCTTCGAGGATTGCCTCATTTCTCGCATCGCCGCAGCTCATGGCTTTGGTCGTAGCGGCGGCCAAATTAGATCTACTGTCATCGACATTATTGAGCATCGCCTCCCTCGCTCGACAGAGAACGAAGGGGAAGAGAGGCGCGTAATTTACTGGTCGGAGGGCGCCGGCGTCCATACTCCTCCCACCTTCCGAACCGCGCCGCGCGAAGTGCGAGACCATGCAAACATTCCGCTGATCGAGCTCGCAAGTCTCGCCCGCATATTTATCGAGGAAGGTTCGGAGCAGGAGGAAGCGATTAGGCGAATGGCCGAGACTTTTGAGCTCAACCGGCTACGAACTTCGACGCGGGCGCGTTTCGAGGCGGCGTTCAACTTGGCCTCAGGTCGCTAGTTCAGAGTTGAGGAGACCGAGGCCGTTGATTTCCGCCACGAAGTGACCCATCGTTTCTACGGCAGCGTGACCCGCTCCCGCTTGTTGATCGGCAATTTTCGTCAGTCATTTGGATGTCTGCCGATTGGTCATCAGCCGGTGGAAAAACCGAACGCATTTGGCTCAAACGCTGATGGAATTCAACAAAGCGGGGAACGAGGCCATCGGCCCCACACGATCAGCGCACCGCCTCGACCTATATTTTCGGCGCCATCTGCCCCTACGACGGCAAGGGCGCCGGGCTCGTTCTGCCGCTCTGTAACACCGAGGCGATGGACTTGCATTTGCAGGAAATCGCCAAGGCCGTCGCTCCCGGCAAACACGCGGTGCTCCTCCTCGACCAGGCTGGCTGGCACATGTCGGACAAGCTGGCCGTCCCCGCCAACGTCACGCTTGCTCCGCTGCCGCCCAAATGCCCGGAGCTCAACCTGACCGAGAACGTCTGGCAGTTCATGCGCGACAATTGGCTCTCGAACCGCGTCTTCAAATCCTACGACGACATCCTCGATCACTGTCGCTACGCCTTGAACAAACTCATCGATCAGCCATGGCGCATCATATCCCTCGGAATGCGCGATTGGGCGCACAGGTTCTGATCAATGAGTCCTGGTATAATCCCACATCTCCATGCCAGCTGTCATTCGGCGTGGAGTCCGAATGCCGATCGGCGCGGCAAGCTGTTGAATTATCTGGAAGAGGAGGGGTCACACTCTGAAGCCGATTCACAGTTGCCCGGCTTCAGCAGTGCTACGACCCTGTCCGCCGCCGCCCGGTCCGCCGCCAGAAGCGTCGTCGCAGATGCGGCCTTCGACCGGACGGGTCTCCCCCGATTACCCGCGTTGCTCTTACAACGTGCCGTGCCCACTACCCCGATGGACCGGACGGTGCTCCGGCCGATTGCTCGGCCAGACTGCTCGTCAGCTAACAGGGCAATCGACCACTTCCTGGGTGGAACCTACCTCCACCGGCAACACGCGCCGTCCGGGCACACTGAGATATGCGGACTAGCCGGACGTGGTGATCGAGACGCCGCATCCAACCATTCGCACCCCACATCGTCGATGCGCGTTTGCTTCAGACGCGGCGCGGCGGCGGATCGCAGATCGCCCTCACGGACTGCAGCACGGAAGCCGGGGAGAACACCTGCTCGAGCCATCCGTCGCGGAAGATGACCGGCTTTGCCTCGGCGATCGCCTGCAAGGCGCCGTCCGAGAACCGGCCCTCGGGAAATATGTCGAAGGCGATGGCGAGTTCGATGTTGAGATGCCCGACAATGAAGTCGATCGCGGCCTGCTTGGGAACGCCGCGCCGGATTGCTTCTTCAGTCGCGTCGCGCAACGCGAGTGCGAACGTCGCGCCAACCGTCTCCGAAAGCGCGGGCTCGAGGATGGCGAGTTGCTCCACCGTACAACGATGCGCTCTCATGACCGGCTTGTAGATTTCGCGGGCGACCTCCTCGCATTCCGCGTAATGCGACTCAGGGCCTTGCATGAGCGCGCAAACGATATGCTGCTTGGCGTGGACGCCGCCGAAATAGTCGGTCTTCGCCATCGGCTCGGTCTCGTCGTTGAAGATCGGCGGATGGCAGGGGTGGGTGACGAAATAGGTGATGTCAGTGCGTTCCGGCAACTCGCCCGCGTGAGGCGCGGCGGCGTCGAGCATGATGACTTTCGCGCCGGGTCGCAGGTCGGCGACGAACGTCTTCAGGATTTTGCCGATCAGGCGATCCGGCACCGCCATCAAGACCACGTCGGCCGACGACACGGCCTGGCCCTGCTCCATGCAGTCGATGCCCTGCGTCGCTTTCAGCCGGGCGCGGGCCTCAGGCGAAACCTCGACGTGGTCGACGTCGAAGTGCGTCCCTTTCAGATTGGTCGACAGGCGCAGGCCCATCTTCCCGCCAGCGCCCAGCAATGCGATCTTCGTCATAATCGTTCTCCACTAGCTGATCGCGCGACCCGCGCGAACGGAACCAAAGAAATCCGGCGCCCCCATTTGCCCGCCCTTTAGTGCGATCTCGAAACCGTCGATCGCCGGGTCGGGCGAGAAGATCCGGCACAACGGCGATCCCGGGGCGAGCGGGGCGATGGCTTCGAGCGCGTAGACGTCGAGGGCGCGCATGGCGAAGCCCGAGGTATCGCCGCCCGACACCGCGCCGCGCGCCATGCCGGTGTCGCGCGCGAGACTGCCGACGATCTGGCCGAGACCGGCGCCAATCCGCGCGTTGACCTGCGCCGGATCGAGATGCGAGGCGGACAGTTTCTCGCGCAATGCTGAGATGGCCGGATCATGCGGGCCGCGCGCCGTGACGACGAGCGGCGAGCGGCCCCGCGACAGCGCCGCCCGCGCCTTGCCCAGACCGGTCTCGATTTCCGCCTGCCAACTGGACTCGTCGAGCGCGGTGAACGGTTCGAGCCCGATGACATCGAAGCCATGCGCCTCCGCCCAATCGATCTGCAACGCGGTGCCGGCTGAGACCGAGCCGGAAACCGCGACGATCTCGGACACCGGTCGGCCTGGCGGGCGTGGACTTGACGCCGCAAGCGCGCCGCTGGCGCGCCAATGTGCGACCAACGCATATTCGACGCCCTGCGACCCAATGGCGAAAAGCCCATTGCGCCGGTTCCGCCAGATTACCTCGCCGACCCAACGCAGGGTCTCGTCATCGACGACATCGAGCGCGACGATCGTCCGACCGGCCCGCAATTCCTCCTGCAACTGGTCGAGGCCGGACCCGTCCTTGATTGCGACGAAATCGACGAGACCAATCGGCCGCGCGGTCTGCTCGGCCACGTGCAGCCGCACGTCGGCTTCGTGCACCGGGGTTACGGGGTGACGCTGCATCACCGGATGGCGGTCGAGCCGGTAGACCGAACCGGCGTGCCCAGCAAACAAATTGCCGAAGGCCTGATAGCGTCGGATCGCCGGCGCGGCGACAACGAGCGGCTGCCATTCCGCAGCGCCTTCGCGCGCCGCGAAGATTGGAGCGCCGATGTCGATGGCGCGCCCGATCGACCCAACCTGCGGCGACGAATCGAGCGTTGAACACACTTTGTAGTGGTTGACTGGCGCGCCGAGCGCGGCGAGAGCTGCGAATGCCTTCGGCAGATGTTCATCCATCCAACTTGGCGGCTTCGCCCGGGCGACGCTGGCGACGCCGATCGCGCGGTAGCCGGCGAATCGCTCCAATTGTTCGGCTGTTGGCGGCTCCACGAACATCACGGCGGGCAACCCCGCGAAGGTCATAACTTCCATCACCGCCGAAGAGCCGGTGAAGTCGTCGCCATAGAAGGCGATGAGCAGGCCCGCGGGCAGTTCGGACGCGTCGCTCATGCCGAACGCATTTTCAGCGCGGCGGCGAGCGCGGGATGCGTCTCGGCGTAGAGATCGGCGGGAATGTCCGCCATTGCGGCTTCCCACGCCTCCCTCAGCGCGCGGACGCCGTCGCCGGGGCCGCCGGGGTGGGCCATGATGCCGCCGCCGGCCGCGAAGATGAGATCCGTCGTGCCGAGCGCGGCCAGGGTTCCAGCCGCCTGTTTCGCCGATTGTCCCGATGAAAAGACCGGCATGGCGACGCAGGGCTTCTCAGGGAACATCGGACTCAGGCAGGCGCGGGCCGAGAGGATGACGCTGTCATCGGGTTCGCTGAACTTATTGGCGAGGCCATTGACGTGCAAATGGTCGGCGCCCGCAAGGCGCCAGATCTTCTGCCACGCCACGTAAGACCAGCCGAGAGCGGGATGCCGCGAGAGATAACCCCATCCGTTGCGATGGGCGTGAATGGGCAACCGGGCGTGGCGCCCGAGCGCGATCATGCCGGCGAGGCCGACCGAGTTTAGGCTGGCCATCACGCATGTTCCGCCAAGGCTTTCGACCAGATCGTGGCGGCGCCGCATTTCGTCGATTTCGCCGGTCAGGTTGAACGCGAACATCACCTTTCGGCCGGCGCGCTGCGCGTGATCCTCGATAACTCGCATCACCGCGCGGGCGCGCTGCTCGAAAGGGCACCCGGGTCCGTCCGATTGCAGTTCGTCGTCCTTGATGAAGTCGATCCCGGCCACGCACAATTTGGCGACCAACTCGGCGGTCTCCTGCGGAGAGAAGCCAATAGATGGCTTGACGATTGTGCCGATCAGCGGTCGCCCCACGACGCCGGTCAGTTTTCGGGTGCCGTCGACGGAGAATTTCGGTCCCGGATAGGCGGCGGCGAAAACGTCGGGCAAACGGATGTCGAGGATGCGCAGACCGGAGAACTGCTTCAACTCGAAGAGATTGCCTGCGACGGTCGCCATCAGGTTGGGCAGCGACGCGCCGATGTTGTCGAGCGGCCAGGATAGCGTCGCCTGCGCGGCGACGCGCTCGGCGGCTGGCTGAGGCGCGCTCGAGCCGGGAAGACTCGGCGCTTCGAACTTGCCGAGGATTTCGAGGCGCTCCACCCTCGCCGCGGATCGCGCCTTCAACTCCGCGGTCTCGCCCGGCACCGGAACGAACGTGCCTGACGATTGCTCGCCTGCCATCGCTTCGACCGCTTTGCGCGGATCGTGCGCGGTTTCGATGAAATAATCGGCTTCTATGCGCTCGACACTCACGACAGACCTCCTTCGAGCGAGTCGAGTTCGGGAAAACAACCGGAACCGTCTCGTCGCCGGCTTCCCCGCTTCGGCCCTTCCGCGCGGCTCTGCCGGCCGCGGGCTACATTGGCGAAGACCAAGAGGCGCGAGCGCAGTTCGACGACCTTGCCGGACGTTTCGATTTCGACTCCAGCGCGGCCAATCGCGTGGTCCGCCGCATCGCCGGATTCGAAATCGCCGGTCCATTGGAACAATCCGCGCCGCGGCGCTCGACTTTCGCCGAGGCGAAGGGAAAGCGAATCGCAAGCCCGCGCGTTGAGCGCAGCCGCGGTCTCGCACCTCCCGAAAATTGTCAGCGGTTCGTTGCCCATCGGCGTCTCTGCAAGGCTCTTAGCTCACACTCAGTATACCAGTTACTCGGCGCGAGCAACCCCCGGAGTGGACCGAAAAGCGCTCAAGGATGGAAGTTGTCCTGATGGTAGAGCTTACTGGCGCGGTTCAGATGGTCCGCCGTCAAACGACCCGCTTCCTCTGGATCGCCTCGCTCAATCGCCTCAAGGATGTGCCTGTGTTCTGTGAGCGTCAATTGCTCCAGGCCAGGCTTGCGCACGAGATCGAAGTGGAACTGGGCCAGCCAATCGAACTGAGCCTGGCTCAGATTGGCGAAAATCGGATTGCCGGTGATGGCCGCGATACGGCGATGAAAACGGCCATCGGCGCGAAGAAAAGCATTGGAATCGAGTCGCGAACGCGTCTGTTCGTCAAGAATCGCCTTAAGGTCGGCGATGTCGGCGGGTGTGCGCTTGCGCGCGGCGATCTCCGCCATCGTCTTCTCGAAAGTGGCTCGCGCTTCCTTGAGATGATCGAGTGTAGCCGGTGAATTCATCAGCACGTGGCGCATGGTCTCGGCCATGCCGTCGACCATGCGTTCGAACGACGGCGCCGCCACACGCGGCCGTTCGCCGTGACTGATCTCGATGAGTCCCATTCGCTTTAGGTTCTGCATCGCCTCGCGGATCGAGGGGCGCCCGACGGAGTAGGTTTGCATCAGTTCGCGCTCCGAGGGGAGCGGGTCGCCGGGACGAAGGTTCTCCGCCTGGATGATCGCCAGCAGGCGATTCTGCACGAGATCGGCAAGTTTCGGCCGGACGATCGGACCTTGATTGCTCAGGACTGAGTTCCTCGATTTACCGCTCGGCGCAGGCCCCGCCGAATCTTATGAGCGCGACTCGTTCCAGGTCAGACGGGAGCCGCGTTTGATCCATCCGCTCCGAAGATTTGGCGAATCGGCCGCGATTTTTCAATCTCCGCTTGCCAAGCGGGTAACTGGTATACTATGTCTCTAGGAGGGCATTCAAGCGCCATCTTCTTGAAGCCTTGAACAAGATGGGAGGACATAGATGAAACTAGCCGTGGCCCTTTTCGCCGCATCGGCGCTCGCCGCCTTGGTCAATCCAGCCCAGGCCAGCCCCAAGGCGCCGGTCATCGCCTTGTCGAACGCCTATTACGGCAACACATGGCGCCATCAGATGGTCGAGGCGTTCGAGGCCGCCGCTAAGCAAGCCGAGGCGGAAGGCAAGATCGCAAAGTTCATCGTCACCAACGGCGACGGGTCCGTCGCGCAGCAGAACAGCCAGATCGGCGGGCTGATTCTCCAGAAGGTCGACGTCCTGCTCGTCGATGCGGCTTCCGAGACCGCGGTGAACGGCGTGATCGAGAAGGCCTGCAAGGCTGGCATCATCGTCATCTCCTTCGACTCCATCGCCAATGCGCCCTGCAACTACCAACTCAACTTCGATTTCAAGGGCTACAAGGCCGCGCAGGCCGAGGCCGTCATCAAGATGTTGCACGGCAAGGGAAACGCGATCCAGGTCCGTGGCGTGAAAGGGTCGGCGCCCGACAACGACATGTACAACGCCCAAGTGTCGGTGCTGAAGAAATATCCAGACATCAAGGTCGTGGCGACCGTTTACGGACAGGCCACCGCCTCCGTCGCCCAAGCTGCCATCGCCAACGTGCTGCCGAGTTTGCCGCATGTTGATGCCGTCCTCGGCCAGGGCGGCAGCGACGACGTTGGCATTGCCCAGGCCTTCACTCAGTACGGCGGCGAGTACGTCAACCATATGCCGATCATCGAAGGCGGCGGCGGGACTGACTTTGTGAAGTGGTGGGCCGCGGAGAACAAGAAGAACGGCTACCAGACGATCTCGATGAACACGACGCCCGGGATTGGCGGCGCGGCGTTGTGGCTCGGGGTCTCCTTGCTCGAAGGCGCAAAGGCGCCGAAGTTGATGATCATGCCCGTGGCCACGGTCGACGCCAGCAACCTGCAAGAATACGCCAAACTGCCGGGTGGACAGATCATCAGTCCGACTTACTCGCTCGATTGGGTCAAGAAGAACCTTCTGTCGAAATAATCTCGCACTACTGGCCCACACCATCCGGACGCGCTTTCCATCGCGCCCGGATGGCGCTAGCTGGAGATCCGCGTGACCGATCGTCGTTCCGTCTCTCAGGTTCGCGAGCAGGCAGCAGGCCTCGTTCCGCGGGCGTACCTGGTTGAGCTCAAGGGGATCACCAAAGCTTTCGGACCAACTCTCGCCAACGCGTCGATCGGCATCGAGGTCGGGCCGTCAGATGTAATCGGGCTCGTCGGCGGCAACGGCGCCGGCAAGTCGACCTTGATGCGGATTCTGTGCGGCATCATCGCTCCGACTTTGGGGCGGATTGCGTTCGATGGCGTCGATCAACCCTTCATCGGGTACGACACAATTGCTGCGCAGCGGCGCGGAATCCGAATGGTGCATCAGGAGCTGTCGCTGTGCGCCAATTTGTCGGTCGCGGAGAATTTCTTCATCGAGGCGCCGGAGCGCGCGCGCGCGCGCCCGGGATGGCGGGGGCCCTATCGCGAGGCCGCCTGCGCCGCGCTGAATGCAGTGTTCCCAGACTGCGGAATCGACGTCGATCGCGCGGTTGATCTGCTCTCCATCGGCGAGCGGCAGATGGTCGAGATCGCTCGCGCAACGGCGACTCCGAATGTCCGTCTGATCGTCCTCGACGAGCCCACTTCGTCGCTCGATCTCGAGCGCTCCCGTCAGCTTCGCGATTATATTCGGTCGCGCTCCCGCGAAGGCCTCGCCTTCATTTTCATCAGCCACAAGCTGCACGAAATCATCGACGTCGCCTCGCGGGTTGTGGTGCTGCGCAATGGTCGCCTTGCGTGGCAGGGCGCGGTCGAGGACTCCTCTGTCGGTCGCCTGGTGGAGTTCATGGGCGGCGACGCGGCGGCGGTTCACCAGCGCGTCGAAAAGGCGCCGAGTGTCGAAGGCGAAATCGTGCGCATTCGTGGCGCCTTCGTCGCCGGGCAGGACGAAGTCGTGAGGCTCCGCCGTGGCGAGATCATCGGACTTGCCGGCCTCGAGGGGCACGGGCAGAAGGAACTCCTGCACGCCATATACGGAAGCGGCCGCGCCTCGCACGGCGGCGTGCGCCGATCCGAGGCGGCGAGTTTTGTTTCCGGCGACCGGCAGAATGAGGGTGTGTTCCCACTCTGGAGCGTGCTTGCGAACATCGCGATCGGGCGCTTTGCGCGTCGGGGGCCGTTGGGGCTCGTGTTCGACGGCGCGGAAGCCATGGCGGCGAAGCCGCCCGCGGAGCGACTTCGGCTCGACCCGTCCCGTTTCGCCTCCCCCATCCTCGAACTGAGCGGCGGCAATCAGCAAAAAGCGCTGGTTTCTCGCGCCGTGGCGGCGAACACGCCGATCATCCTGCTCGACGATCCCACCCGCGGCGTCGATATCGCGACCAAACAGGATTTCTACCGGTTGTGCGGCGACCTAGCGCGCGAAGGACGCACCTTGATCTGGAACACTACGGAAGACGCGGAACTCCTCGCTTGTGATCGCGTGCTCGTGCTCGCCCACGGGCGCATAGTGCGCGAATTGAGCGGTCCGTCACTGTCCGAAGAGGCTATCGTCGCCGCCTCTTTCGCCGACATCGGCGCAGGGGGCGAACTCCCAAGGGAGCGATCACGAAACCGTTCGTCGGAAGTCCTGCGACGGCTTGTCGACGCCGCGCCTTTCGTTGGTCTGGCGCTGGTGCTGGCGATCATGATCTGGGCCAATCCGACTGTCGCGTCGGTGTTCGGCGTTGACCTTCTTCTAATGCCGGCTCTGTCGCTCGTTTTGGTGACGGAGGCCCAGATGTTCGTCGTCGGGGGCAGTGAAATCGACCTTGGAGTCGGTGCGTTCGCCGGTCTCGTCAGCGTGTTGGGCGCAACCTGGCTCAGTGAGCGCCCATTTGCCGGCGCGGTCGCGATCTTGGCCGCGCTTGGCGTCTACGCGGCCATCGGCGCGATCATTCAGGTTCGAAAAATCCCTGCCATCGTGGTGACGCTCGGCGCGTCCTTCATTTGGGCTGGCGTCGGCTATACGGTCCAACCGACGCCCGGTGGGACCAGTCCGAATTGGCTGACGGCGCTGACAAGCTGGTCTCTCGGCCCGCACGTTCCCACGTCAATCATATTGATCTCGGCCGCGGCGGTAATTGGCGTTGTTCTCGACCGCGCGCCCCTCGGTGTTGCTCTGCGCGGCTTCGGCGCGAATTCAAGGGCGATGGCGGCTTCCGGCTGGTCGCCAGTGCGCTTCGCCGTAATCCGCTACTTCATCGCTGGCGTGTTTGCGGGCGCGGCGGGGCTATCGCTCACGGCGATCAACTCGTCCAGCGATATCAATTCCGGCAATTCGTACACGCTACTAAGTGTCGCCGCGGTCGTCATGGGGGGCTGCGCCCTTACCGGCGGGATCGTCGCGCCGATTGGCTCCGTGCTTGGGGCCATCACACTGGCCTTGATAGGAGCGCTGCTCAGCGTCCTCGGCGTCAGCAGCGATTTCGACGCCGCGGCCCAGGGCCTGGTGCTGATCGTCCTCCTGGCGATGCGGTCGATCGCCGAGCGCAAGGAGGAAGCGTGAGGGCCCTGCATCGCTTCACCGACTGGGCGCAGGATAACCGCTGGGTCTGGTCCGCGCTAGCGGTCCTGATCTTCTGGGCGGTTCTGTCGGCGATCACCAATCGCTTCAGCCTCGCGAGCTTGTCGGGAATACTTCTGTCGGCATCCTTTCTGTCGATCGTCGGCATGGGCCAGATGTTCGTCGTGACCTCGGGGCGGGGCAATATCGACCTGTCGATCGCTTCCGTAGTGACCCTGAACGCCTATGTCGCGCTGCTGACCGTCCGCGGCCACGACGCAAACCTGGCTTTTGGCGTGCTCGCCGCGCTCGCCCTCGGACTTGGCGTCGGCGTCTTCAATGCGGCGTTGGTCGTGGCTCTGCGTGTGCCGGCGATCATCGCCACGTTGGCGACCGGCTACGTGCTAGCGACGGCGACGCTGCTGTGTAATCGCGCGATCCCCGGCTTCGCGGTCAGCCCGATCCTGAAAATCGTCGCGGCTGGCCGGGTTCTGGGCGCCCCGGTCATGCTGCTGATCTGTCTGACCCTCGTCGTCGCCAGTGAATTCATACTGCGTTTTACCGTGTTCGGGAAAGCGCTGAGCGCGGTTGGCCAGAGCCGCGCAGCAGCGCGACTGGCAGGCATTCGTGTGGAACGGGTGGTCGCCGCCACGTTCGTCGTTTCTTCGACGTTGGCGTCCTTGATGGGCCTCGTTCTTGGAGCTTATGTCGGAGGCGCCTTTCTCGAGATGGGTCAATCCTACTTTCTTCAGTCGGTCGCCGCGGTGGTCGTCGGCGGCACCTTGATTCTAGGGGGCTCGGCGACGGCGATCGGCGTTTTCCTGGCCAGTGTTCTGCTCATCCTCATCGTCAGCCTGATGCAAATCATGCAGTTGCCGCCGGGCTCGCAGGACATGGTGCAGGGCGCAGTGGTGATTCTCGTGCTCGCCCTCGCCGGCCGCGAAGCTCTGAAACGCAGAGCCGCGTCTCCGGAGCAAACGTGAGTTCTTCGGGTTTTGGCGGCGGTTGAAGCGGCCGTTGAATTCGCAATCGGCGATATCGAGGGCGCGATCGACGAGCGCCGTGAAGCGCAGACCGCTTCCGGTGCGGAATTCCAGCATGCGCACGCCTCGCTCGACCCCGTCGTCCAGCGTCATCAGCCGTACTCCGGCAAATTGCGACAGCATGCCGGACCGCTCCGCGACCTGGGGGCGGGAAAGGGTCTGGCCGTAGAGCTTCACCATGCCCCGACCCTATCCTTGCGCCTTCGCGTCATCGAGCAGCTTCGATCTATCGACGCCCATGATGATGCTTTCGACGGTCAGCAGGTCGCTATCGGCCACGTTGCGTTCGTCGACTACCTCGCCATGGCGCATGACGACGACGCGGTCGGCCACCTCGAAGACGTGGTGGATGTTGTGGGTGATCAAAAGCACCGAATGGCCGGCGTCGCGTACTTCCTTGACGAAGCGCTGCACGCCATGGGTCTCCTCGACGCCGAGATTGTTGGTCGGTTCGTCGAGGATGATGAGCTTGGCCGCGAACTGCATGGCGCGGGAGATGGCTATCGACTGACGTTCGCCGCCGGAAAGCGTGTTGACCAGCGCGTCTGCGTCGAGCTTCTTGGATATGCCGACCCGTTTGAGCAGCGCCGACGCCGCGCCGCGCAGGACCGCCAGGTCGATGGGCGCGAGGACGCCGAGCCATTTCATGCGCGTCGGCTCGCGGCCGAGAAAGAGATTGCGGGCGATGCTGAGGTCGGGCGCAAGCGAGGTGTCCTGATGGATGGTCTCGATACCGAGATCCATCGCGTCGCGCGCCGAGCGGATAGAGACCTTCCTGCCGCACACAAAGATATCGCCGCGGTCGACCGGGAAGACGCCGGAGATCGCCTTGATCAGGGTCGATTTGCCTGCACCGTTGTCGCCCAAGAGCGCGACGACCTCTCCTTCGCAGACGGTCAGCGACGCATTCTTCAGCGCGCGCACGCTGCCGAAAGATTTCTGCAGATTTTCGAGCCGGAGCACCTCGCGCATCATGGTCACCTCCTGGCCGCGTTCTTCTGGAGGAGCGCGTGCAGGATGAGCTTCACGAGGATGATTGCGCCGACGAAAATGTTGTAGGCAAGGCCAGGCACCCCGACCATTACGATGCCGTTACGGATAGCGCGCAGCATCAAGACGCCGACGACCGTGCCGAGAACAGTGCCGCGTCCGCCCGTAAGCGCGGTGCCGCCGACGACCACCATAGCGATGACTTCGAGTTCGTAGCCCGTCCCCGCTACGGGAGAGGCCGCGGAGATCCGGAACGCGCTGATCATGCCGGCTAGACCGGCGAAAGCCGAGGTCAGGACGAACAGGCCGATCTTCACCGCGTCGGCCGGCACGCCGCGCGCCACGGCCGCATTGCGGTTCGAGCCGATGGCGCTGATCCAGTTACCGATCTTGGCGTAGCGCAGAATGTAGATTGTCAGCAGCGTCAGCCCGATGAACCACCACAAGGAGGTGTAGAGCCGGAAAGAACCGACCGTGAAGCTGCCGGCGAGCAGCGTGACGAAAAAGCCGGGCTGATCCCAGGAACTCAGGGGAAAGCCCTGTGTGATGTACAGCGCCGCGCCGCGCACGATAAGCAGCATGGACAGCATGACGAGGAACGACGAAATACCGACCTTGGCTACGATCAGCCCGTTGATCGCCCCGATCGCAATGCAGATCAGCAGTCCGATCAGCAAGGCGGGGCCGATAACCATCTCCCCGTTCTGGACCAGGAGCATCACCGCGACCGGACCCAGCGCGAACACGGCACCGACCGAAAGGTCGAATTCACCGGCGGTGAGCAGCAAGGTCATGCCGAGCGCGATGATGCCGAGCTCCGGCATGTACGCCATCATGTTGGAGATGTTGAGCGGCGACAGGAAATGGCTGCTGGCGAACCCGAAGCCGGCAACCACCGCCACCAAGATCAACAGCGACGCAATCTGCGGCGAGCGCACGATGCTCGGCCACGGCGTCGTTCTTTGGCGTCGTTCTTTCCGAAACAATTTCCGCCACTGTCGTCATCACCCCTTCCGTTGCCTTGGCCGCTTTCGTTGTCTCGCCTCAAGAAGGCCGCCGGGCGAACCGGCGGCCCATCCGCGCCTACTTGTGGTAGACCTTCAGGATCGGGTTGACGTTGGACTTGTCGTAAAGGCTGAAGGTGTGGATATCGTAGCCGATCGGCTCGCCCGAGGCGGCCAGGTTGAGCAGCGCCACGGGCATGAAGCCTTGCGCGGACGGAAACTGCCAGGCAGCGGCATTGACATATCCGTCGCGAACTTCCTCGGCGGTATCCTTGGAATTTCCCCAGCCCACCACCGGGATGGCGCCCGCCGCGACGCCCGCTCCGTCGAAGACACGCTTGATGCTCGCCGCCACCGAATCGCCGAGCGCGATGATCGCGGGCGGCCGGTGCGACGATATAGTCCGTCATCTTGGCGATGATGCCGGCCGGATCGGTGCCGCAATCGACCACGTCATAGGTGATGCCGAGCGGATCGAACACGCCGGCGATGCCCTTGGTCTCCAGTTGCTGGTAGCTGGCCCCCGGCACCTCCACCGGAAGAAAGACCTTGTCGCCCTTTTTCACCATCTTGTGGTCGACGAGATACTTGGCCCAGATGACGCCCGCCTCGTTGAGGTCGGCTCCGACATAAGCCTTCCTTCCGGTTGCGGGGTCGTCGGTATTGAAGAAGACGATGGGGATACCGGCGGCCTTGGCGGCCTTCACTTCCCCGGTCCAAAGGCCAGGCTGCGCGGACGTCGTCGCGATGCCGTCCGCCTTGGCGGCGATGGCGGAGTTGAACGCTTCCTTCTGCGCGGCCATGCTGGCTCATTCGGTGCGCTGCGACGGCGAGGCGCGCGGCATCCGTCGTTCGCCTCCGAGCGTCGGACAACATACGGAGGAGGTGCTGCGCGAGGCCGGATTCAGCGCCGAGAACGTGGCCGCGATGCGCGAGGCGGGCGCCGTGGGGCCTGATCGCGCCGTCACAAGCTTCGATCGCAAGGCTTCGGCCCCTGTCTCGTCATACAGCCGGAAGGTCAAGACAACTCGCTAGAGGCTCAGGCGCCGGGCGGTCTCGGCCGCGACGGCGCCCTTCAACCGCCACCGCCCGACAGCGGACTTGCCCCGGACAGGCATAACGTGGTCGATACCCATGTGGCGAAAGATTCTACGACGACCTTCGCGGGCAGGATCAAGCTGGAGGACGTGGCGCGCGCGGCGGGCGTCTCCACGGCTACGGCCTCTCGTGTCCTGAATCACCCCGACATAGTGCGTCCGGGACTGCGCGAAAAAGTCACGCGCGCGATGACGGAGCTGTCCTATACGCGCGACGGCGCTGCCCGTGCCCTCAAGCTCGGCCGTATGCGCACGATCGGCGCCGTGGTGCCGACGCTGAACATCTCCATTTTTGCGGAAGGGGTCGAGGCGCTTCAAAATCGGCTCAGCGAACAAGGATACACGCTGTTCATCGCCAATTCCCAGTACGACGTCCTAAAGGAGCTCGGCGAGGTGCGCGCGCTGCTCGAACGCGGCATCGACGGCCTGGTCCTGGTCGGCGACACCTTTTCCGACGAGGTTCTGCAACTCGTTCGGCAGCACGGCGTTCCTCTCGTGACGACCTACGTTGGCGCCGCGCGCGACGGCGTGCCGGCGATTGGCATCGACAATGCCGAGGCGACGTCCCAGTTGACCCGCTATTTGCTCGGGCTGGGACACCGCGACTTCGGCGTAATCGCCAATCTTCAGCCCTCAAACGACCGTTCCCGCGCGCGGCACGATGGCATCTTGCGCGCCCTGGAGGAAGCGGGAATCCAACTCGATTCCAGTCGCATAATCAAGGTGACTCATTCGCTCGTGCAGGGGCGTAGCGGCCTGCATCAACTGTTAATGACGCACCCGACGATTACGGCCGTGATCTGCACGACCGACACGCTCGCGATGGGGGCAATCGCGGAGGCGCGTTCTCTCGCCCTCACAGTGCCGCGCGATTTGTCGATCACCGGTTTCGACGACATTGAACTCGCGTCTCAGATGTCGCCCGCCTTGACGACGGTGAGCGTCCCGGCCGCCGAGATCGGACGCAGCGCGGCCGATCATCTCATCAACGCGCTTTCGGGCGTGCCGATTCCGGTTTCGGTGCAATTGCCCTATCGGCTCGTCCTGCGCGGCTCGACCGGGCCGGCCCCAGCGAAACGACCACAAGTGTTCGGGCGACGGCGGACGAAGATGGCGCCGATCGACGCCTGAGCCGCCCCATGCATTCGCCTCCGGCGCCGCGATTCCCCTGACCGCTCGAAAACGCTTTCATCACTTTTTACCCCTGGTTCGTATTCGCCGTTGTGCGCCCCCGTTGGCCGCGCGACCGGTGCAGGAGCGACGCCAGTTTCCCGAGAAAACCTCCGGAAACTCCACGACAGCCGCCGCCGACCGCGGTTTTCCCTCTGCGATCGCGCCCGCCTATCGCCCACCACCTTCCGCGCTCGCAGCCGCTTTTGCGGCTTGACGCTCGCGCGGCACCCCTTTATCGTCGAATGAAATCGGTTTCAGTGCGTCGCATGGCGCCGGGGACATTGCGGCAGGAGACGGGGCTTGGAGCATCTCAAGGGCATCAAGGTCCTCAGTTTCAACCATTTTTTCATGGGGCCGGTGGGCGTTCAATTCCTCGCCGATCTCGGCGCGGACGTGATCGCGGTCGAGTCGCCCGAAGGGGCGTTCCAGCGCAAGTGGGGCGGCGCCAATAAGCGCCTTGGCGGTCAGACCATGCTTATGCTCGCCGGCAATCGCAACAAGCGCAGCCTGGCGGTGGACTTGAAACATCCCGACGGTCTGGCGATCGTCAAAAAGTTGCTCGCAACCACGGATGTCATGACCGAGAACTTCCGGCCTGGCGTCCTGGATCGGCGGGGGCTCGGCTACGACTCCGTCCGCGCCATCAAGGCGGACATCATCTACGCCGCCGCCTCCGGCTTTGGGCCGGACGGACCTTATGTCAACCGGCCGGGCCAGGATCTGATCATCCAGGCCATGTCGGGCCTGACCGAAATCACGGGCACGCGCAAACAAGGTCCCCGAGCCGTGGGGGTTTCGGCGATCGACCATCACGGCGCGTCGCTGCTGGCGGGCGGCATCATGGCGGCGCTGATAGGGCGTATGCGCACAGGCGAGGGATGTCGCATCGATGTCAGCCTGCTTGCCTCGGCGATTGATCTGCAATTGGAATCGTTCACCTCCTATCTCAACGGCTCGACGCCTGACGACGTGCGCCAGCCGGATACCGTCGCGGGTTGGTATTACGGCGCGCCTTATGGCGTGTATGCGGTGCGTGATGGCCATGTGGCAATCTCGCTCTCGCCGCTGAGCCAAGTTTATGCCGCGATTGAGGTTCCGCAGGCGGAGCGTGTGCCCGACGCCGAGAACTTCACTCGCCGCGAGGAAGCCGGCGCAGCCATCGAACGCCGGCTTGCGGTCATGACAATGGCGGAGGCCACGGCCGCGCTCGAAAAGGCCGGAATCTGGCATTCGCGCTGTAATTCCTACGCCGAAGTCGTGGCGGACCCGCAGGTGCGGCACATGGGCGCTTTCACGTCGCTTCCAGGCGCCGGCGGCGCCGATATCACGCTGGTCAACCATCCGATCCGATATGACGGCAAGCCGCCGGCGATCCGCATGGCGCCGCAGCCGCTCGGCGCGCAGACCGCCTCCATTCTCGAAGAGATAGGTTATGGACCCGGCGACATATCGGCGCTGGAGCAGCGCGGCGTGGTGCGAACCGGCGGCCCCATGGAGGCCGAAGCAGGCTCCGGCGAAACCACGCTCTGAGGTTCGCCACGATCCGAGCGCCCTGAATTTCTTCGGCGTCTCAACAGAAGACGCCACCCTTGAGGAGAACTCAATGACCGTCATGCACGCCCGGTTGGGCGACACCGTCAAATTCTCGAAGACCGTCGGCGAGTCCGACGTTTACGGCTTCGCCGGCATCACCGGCGACTTCTCGCAGAACCATGTCGACGAAGAATTCATGAGCCACTCGATGTATAAGCACCGGATCGCGCATGGCGCGCTGATGATCGGCTACATGTCGACCGCTTCGACGCGGATGATCGAGGAGAGTCTCGCCAAGGGTATCGATTCTACGCCCGTTTCGCTGGGCTATGACCGCGTCCGGTTCCTGAAACCAGTGTTCCTCGGCGACACCATCACCGTGACTTATACGATCGCCGAGGTGGACGAGGAGCGGCGGCGTACTCGCGCCGAGGTGAAAGTCACCAATCAACACAAGGAGCTCGTGGCGGTCGGCGAACACATAACGAAATGGACACCGAACGTTTCCGAACGCTCCGCTTGATGGCGCCAACAATTGACGCAGACAACGGAGATCGCGGATGGCCGATAAACGCCCGGTGGAGGAGATCAGGACGGATGTCTTGATCATCGGCAGCGGCGCCGCGGCTTTGCGCGCGGCTCTGGAGGCCCAGGAAGGCGGCATCGACGTGCTCGCGGTGATCAAAGGCGAGTTTCGGCGTAGCGGCGCGACGTTCCACAGCGTCGCCGAAGTCGGCGCCTTCAATGTGCCGGACGATGCCGCCGGCGCCGGCGACAGCCGCGAAACTTTTCTGGACGACATCCTGACTGCGGCTCAGGGCATGGCGAACCCGCGTTTGAGCGCGATCCTGGCCCAGGAGGCCGAAGGCGCCATGCGCTATCTCGAGCGCTATGGCGTGAACTTCGATCGCAACGAGGATGGCCGTTATCTGGTGTTCCGCGCCTGTTTCTCCTCGAAACCGCGCAGCCACGTGATTCAGGATCACTTCAAGCCCATCGTCAAAGCGCTCGGCGCCGAGGCGACCCGCCGGGGCATCAAGGTGCGTGATCAGACGATGGTCACCAACCTAATCGTCCGCGACGGCCAGTGTTACGGCGTTCACGCGCTTGGCCGCGACGGCGAGCCGTTGGTGATCCGCGCCAAGTCCGTCATCATGACAACCGGCGGCGCCAGCCAGCTTTTCGAAAAGAACCTTTATCCTCCCGACATCACAGGCGACGGATACGCCATGGCGCATCGCGCCGGCGCCTATCTCGTCAATATGGAGTTCATGCAGGTGGGGGTGTCGCTGGTCTCGCCCTTCATCAACCTGTTCGGCAATTACTTGTGGGACGCCCACCCTAGCCTGACGGATCGAGATGGAAGGCCTTTCGTGGGTGATTATCTGCCCGATGGGATCACGCTCGACGCGGTGATACAGGAAAAGGAGCGCCACTTCCCCTTCAGCTCCAGCGACATTTCGCGCTACGTGGAGATCGCGATCCAGAAGGCGATCAACGATGGACGCGGCACGGAACTCGGCGGCGTCTATCTCGACTTTCTCGATTGCCGACTGCCGGCGGTGCTCGCCGACAAGAGCCGCAGCATCGCCAATATGTGGTCGACCACCTACGAGTGGTACAAGGCCAAGGGCGCCGATCTCTATCGCGACAAGGTGCAGATCGCCTGCTCGGCCCACGCCATCAACGGCGGCCTGTTCATCGATGAGAACGCCCAATCGAACGTCAAGGGCCTGTTCGCTGCCGGCGAGACGGCGGCTGGCCCGCACGGCGCAGACCGGCTCGGCGGTAACATGGCGATGACGTGCCAGGTCTTTGGACGTCGCGCCGGTAAGGCCGCCGCCGAACGCGCCAAAGCCGCCGATCATCCCGAACTCAAGGGAATTGATGACGAGCGCGAAGTTTTCCTGTCCCAATTCAAGGGAAGCGGTGGCCATTCGCTTGCGGGCCTGCGCAAGTCGCTGCAACAGGCCGCCAACCGGCATCTGCTCGTGATTCGGACCGCGACGGGGCTGGAGACCTTCACGCAACATTGCCGAACGACACGCGAAGCCCTGCTCCACGACACCACAATCGAGTCTCCGAAAGATTGGGTTCACGCGCTGGAACTCAACAATCTCTGTGAAGTGGGAGCGCTGATGGCCGAGGCCGCCTTTGACCGCCGCGAAAGCCGTGGCGGCCACTACCGCGAGGATTTTCCAACTAGCGATCCCGCGCAAGCCACCTCGATCGTCCTCGACGGGCGCCATCCGCAGGGAAGCTTCCGCTCAAGGATTGAAGAAATTGCGGCCTGAGATCGTGAGCGAGCATCGATTTTCCGAATCGTTGAGATCGATTTCGGAAGCCGGCATCGGTCCGAACGTGCGCCGAAGGCGCGGCCTGGATCCGAGGGATCAATATGGCGATCGCAACTTATGAGAACGCGCTGGACCTGCTCGCCGGCAAACTGCTCGAAGACGAATCCCATCTCGGCGTCGAATTCCCCTATGTGACCGACGAGAGCGGCGCATGGCGCACCATGCCGGCGTCGCGCTCTGCCGGATACAGCGGGGCCGATTGGAGCCACGGCAATTGGTTCTGCGGCTTTTGGGTCGGTCTTCTCGTGGCGGCTCACCTGAGAACCGGCGCAACGCGCTTCCTCGATATCGCTCACGAGCGCATGCAGCTCGTGGCCCAGCGCGCGCGCGATGGAAATACCCATGATATCGGGTTCATCTTCGAATCGAGCGCCATCCCGGCCTACCGGGTTACTGGCGAGTCTGCTTATGCGACCGTCGCGCTCGAAGCCGCCGATCGTCTGCGGCGTCGCCTGATCACCACCCGCAAGGGCGCCTATCTGTCGGCCTGGGGGCCGTTGGACGATAACCGTGGACGTCGCTCTTCGGCGATCGATACGATGGCCAATCTGCCGTTGCTCCACTGGGCGGCGGAGCACGCCGACGACGGCAGCTTTCGGATGGCCGCCGAGCAGCACGCCATCATGACCCGCGACGCCTTCATTCGTCCTGACATGTCGACCTACCATGCGGTGGAATACGATCTCGTCACCGGCGCGCGGACGCGCGGGTTCACGTTCCAGGGCTATGCCGACGAATCGTGTTGGACGCGCGGGCAGGCCTGGGCGATCTACGGCTTCGCCGAGACGGCTCGCGCGACCGGCAAGATTGAATATCTGACCTTGGCTGAAAAGCTCGCCGACTATTATCTGATGCGCATGGGCGGCCGGTTGGTGCCTTTTTGGGATTTCGACGATCCCGCGATCCCGCACTGCCCTCTCGATTCCGCGACCGCCGGCACCGTGGCTTCGGCCTTCCTCACCATGTCGGCGCTGCATCCTGATCCCAGCGTTGGCGAAGCTTGGCGCACCCGCGCCCTCGCCATTCTCGATGCGCTTTGTGAGACTTGCCTCGCCGTCGAGCCCGAACATCGCGGCTTCCTCAAACACGGCTGCTATTCGAAGCCGCACAATATCGGCCCCGACAGCGCGGTGCTCTTCGGCGATTGGTTCTTCGCGGAAGCGCTCTGCGCCGCGGCGCTTCCGGGAATGCTTCGGCCCACGCCGAACCGGCTCACGGTTTCCTGACAGAGGCGCCGAATAAGCTAGGGCATGTAGCGTTCGGCCGGAATCGCTTAGTCACTGCCGCTTGCCGCCTCCCTCTCCCCGCAAGCGGGGAGAGGATGATAGCCTAGCGGCATGGGGCGCACTTCCGCATCGGCAGAGAAGCGCGATCAGCCAGCGAGTCTGTCGGCCGCAGGCGCCCGGTTCCCGCGGATCAGATCCGAAGCCCTTTCGCCAATCATGATGCTGGGCGCATTGGTGTTACCGGAGACGAGGCGCGGCATGATCGAGGAATCGGCGACCCGCAGCCCGTCGACGCCGCGCACCCTGAGCTGAGGATCAACCACCGCCGTCTCGTCCGAACCCATCTTGCACGTGTCCACCGGATGGTAGCCGGAGCGGGCGCGGTCGCGCACATAAGCCTCATAGTCCGCCCGCGATTTGCATTTCGGCCCGGGCAGGAACTCGTCGACCACATATTTGGCCATGGAGGGTTTACTCATGATCTCCTGCCCGACCTTCACGCAATCGATAGTGCGGTCGAGATCGTAGGCATCGGCGAGGAAATTGGGATCGACAACGGGCGGCGTGCTCGCATCGGCGTTCTTCAGCGTCACCGAGCCACGCGAGCGCGTGTGCAGGAAATAGCCGTTGAGCGTGCAACCGTTGCCGCTGGAGGTGTCGTTGTTGACCTCCTCGACGCCGGTGCCGGCGAGGAAATGGTACTGCAAATCCGGCTCCGAAACGCTATTGTCGGCCCAGCAGAACGCGCCGCCCTCGACGATGGTGCCGCAAACCGGCCCCTGGCGAAAGGCGAGATATTGCAGGCCGGCCAGCGCTTGACGATGCAACTTTCGATTGACGTCGTAGCTATCCATGTTGCGTATGTTGTACATCATGAAGATGTCGAGGTGGTCGTGCAGGTTCTGGCCAACCCCCGGCAGGTCGACCAAGGTCTTGATTCCGACAGACGCCAGGTGGGCCTTCGGCCCGATGCCCGAGAGCAGCAGCAGCTTCGGAGAGTTGAGCGCTCCCGCCGTCACCACCACCTCGCGCTCGGCACGCTCCACCAGCACGCGGCGTTTGTCGGCCAGTTCCACGCCAACCGCCCGCCCCTTCTCCAGGACGATGCGGCGAACCTGCGCGCCGGTGCGGATCGTCAGATTGGGTCGCTTGCGGGCCGGCCCGAGATAGCCGACGGCTGCGCTACAGCGCCGGTCGTTGGAATTGGTGACCTGATAAAGCCCGGCGCCGGCCTGCCGTTCGCCGTTGAAATCCGGGTTGTAGAGCATGCCGTATTCCTGACAGGCCTGCACGAAGGCCTTCGCGAGCGGATGGGTGTAGCGCTGGTCGGAGACACGCAGCGGCCCATCGGCGCCGCGGAACGGCGTGGAATAGCGCTCATTGCCTTCCGCGCGGCGGAAATAGGGCAAAACGTCTTGATAGCTCCAGCCGGGCATCCCATAGCGGCCCAGCCGTCGAAATCCTTCGCCGAGCCGCGAATATAGACCTGGGCGTTGATGGAGCTGCTGCCGCCGAGCACGCGGCCCTGCGGATAGAGCGGCGTGATGCCGTTCTGGTGGGCCTGCGGCGCCAGTTCGAACCCCCAGGTCAACGAGCCCTTGGTGGTCTTGTAGAAGCCAATCGGCATGTGAATATAGGGGTTCCAGTCGCGCGGTCCCGCTTCGAGCAGCAGCACTTTGCAGGCCGGATCCTCGCTCAACCGGGACGCGAGTGTGCAACCGGCGGATCCACCGCCGACGATTATAAAGTCGTACATGTTCTTGTTCTCCGTTACGCCCGTGGGCGGCGGTGTTTGCTGCGCGTCAAACCACCCATTTCAGTATGTGTTCGGCGACGGTGACGCTCTCGCCGCTTTGATTGACGACCGTGATCTCCGAGCGGCTGCGCCGACGGCCGGCGTGCCCTCTGATCGTACATTCGGGATACGCTCGACCAGTTCGGTGGAGCAGGCCGACATATAGGCCACGATGAGCGCGCCGTGGGCGATGCGCTCTATGTAGACGGAGCCGCCCATCACGCCCTCGGCCGTGTGGCTGGGCGAATGGTCGCCGCTGACATCGGCGAACGCCGCCACCGCGGCTTCGGTCACGTCCCTTTCGAACACAGCCTCATCGCCCACGCTCTCCCAAAACGCACTCATCTCATCGCTCCCAAGTCCGCATAGCCGTTCGGTCAGGCGGGCGCGGACTTCGTGAGCCGGGTTTGCAGGATCACCACGACGAACAGGAAAGCGCCGCGCACCACCGACTGCCAATAAGCCGACAGGCTGACCCACCCCATGCCGTTCTCGAAATTGAGGATCGTGAAGATCAGGCCAAGCAGCAAGACGCCAGCGAGGGTCGCGAAAACCGAGCCCTTGCCGCCCGTGAGCAGAGTGCCGCCCACCACGACTGAGGCGATGGCGAACAGTTCCCAGCCTATCCCCTCAATTGGCTGGCCGGCTCCAAATTGCGCCGCGAGGATGACGCCCGCAAGGCCGGCAAAGCCGCCCGACACAAGATAGACTAAGAACACAGTGCGGTCGGCCGGCAATCCCATCAGCCGCGACGCCTCCTCGCCGCCGCCGACCGCAAGGACATGACGGCCAAAGGCGAGTTGATTGAGCACCACGGAGCCGATGATATAGGCCACCAGCGCGATCCACGCCGGGGTCGGGAAGTTGAAGAGCAGGCCGAGCGCGACGCCGAGCCAGCCGGCATTGTCGCCATCGACCCATTCGGGCTTGAACGCCGACAGGAGATTGCCCTGACCGAGCGCCGTGAAACCGGAGGCGTATGAGGCCGAGACGGTCTGGTTGTTGGCGAGCAGCAGGCCGACGCCGGAAGCCGCCAGCATAACGGCCAGGGACGAGATGAACGGCAGGATGCGCATCTTCGAAATGATGAAGCCGTTCAGCGATCCGGCTGCGACGCCCGCGCCGACGCCAGCCGTCAAGCCGGCCACCCAGCCGTAGGGACTGGCATAAGCGGAGACCACGCTAGACATGGCCGCCACCGAGCCGACGGACAAGTCAATGCCGCCTGTCATGATGACGAAACACATGCCAAGTCCGACCAGCGCGAACATGGAATTGTAGCGCAACACGGTCAGAATATTGTAGCTGCCGAGGAAGCCATCGTAGCGCCAGGCCCCGAATGCGATCAGTAGCAGCAGCGCGATGACGACGCCGCCACCGGCTCCCGAAAAGCGCAGTCTCATGTCAGCTCCTGCTGCTGCAACCAAACCGCCAGCACGATCAATACCGCTTTGGCGACGAGCGCCGCCGCGTCCGGCACGCCGTTGGCGAGCAGCGTATAACGCACAAGTTGTATGATCATCGCGCCGAGCAGAGTGCCGAAGATTGTCGCCTTTCCCCCGGAAAGCAGCGTGCCGCCGACCGCCACCGCCGCGATGGCGTCAAGCTCCATGCCCATGCCGATAAGGTTCGCGTCGGCGGCCGAGTTCATCGCGATCACGATCAGACCCGCGACGCCGCTGCACAGACCCGATATCACATAAACCAGGCAGGTGACGCGGGAGACCGGCACGCCCGCGAGCCGCGCGGCAGCCGGGTTGCCGCCGATCGCCAGAACCTGCCGCCCGAACACCGTTCGGCGCAGCACCCAGGCGGCCACCACCACGATCACCAACATGATCCAGACCTGGAACGGCACGCCAAGCACCCGGCCGATCGCAATGGCCTGGAACTGAGGCGCCTTGAACACCTGCAAGTCGCCATTGGTCCACACCTGAGCTATGCCGCGACCGGCGATGAACAGGATCAGCGTCGCGATAATGGGCTGGATGCGGAAGCGCGACACCAACCAGCCGTTGAACAGGCCAAACAACCCCGCCACCGCGACCGGGACCACGATCGAGAACGCTATGTTCACGTAGAGATTGCCGCCGTGGAACAGCTTGCCGGTGAAGAAGGCCGGCGCGAGCGCGCCCGCGATCGCCATCAGCGCGCCAACCGACAGGTCGATGCCGCCTGTCGCGATCACCAGCGTCATGCCGACGCCGACGATCACGATCGTACAGATCTGCGTCAGATTCACCGACAGGGTCTGCTCGGAGGCGAAATGCGGGGTAATGGCGAGATTGAGCGCGATCAACAACGCCAGTGCGATGAGGGCGCCGAAACGCCGAAACGCGAGCCCAGGCGCGAACGCGGCGGCGCGTAGCGGCTGCGCGGCCGGTTGTTCGACATTCACGCTCATGCGGTTGCTCCGTGCGCCATAGCGTTCAGCAAGGCGCCTTCGGTGGTGTCCTTCCGGTCGAGATGGGCGACGGTCTTGCCTTCACGCAGCACGAAGGTGCGGTCCGCCCCCTCGACGATCTCCTCGATCTCGGATGAAACCATAAGCACGCCCAGCCCCTCGTTGGCGAGGCGTCGGATCAGCTTCTGGATCTCCGCCTTGGCGCCGACGTCGATGCCCCGGGTCGGTTCGTCGAAGATGATCAAGCGCGGGTCCATGCACAGCCAGCGTGCGAGCATCACCTTCTGCTGATTGCCGCCCGACAGCTCACGGATGCGCTGCTCAGGGCTGGCGCATTTGATGCCGATGTCCTTGATGAAGCGATCGACGACCGCGCGCTGGCGCGTCTCGTCCACGATGCCGGAACGGCCCAGCGCCGGCAGCAGCGCCAGGGTCAGGTTCTCGCGCACCGACATGCCGGGAATGATGCCCTCGTGCTTGCGATCCTCCGAACAGAAGCCGATGCCGGCCGCGATCGCCTCGCGCGGCTCGCTGAACTCGACGGGCTTGCCCTGGTAGCGAATCTCACCCTTGTGCGGATCGGCGCCGAAAATCGCCCGCGCGGTCTCTGTGCGTCCCGAGCCCAGCAGACCCGCAAGCCCAACAATTTCGCCGCGCCGCACCGCAAGCGTTGCGCCGCTGACCCTTCGGCCGACCGAGATGTTGTCGAGCGACAGCAATTCCTCGCCGGCGGCGGTCGCGGCGGCGGAGAAGGCCGTGGCGCCCTGCTTGCGCACCTCGGCGAGATCGCGGCCGAGCATGGTCGCCACGAGTTGCAGCTTGGTCATGTCCCGCATGGCGGCGACCGCGACGGTGCGACCGTCGCGCATTATCGTGATGCGGTCGCAGACTTTGTAAAGCTCGTCGAGCTTGTGGCTGACGAAGACGACCGCGACCCCCTGCGATTTCAAGCGCTGGATCGTCTGGAACAGCACGGCGACCTCCTGCTCGTCGAGCGAAGACGTCGATTCGTCCATGACCACGAGCTTGGCGTCGAACGAGACCGCGCGCGCGATCGCCACCATCTGCTGGATGGCGGTGCTGAACTCGCCGAGCGGGGCCTGCACGTCAACCGTGACGCCGAACTCGGCGAGCAGATCGCGCGCGCCCTTATACATGCCTCGCCAATCGAGGAAGCCGATGCGATTGCGAAGCTCGCGCCCGAGATAGATGTTCTCGGTCACGCTGCGAAACGGAATGAGGTTGATCTCCTGGAAGATCGTGCTCACGCCGCCACGCTGCGCCACCTGCGGCGACGAAGCGGCCCAAGGCCGGCCCGCGAAGGCGATCTCGCCGGAATCGCGAGAGCAGAAGCCGTTGAGCACCTTGATCATCGTGGACTTGCCGGCGCCGTTCTGGCCGATCAAACCCATCACCTCCGCCGGCCGCACCTCGAGCGACGCGTCAATCAGCGCGGCGACGTTGCCGAACCGCTTGTCGATGTTCCGCATGCTCAAAAGCGGTTCGATCGCCATGTTGTTTCCGGGTGACATTTTGGGAGACTGCGCCGGCCGAAAGGCCGGCGCAGCGGGGAAGGTTAGAACGCCTCGGGCAGATAGGCCGCGATATTCTCCTTCGTGAATAAGCGATCCTTGTTCACGATCATCGGCGGGATCGTCTTGCCGTCCGCGTAATCTTCGATGGCCTGGAACGAAGCCGGGCCGAAGTGCGGATTGCATTCCACCAGCACCACGATTTTACCGTCGGCGACGGCTTGCGCGGCGTCCTTGGTGCCATCGATCGAGGCGATAAGCAGGTCTTTGCCTGGCGTCTTGCCGGCCGCCTCCATGGCGGCGATGGCGCCCATCGTCATCTCGTCGTTATGCGAGAACAGCGCGGTCGCCTCCGGGTGGGCCTGATAGAGCGTCTGGAACACCTGCCGACCCTTGTCGCGGGCGAAATCGCCGGACTGCGAGGCGATGATCTGCATGCCCGGATATTTCGCGATGGCGCTCCTGAAGCCCGTCATGCGGTCGTTGGCCGCAGAGGAGCCGATCGTCCCCTGCAACTCGATGATCTTTGCTTTGCCGCCGAGGGCCTTGGCGAACGCCTCGCCGCAGGTCTCGCCTTCCTTGACGAAATCCGAGCCGATGAACGCCACGAAGTCGACGCCGGGCTTGGCCATGGTCGCATCGACGTTGCGGTCCACGCAGATCAGCGGAATGCCGGCCGCCTTGGCTTCCATAACGGCGGGGATGAGCGGCTTTTCTTCGCGCGGCGACATCAAGATGAAGTCAACGCGCTGAGCGATCATCGAGCGGATGTCGGCCACTTCCTTGGCGGAGGAGCCCGCCGCGTCCGTGTAGACGAGCTGCCAGCCCCTTTTCGCGGCGGCGTCCTTCATGCTCTGGGTCTGAGCGAGCCGCCAGGGATTGTTGCTCTCGGTCTGCGCGAACCCGACCTTGTACTTGTCTTTCTTCTTCAGCTTCGGCAGCCCGGCCGCCCAGGCCGGCAATCCGGCGAAGCCCATAGCGGCAAGACCACCCACGGTGGCCGTCAACAACGACCGGCGCGTAACAATCATATCCATCCTCCCATATGCGAGCCGCAAAATGCGGTCCGCTATAACCTCGGATCAGCAGCGCGTGGCGCTGGTCCGCAGTCATTCCCTCGTAGTCGGCCGGCCGCCCGCGATCGAGCCGCTGGTTTCAGCTTTCCAAAATGATCCTCCCGCGGCAAGGCGGATCGGCCGAGGATCATGTCCGAAGCTTTCTCGGCGATCATGATGGTCGAGGCATTGGTGTTGGCGCTCACCATGACCGGCATGATCGAGGCGTCAACGACCCGCAGCCCCGACAGGCCGCGAACCTTCAGCTCTGGATCGACAACGGCCATAGGATCGACACCCATCTTGCAGGCGCCCACCGGATGATATTGCGTGTGGCAGTTGCGGCGGATGTAATCGTCGATTTGCGCGTCGGTCTTGACCGCCGGACCGGGATCGAGCTCCGCGCCGCGATAGGGATCGAAGGCCTTCTGAGCCAGGATGTCCCGGCCGATCTTGATGCCGTCGCGCAACATTCGGACGTCTTCGGCGGTGGCGAGGTAGTTGGGGTCGATCGCCGGCGCGACGGTCGGATCGGCCGAGACGATCATCACCGAGCCCAGGCTTTCCGGCCGCTGCACGTTGATCAGCGGCTGGAAGCCGTGCTGTTTGTAGCGCTGCCGTCCGTGGTCGCCATAGAGGATCATGATGAAATGGTACTGAATGTCGGGCGCCGCCAGTCCCGGCCGCGTCTTGACGAAGGCCTGCGCCTGGATGCCGGGATGGGCGGCGGGACCGTCCTTGAACAGAACCCATTGCAGCAGGGCTTTGGCTGTCCGAAACGGGTTGAGCTCCCGCTTCAACGAGATCGGCTGGGTGCTGAGTTGGCGCATCGACACCGCAACATGGTCGCACAGGTTGCGCCCCACCCCTTCCAGTTCGTGAACCACTTTGATCCCGAGCGGGCGCAAGTGATCGCCAGCCCCAATTCCCGAGAGCTGAAGCAGTTGCGGCGAGTTGATGGCGCCGCCCGAGAGGATCACCTCTCGATCCGCCCTTATCGTTTCGACAGCGCCATTGCGGATATATTCGACGCCGACCGCCCGACCGCCCTCGACGATGACCCGCTTGGCGTGCGCGTTGACGATAACCTTCAGATTCGGACGCCCGAGCACAGGCGTCAGGTAGCAAGCCGCGGCACTGGCGCGGCGCCCGTTCATGATTGTGCTTTGTAGGGCGCCGAATCCTTCCTGATGGGCGCCGTTGAGGTCGTCGGTGCGGGGATAGCCGGCCTGCTCTCCAGCCTTCAGCCAGGCGGCGGAGAGGGGATGAAAGGATTTGACCCCGATCGTGCTCAGCGGGCCGTCGCCGCCACGAAAAGCGTCGGCGCCGCCTTCCCAGCGTTCGGCGCGCTTGAAATACGGCAGAACGTCGTCATACGACCAGCCCGCATTGCCGAGTTGAGCCCAGTGATCGAAGTCGGAAGCGTGGCCGCGCACATAGACCATGCCATTGATCGAGCTCGAACCGCCGAGAACCTTGCCGCGCGGCCAATAGAAGGTCCGCCCGTGACAGTGCGGTTGCGGGACGGTATGGTAGCCCCAATCGACCTGTCCGGTCTCCATCAGCCGCAGATAGCCGGCCGGCATGTGGATGAAGATGCTGCTGTCCCGCCCCCCGGCCTCGAGAAGGACGACGCCGCACGCGGGATCGGCGCTCAGACGATTTGCGAGGACGCAACCTGCCGATCCGCCACCGACCACAATGTAATCCGGCATCCCCATCCCCTTGCGTCACATCATGCGGCGCGCGCGTCTGCAATCGCTTTCAGTAAGGCTAATATGCCGCGTGGTCAGCTGGCAAGCGATTTGTTGATTTAATCCTATTAACAATTGCGTGGTTCACCAAGCCACGGCTGTGGTCCACCGGGAGTTTCACTCAAGTTTCATCGCATTTGGGAAGGTCCGCCGTGTAAGCGGCCCGCGCGGGAATCGTGTCGCGCCGGGGTGCGCCGCGCGTAGCCGACGCGACAGCTTGTCGGTCGAATCACGCAGCGCGAACGATCATGTTGATATCGATTTCAGAGCGCGCCGCTTTGACGCAAGCCGAACACTTTTGAAGGCGCGCGCCATCTTGTGGGCGCGCGGCGTCCGCACGAGATCAGGGGCGCTGGAAAGCGTGTTCCGCGTCGCCCCAAACCAGGTCGGTGTTGGCGCTGAACGACCATCACGAGGTCGAGCGCTGGTGTCTTGATCGAGAAATAGGTACGTTTATTTTTGTGATCGGGGAGGGCTCGATGGGCAAGGCTGCGGTTGGGATCAAGCTTGCGGAAGACGAGCGCCGGGAGCTTCTTTCCTTGGCTCGGGCGCAAAAGACGGGTCAGGCGATGGCGCGTCGGGCTCGCATCGTCCTGGCGGCGGCGGGTAATTACCCACCCTATCCGCCGCCGATGGCGCGGTAGGCCGGCGCGGACGGTCAAGCTAGGGTGGCGAGGATCGCTTCGAAGGGATTTGCGGCTCTGAGGCGAGCAGTGTCGATTGTGGTTCGCACGTCGGCCTCGGCTTGCGCAGCCCACATAGCGCGGTAGCCATTTGTGACCTTTCGCTGGATCACGCAGGGCCGCAGCTTTCGTTCCGAGCCGTCGTTTGTGACGTCGACCTCGCCGGGAAAATCGCAGGAGGTCAGAAGTTGGTGGCGCGACCTGCGGATTTTGGCTTGCAGCTCCCGGGCGAGATCGCAGTCGGTCGGCGCGGCCAATAGCACGGCGAGCTGTTTCTCCAAGACGCGCTTCTTGCTCGCCGGCGTCGAGGCGGCGAAGCCGGTTATGTCCTTGGCTAAGTCGAACGCCCTTCCCAACCAAAGCTTGAACCGGAAGGGCAGGTCGTCTGAACCATGTTCGAACGCGAAAGCCGTGTCGCGCGCCAAATGCGCCAGGCAGGTCTGATGCCGCTCGCCGTGCGATTGCTGGGCCGAATAGCGATCCGAAATCCACAGCGCCGGCATGCCCCGCCCATCATCTCGTCCACGACGCGCGCCGCGCGGGAATAATCGGGCTGATGCACGACCGCTTGCCTGCAATGAAAGATCCAATGATAGGAATTCGTCCCCTCGATACGCACGCCGGTCTCGTCGCTCGCGACCACCTTGGCGGCGCGCAGAATAGCCTTGGTCTTCGCAGCTTCGATCTTGAACCGGGCGTGCGAGCGGATGAACATGTTCATCAGCGCGCCCTCGCTCATATCAAGCCCGAACGCATCCTGGAACAGGCCACGCAGCCGCTCGTAGGAAAGCGCCTGGAAGCCCTTGAGATAGATCGCCAGCGCATGGATTCGCGGCCCGAATGGCGTGGTCGTCGCCACTGCAGGCGCAGACCCCTTCGCCGCCGCGCCGCAATGCGCGCATCGGCAGGCCAACCGCCGATGGCGGATCACATAGGGCCCGACAGGCGGGATCCCGATCTCGTCGCACACGCCCGCGTCACTCTATGCGGCCTTTCCCGCCCCCGAAGCTCGCCGTCTCGTTGAACGGTTCGAATGGCGCTACACGCCCAAACACGGAAGTTGGCTCGACATGGCCGAGTCCGAACTCGGCGTGCTCGCCAGCCAATGCCTCGCCCGCCGAATTCCCGACAAGCCATCGCTCATCTGCGAAGTCGCGGCCTGGGAGGCTAATCGAAACAAACATCACGCGAGGGCGGAATGGCAATTCACAACCGCCGACGCTCGGCTCAAGCTCAAACGGCTGTACCCTCAGTTCGAATGACTCGCGGCACTAGCACGCCCGCGAAGCCGCTCACGGCCGCCGTAACCGCGAAGCCTTCGCTCGATGACGTCGAGGATGGCGCGCTCGTGAATGCGACGACCGGACCGGCGTTTTTCACGGCGCCCCAGCTCGCCGAGCGATGGGGGCTCTCGACGCGCCAAATCTATCGCTTCATCAAGGCGGAGAAGTTGACCCCGACCCGCTTCGGCCGATCGCTCCGCTTCTCCGCCCAGGAGGTTGCGCGGTTCGAAGCCGGTCGGTTTGGGATCAAGTAGAGTCATATCCAGCCAAGTCAATATTGGATAGTTTGAGGCATTTTTATAAGCACATCTAAGCTAAACCTCGATTATTCTTGCCATGCTTATAACAATATGGTAGTGCAGACCGCACAAGTTGTCAAATCGCGTCCAAACGCGACCCCTTTTCGCGTCCGTTGCGGTCGGCGAGCAATTCGATCAGCGTCGCCACGATTTCGCCGCCGGCGCGCACGCAGGCGCATGCCGCTGCGCGCACTGAGGGCTCCGCATGTCGCAGAAGCGGCAGCGCGCCATCGGAATTCAGTTTGACGCCAAGCGGAGCCGCCGCGATCACTGCCGCTGCGAGGTTTGGGCCTTGCACGATTCCTCTGGCGATCATCCGACTTAACGATCGCGACGCTTGCGGTCCGCCGATAACGCAAAGGGCGTCGAGCGCGGCGATTTGCTCGGGAATGCGGCGGTCGACGCCAAAACCGACAAAGCGATTGCAGAGGGTGGCGAGCGCTGGCGCCGCATCGCAGAGCCGCCGCCGTCCCGCCTCGGTCGCAAGCACCTGCGCGTCGGCAAGCGATGCATCAGATATGGCGGCGATCAACGCCGAGTCCGATAGGTCCTCCGCGACAATTCGGCGCGCCGCCGCGGAATTCGTCGGCGACGGGTCGGGCGGGCGATCCGCGAACAAGTCGAGTTGGGCGTGATCCATCACGCCCCAAAATCTGCCCCGGTCAGGCGTTCAATTCA
>DATNDU010000030.1:0-11121 GCA_035606915.1 Roseiarcus sp. | reverse complement strand
AACAACGACCGCAGCGGCGTGAAATTCGCCCATTTGCCGCCGACCTCGGGCAGGAACGGCGCCCGGCCGTCGGCAGGACAATCGAGCCAGCCCGGCACGCCCAGCGACAGCGCCGCCAATTCCGCGAATTTCTCCTCCCGCTTGCCCTTCGCCAGCGCGCGGAACCGCACCCGCGCCAACGCCGTCTTGCCGAGCTTGCGCGCCGCCAGCACGATGCAGACCGGCTGCTGCACGCCTTGAAAGATGCGCGTCGGCACGTCCGGCTGATGGCCTTCGGGCGAACAGTCGATTACCCAGATGTCCGAGCAGCTACGGCGCAGATCGTCGCGCATCTTCTCGAAACCCGGACCGTTGAGAAAGCCGGCGACGGTGATGAAACAGACGATGCCTTCCTCGTCGGTGTCCGGCAGGCCGGTGGCGGCGAAGCGCCCGGCGCCGAACACCTTCAACGTCGCCCAGCGCCAGAAATAGACATAGAGGTTCTTCAGGTGCTTGCCGTGCGCGCCGACGCCCCATTGCGGCGGCGCCTTCCAACGGTCGAGCGGCGCGTGAAGCTTGCCGCCGGCGCCTTTCTCGATCCAGCCGCCGCGCGCCTCCGCCTTCTCCTTGTAAGGGGGATTACCGATCACCACCGTGATCGGCTGCCCGCGCTTGACCTTGTTGGCCTCGCGCCGCGATTTCGCGATCGGCTCGACGATCTGCGGCAATTGCTCGTCCTCGACGAAGGGATTGCCGAGCGTATCGGTGATGTAGAGGTTGACCTCTGTCGCCGTCGGCGCCTTCGTCAAGGCGCGCATTTCGGCGATCAGCCGCAATTGTGCGACCGCGAACGGGCCGAACTGCAATTCAAAGCCGAACAATCGCTTGGCGGCGGCCGAAATCGCCGGGCCGACCGCTCCCGCGCCCTGGTCGGCCTCGACATTGGCGGCGATGCGCCGCAAAACGCCGAGCAGAAACGTGCCGGTGCCGACGGCGGGATCGGCGATGGTCACGTCGGCCGAGGCGAGCCCGGCCGCCCGCTCGAACAGCGGCCCGCGCAGCGCCTGATCGACGAGATTGGTCATCGCGGCCACGACTTCCGGCGGCGTGTAATAGGAGCCGGTCAGCTTGCGCAGACGATTGTCGTAGACTTCGAGAAAATCCTCGTAGAAATAGAGCCAGGCGTCCGGCTTGTCCTTGCTCAGCGTCGCCCAGTTCACTTCGTTGAGCACCCGCGTCAGCGCGCCGAGCGAGGTTTTCAGCGATTGCTGATTGGCGTCGTCCTCGGTCAACAGGTTGAGCGCGGCGCCGATCAGCGTGTTCGACTTCTTCAGCTTCATCGCCGCCAGTTCGACGCCGCCTTGCAGCGAAATGTCGAAGGCGCGCGCCATCAGCAGGCCGAAAGTCACCGCCTGCGCGTAGCCGTCGGCGAATTGCGCGTCGCTGGCGTCGGGAAACAGCAGCTTGCGCCAATCGTCCTTGAGATGTGCGAGGCTGCCGTGGCCGGCGGCCATCTCCTCCAGCACTTCGTCGCGCAGGAGGCGGCAGAGGCGCGCGGCGGTCTGCGCCAACGCTCTTGCGCTGGCCGGCGGCAGCGGCTTCCAGGTCAGGAAATCCACCACGCGCGCGCGCAAAATTTCCGGCGCCTTCAGCTTCGCGCCCGAGGATTCGACGTCGCCGTCGAAATGGACGATTTCGCCGGCCAGTTCTCCGTCGCGCCACAGGCTGAGGCCGTTTCCGTCGGTATAGACGAGGTTGGGCAGCGATTTCAGCTTGGCCCATTGCGCCTTGTCGTGGGGATCGGTGAATTTGCGCGGATCGCAGCCTTTGCCCGGCGCTTTGATCTCGATGTAGCCGGTGAGCGCGCCGCCGACGGTGACCGCATAATCCGGCCGCGTCTGCAATTGCGCCAGCGGGGTTTCCCCGACGAGCATCGGCTCGGGCAGGCCGGCGAGCGCCGCCAGTTCCTTGAAAAGCCGCTCCAGCGGCGTGCGCAACTGCTCCTCGGACGCGCCGACCACGGCGGGATTGGCCAGCTTGGCGCGCGCCTGCGCGCCGAAGGCCGCGACGATGGCCGCGAAGGTCGGCTTTTGCAATGGTTGCCCCGAATCGGTATTGTTTTTCAAAGCGATGCTAATGTTCGGCGCAGGCGGGCGGCGGGTCAAGGGGTTCGTAGTTAAACATGTAAAACAAGTGAAACTGAGTTTCGAGACCGCAAAGGACACGAACGGCCACCCAAGCCGCTGAAATCCCGCCGTCGCGGCCTGTCCCGCGCGGTCGCCGCCTTGACAATCGGCGCCCCCGCTTCTAACCAACCTCCCACTTCGATCGGCTAAGGCCCACTCGATCCGCCGACCCTTCCGTTGAGACGGGCGGTCACCGTCCGGCAGCGCTTCGCGCCCCCGGGCGCGTTTCGCGTTGGCCTGGGCAGAAACGAAAACCCTGGAGCAACCCCATGTTCGAGAGCCTCTCCGAAAAGCTCTCCGGCATATTGGACAAGCTGACCGGCCGTGGCGCCCTCTCCGAGGAAGACGTCGCCGCCGCCATGCGCGAGGTCCGCCGCGCGCTGCTGGAGGCCGACGTCGCGCTCGAAGTCGTGCGCTCGTTCATCGACCGCACCCGCACCCGGGCGGTCGGCGCGGCGGTCGTCAAGTCGATCAAGCCCGGCCAGATGGTGGTCAAGATCGTCCACGACTCGCTGGTCGAGACTTTGGGCACGGAGAGCCAGGGCGTCGATCTCAACGCCCCGGCCCCGGTCGCCTTGATGCTCGTCGGCCTGCAAGGCGCGGGCAAGACCACCACCGCCGCCAAGATCGCCAAGCGCCTGACCGAGCGCAACAAGTCCCGCGTGCTGATGGCCTCGCTCGACGTCAAGCGGCCGGCCGCGCAGGAGCAGTTGCGCGTGCTGGGAGCCCAAGTCGGCGTCGACACGCTGTCGATCATCGCCGGCCAGGGCCCGGTCGAAATCGCCAGGCGCGCCGAGAGCGTCGCCCGCCTGCAAGGCTATGATGTCGTCATCCTCGACACCGCCGGGCGCACCCATATCGACGAGCCGCTGATGCAGGAGATGGCCGACATCCGCGACGCCGCCCGCCCTCATGAGATTCTGCTCGTCGCCGACGCGCTGACCGGCCAGGACGCGGTCAATCTCGCCAAGAGCTTCAACGAGCGCGTCGGCGTCACCGGCATCGTGCTGACGCGCGCCGACGGCGACGGGCGCGGCGGCGCGGCGCTGTCGATGCGCGCCGTCACCGGCAAGCCGATCAAGCTCATCGGCGTCGGCGAGAAGATGGACGCGCTGGAGGAGTTCCACCCCCGCCGCCTCGCCGACCGCATCCTCGGCATGGGCGACATCGTCAGCCTCGTCGAGAAGGCGGCCGAGCAACTCGACATGGAGAAAGCGGCCAAGATGGCCGAGAAGATGCGCAAGGGCGTCTTCGATCTCGACGATCTCTCCGAACAACTGGCGCAGATCGAGAAAATGGGCGGCATGGGCGGCATCCTCGGCATGTTGCCGGGCATCGCCAAAATGAAGGACCAGATCGCCAATTCCGGCTTCGACGACAAGATGGTCAAGCGCCAGCGCGCCATCATCTCCTCGATGACGGCGCGCGAGCGCCGCAACCCGCATCTGCTCAGCGACGACCCGCGCAAGGCGAGCCGCAAGAAGCGCATCGCGGCGGGGGCCGGCGCGCAGGTCGAGGCGGTCAACCGCCTGCTCAAGCAGCACCGCCAGATGGCCGACATGATGAAGGCGATGGGCGGCAAGGGCGGCAAGGGCATGATGGGCAAGCTCGGCCAGATGATGGGGATGGGCGGCATGCCGAGCCCCGAGCAGATCGCGGCCTTGCAGAAGCAGGCGGGCGCGGGCGGCGCTCCCGGCCTGCCCGGCGCGCCTCCGCCGGGCGCCTTCAACCTTCCCCCGAGCTTTCCCGGCTTGGGGGGCGGCCTGCCGAAGCTTCCCGGCCTCGGCGGCAACCCGTTCAGCAAGAAGAAATAGCCTGGTTTGAAAAGGAAAACCTGATGTCTCTGAAAATTCGTCTCTCCCGCGGCGGCGCCAAGAAGCGTCCGTTCTACCGCATCGTCGTCGCCGACGCACGCATGCCGCGCGACGGGCGTTTCGTCGAAAAGCTCGGCACCTTCGATCCGCTGAAGGCCAAGGACGACGCCGCCCGCCTCGTGCTCGATGTCGAGAAGGCGAAGGCCTGGATCGCCAAGGGCGCGCAGCCGACCGATCGCGTGCTGCGCCTGCTCGACAGCGTCGGCGCCGCCAAGCGGGAGGCGCACAACAACCCCGAGAAGGCCAAGCCGAAGAAGAAGGCGCAGGAGCGCGCCGCCGCCGCCGAGAAAGCCGCCGCGGCGGCGTAAGCCTTGGACGCCGACCGGCTCATCGCCTTGGGGCGCTTCGGCGCGCCGCAGGGCGTGCGCGGGCAACTGCGCCTCAAGACCTACACCGGCGCGCCGGCGGCGATCGGCGCCTATGGGCCGCTGACCGACGCCGACGGGGCGCGACGCTTCGTCGTCAGATCCGTGCGGCCGTTGCGCGACGACATGATCGTGGCGCGCGTCGAGGGCGTGGCCACTCGCGAGGCGGCGGCGGCGTTGAACGGCGTCGAGCTCTACGCCCGCCGCTCGCAATTGCCGCCGCCGGCGGCCGACGAGTTCTACTATAGCGACCTCGTCGGCCTTGCGGCGGTGACGCCGGCGGGCGAGGCGCTGGGGTGGGTGACGGCGATCCTCAATCACGGCGCCGGCGACATTCTGGAGATCGCGCCGCCGGATGGCGGCGAGACGCGCCTGCTGCCGTTTACGCGCCAGGTCGCGCCGGAGATAGACTTTACCGCCCGCCGCATCGTCGTCGCGCCGCCGCCGGAGATCGACGGCGAACCCCAGGGTTAGCGAAACCCGACGGCGGCCGGTCTCGGCCTCGGGCGGAAGGAGGGCATGTGGCCGAACCCGCATTCATCGGCATCGATTGGGGCACCTCCTCATTCCGCGCCTATCTCGCCGACGACGAAGGCCGCGCCCTCGACGCCCTCGCGCATGGCGAGGGCGCGCTGGCGTTGAAGCCCGGCGAGCACGAAGCCTATTTGGCGCGCCGGCTCGCCGGCTGGCCGAAGCTGCCGGTGTTCGCCTGCGGCATGGTCGGGGCCAAGCAGGGCTGGCGCGAGGCGGCCTATGTCGCTTGCCCCGCCGGCCTGCCCGAGATCGCCGCCGCCCTGCTGTCAGTTCCGACCTCATTCGGCCCGGTGCGCATCGTCCCCGGCGCGCGGTCGAGCGACGCGCGCGGCATGCCGGACGTGATGCGCGGCGAGGAGACGCAACTTCTAGGCGCGCTGGCGGCGGGCTGTGGCGACGGCGTCTATGTGCTGCCCGGCACGCATTCGAAATGGGCGCGCGTCGAAGGCGGCCGCATCCTCGGCTTCGAGACCTTCATGACCGGCGAGACGTTCGCGGTGCTCAAAGACCACAGCGTGCTCGGCCGCATGATGGCCGCGCCCGCTCCCGGCGGGGGTTTTGCGGGCGGCGTCGATGCGGCCAGCGGTCTGGAGCGGCCGGGTGATTTGTTGCATGCGATGTTCGCCGCCCGCACCTTCGGCCTGTTCGAGACGCTGCCGGCCGACCAGCTTGGCGAATATCTGTCGGGCCTGCTGATCGGCGCGGAGATCGTCGCTGGCGCGGCCGGGGTCGCCAAGGCGACCGCCATTGGCTCGGCGGGGTTGACCGCGCATTATGTCGAGGCCGGGGCCCGGCTCGGGGTGACGATCGCGCCGGCGCCGGAGAATTGCGCGCTGCTGGGGCTGGCGGCGTTGCGGCGTGCGGCGTCCTGACGCTTCGTTCAGCGCAGCATTCCAAACACCTGCATCAAGCCGAGGCCGACCAGAACCGTTGCCGTCGCTCCGATGGCGACGTAAAAAGCCTCCAGCGCCAAATACAGACTAATTTTCACTTTGTTGCGTCGCCAATATAAGACGCCGTCACGACTTCCGGCGCCGGCGAACTCCAAATCCATCCGTTTGAATTTCGATAGCGTCAGAATTTTATCCCACAGCTTGTGAGCGGTGAACAACGTCAGCGACAGGAACAAAATCCCGAAGGCGATCAACGCGGCGACCAGCAATTCGCCAGACAGCTTCGACACGCTTGTCTCCCCGCGCTTTGGCAGCCGGGCCCCCGGTTCACTGCGCACCATCGACAACGCCGGGCCTTTGCTTCGGGCCCGGTTCGCTCCATATTACCGCCTATGGCGAAATCTCCGAAAGCGCGGCCCAAGGCCTCGCGCCCCGACGTGCATCCGCTCGGCGAGCATCTCGCGGCGCTGCTGAACCCGGCGCTCAATGCGGCCCCCGGTCTCGCCCAGACCCCGCCAGGGCTAAGCGAGGCGCCGGCGCAGTTCGAGCATCCGCGCGGCCTCACCGGCGCCACCGCCACCCTCGAATCGCTGAAAGAGTTGCTGGAGAACGGCGACCCCAACCTGCGCGGCCAGCCGACCTGGACGCCGCACCGGCCGTCGCGGCCGGAGAAGTCCGAGGGCGGACGGAAGTTCAACATCGTCTCCGAATTCGACCCCAAGGGCGACCAGCCGGAGGCGATCCGCCAACTCGTCGAGGGCGTCGCGAGCCACGAGCGCGATCAGGTGCTGCTCGGCGTCACCGGCTCCGGCAAGACCTTCACCATGGCCAAGGTGATCGAGGCGACGCAGCGCCCGGCGCTCATCCTCGCCCCCAACAAGACGCTGGCGGCGCAGCTCTACGGCGAATTTAAGAGCTTCTTCCCCAACAATGCCGTCGAATATTTCGTATCATACTACGACTATTACCAACCCGAAGCCTATGTGCCGCGCACTGACACCTATATAGAGAAGGAATCCTCGATCAACGAGCAGATCGACCGGATGCGCCACTCGGCGACGCGCTCGCTGCTGGAGCGCGACGACGTCGTCATCGTCGCCTCGGTGTCGTGCATCTACGGCATCGGCTCGGTCGAGACCTATACCGCGATGACCTTCTCGTTGCAGACTGGCGACAAGATCGATCAGCGGCAGGTGATTTCCGATCTCGTGGCGTTGCACTACAAACGCTCGCTGGGCGATTTCACCCGCGGCGTGTTTCGCGTGCGCGGCGACACGCTCGACCTGTTCCCGGCCCATTACGAGGATCGGGCGTGGCGCATCAATTTCTTCGGAGACGAGATCGAGTCGATCTCGGAGTTCGATCCGCTGACCGGCGCCAAGACCAGCGATCTTGAGTTCGTCAAAGTCTACGCCAACAGCCATTATGTCACGCCGCGGCCGACGTTGCTGCAATCGCTCGACGGCATCAAGCGCGAGTTGAAGGAGCGGCTCGACGTGTTGCACGGGCAGGGGCGGCTGCTGGAAGCGCAAAGGCTAGAACAACGCACCTTGTTTGACCTGGAGATGATGGATGCGACCGGCTCCTGCGCCGGCATCGAGAACTATTCGCGTTATCTGACCGGGCGCCGGCCCGGCGAGCCGCCGCCGACGTTGTTCGAATATCTGCCCGACAACGCGCTGGTGTTCGCCGACGAGAGCCACGTCACGGTGCCGCAGATCGGCGGCATGTATCGCGGTGACTATCGCCGCAAGGCGACGCTGGCCGAATACGGCTTCCGCCTGCCGTCCTGCATGGACAATCGGCCACTGCGCTTCGAGGAATGGGAGGCGATGCGGCCGCAGACCGTGCATGTCTCGGCGACGCCCGGCGATTGGGAGCTTACCCGCACCGAAGGCGTGTTCGTCGAGCAGGTGATCCGCCCCACTGGCTTGATTGACCCGCCGGTCGAAATCCGACCCGCCCGCGCCCAGGTCGACGATCTCCTGGGCGAGGTGAAGCGCGTCGCGCTTGCCGGCTATCGGACGCTGGTGACGACGCTGACCAAGCGCATGGCCGAAGATCTCACGGAATATCTGCACGAGCATGGCGTGCGCGTGCGCTACATGCATTCCGACATCGACACCATCGAGCGCATCGAGATCCTGCGCGACCTGCGCCTGGGCGCCTTCGATGTGCTGGTCGGCATCAACCTGTTGCGCGAGGGGCTCGATATTCCCGAATGCGCGCTGGTCGCTATTCTCGACGCGGACAAGGAAGGTTTTTTGCGTTCGGAAACTTCGTTGGTGCAGACGATCGGTCGCGCCGCGCGCAATGTCGACGGCCGCGTGATCTTATACGCCGATCAGATCACCGGCTCGATGCAGCGCGCGATGGAGGAGACCGACCGCCGCCGCGCCAAACAAAACGCCTTCAACCAGGCCAACGGCATCACGCCGGCGACGATCAGGCGCGGCATCCAGGACATCCTCAACTCGGTTTATGAGAAGGACCATGTGACGGTTGATACGGGTCTGGCGACGGCGCCGGCGATCGGCCACAATTTCCAGGCGACGCTGGCTGATCTGGAGAAGCGCATGAAGGAGGCGGCGGGCAATCTGGAGTTCGAGACCGCCGCGCGACTGCGCGATGAGATCAAGCGGTTGAACGCGGTGGAACTCGCCGTCGGCGACGACCCGCTGGCGCGGCAGGCGGCGGTGGAGGCGGCGGGCGGCTTCTACGAGGGAGAGCGCAAATACGGCCGCGCGGCGAACATGCCGAGCCGTGCCCACAAGCCGACCGATGCCGACATGGGACCGCACAATTTCGGCGGCGGCGAGGCGCGGCCGAAGGGCGGCGGCGGTTGGAAGCCGAAGGGCAAGGGGCGGCGGAGGTAGCGCCGTCATGGCGAGAGGCGTTGCGCGTTGTGGCGAGCGCTCCTTGCGTCATGGCGAGCGAAGCGAAGCCATCCAGCCGTCGTGTGATCGACCGGTTCAGGCAAAGGCGCTGTCGCGCGGGCGACAACGTCGCGGACGCGGGCTTCGCCGACAGGCCGGCGATCTCCCGGCGATGGATGGCTTGGCCGCGCTTGCCATGACGGCTTTCCGTCCGAGCGCGCGCCTCCTTACTCCGCCGCCACCGCCTCGCCGTTTCGCGCCGCCAACTCCACCAGCGCGCGGCGGTACTCGACCGGCATCACCTTGCGGAACTTGGGCAGGAACGTCTCCCAGTTCTCCAGGATGTGACGCGCCCGCGCCGACCCCGTATAGCGCGCGTGATTGCTGATGAGTTGGTGCAGCCGCTCGGCGTCGTGGCGCGACATGTCGCCCATCACGTCGACGCGGCCGTGGCCCTGAAGGTCGCCGCCGGAATGGAGGTGGCGCTGCATCACCTCCTCCTCCGCCGTCACCGGCTCCAGGTCGACCATCGACAGATTGCAACGCTCGGCGAAGGTGCCGGCCTCGTCGAGCACATAGGCGATGCCGCCCGACATGCCGGCGGCGAAATTGCGCCCGGTCTCGCCGATCACCACCACCACGCCGCCGGTCATGTACTCGCAGCCGTGGTCGCCGGCGCCTTCCACCACCGCGATGGCGCCGGAGTTGCGCACGCCGAAACGCTCGCCGGCGACGCCGCGGAAATAGCACTCGCCGGCGATGGCGCCATAAAGCACGGTGTTGCCGACGATGATCGATTGTTCCGGCGTCAGCTTCGTCGCCTCCTTGGGCGGATAGACGATGATGCGGCCACCAGACAAACCCTTGCCGACATAATCGTTGCACTCGCCTTCGAGCTCCAAGGTCACGCCCTTGGCGAGGAAGGCGCCGAAACTCTGGCCGGCGGCGCCCTTAAGCTTGACGTGGATCGTGCCGTCCTTGAGGCCGGTGTGGCCATAGCGGCGCGCGATCTCGCCCGACAGCATAGCGCCGGCCGAGCGGTCGGAATTGGCGATGCGCAGATCCAGCCGCACGTGTCTGGCGTGCTCCAACGCCTCCTTGGCCTCGGCGATCAAGGTGCGGTCGAGCACCTTCTCAAGCTGATGGTCTTGGGCCTGAGAATGATGGATGCCGTCGCTCGGCCACGGCTCGGGCTTGTAGAACAGCTTGGAGAAGTCGAGCCCCTGCGCCTTGGCCTGCGCCACCAGTTCGGCCTTGTCGAGCATCTGGCGCTGGCCAACCATCTCGTCGAACTTGCGATAGCCGAGTTCGGCCATCAACGCCCGCACGTCCTCGGCGACGAAGAAGAAGAAGTTGATGACATGCTCGGGCTGGCCGGTGAAGCGCTTGCGCAGCACCGGGTCCTGCGTGGCGACGCCGACCGGGCAGGTGTTCAAATGACACTTGCGCATCATGATGCAGCCGGCCGCGATCAGTGGCGCGGTGGCGAAGCCGAACTCGTCGGCGCCGAGCAGCGCGCCGATCACCACGTCGCGCCCGGTGCGCACGCCGCCGTCGACCTGCACGGCGATGCGGGCGCGCAGCCCGTTCATCACCAGCGTCTGGTGGGTCTCGGCAAGCCCGATCTCCCAGGGGCTGCCGGCGTGCTTGATCGAGGTCAGCGGCGAAGCGCCGGTGCCGCCCTCATATCCGGAGATCGTCACATGGTCCGCCTTGCACTTGGCGACGCCCGCCGCCACCGTGCCGACGCCGACCTCGGACACCAGTTTGACCGAGACCAGCCCCTGCGGGTTGACGTTCTTGAGGTCGTAGACGAGCTGCTTCAGATCCTCGATCGAATAGATGTCGTGGTGCGGCGGCGGCGAGATCAGGCCGACGCCGGGGGTCGAGTGGCGGACGTGGGCGATCTTGGCGTCGACCTTGTGGCCGGGCAGCTGGCCGCCCTCGCCGGGCTTGGCTCCCTGGGCCATCTTGATCTGCAGGTCGTCGGCGTTGACCAGGTACTCGCTGGTGACGCCGAAGCGGCCGCTGGCCACCTGCTTGATCGCGGACCGCCGCAGGTCGCCGTTGGCGTCGGGGACGTACCGGTCGGCGTCCTCGCCGCCCTCGCCGGTGTTCGACTTGCCGCCGAGGCGGTTCATCGCGATCGCCAGCGTCTGGTGGGCCTCGGCGGAGATCGACCCGTAGGACATCGCGCCGGTGCAGAACCGGCGGACGATGGACTCGACGGGCTCGACCTCGTCCAGCGGGATCGGCGCGCGGGCCGACCCGGCGTCGTCGTCGACGCCGGGGGTGGGGCTCATTTCGCCGCCGCCGCACCACGACATCTACTCCATTGAGGACATCGCCCAGCTCATCCACGACCTCAAGTCCTCCAACCCGTCGGCCCGGGTGCACGTCAAGCTCGTGGCCGA
>DATNDU010000219.1:0-13318 GCA_035606915.1 Roseiarcus sp. | reverse complement strand
CGACAAGCGATCCCGGCGTGGTTGTGTTGGCGGATGGCGAGGTATTGACCCCGGTGTCGGTGGCGGAAAGCTGCTTCCGCTTCGAGGCGCCCGCAGGCGTGGAAACTCTGCGCTTGCGCTCGCGCAGCGCCGTTCCGGCGCGGCTGTTTGAGCTGGAAAGCGCCGATGCGCGGCGCCTCGGCGTGCTGCTGGCCCGCCTCGAAATCGACGGCCGCGCCGTCGCCCTCGACGATGCCGCGTTGTGCGACGGCTGGCACGCGGTCGAGCGGCAAGATGAGCGCCAATGGCGCTGGTCGAACGGCGACGCCGCGCTGCCGCCTGGGGGCAGTTTGACGCTGTGGCTGCATCCGCTGCCGGCCGCCTATCCGCTATCGCTGCGCGCGCCGAAGCCGGCGGCGGCGTGCTTGTTGGCGCGACTGGAAAGCGTCGCCTGAAACGGCGGCTTGCGACGCTATTGGGAGCGCTTTCGTGCCGGCGCGGGTTTTGTCCACGCGGCGCGCCACGCTATTTCGCCAATGCGTTTTATGCTGCCGAGCAGCCGTCCCGCCATCGCCTTCCTGATCCGAGCCGTGCGGCGTGAACGCCGTGTTGGCGGGGACGGTGGAGGCGGTCGGACGCCAAAGCGCTAATCCCCAGCCGCGTCGCGCGGGAAGACAGCGCGCAGCGTGAGCCCGTGCGGGCGCGTCGGCGCCAGCGTCAGCGCGCCGCCATAGGCGGCGACACGCTCGCGCATGCCAAGCAGCCCGCGCCCGCCGGGCGTCGCGGGATCGACGCCGCGGCCGTCGTCGGCGACGACGAGGCGTAGCGCCTCATCTTCGATGGCGAGCGAGATCCTCACCTTGGCCGCCTCGGCGTGGCGCGCCGCGTTGGTCAGCGCCTCCTGGGCGATGCGATAGAGCGCGGCCTCGAACTCCGGCGGCAGGCCGGGCAACTCCGCAGCGTCGACCACGACCTCGAAGCCGGGACGGTTGCGCTCGAAGAAGCGGCCGAGCGCCTGAAGCGCCGGCCCGAGCCCGAGTTCCTCCAGCGCCGCCGGGCGTAGCCGGTCGAGGATGCGCCGGTTGGTCGATTGCAGCGCGTCGATGGTCTCGATGACGGCGTCGAGCGCCGAGGCCGACGGCCCCTGCGGCGCGGCGCGGCGGGCAGCCCCCGCCTGGGCGCGCGCCGCGAACAGATAGGGGCCGATCTCGTCATGCAACTCGCGGGCGATCTCCTTGCGCTCCTCGTCCTGGATCGAGACCAGGCGGGCGCGCAAAAGCTGGTTCTCGCGCGCGGCGCGGCCAAGCGAATCGCCGAGCGCGTTGAAGCGGGCAAGCAGCGGCTGGAACTCGGGCGCCGCCTGCTCCGGCAGGCGGGCGGCGTAGTCGCGCCGACCGAGCGCGGCGAGGCCGGTGTTGATCCGTTCGAGCGGCGCGAGCCCGGCGCGCACGACGAGATAGACCAGCGCCAGGCCGAGCACGGCGGAGACGGCGCCGTCGAGCGTCAGCGCCACCAGGCTATCCCACAATTCGCCGATCTCGTCGTCGGGATCGCCGGCGATGAGGAAAGCGCCGATCGGGCGGCCGCCGACCACGGCCTCGATCCTCGCCGAAGTCGCGTGCGCGCGCACCAACCCCACGAACCACGCCGGCGGTCCCGGCCGCGAGGCCCCCGGCGGTGGCGCGGCGCCGCCCTCGGGCTGATAGGCGACGCGGACGTGGCGCAACCGGTCGAAGCTCGCCGCGAGTGCGGCGAGCCGCTTGTCGAGGTCCGGCGCCGGTTTCAGGCCGCGCACCGACTCGCGTAGGATTTCGCCGGTCAGCATGGTGGCGTTGGCGATCTCGGGATCGACGCGCTGACTGGCGCCGCGCAGCGTCAGCGCAACGTCGAGCGCCAGCAGCAACGCCAGCACCGCAGCGAGGGTCAGACTTAGGCGCCAGCGCAGAGACAAACGGATCATGGTCGCGCTATAAAGACAGCGCGCCGACGTGAAGGAAAGCCCGGCGCGAGCCCGGGGGTGAGAATTGCGTCTGCTGATCGTTGACGACCATCCCGTCGTCGTTACCGGCTGCCGGGCGATCTTCGCCGGTCGCGACGAGGTTGAGACCTTCGACGTGCAAGGCGGCGAGGCGGGGGTCGCCGTTTTCTTCGATCTGCCCGCCGACATGGCGATGATCGACATCAACCTGCCGGCGGTCTCCGGCTTCGAGGTCATCCGCCGCATCCTGGCGCGCGAGCCGGAGGCGCGGTTGATCGCCTTCAGCATGAACGCCGACCCGTCAATCGCCGCCCGCGCCATCGAACTCGGCGCCCGCGCCTTCCTGACCAAATCCGATCCGCCCGAGCGCTTCCTGGAAGCCGTCGATGCGCTGACGGCGGGCGACACCTATCTGACCCCCGGCATGGCGCGCGAGATCGCCTTCCTGCACGGGCGCGGCCAGGGCGCGCTGACGGCGCGCGAGAACGACATCCTCCGCCGGCTCGCTTCGGGCCTGAGCCTGGCCGACATCGCCGCCGACCTCGGCGTCTCCTACAAGACCATCGCCACCAATTGCGCGGTGCTCAAAACCAAGCTTGGCGCGCGGACGACGCAGGATCTGGTGCGGCTGGCGGTGGAGAAGAGCCGCATGTGAGCCGGGAAAAGCTCCCGCAGAGTCGCGGCGGGCTCCTACGAAAAAGAGTGCGCCTTATCGACCGCGCCGCCATGCAAGTGCGGGCGAACTTGCGCCGTTCCGAACGGCCAAGTCCTCCACCACCGGTCGGCCGGGAACGCCAGCCGCGATTGATCTTAGCTCAACCGTCCGTGGCGGCGCAGCACCAGCGCGACGGCCCCGAGCAAGGCGTGGTTGCGCGGAAATTTGGCGATCTCGATGCGCACCTGCTGGCCCACCGGCGTCTCGTCGCGCTTGATGAGGGTGTGGCGCTCGTAGGAGGCGATGAGCGGCTGGAGCAGCGCCTCGCCCGCCAGCGCCGCCCGGCCGCCGATGAGAATGAGGCCGGGATTGAGGATCGCGCCGATCATGCCGAGGCCGCGGCCGGCGCGCTCGGCGGTGTCGGCGAGCAGGCGGCGAAGGCCGACGTCGCCAGCCGCCGCCATCTCAATGAACTCGTCGACCCCGAGCGGACGCCCGGCGAGGCGCGAGGCGACCGCAATGGCGGGGTTGAGGCTCGCCGTCAGTTCCAGGCAGCCGCGATTGCCGCAGCGACAAAGTTCGCCCTGCGGATCGAGCGTCATGTGGCCGAACTCGCCGCCGCCGCCGGCGACGCCGGTCAGCACGCGGCCATTGGCGACGATGGCCCCGCCGACGCCGATGTCGATCTTGAACAAAACGAAATCCTCGACGCCGACCGCCGCGCCCCAGGTCATTTCGGCGATCGCCGAACAATTGCTCTCGTTGTCAGCGAAGATCGGCCGCTCCAGCGCCGATGCGAACGCCTCGCGCAGGTTGACGCCGGCCCAGGTCGGGATGATGCTCGCCCGCTGCACGCGCCCGTCGGGCGCCACCGGCCCGGAGAACGACAAGCCAACGCCGATCACTGACGCCCAGGCGATGCCCGCCTCGCGGCAGGACTCGCGCAGCGCCTGGCGCGCCGCCTTGACCGCCTCGGCGGGCGCGTAGTCGCGCCCAAGGACAATTGTTTTTTCAAAAATGATAGAATGGGAGACATCGGCAGCAATCAGCTTGATGTCGTCGAGCGACAAATGCAGGCCAAGACAGGCGCCCGCGCGCGGGTTGAGGGCGAAGTTCGCCGCTGGCCGTCCGACGCCGCGCGCCGAATCCGCCAGCGGCGCTTCGACAATCACGCCGGTGCCGCGCAACTCAGCCAGCGCCTGCGAAATGGTGGACCGCGCCAGCCCGGTGGCGCGCGAGATCTCGTTGGCCGACACCGCCCCGCGTTGGCTGAGCACGCGCACGACACGCGCCTCGGCGTGGTCGGCGTCGACATCGTCGAGTAGGGACTGCAAATCGTCCCTCAGCATGAATCTCCCCCCGGGGTCCGAGTTGACAATCTCAATTCTTTCGAAATAGAAATAATCGAGCGCGACAAAAAGCGCAATGCGCGTCGACGAACGCGAGCAGGGAGGATGAGATGCGGATGAAGAGGGCGGCGCTGGCCGGATTGGCCTCCTGCGCTTTGATTGGTTCGGCGCTGGCCGAGCCGAAGACCAATCTGTTGAGCCAATGGTCGGAGGGCTCCGACGCGGCGGCGATCGCCAAGCTTGGCGAAATGTTCACCGCCGCCGGCGGCAAGTGGCAGGCAACTTCGATCGCCGGGCACACCGCCAACACTCTCGCCAAGCTGCGCTCCGACGTGATCGCCGGCAATGCGCCGCCCGCCGTGCAACTCAAGGGGCCGGAGATCGCCGAGTGGAACGCCACCGGCATGACCGCCAATCTCGACGCTCTGGCGGCGAAAGAGGGTTGGGACAAGGTAGTGGCGCCGGAACTTCTGCCGGTGATGAAGCCTGGTGGACATTGGGTCGCCGTGCCGCTCAACATCCACCGCATCAACTGGATCTGGGGCTCGACGCAGGCAATGAAACAGGCAGGCGTCACCGATTTGCCGAAGACCTGGGCGGAGTTCAATGCCGATTGCGACAAGGTGGTGGCCGCCCATCTCATTTGCCTGGCGCATTTCAGCCAGGATTGGACCGACGCGACAGTGTTTGAAGTCGTCGTCTACGGGCAGGACATCGATCTCTTCCGCAAGGCGCTCGTCGAGGGCGACACCAAGGCGATGCGTTCGCCCGAGATGGTCAAGGCGTTCACGCAATTACGTCTGATGGTGTCAAAATACATGGACCCCGGCATCGCCGGCCGCGACTACGATACGACGACGGGCATGATAAAGAACGGCAAGGCCGCCTTCTTCATCATGGGCGACTGGCAGATCGGCATCTTCACCGCCGCCGGCATGAAGACGCCGCAAGACTATGTCTGCGCGCAGGCGCCGACCGATTGGAGCAAGCCGGGCTTCATCCTCAACTCCGATTCGGTGGTGTTCTTCAAGCAGACCGATCCCGATTACATCGCCGGGCAGACGCTGCTCGCCCATCTCATCATGTCGCCGAAATTCCAGACCGTGTTCAACCAGGCCAAGGGCTCGATCCCGGCGCGGCTCGACGTCGATCTCAGCCACGGCTTCAATCCCTGCCAGCAGAAATCGCAAGTTGCCCTGCAAGACTCGATCAAGGCCGGGACGCTGGTGCGCTCCTTCGCGCACAACATGACGATCCTGCAAAAATATCGCGGCGCGGCGATGGAGGTCATCACCTCGTTCGTCAACAATCCGAAGATGACGCCGGAGCAGGCCGCCAACGCGATGGCCGACGCGGTCGACGCGCAGAAGTGATTAGCCAGGCTCTCGCCCTCTCCTTTGCTGGGGAGGGGGCGTAGGGCGCGGGATTAGCTGATGACGCTTTTCGTCAAAACCGCAACCGCGATCGAGCCGGAGACGCCAGCCTGGCGCGCCCGCCTCGCCGCCTGGACGCCGTTGCTGGTGATCGGGCCGTCGTTGGTCGCCAGCTTTGTCTATGTCTTCGTTTTCAGCGGTTGGACGCTCTATATTTCGGTGTCGAACTCGTCGCTGTTGCCGAGTTACGGTTTCATCGGGATTCGGCCCTATATCGACCTGTGGTCCAATGTTCGTTGGAAGATCGCCTACAGCAACCTGTTCTTCTTCAGCGGCTTTTATGTCGTGCTGTCGCTGCTGCTCGGCCTGGCGCTGGCGATCGCCATCGACCAGCGCGTGCGCGGCGAGGCGGTCTGGCGCACGATCTTCCTTTACCCGCTGGCGGTGTCGTTCGTCGTCACCGGCGCGGTGTGGCGCTGGATTTACAGCCCCGATGTCGGCATCGAGCATTTCGTGCGCGGCTTTGGTTGGAGCGATTTCACCTTCCGCCTGACCACCGACCGCAACTCGGCGATCTACGCCATCATCGCCACCGGCATCTGGCAATCCTCCGGCTTCGCCATGGCGTTGTTCCTGGCGGGGCTACGCTCGGTCGATCCCGATCTCGTCAAGGCCGCCCAAATTGACGGGGCAAGCCGCTTTCGCATCTATCGCAAGATCATCCTGCCCTCGATCGCGCCGATCTTCGTCGCCGTGGCGGTGGTGCTGCTGCAATTCGCCATCAAGACTTTCGATCTCGTCGTCGCGCTGACCAACGGCGGGCCAGGGATCTCGACGACGTTCCCGGCCAATTATGTCTACGATCTGATGTTCCAGCGCGGGCAGATCAACATCGGCGCGGCGGCTGCCGTGATGATGCTGGCAGCGCTGGCCGTCGTGCTGGTTCCCTATTCGCTCTGGCTGGTGTGGCGGCGTCGCAGGGAGGGTCGCGCCCTTGGTTGACGCCGCCTTCGAAGCCGAATACCGCGCCGCCGCCCGCAGCGAGGCGCGCCGCTATGCGCTCGGCCGCATCGGCGTCTACGCCTTCCTCACCGTGTTCGCGATCATCTATCTGCTGCCGCTGTTCGTCGTCGTCGGCAATTCGTTCCGGCAATTGCCGGAGATCACGCGCAACGGCCTCATCGCCTTTCCGCGCAGCTTCTCGTTCGCGGCGTGGCCGAAGGCGTGGGCGCATTTCTGCGTCTCCGGCGCCTGCGCCGGCATCCATCGCAATTTCTACAATTCACTGGAGATGACCATCCCGGCGACGCTGATCTCAAGCCTGCTTGGCGCGATCAACGGCTATGTGTTGTCGAAATGGCGCTTCCGCGGCTCGGAAGTGCTGTTCACCTGCATGACGCTTGGCGTGTTCATGCCGGGCCAGATCGCGCTGATGCCTTGGGCCTACGTGCTCGGCCATCTGCATCTGTCGAACACCATCAAGGGGCTGATTCTCATCCACTGCGTGCAGGGGCTGTCGTTCACGACGCTGTTCTGCCGCAACTATTACATCAGCATCCCCGACGATCTGGTGAAGGCGGCGCGCATCGACGGCGCCGGCTTCTGGCGCATTTTCTACAAGATCATCCTGCCGCTATCGCCGCCGATCCTCATCGTCACGGTGATCTGGCAGTTCACCGGCATCTGGAACGAGTATTTGTTCGGCGTCGTCTTTACCGATGGCAGCCAGCAGCCGATCACCGCGACGCTGGTGGCGCTGGCGACTTCGCAGATGAATGCGCACGCCTACGATGTGACGGGCGCCGCGGTGCTGATTGGCGCGCTGCCGCCGCTGCTGATCTATTTCCTTGGCGGCAAATATTTCGTGCGCGGCCTCACCCAAGGGGCGATCAAATGAGAGGGTCCGCATGGCGACGCTGACGGTTGCGCGGCTGCGGAAGCGCTTCGCCAATGTCGAAGTGCTGAAGGGCATCGACCTCGCGGCGGCGCAGGGTGAGTTCGTCGCCCTCGTCGGCCCCTCGGGCTGCGGTAAGTCGACGCTGCTGGCGATGATCGCTGGCCTCGAGTCGGTGAGCGAAGGCGAGATTCGCATCGACGGCCGGTTGGTCAACGCGGTGGCGCCGAAGGACCGCGACATCGCCATGGTGTTCCAATCGTATGCGCTGTATCCGACGATGACGGCGCGGCAGAACATCACCTTCGGCATGGAAAGCCGCGGCGTGCCGCGGGCCGAGCGGGACGCGGCGGTCAAGCGCGTCGCCGCTTTGTTGCAGATCGAGCCGCTGCTCAATCGCAAGCCCGGCCAGCTTTCCGGCGGCCAGCGACAACGCGTAGCGATGGGGCGGGCGCTTGTGCGCGACCCCAAGTTGTTCCTGTTCGACGAGCCGCTGAGCAATCTCGACGCCAAGCTGCGCGTCGACATGCGCACCGAGATCAAGAAGCTGCACAACACGGTTGGCAAGACGACGATCTATGTCACGCACGACCAGATCGAGGCGATGACGCTGGCGACGCGCATCGCGGTCATGAACCATGGACAATTGCAGCAATTCGATGAGCCGCAGACGGTCTACAGCCGGCCAGCGAACATGTTTGTGGCCGGCTTCATGGGCTCGCCGTCGATGAACTTCATTCCCGCGATGCTGGCGGAGGCGGACGGCGCGGCGGTTGTCGAGGCACCGTTGTTTGGCGGCGGCGTGGCGCGACTGGCGCTGCCCTATAGGCCGGCGCGCATGCCGGCTGGCAATCGCGTCGTGTTGGGTCTGAGGCCCGAGCATATGTTCCGCTACGCCGACGATCTGAAGTTGCGCAAGCCGGCGCTCGCCGCCTTCGAGGCGGTGGTGGAAGTGGTGGAGCCGACGGGCGCCGAGACCATCGCCGTGCTGAAGTTTGGCGAGCGCGACGTGACCGGCCGTTTCGATCCCGACGGCGCGCCGCGGGCCGGCGAGCGCATGAAGGTTGGCGTCGATATGGCCAATGCTTGTTTGTTCGATCCCACTGACGAAACCCTGATCCCGAGAGCCGACGCGTGACCTTCGCCCATTATCCGAGCCTTGCTGAGCGTGTCGTATTCGTCACCGGAGGCGCCACTGGCATCGGCGCCGACATCGTGCAGGCGTTCGCCCGCCAGCGGGCGCGCGTGGCGTTCCTCGACCTGCAAGCGGACGCCGGCGAAGCGCTGGCCGAGGCCATCGCGGCGCGCGGCGAGCCGAGGCCGCTGTGCCTGAAGGGCGATGTCACCGACATCCCCGCGTTGCAAGCGGCGATCGCCTGCGTGGCGGCGGAACTCGGGCCGATCTCCGTGCTGGTCAACAATGCCGCCAACGATCAACGCCACCAGGTCGACGATGTGTCGGTCGAGTTTTGGGATCACACGCAGAACGTCAACTTGCGGCATCATTTCTTCGCCGCGCAGGCAGTGCGGCCGCAAATGCGTGGGCTCGGCGGCGGTTCGATCATCAACATGTCCTCAATCTCCTGGCGCTTCGGCGCGGCCGAGATGCCGGCCTATGCGACGGCAAAGGCGGGCGTGCTGGGGCTGACGCGGGCGCTGGCGCGCGCCTTCGGGCCAGACAACATCCGTGTCAACGCCATCGAGCCCGGCGCCGTGATGACGCGGAGGCAGCGCGAGCTTTGGTTCAAGACAGAGGAGTCGGTGCAAGCGATGGTGGAGCGGCAGTTGATCCGGCGCGTCTTGCTGGGCGAGGAAATCGCGCGCATGATTGTCTTCCTCGGCGCCGACGACAGCCGCATGATTACCAAACAGACCTTCACCGTCGATGCGGGGTTGAGATGAGCGCGCGCAACGTCGTCTTCGGGCTCAATCCTTACGGGCTCACCTACTATTTGGGCTTGCAGGGGGCGGGGACGGCGCGCGCCAACCCGAGGGGCGCTGGACTGGAAGGCTTCATCGCGCTGTGCACGGAACTCGGCGCCGGCGCGATCGAGATTTTCGATCCGTGGCTGCGAGGCAAGAGCGATACGGAATTGGCGGCGCTCAAGCAACGGCTGAACACGTTGGGGCTGACGCCGATCGTCAGTTGGGGTTTGACGATGGGGCCGTTCGAGAGCGCGCTGCGCTCGGCGCGCGCACTCGATGCGGCGACGATCCGTTGCGGCCTGACGACGGTGCTGTGCGGCGACCGCGCGGCGCTCGGCCCCAAATGGTCGGAACTGGTGGCGAGCGTGCGTGCTTCGCTCAAGCAATATGGCCCCATCGTCGCCGACGAGGGGCGCATGTTGGCGATCGAGAATCATCAGGATTTCGGCGCCGACGAACTCGCCGGCTTCTGCGAGGAGACCCGCGGCGTCGGTGTTTGCGTCGATGCCGGCAACACCTTCCCGGTCGTCGAGGCGCCGATGGATTTCTACGCGCGCGTCGCGCCGCATGTGCGCCACGTGCATCTGAAGGACTATCGGGTTCAGTTCACCGACCAGGGTTATCGCCTGGTGCGCTGCGCCATCGGCGATGGCGCGGCGCCGATAGCTGAGATGCTCGATCTGTTCGCCGCCCATCACCCCAAGCTGACGGCGGTGTTGGAGCCGGGCGCGTTGGAGGCGCGGCATGTGCGGTGGTTGACGCCGGAATGGTGGCGCGGCTATGCGCCCAAGAGCGCTGAGGCGCTGGCCCGATGCGCAGCGGCGGCGCGCGTCAACCATCTGCCGGAGGAGGCGGATTACCGCACGCCCTGGGAGACAGGCGACGACGCCGCGCTCGTCGATTACGAACTGGCGATGATCCGCCGCAGCGCGGCCAATATGCGCGCGCTGGGCTTGTGAACCCGCGCGCTGCAACGAACAACAGGAGATCAACTTGACTGGAGAACTGAGCGGCAAGACGGCGTTCGTCACCGGGTCCGGGCGCGGGCTTGGCCGCGCGATGGCGGACAAGCTCGCCTCGCTGGGGGCGAACGTCGCAATCCATGACATTTCCTGGACAGGCCCGGCCAAATATGGCGAAGCGGCCGATCTTGACGCGGTCGCCAAGCAGATCGCGCGGCATGGCGGCAAGGTCTGCGCCGTCGACGGCAATATCGGCGACCGGGCGGCGGTGGCGGCGATGAAACGCACGATCGAGGGGAAGCTCGGGGCGGTGAATATCCTCGTCAATTGCGCCGGCGGCGACATCGGCGCGACGGGCGGCAAGCCTAGCCCGAACAACGCGCTCGATATTTCCTTCGAGGACATCAAGGTGCTGACGGAGAACAATCTCATCGGCACGATGCTGGTTTGTCAGGCTTTCGTGCCGGCGATGCAGGCGGCGGGCGCGGGGTCGGTGGTCAACATCGCCTCGGTCGCCGCGCACATGGGCTGCTCGCCGGAGGTCGTCTATTCGACGCTGAAGGCGGGCGTTGTGCATTACACGCGCTGCTTGGCCAAGGAATTGCTCGATGACGGCGTGCGCGTCAATGTCGTCAGCCCCGGGCCGACGAAAACGGCGCGCTTCCAGGCGACGCGCGTCGTTGACGAGAAGCGCATGGACGCGGCGCAGAAGTCGTTCAACCGCTACGCCGAGCCGGATGAGATCGCTGAGGCGGTGGCGTTCCTCGCTGGACCGCGGGCGAAATTCATCAACGGGCAGGTGTTGCGCGTCGATGGGGGGTTGTCGCTGTTTGCGGGTTGAGGCGCGTCGACTTGGAGTGTGATCGACATCCCATTGCTTGGCTGTCGAGCATCATCTATATTCGGCCGCGTCGAGGGAGCCGGATATGCGCATGTCCCGCGTGGCGGCGGCTGAGAGCCGCGCCAGGATCGTCGAGGAAGCCGCCAGCTTGCTGCGAGCGCGCGGCGTTGCCGGCGCGAGCGTCGCCGAGGTGATGCAGGCCGCCGGCATGACGCATGGCGGCTTCTACAAGCATTTTGCCTCCAAGGACGCGCTGCTCGCCGAGGCGACGGCGGCGATGTTTGCGCAAGTGGCGGTGCGCTTCGATCGCCGGCAGGCGAAGAAGGGCGGCGGCGCAGCGATCGCGGCTTATGTCGCCGATTATTTGTCGGCCGCTCACATCGCCCATCCCGAGCAGGGCTGTCCGCTCGCCGCCTTCGGCGCCGATGCCGGGCGTCATCCCGAGGCGCTGTCGCAACCGTTTGCCGAGGGCGTCGAGGCCCTGGTTGAGCGAGTGTCGCGCGCCGGCGCGTCGCGGCAGGAGGCGATTCATAAGCTCGTGACTTTGGTTGGCGCGGTGGTGGCGGCGCGAGCGGTTGGCGCGGGGTCTCTGCGGCAGGAAATACTCGCCGCGGCAAGAGGAGTTTGCGATGACGATGCAAGCTGAGCGCATCCCGCTGGCGGCGCGGCTCAAGCAGATGGATGGCCTGGCCTTCCTTCGCGCCATCCGCGACGGCGAGGCGCCACCGACGCCGATTGCGACGCTGATGAACTTCGACATCGTCGAGATCGAGGAAGGCCGCGTCGCGTTCGCGGCGACCCCGGACGGGCGCGTCTACAATCCGCTCGGCACGGTGCATGGCGGCTATGTCTGCACGCTGCTCGATTCCTGTATGGGGTGCGCCGTGCATTCGACGCTGAAGGCAGGGCAGGGCTACACCAGCGTTGAACTCAAGGTGAATTTCGTGCGGCCACTGTCGGAGGCGACGGGCGAGGTGCGCGCGGAGGGGCGGGTGCTCAGCGCCGGCCGGCAAATCGCCACCGCCGAGGGGCGCCTCGTCGATGCGCGCGGCCGGTTGCTGGCGCATGGCACGACGACCTGTCTGGTATTTGCGCTGCCCTGAGCGTCTTCATAGGCGGGCGTCGAGCCAGCTAATGAGATCGCGCGTCACCTCGTCGCGATTGATCTCGTTGAGCGTCTCGTGGCGCGCGTCGGGGTAGATCTTTGCGGTGACGTCCAGCCCCGCGGCGCGGTAGACATCGAGCAGGCCCTGCAACTTCGCCCCGACGGGATCGCGCGCGCCGCTGAACACGTAGATCGGCAGCGTCTTCGGGATGCGCGCGGCCAGCGCCGGCGAGGCGAGGTCGGCGAGCGCGCCGACGAGGTCGGCGGCGAGTTGGTTGGTGAGGGCGAACCCGCAAAGGGGATCGGCGATATATTTGTCGACCTCAGCGGCGTCGCGCGACAACCAATCATAGGGCGTGCGCGCCGGGCGGAACGGCTTGTTCTGCGCGCCGAACAACAGCGCCTGCACGAGCGGGCTTTTGCCTCTTGGGCCGAGCCGCCAGCGCTCGAAGGCGACGAGGCGCCTGCCGACGGCCAAGATCGCCGGCGGCGGACCGGAGCTGCCGGAGAGCACGGCGGCGGCGAGGGCGTCGCCGTGCTCGGCGATATAGGTTTGGCCGAGGAACGAGCCCATCGAATGACCGAGGAAGGCACGCGGCAGGCCTGGATGATTGGCGGCGATGCGTTCGGCGACCGCCTCGGTGTCGTCGAGCAATTTGCGCCAGCCGTCGCGCTCGGCGAAGAAGCCGAGGTCCGCCGGCGGGCAGTTCGGCCCGTGGCCGCGATGATCGTGTGCGTAGACGGCATAGCCGTGTCGCGTCAGCGCCTCGGCGAGGCGCCTGTAGCGGGCGGAATGTTCGGCCAGGCCGTGGACGATCTGCACGACGGCGCGCGACGCGGCGTCTGGACGCCACAAGCGCGTGAAGATCGCGTGGCCGTCGGCGCGGGACAGGGAGAATGTGGACTGGCGCATGGTTGCTGGTCGATCCCGGCGGACGTTGTTAGGTTGACTGAACTATGCCCTAGACTGGGTTCTCGCGGCGAAGAACATCCCCGCGAAGTAATCGGTGTCTACAGTATGATCGAATATCACGAAGCCATGGGCGCGTAGGGGATCAGTCAGATCCGTGAGCTTGGCGTGGGGCGACCAGGCCTTGTGCCATTCGACCATGAAGGCGTCGATGCGATCAAGCAGTGAGCGTTCGGCGAGACGCTTCATGATCGGAAATTCCGAGCCCTCGCAATCCAGCTTGACGATGACGCCGAGATTGTTGGCGCGCGCCTCCGAGCAGATGGCTTCAAAGATATCGCCGGCG
>DATNDU010000218.1:0-10274 GCA_035606915.1 Roseiarcus sp. | reverse complement strand
AATTATTTCAAAGCTCCGCCCGTGTTTCAAATGTCTTGAATCTTGCGACACCGAGGGATGTCCGCATTCGGGTCGAGCCCGCCCGTGGCGCACCCCCTACATTCGCCTCGCCCCCTACGCCCCGCCCCACCTCGGCGCCCGCTTCTCCAAAAACGCCGCCCGACCCTCGATGGAGTCCGCGTTCTGGAAACTCTCGACCATCGCCCGCGAGGCGCGCTCGTAGGCGTCGGCCAGCGGCATCTCGATCTGCTCGTAGAAGGCGCGCTTGCCGAGCGCGATGGCGGCGATGGGGCGGCTGGCGATGAGCGCCGCCAGCGCCTGCGCGGCGGCGAGCGCTTCGCCTTCAGGCGTCACGCGGTTGACGAGGCCGATCTGCTCGGCCCGTTCGGCGTCGAGAAACTCGCCGGTGAGCGCCATCTCCATCGCGTGCTTGCGCGACACCGCGCGCCCGACCGCCACCAGCGGCGTCGAGCAGAAGCCGGCCTTTCTGGCCCCCGGCAGCGAGAAGCGCGCCTTTCGCCCGGCGACGGCGAGATCGGAGGCCGCCACAAGCTGGCAGCCGGCTGCCGTGGCGACGCCCTCGACGGCTGAGATCACGGGTTTGGGATGCTCGGTCAACCCGCGCATGAAAGTGGCGCAGCGATCGAACAGTTTCTCGTAGAAGGCGGCGCCGCGGTCTGCATCGTTGCTGTGAGCCTGGATCTCGCGCAAGTCGTGGCCGGAGCTGAACGCCGGCCCGTCGCCGGCGACGACGATCGCTCGCACCGCGTCCTGCCCGGCCATCTCGTCGAAGGCGACGATCAGCGTGTTTAACATCAACAGGCTGAGCGCGTTGCGGTTGGCGGCCGAGGTCAGGGTGACCGTCGCCACCCCCGCGTGGTCGTCGCGGCGAAACAGCGGGGCGCCATCGGTGGACATTGGGGATCGTTCCTTCGGCCGGAGCCGTCGATTCATAGACCCGCGCGCGCGCCCCCGCCAGCCTTTGCGAAAACCCGAACCCTTGCGCCGCTGCGTCGCGCCGCATAAATCCGAGCCTTCGCCGCGGAGTTTCGCATGTCCCAAGATCCCAGCTTTCCCGGCTGGCACGCCACGACTATCCTCATGGTCCGCAAGGGCGGGCGCACCGTCATCGGCGGCGACGGGCAGGTGAGTCTTGGGCAGACCGTCATCAAGGGCAACGCCCGCAAGGTGCGCCGGCTCGCCAAGGGCGACGTGATCGCCGGCTTCGCCGGCTCGACGGCGGACGCGCTGACGCTGTTCGAGCGGCTGGAAGGCAAGATCGAGCAGTATCCGGGCCAACTGGCGCGCGCCTGCGTCGAACTCGGCAAGGACTGGCGCACCGACCGTTACCTGCGCCGGCTGGAGGCGATGCTGCTGGTCGCCGACAAGCAAATCGGCCTGGTGCTGAGTGGCTCCGGCGACGTGCTGGAGCCCGAGGGCGACGCCGACGGCGCCTCGACCGCCATCGGCTCCGGCGGCAATTACGCGCTTGCCGCGGCGCGCGCGCTGATGGCGATGCCGCTTGACGCCGAGGAGATCGTGCGCCGCTCGATGAAGATCGCCGCCGATATCTGCGTCTACACCAACACCTCGCTGACGATCGAAAGCCTATGACCGAGTTATCCCCGCGCGAGATCGTCTCCGAACTCGACCGCTATATCGTCGGCCAGGGCGACGCCAAGCGCTCCGTCGCCATCGCCTTGCGCAACCGCTGGCGGCGGCTGAAACTGGTGTCGCCGATGCGCGAGGAGGTGATGCCGAAGAACATCCTGATGATCGGCCCCACCGGCTGCGGCAAGACCGAGATCGCCAGACGGCTGGCCAAGCTCGCCGGCGCGCCGTTCCTGAAGGTGGAGGCGACGAAATTCACCGAGGTCGGCTATGTCGGGCGCGATGTCGAGACCATCGTGCGCGATCTCCTGGAGATCGGCATTGCGTTGGTGAAGGCGCGCCGGCGCCGCGAAGTCGAGGCGCGCGCCGAATTGGGTGCGGAGGACAAAATTCTCGATGCGTTGGTTGGCCCGGCCGCCTCGCCGGCGACGCGCGATTCGTTTCGCCGCAAGCTGCGCGCCGGCGAGATCGAGGACAAGGAGATCGAGGTCGAGCTGCCGCAGGGCCAGAGCGGCATGCCGATGTTCGAACTGCCCAACATGCCCGGCGCCTCGGTCGGCGCCATCAACCTCAGCGATCTCTTCGGCAAAGGCATGCAGCGGGCGAGCCGCAAGCGCGTCACCGTCGCTGAGGCGCGCGAGCCGCTGACCTCGGCGGAGGTCGAGAAGATGCTCGACCAGGACGCCGTCATTCGCGAGGCGATCGCCGAGGTCGAGAGCAACGGCATCGTCTTTCTCGACGAGATCGACAAGATTTGCGCGCGCGAGGGGCGCGGCGGCGCCGACGTCTCGCGCGAGGGCGTGCAGCGCGATCTGCTGCCGATGATCGAAGGCACGACGGTCGCCACCAAGCACGGCGCGGTCAAGACCGACCATATCCTGTTCATCGCCTCCGGCGCCTTCCATATCGCCAAGCCCTCCGACCTGCTGCCGGAATTGCAGGGGCGATTGCCGATCCGCGTCGAATTGTCGTCACTCACCGAGGAGGATTTCCGCCGCATCCTCACCGAGCCCGAGGCCAGCCTCATCAAGCAATATGTGGCGCTGATGCAGGCCGAAGGCGTCCACCTCTCGTTCACCGACGACGCCATCTCGGCGATCGCGCGGCTGGCGGCGAAGGTCAACGGCACGGTCGAAAACATCGGCGCGCGGCGCTTGCAGACGGTGATGGAGCGCGTGCTCGACGAGGTCAGCTTCACCGCGCCGGACCGGGCGGGCGAGCGCATCGAGATCAACGGCGCCTATGTCGAGGAGCACATCGGCGACCTCGCCGCCAATGCGGATTTGAGTAGGTTCATTTTGTGAGGGGGCAGGTTAAAGGCGGACCGCCAGCGGCGCGCCTTTGTCGGTGAACTTGTCGTAGCGCTCGACAACCATGCGTATGTTCGCTGCGCGCGCGGCGGCCACCAGCCTGGGGTCGAGTTGAGCTTCCCAATCGACATCGCCATGAAACGCCGCCAGATCGATTTCGGCGTCGACCGCGCCGGAAGCGATCAGTCGCGCCAGTTCCGTTCCTCGTAGCGCATCGAGAATTTCGCGGATGCGCAGGTTGGCTTCGTCCGCGTCGTTAAGATCGTTGCTTTCGAACGACAGATAATGGCGAGAAGCTTTCGATGCCCTGATCTTGCCGTTCGCGAGTTTGACCGGAGCGTTTTTCTCCTGAATGTGCTTTGCTACCAAACTGGTGGTATTTGCGAATTCGCGTAGCGGTGTCTCGTCGCTCCAGAGCCGAAGGTTTATCCGTCCGTGCGGGACAAATTTCGTCATAGCAAATTCACTCCCTAAGTTAAAACCGCGACCTGCTGCTCAGCGCCGATGTGTGCAGCCATCTCTGTCGGCTTCAACTCACCCCTCGGAGCGGTATGGGCGATTGTCGGCGCCGCGTCGGTGCTATCACCGCTCCCGCCATCTGTCGGCGCGAACCAACCGGGGTTCGGGGGCGTCCCCGTTCTCGGGTGCTTGTCAGGCTCCCAGTACTTCAACAGCCATCCGCCATCGTGAAGTCGCTTGGCCACTGCTGGCGCAAAACTGTTCGCCGTGGCTGGATCGGGTAGTTTCAGAAGCAAAGCCGCGATCTGAGCGCGTGCGATTTCACCGTTGTTTAAAGCTTCGACCACGACTTGGAGGCCGCGGACCTTGCCGGCCGCCGAAACCCTGCATCCGTATGCCTGCCAGAGCCGCTCCTCTAACGCCTAGATAGGAAGCAATGCGTATCTCGGAAGCGACGCTTCCCTACGTTGGCTGCGCAGCAGATCATGACCCGCAATCCGTAGTCCGTCGCCGTCGACAGCGCCGGGCCGAAGCCGGAAAACCAAATCTTCGTACAAATTCTCGCCCATGGACTTGCCCCGAGAAATGTCGCGCATCAGGGACAAAACAAGAACAAATGTCAAGAAATTTGGCGCGTTTTGGCTCACCCTTCCTGCGTCAAACAAGCAGGGCCGCCCCTTTCGGAGCGGCCCTGCTTCGTTCAATCAGACCAACCTCACTTCACGTCGAACCGATCAAGGTTCATCACCTTCGCCCAGGCGGCGGCGAAGGCGTCGACGAAGCCTTGCTTCTCATCCTCGCTCGCATAGACCTCGGCCAGCGCGCGCAACTGCGAGTTGGAGCCGAACAGCAGATCGACGCGGGTCGCCGTCCACTTGACCGCGCCGGTGTTGCGATCGCGCCCTTCGTAGACGCCCTTGGCTGCGGCCGACGGCGCCCAGGTGGTCCCCATGTCGAGCAGGTTGACGAACACGTCGTTGGTCAGCGCGCCCGGCTTGGCAGTCAACACGCCGTGCTTGGCGTTGCCGAAGTTGGCGCCGATGGCGCGCAGGCCGCCGACCAGCACCGTCATCTCCGGGATCGTCAGCGTCAGCAGTTGCGCGCGGTCGATCAACAGTTCGTCCGGCGGCGTGCCCGCGTTTTGGGGATACCAGTTGCGGAAGCCGTCGGCTTTCGGCTCCAGCCATTTGAACGACTCGGGGTCGGTTTGCGCCTGCGTCGCGTCGGTGCGCCCCGGCGTGAAGGCGACCTTCACGTCATGGCCGCCCGCCTTCGCCGCCATCTCGACGCCGACATTGCCGGCGAGCACGATAAGGTCGGCGAACGAGATCTTGGCGTCCTTGGCGATCTCCTCAAGCTTGCCGAGCGCCTTGGCGAGTTCGGCGGGCTCGTTGACCGCCCAGTCCTTCTGCGGCGCAAGACGAATGCGTGCGCCATTGGCGCCGCCGCGCTTGTCGGAGTTGCGGAAGGTCGAGGCCGAGGCCCAGGCAGTCTTGACGAGTTCGGCCGCAGTGAGCCCGCACGCGGCGATCTTCTGCTTCAGCGCCGCGATATCGGCCTCGCTTGGGGCAGGCAACGTCGGCGCCGGCACCGGGTCCTGCCAGATCAGCTCTTCCCGCGGCACGAGCTTGCCGAGATAGCGAGACGTCGGGCCCATGTCGCGGTGGGTCAGCTTGAACCAGGCGCGGGCGAAGGCGTCGGCGAACTTGTCCGGGTGGGCGAGGAAGTCGCGCGAGATTTTCTCGTAAGCCGGATCGAGGCGCAACCCCAGATCGGTCGTCAGCATCATCGGCGGGTGGCTGCGGCCGGGACCGTGCGCGTCCGGCGCGGTCCCCGCGCCGGCCCCGTTCTTCGGCTGCCACTGCCAAGCGCCGGCGGGGCTCTTGGTCAACTCCCAGTCGTATTTGAACAGGATTTCGAAGAAGGTGTTGTCCCACTTGGTTGGCGTCGTCGTCCAGGTGACTTCGAGGCCGGAGCCGATGGTGTGGACGCCAAAGCCGGAGCCGAACTTGTTGTTCCAGCCCAGACCAAGTTCCTCGACGTCGGCGCCTTCCGGCTCGGGGCCGACGTGCACCTTGGGGTCGGCCGCGCCGTGAGTCTTGCCGAAGGTGTGACCGCCAGCGATCAGCGCCACCGTCTCTTCGTCGTTCATCGCCATGCGCAAGAACGTTTCACGGGTGTCGCGCGCCGCGCCGAGCGGGTCGGGCTTGCCGTTCGGCCCCTCCGGGTTGACGTAGATGAGGCCCATCTGCACGGCCCCGAGCGGGTTGGCGAGGTCGCGCTCGCCGCTGTAGCGCTCGTCGCCGAGCCATTCGCCCTCCGGGCCCCAGAAAATGTCCATCTCCGGCTCCCAGACGTCCTCGCGCCCGCCAGCGAAGCCGAAGGTCTTGAAGCCCATCGACTCCAGCGCGACGTTGCCGGTGAGGATCAACAGATCCGCCCAGGACAGGCTCTTGCCGTATTTCTGCTTGACCGGCCACAACAGCCGGCGCGCCTTGTCGAGATTGACGTTGTCCGGCCAGGAATTGAGCGGCGCAAAGCGCTGCGAGCCGGAGGAGGCGCCGCCGCGACCGTCGCCGACGCGATAGGTGCCGGCCGAGTGCCAGGCCATGCGGACGAAGAACGGCCCGTAATGGCCGAAATCCGCCGGCCACCAGGGCTGCGAGTCCGTCATCAGCGCGTGCAGGTCCTTGATGACCGCGTCGAGGTCGAGGGTCTTGAACGCCTCGGCGTAGTTGAAACCCTTCGGCATCGGGTTGCTCAACTCGGATTGCTGCGTCAGCATGGCGAGGTTGAGCTGGTTCGGCCACCATTGCTGAATGGTCTTGGCGCGCCCGCTATGCGCGACCGGGCATTGGCCGGCGCTCGCGCCCTCGGTGTGGTCAGTCATTGTGTCCTCCTGATCTATTCAGGGCTTCCCACACGCCGCAGAGGAAGATCGCAATGATCTCCCTCAAAAGGGAAGCCCACGGGCGTTGCGCCGGGATTAGCACGGGCGTTCGATCGCCATAAGTTGCATTTTTTGATCGCGCCGATAGGCTCAGCCTATGTTGCACCTCACCTTGCGTCAACTGCGCTATTTCGATGCGCTCGCCCGCCACCGCCATTTCGGCCGCGCGGCGGCGGCCTGCGCGATCTCGCAGCCGGCGCTTTCCGAGCAGATCAAGGAGTTGGAGGAAAAGTTCGGCGCGGCCTTGTTCGAGCGCGGCGCGCGGCAGGTGCGGATGACCGGACTTGGCGAGGCGCTGGGCGAGCGCATCGGCTCGATCCTGGCCGCCGTCGACGAACTCGATGGGCTCGCCGCTTCGCACCGGCCGCTGCGGCGGCTGCGGCTCGGGGTGATCCCGACGGTCGGGCCGTACCTGCTGCCGGCGGTGATGCACGACCTTATCGAGGCCTATCCCGAACTCGACGTGCATGTGCGCGAGAGCATCACCGACCGGCTGGCCGAGGAATTGGCGCAGGGGCGGATCGACGCGGCGATCGTAGCGCTGCCGGTCGCCGGCGCCGGCTTCGAGGCGGCGCCGCTGTTCACGGAGGAATTCCTGCTGGTGCGCGCATACGCCGAGGCGGCCGCGCCGCCGCCGGCTCTCGATAAATTGCGCGCGCAGCGGCTGCTGCTGCTGGAGGAAGGCCATTGCCTGCGCGATCAGGCGCTTTCGGTGTGCGGGCAAGACCCGCGCTCTCCCCACGAAACGCTGGCGGCGAGTTCGCTGTCGACGCTGGTGCAGATGGTCGGCGCCGGCCTCGGGGTGACGCTGATTCCGGCGATGGCGGCCGCCGTTGAGGCGCGCTCGGCGCCGGTGGCGGTGACGCGCTTTCCGGCCCCGCAACCCTCGCGCACCATCGGCATGATCTGGCGCAAATCGAGCCCGCTGGCCAAGCCGCTGCGCGAGATCAGCGAGATTGTGCGCCGCGCCGGGCAAGCCGCCGGCGACGTCGCGCCGCTGGGCTGAGCGCTCGACAAGGGCGGCCCGACTGCGGCAGAGTGGCGGCATGAACACTCACATCGCTGGCGTCGTGTTCGACGCCTATGGAACCCTGCTCGACATCTACGCCGTCGAGGCGCAGCTGGAGGCGCTTTATCCCGGCAAGGGCCGCGCGCTCAGCTTAAGCTGGCGCGACAAGCAGATCGAGTATTCGCGCCTGCGCACGATGAGCGGGCGTTACGCCGATTTCTGGTCGATCACCGGCGACGGGCTCGATTACGCCTGCGAGTTCGAGAAGGTCGCACTGACGTCGGCCGCGCGCGACGAGTTGATGGCGATCTACGAGCGTCTGCCGGCGCATCCGGAAGTGCCCGCCGCGCTGTCGGCGCTGCACGCCAAGGGGCTGAAGCTCGCCGTGCTCTCCAACGGCAACGAGGCGATGCTGCACAAAGCGCTTGCCGCCGCTGGGATCGAGCCGCTGTTTTCGCATGTGCTCAGCGTCGAGCGGGTGCGCAAGTTCAAGACCGCGCCGGAGGCCTATCAGCTTGCCCTCGACGCCTTCGGCGCGCCGGTTCAAAACCTTGTGTTCGTGTCGTCGAACGGTTGGGACGCGGCGGGGGCGGCGTGGTTCGGCTTCCGCACCTTCTGGATCAACCGCGCCGGGGCGCCGCTGGAACGGCTCGGCGTCGCGCCGGAGGGGATCGGGCGGACGATGGACGATCTCACGGGGTTTTTGGCGGCTTGAGGCAAGCGCCCGTATGATCTTCAACGGCCAGTGTCATTGCGGCGCGATTCGGGTCGAGTTGTCGACCGACCGGCGGCCGCAAGATCAAGTGCTTGGCGCCTGCCAATGCTCGTTCTGTCGCAAGCACAACGCCAGGGCGTTCTCCGACCCAAAAGCGCATGTCACGCTGACGGCGGCGGAGCCGCGGCAACTGCAAAGATACACGTTCGGCCTGCGAACCTCCGAGCAGATCATTTGCCGACGATGCGGCGTCTATGTCGCGATGACGCTCGTAGAGGGCGAGCGCGTGTGGAGTGTCGTCAACGCCGATACGCTGGAGGACCGCGCGCTGTTTTCCCGCGCCGCGGAGCCGCGCGATTACGACACCGAGGATCGCGAAGGCCGCATCGCCAGAAGAAAGGCGCGTTGGTGTCCGACCACACTCGTCGGCTGGCCCGTCGTCGCATCGCAATAGGCCGTCGCACGTCTTAGGCGCCCGCGAAAGCTTTGCTTTCGCCGCCCTCGCCTCTAATGTGGCGCTTCGGAGGCCGCCCATGACCCTGTTCGATCTCACCGGCAAAACCGCCGTCGTCACCGGCTCCTCGCGCGGCATCGGCCGCGCCATCGTCGAGCGGCTGGCCGAACATGGCGCCAACGTCGTCGTCTCCTCGCGCAAGGCGCCGGCTTGCGAGGAGGTCGCGGCCGGCATCAACGCCCGCCACGGCGCCGGCCGGGCGCTGGCGATCGCCGCCAACATTTCGTCCAAGGACGATCTCCAACGCCTCGCCGACGAGACGGTCGGCGCCTTCGGCCAGATCGACGTGCTGGTCTGCAACGCCGCCAGCAATCCCTATTATGGCCCGCTCGCCGGCATCGCCGACGATCAGTTCCGCAAGATCCTCGACAACAACATCATCTCCAACCATTGGCTGATCGGCATGGTCGCGCCGGCGATGCGGGCGCGCAAAGACGGCGCGATCGTCATCGTCTCCTCGATCGGCGGCCTCAAGGGCAACGCCATCATCGGCGCCTACAACATCTCGAAAGCCGCCGATTTCAGCCTGGCGCGCAATCTCGCGGTCGAGTTCGGACCCGACAATGTGCGCATCAACTGCATCGCGCCGGGGCTCATCAAGACCGACTTCGCCCGCGCTTTGTGGGAGAACCCGGAGACGCTGAAAGCCTCCAACGCGCGCACGCCGCTGAAGCGCATCGGCGAGCCCGACGAGATAGCCGGCGCCGCCGTATTCCTCGCCTCGCGCGCCGGCGCCTATATGACCGGCCAGACGATCGTCGTCGACGGCGGCCAGACCATTACTTGAAATCGCGGAGACCCCCCATGAAAGCCGTTCTGAGCCGGGCCGCCGGCGGACCCGAGACGCTGGAACTCGCCGACATCCTGGACCCGACGCCGGGCAAGGGCGAGGCGCTGATCCGCGTCGCCGCCTGCGGCGTCAATTTCCCCGACGCGCTCATCATCGAGGACAAATATCAGTTCAAGCCGGCGCGGCCGTTCTCGCCCGGCGGCGAGGTGGCGGGCGTCGTCGAGGCGGTGGGCGAGGGCGTCTCGGGGCTGGAGCCGGGCCAACGGGTGCTGGCCTCCACCGGTTGGGGCGGCATGGCGGAGAAGATCGTCTGCGAGGTCCGGCGCATCATGCCGATCCCCGACGTGATGCCGTTCGACGAGGCCGCCGCCTTTCTGATGACCTACGGCACCTCCTATTACGCGCTGAAGGACCGCGCGGGGCTGAAGCCCGGCGAAACGCTGCTCGTGCTCGGAGCGGCCGGGGGCGTCGGCTCGGCGGCGGTGGAACTCGGCAAGGCGATGGGGGCGCGGGTGATCGCGGCGGCCTCGACGCAGGAAAAGGTCGACGCGGCCAAGAGCTGGGGCGCCGACGAGGGGCTGGTCTATGCGAGCGGGCCGTTCGACGCCGCCGGCCGCAAGAAGCTGGCGGATGCCTTCAAAAGCGCCTGCGGCGAGAAGGGCGCGGCGGTGATCTATGACGCCGTCGGCGGCGACTACTCGGAAGCCGCGCTGCGGGCGATCGCGTGGGAAGGCAGGTTCCTCGTCATCGGCTTTCCGCAAGGCATCGCCAAGCTGCCGCTCAACCTGACGCTGCTGAAATCTTGCCAGGTGGTCGGCGTGTTCTGGGGCGCCTTCGCGGCGCGCGATCCCCGCGCCAACGCCGCCAACACCCGCGAACTGTTCGCGCTCTACGAAAACGGCGCGATCCGGCCGCG
>DATNDU010000172.1:0-2447 GCA_035606915.1 Roseiarcus sp. | reverse complement strand
AGCTCTCGAACTCGTCCATCGTGATTAGACCCTTCGTGTGCTTGGCGGCTCACGACGGCAAAAATCACGGTGGACCCCCGTAAAAGTCAAACTTCTACGGCCACCCCGGCAAAGCCGGGGGATCTCTTGAATTTGGTTAGGTAGAAAATCAATCTAGGGCGTCCCCGCCCAACGAGCGCGCGGGCGGGCTGTCGTAAACGGAGACGCTTTGCGTCTCCTCCCGTCCGCATTCCGCCATCGCCGACATTCGCGGACAGGCACAGAGCGTTCAACTTGAACCCCTACTCCGGCCCCACCACCTCCGTCCTAATCTGGAACCGCCCCAGCAACTCCCTCAGCGCCGCCTCGGCCGCCGACGCCAAAGGCTCACTCGCCCGCACCGTCGCCAGCGCGCCGTATTTCGGATGCGCCGCCACCTCGACGCTGACGCCCGGCATACCGAGCCCGGCGACCGCCTGCTCCAGCGCCTCTTTGGCGGCGATCTCGCGCAGCGCCGGCTTGAAAATCTTGCCGACGCCGGTCAGCGGCATCTGCGCCAATACCCGCACCTCAGCCGGCGCCGCCGCACGCTCCGCCACCCGCTCGCGCGCGAAAGCCTGCAATTCCTCGGGCGAGGCCGAGGCGCCGGGCTTCAACTGCACGAAGGCGATGGGGATTTCGCCGGCATGGGCGTCGGGGCGGCCGATCGCCGCCGCCATCTCCACCGCCGGATGCTGGTGCAAAGCCTCCTCGATCGCCACGGGATCGATGTTGTGGCCGCCGCGGATGATGACGTCCTTGGCGCGCCCGGTCAGCCAGACATAGCCGTCCTCGTCGAAGCGGCCGAGATCGCCGGTGTCGAGCCAATCCGCACCCGCCTCCGCCGCGATCCAGGCGCCGTGGTTGTGCGCGTCATTGGCGTAGCCGGCGAACACCATCGGCCCGCGCACCAGCACGCGGCCGATCTCGCCGGTCACGGCCAACCGCTCGACGCGCCCGTCCTTCACCGACGCGACGATAAGCTCGGTGTAAGGCGCGCGTAGGCCGATGGCGCCGACCTTGGCGACGCCGAGCGCCGGCGTCATCGTGGCGTAGCCGTGCGTCTCCGTCATGCCCCAGCCTTCGCAAATTTGGCGGCCGAGGCGCTGCTCGACTTGGCGGGCCACCTCCGCCGGCAGCGTCGAGGCGCCGGAGAGGCACAAGCGCAGGCGCGAAAGGTCGAAGCCCTCGCTTGGCGTGTTGAGCGCGGCGCCCCAACTCGTCGGCACCATGCCGATGACCGTGGCGCGGAAACGCTCCGCCAGAGCCCAAAAATGGCAGATCACGTTGGGGTTGCGCAAGCCCGCCGGCGTCAGCAGCACGTTGGTCGCACCCTGCGACAGGGCGGTCAGCCCGGCGCAGTTCGCCCCGCCGACATGAAAGATCGGCACGCCGGTCAGCCAGACGTCGTCGGCGCGCAGATCCTGCAATTGCGCGTTGACCCAGCATTGCAGCATCAGGCCGCCGTGGGTGTGGCGCGCCAGCTTCGGCAGCGCCGTGGTGCCACCGGTGTGAAACAGCGAAGCAACGTCGCCGGGTCCGATCTCGCGCGCGAAGCTCAGCGCCTCGCCGCTGTGTTGTTCGAGCGCCGCCTCGAAACTGTCCGCTCCGCGTGGGCCGCCGACGCGCAGCAGCCTCGGCGCGTCAGGGAGATCGCGCAGCGCCGCCTCGACCTTCGGCCATAGGCCGGGCACGAGAGCGGGATCGGGCGCCAGCAGTACGCGGCAATGCGCCTCGCGCAACAGCGAGGCGATCTGGTGCGCCTCCAGCAGGAAGTTGATGGGATTGGCGAGGCCCGCCGTCTGCGCCCCGATCATGGCGACGAACGCCTCGGGCGCGAGCGGCAGCAGCATCGAGACCGAGCTTCCCGGCTCGACGCCGAGCGAGCGAAACAGGTTCGCCGCCTGCACAACGCGCCGCAGCAATTGGCGATAGCTCACATCGCGCGTCGGCTCGTCCGGCAGGCCGTCGCTGAGATGACGGATGGCGATTTTGTCGCCGAAGCGCTCGGCCGAGGCGCTGAGCATGGCGAAGGTCGAGGGCGGCAGGCCGCGTTCGGCAAGCGGCGTGCGCTCCAACTCGGCGATGTCGGCGAGCGTTCTGACCGCCATGTTTCCTCCCGCGCCTCTGCCTGCTCAGCCTAGCGCGGGCGGCGCGCCCTGGGAAGCGGCGGCGACGAACTCGGCGCAGCGCGCGCCCATCATCAGCGCCGGCGCATTGGTGTTGCCGGCGTTGATGTCGGGCATCGCCGACAGGTCGCAGACGCGCAGGCCCTCGACGCCGCGCACGCGAAGCCGCGCGTCGAGCGCCGCCATCGGGTCGGCGGCGCGGCCCATGCGCGCCGTTCCGCAGGGGTGATAGTTGGTCTTGACGAAGCGCCGGCAATGGCGCGCCAGCGCCTCGTCGCTGAGATCGTCGGGCGCCGGGAT
>DATNDU010000165.1:0-31514 GCA_035606915.1 Roseiarcus sp. | reverse complement strand
GGCGAGAAGCCGTAGAGCCGGTGCGAGCGCATGTTGCGCGGCTGATAGATGAGTTCGTCGGCGGTGAAATCGGCCGCCGGCACGCCGTGCAGCACTTGGCTGTAGGCGGGATCGGGCGAGACGGGGGAGCGGCCGTCGTTGTCGATCAGCGGTTTGATTGTCGAACCGTCGATCACGTCAAGCGAGTAGACGGCGCCGGTGCGCGTATAGCGAGGATAGATCGTCGCCGCGTCGATGACCAGCATATCCTCGACCAGCATGCGCAGCCAGGTCGAGAAATCATGCCGGCGGTCGGGCATGGCGAGGAACGCGCGCAACGCCGCGCAGCGGTTCCCGGCCGCCGCGCCGCCGGTGAGGCGCGGCCGCACCGTCCAATTGAGCGCGGCGATCTGGTCCTTGCGAGTCTCGATCACGCTCCGCAAAAGCGGCAGCGCGTCGGCGAGCGTGCGCAACTCGCCGAACGACAGCAGATTGTCGGAGCGCGGCACATAGTTGATGTTGAGGCCGAAGGGATAATCCCACTGGCGGCCCTTGACGTCCGGCGGCGCCTGCGGGAGCAGCGGTTGCTGCGGCCCGAACCAACTTTCGGGGCCAATTCCGGAAATCACGAACCGGCTCGCGGCGGCCAGGCGCGCGAACACGCTGGCGGGAATCGGCGTTTCGACGCCCCCTAAAGGCATTTCATGCTCCTGCGCTGAGTCGAAAGTCCGGCGCCCGCCAATCAAACAACCGTGCGCGTCAGAACCGCGTCTCGCTCGGATTGGCCAAGCTCACCTTCATCAGCGCCATCGTGCGCTCCTTCTCCGGCAGATCGCTCAACGCCTTGATCGCCGCCTCGACGCCGCCAACCAAGGGACCGGCTGCGCCGTCCCATTCGCGCGAGGCCGCGCGCAGCGCTGCCCGCGCCGGCAGCGGCTGCGCCTCCAACTGGACGACACGTTTCGTCAGCGCCGCGAGATCCGGCGTCACCAGGCCGAGGGCGGCGCGCAGGCGCGCATTCTCCTCGATCGTCTTCTCCAATTCGTCGGCCGCGCTCGCCAAAGCGAGCGCGGCCTTCGCCAGCGCCTGGGAGGAGGAGCCCTGCGGCGCCTCGGGAGGCGGCGGCGGCGCCACAGGCGCGGACGCTGGCGATTCTTGTTTGGTCACGAGCCGCGGCGCGGCGAAGGCGCGCTTCTCGACGATTCCATCCTTGACGACGTCGAAGGTCGCGCCGGGCAGACAGGGCACGTCGACCAGCGAAATCTCGGTGGGGTCGGCGGTGTAGCGGGTCATGTCCGTTTCCGGGTCGTTCCAGCGCTTCACATAGCGGCCGCCTTGGCTGAAGCCGGTGTAGACGCCCTCGACCACCTTCTGCCATTCGTCGTCGTCGACGATCTTGGCGGCGACCAGGATGCGCTTGCCCTCGTCGTCGAAGGCGATGTCGGTCAGCTTGCCGGCGGCGATGCGGCTGTGCATGGCGCGCACGGCGCCGAGCGACTTGCCGCCGCTCGCCTCGCGCGCCCCCGCCGACCAGGCTTCGAAATAGGGTTTGGTGCTGTCGTAATCGCAGATCTCGCCGGCGCGGTCAGGCGCCTCGGCGGTGGCGACGCCATGCACCATGCGCTCGTTGATGTCCACTTTCGTCAACGGCAGGAACAGGTCGAGCATTGGCACAAGGCGGCTCCAGGAGAAAAAGCGCGAGCCTCAAGCAGAGCGCCCGAGGTCTCGCGCAGTCGGATCGAGGGGAGGAAAGATTGGAGAGGAGAGATTGGAGAGGCTGCCGGGCGGCGATCGCCGCCTGCCGCATCATCTCCAATGTAGTCCACACTACTCGTAACGGCGTAAGCGGTCAAGCAAATGTTCTATTTTTGTTCTCAACCCGCCTTGCCTCTGGCGGCGCGCGCGGCTATGCCCCGGCGGGGAGGTTTGGGCATGGGGTTTGCGCTCGCGCTCATCATTGCCGCCGCCTCGCCGGCCGGGGCGCGCTGGACCTTCTGCGTCGCCGAGGCCGGAAAGGATGTTTGGATCAGCGAGGTCTTCGCCGCCGCCGGCAAGCGCCAGACGCTGGAGGCGGAATTTGCTGCTGGCCTACGCGCCCGTGGGATCGTCGGTCTGGACGCGCAATGCCCGGAGCCGCAGGTCGACAAGACCGAGGTTTTCAACGCCCAGTTCACCGCCGCCGAGTTCCATCGCAAGCTCGGGCAGAGGCTACACGCCGCCGCGCCGCCCGCCGCGCGGCGCTGAGGCTCACTCGCCCTTCATCTCGCGGGCGTAGAGGTCGAGCATGTCGCTCGGGCTCGCGCGCCGCGGCGCGATGAGATCGGCGACCGCCCACACCAGCGCATCGGCGCGATCGGGCGAGAAGCCGGCTGTGCGGGAGTCGAAATCCGAAGTCAGCGTGCAGAGCTGATCTTCAAGCTTTTCGAAACCGCCGAGGTGGAACACCGCGCCGCGCTCATAGGCCGCCGCGATCGGCTCGGCGCGCAGGAATTTGCCGCGCGTCGCCGTCACGCTGCGCACGGGCAGGTTGGGATCGTGCTGCCGCATGACCTGCGCTACCATCTCGCCGCCGTTGTTGATCTCCGCGACGATGCGGTTGGCCTCGTAGCGCCGAAAGCCGCTGACCACGCGGGCCGACCACTCGCCCGGCGTCTCGCCCTGGCTGGAGAGATCGGCGAGCACATGGATGACGCCGGCCGCCGTGCGGCCGACGGCGATGATGCCGCATTCGTCGGCCTTCGCGCCCGAGCGCGCCGGCGGATCGACGCCGATGACGATCTCGACATAATCGGCTCGCGGCGTGTCCTTCGGCAGCCGCTGGCGCTCGATCAGCGCCCGCGTCCACAAGGCGCCCGGCGCCTCCTCGATGATCTCGCCGTAAAGCTCCTGGCGCCCGATCGCCCGCCCGTCGAAACGGGCGGCGATCCTCGTCAGGAAGCCGTCGGCGAGGAACCTCGCGTTGTCGAAAGTCGAGCCGCGCGAGACCACGGCGTCGGCGCTGTCGAGCAGTTGCTTGATGAGCCTGGTTGGTCGCGGCGTCGTCGTGACCACCGCCTGCGGCTTGTCGCCGAGGCGCAGGCCAAGCATCGCCTGATCGAAGGCGTCGGGGTCGCGCCAGGCGGCGAGTTCGTCGAGCCACAGCTTCATGTGCTGCTTGCCGCGCAGCCGGTCCGGCTCCTCGGCCGAGAAGATTTGGCTGATCGCGCCGTTCGGCCATTCGAGCCGGTCGGCGCCGCGCGCGAACCTCGGCCGCTCCTGCGGAGGACAGATCGCCAGCAGCCCGGATTCGCCCATCACCATGATCTCGCGCGCGTCCTGGCGCGTTGCGCCAATCAAGTTGACGATTGGGTAGGCGCGCGCCCAGGCGCGCACCGTCTCGGCGCCGGCGCGGGTCTTGCCGGCGCCGCGCCCGGCCAGGATCAGCCAATAGATCCAGTCGCCCTCGGGGGCGATCTGGTCGGGCCGCGCCCATAGCGACCAATCATAATAAAGCTCGGCGGCCTCCTGTGCCGTCAGCCGCGCGAGTTGCTTTTGCCGTTGCGCGGGTGATCCCGCGAGCAGTTCCGCAAACAGCGTCTTCAGCGGTCGCCGGGCGCGCTTCATTGCTCGCGCGCCGGCTGGCGCCCTCCCTGTTCGAGCTTGACGATCAGGCTCTCGCGCACGTCCTCGCGCGAGCAGTTGGCGAGCGGCGCCAGCTTGGTGAAGCCGTGGTAGCGGTCGAGCCGGTCGAGCACCTTCAGCAGCCGGTCGATCGTCGGCAGATCGCCATTCTTCGATTTCTCCTTCAGTTGGGTTGCGATCGCCTCAAGCCGCGCGATTTGCAGCCGCGCATAGTCCTGCACGGGTGCGATCCAGCGCTTGCGCAATTCGTCGCGCAGCATTTTTTCGACGCGCTTGGGGGGCAAGGTTTCGGAGGTTGCGATCTCCGCGAGGCTCGCGCCATTGATGATGGCGGCGAGCACGGCGGGACCACGGGAGACGCGCGCCGGTTTGCGCGCGGGCCTATCGACAGACGCCATAGACTGAATTTCCGGGGTAAGGGGTCGGGGGGGACGTTAGGAAACGTCGATTGCCGCCATCCTTGCACACTATGCCGCAAACGGCGGCCAGCGGCAAGGATTTGTCCCCCGGAGTTCCGGAAGTAGCCTTAAATCACATTATATATCAATTAGATATGCGCTCATTCATCCGCGGCGAAGATCTGCCCCTGCGTCGTCACCACCACCCAGTCGCGCCCGCGCCGCTCGATGCGCAGCACGCGCCCACCGCCCGGCACCATATCGCCGGGCTCGACGGCGAATTCGCCGGCGGGGCTGCCGATCATCGCATAGCCGTTACGGATTTGGGCGAGATAGAAGTTGCGCAACCGCGGCGGCGGCCGATTGATCGAACCCGTCGGCGCATAGGACACTCCGGGGCTCGCCTTGGCGACATTGACTTTCGGCGCCGGCTTGGCCGCCGCTGCTGCGGCGGCGGCCTTCGCCTCCAGCTTTTCCAGCCGCGCGGTGACGCTGACGAGACGGGCGGCGGCGTCGTGGTCGATGCGGTCGCCGAGCTTGTCGAGCCGTGCGCCCTGCTGCTTCTCAAGCTTTTCGACGTGCGAGGCGAGCTGGGAGACGGCGCCGCCCATGTCGCGGGTGTTCGCGGCGCCCGTCTTGATCTCGGCCAGCACCTTGCGAATAGTGGCGAGTTCGTCGCGCGAGCGCGTCGCTTGCAGCGTTTCGAGCCGCTTGCTCATGGCGTCGAGCCGATGCGTCAACACGCGCGTCTGGGTCTCTTCGGCATGGGCGACGCGCAGCGCGTGAACGTGGGCCGCCGCCGCCGCGGCGCCGATCGCCAACACCGCCGTCAGGCTCGCGGCGGCGCGCAGCCGCCGCCAGTCGCGCGGCGCCCGGCCCGGCGCCGGACCCTCGCTGCGCGCCTCGCGCGCTGAATAATAGGGGATTTCCGCATCGGGCCCGTAGCGCAGGTTTTCGTCGCGCGCCGACTCGAAGCGCGTGAGGCTCAATTCGGTCGGTTCCGGCGCCGCGGCGCGCTCCGTCTCGGCCTTCGCCGGCAGCGCCGGCTTTGCCGCCGCGTCATGGGCGACTTGCTCGTCGGGAAGCTCGCCATCCGCACGCGCCGCGTCACTCATGACTAACATCCCGTGAAAATGTTAGCGCGATTGTCGCCGGGACGCGTTAAGGAACCCTTGACCAAATGGCGCGAACGCAAGCAGATTTCGTGTCGAAATTCGGTCGGTGCGATAGGTGCGTCGTATCCGAATCGGGAGACTTGAAGCATGAGCGTGAGAAAATTCGGCGCTGGCCAAAGCGTGAGGCGGGTCGAGGATGTGCGGCTGGTGACCGGGCAGGGCCGCTACGCCTCGGACGCCTGCGACGGCGCAGCCCTGAAAGCGGCTTTCCTGCGCAGCCCCTATGGCCACGCGCGGTTCTCTGTCGGCGATCTCGCCGCCGTCCGTGCCATGCCCGGCGTCCGCGCGGTCTATACGGCCAAGGATTTCGAGGCCCTCGGCGGCCTGCCGTGCCTGGCGCCGATGCCCAATGCCGACGGCTCGCAGACGCCGCTGAAACCTTATCCCGTACTTGCCGAGGGCGAGGCGCATCACGTCGGCGACATTGTCGCGATGGTCGTCGCCGAGAGCGCCGCTGACGCTCGCGACGCCGTCGAGGCGATCGCCGTCGATTGGCAGGCGCTGCCGGCGCTCGTCGACATGCAGGACGCTATCGCCCCCGGCGCGCCGCTGATGTTCGAGGGCGCGCCCGGCAATGTCGCCTATGACGCCGGCATCGGCGACAAGGCGAAGACCGACGCCGTTTTCGCCGCCGCGCCGCGCAAGGCGAGCCTGAAAATCGTCAATCCGCGCGTCGTCGCCAATTACATGGAGCCGCGCGCCGTCCGCGCCGACATCGATCCGGCGACCGGCGAGATCACGCTCGAACTCGGCAGCCAGGGCGTCCACATCCTCAAGATGATCCTCTGCGACATGGTCCTCAAGTGGCCGTCGGAGAAGCTGCGCGTCGTCACCAAAGACGTCGGCGGCGGCTTCGGCACCAAAAACATGATGTACCGCGAATATGCGCTCGTCGCCGAGGCGGCGCGGCGATTGGGCGCCTCGGTATCCTGGATCGGCGACCGAGGGGAGCATTTTCTCGGCGACGCGCAGGGCCGCGACAATGTCACCACCGCCGAGATGGCGATGGACGAGAACGGCAAGTTCCTGGCTTTGCGTGTCGACATCCTCGGCAATCTCGGCGCCTATCTCAGCATGTTCGCGCCCTATATCCCCTGGCTCGGGGCCTCGATGGCGACGGGAACCTACGCCATCGGCGAACTGCACGCGCGCGTGCGCGGCGTCTACACCCACACCGTGCCGGTCGACGCCTATCGCGGCGCGGGCCGCCCCGAGGCGGCCTATGTGCTGGAGCGCCTGGTCGACGTCTGCGCGCGCGAGATCGGGCTCGATCCGGCCGAGATTCGCGCCCGCAACTTCATCAAGCCGGCTCAGATGCCCTATCACACGCTGACCGACCGCGATTACGACGTCGGCGATTTCGAAGGCGCCATGCGCGCCTGCCTCGCCAAGGCCGACCGCTCCGGCTTCGAGGCGCGGGCGCAGGCGTCGCGCGCCAACGGCAAGGCGCGCGGCTTCGGCTTCTCCAGCTATATCGAATGCACCGCCTGGGGCGAGGGCGAGGAAGGCTCGGTGACGCTCAATAAAGATGGCACCCTCACCGTCGCCATCGGCACGCAATCGACTGGGCAGGGCCACGAGACCGCCTATGCCCAGGTCGTTTCCGATCAGTTCGACCTGCCCTTGGAGCGCATCCACGTCCTCCAGGGCGACACCAGGGCGATCCCGACCGGCAACGGCACCGGCGGCTCGCGCTCCATCCCGATCGGCGCGGTGATGGTCGGCCGCGCCTCGACCAAGCTCGCCGCCACGCTCAAGGAACTCGCCGCCGACAAACTGGAGGCGGCGATCGCCGACCTGGAAATTGTCGATGGCAAGATCCGCATCGCCGGCACCGATCGCGCGCTCGACCTCGCTGAGATCGCCGCGCTGCCGCAGGCCAGCGACGACAAGCTGAAAGCGGTTGAGGAATTCGTGCCGCCGAACGCCACCTACCCCAATGGGACGCACGCCTGCGAAGTCGAGATCGACACCGAGACCGGTGTGGTGAAGATGTTGCGCTACACCGTCGTCGACGATTTCGGTTTCACGCTGAATCCGCTGCTGTTGGAGGGCCAAGTCCACGGCGGCATCGCGCAGGGCGCGGGGCAGGCGCTGGCCGAGAAGGCGGTGTTCGACGAAAGCGGCCAACTGGTGACCGCGAGCTTCATGGATTACAACATGCCGCGCGCCGACAACTTCCCGTTGTTCGACTTCCAGACCCGCAACGTGCCCTCCAACACCAATCCGATGGGCCTGAAGGGCGCCGGCGAGGCCGGTTCGATCGGCTCGACGCCGGCGGTAATGAACGCCATAGCCGATGCGCTGTGGCGTTCTCACAAGGTCAAGCACATCGACATGCCGGCGACGCCGTTCGCGGTGTTTCAGGCGATAAGCGCGGCGAGGTAAACCGCAGGAACTTCGCGAGGCGAAGGGGAAGTCAACTGAACGCGTATAAGTACAGTATTTCCCTTCGCCTTCGTCACTCTTGCTGGGAGCCGAGAACGGCAATCGACGTTCTCGGCCTGATGCCCTCTCGCTCGTGGCGATCTGGAGACAGGCGAGCAACTCCGAAGGGGGAACCGCTGGAGGGCGTTTACAGGGAGAGCTGTTGGACGGCAAATATTGCTAAGGGGAGTTCGGCGGACTCGGATCTCGCCGGAGTCCTCGACGCCTGCATAGACAAGTTGGCCGCGCATCGAGAATTTCTGCGCGACTTCAGCGCCAGCGGCGGAAACGCGGAATTCTTCATTGGGTGGTTTTTCCCGAGGGTAACTCAGGTGACGTTGGCGTTTGCTCCAGCGCATAACGGACATGCGAATCGCGCTGTCATTCGACATCTACGCGGATTAAGCGCCAGCTTGTTCGGCCTGCCAACGCCGCCTCTCAGTGCCTCACGTTCCCACCGCCGACGTCGACGCTGACATAGCCGCCGATGCGAATGCACGTGCCGCCCGGCGTTTCAACGCCGCGCTTGCCGTCAATGAAACAGACCTGCGCCTTGTCTCCAGGCGCCTTCGTCTTGACGCCGCGAGACGGCAATTCCGCCGCGCCCGCGCCGCACGCCCACAGAGCCACGGCGAAGACGAAGGCCGCGCGCCTCACAGCTTCATCGTCTCCTTCACTTCGCGCAGATGGTCGAGCTTTTCCTGCGCCCGCGGCTTGTTTTCCTCCGAGGCGTCGGCGAGGTCTTCCTCGGCGTTCTTGATATCCTGGTCGAGATCGGCGGCGCTGACGTCCTCGGCCGGAATCGCGGTCTCCGCCAGCAGGATGCAACCGCCGGAGTTGACGTCGACGAAGCCGCCGCGCACGAAATAGCGCGAGGTCTTGCCGCCTTCATCCTCGATGACGACGACGCCGGGCCTGAGCGCGGTCATCACCGGCGCATGGTCGCGCAGCACCAGAAAGTCGCCGTCGCTGCCCGGCGCCAGCACCGATTGCGCGGGCCCGTTGAATTGCGCCTTGTCCGGCGACACCAGTTCGAAATGGAAAACGGCCATGCGTTCAGATCCGTATCTCGCGCCCGACGCGCTCGCGCGCGAGGGGCTGCCGCGTTCTCAAAGCCTCAGCCGCCCTCGGCCAGGCGCTTGGCCTTCTCGACCGCCTGCTCGATGGGCCCAACCATGTAGAACGCCGCCTCCGGCAGATGATCGTACTTGCCTTCGACGATGCCCTTGAAGCCCTTGACGGTGTCCTCGATCTTCACCTGCACGCCCGGCGAGCCGGTGAACACGGCGGCGACGTCGAACGGCTGCGACATGAAGCGCTCGATCTTGCGGGCGCGCGCCACGGTGAGTTTGTCTTCTTCAGACAGTTCGTCCATGCCGAGGATGGCGATGATGTCTTGCAGCGACTTATAGCGCTGCAACACCTGCTGCACCGAGCGGGCGGTGTTGTAATGCTCCTCGCCGACGATTGCCGCGGTCAGCATGCGCGAGGTCGAGTCGAGCGGGTCGACGGCCGGGTAGATGCCCTTTTCGGCGATCGAGCGCGACAGCGTCGTGGTGGCGTCCAAATGCGCGAACGAGGTCGCCGGCGCCGGGTCGGTCAAATCGTCGGCGGGCACGTAAATCGCCTGCACCGAAGTGATCGAGCCCTTGGTGGTGGAGGTGATGCGCTCCTGCAAAGCGCCCATGTCGGTGGCCAGCGTCGGCTGATAGCCGACCGCCGAGGGGATGCGCCCGAGCAGCGCCGACACCTCGGAGCCGGCTTGTGTGAAGCGGAAGATGTTGTCGACGAAGAACAACACATCCTGGCCCTGATCGCGGAAATGTTCGGCCACCGTCAGCCCCGACAGCGCGACGCGCATGCGCGCCCCCGGCGGCTCGTTCATCTGCCCGAACACCAGCGCGCATTTCGACTGCACGCCCTCGTCGGGGTGGTGGGGATCGGCGTTGACTTTAGCCTCGATGAACTCGTGATAGAGATCGTTGCCCTCGCGCGTGCGCTCGCCGACGCCGGCGAACACGGAATAGCCGCCGTGGGTCTTGGCGATGTTGTTGATGAGTTCCTGGATCAGCACCGTCTTGCCGACGCCGGCGCCGCCGAACAGGCCGATCTTGCCGCCCCTGGCGTAAGGGGCCATCAGATCGACGACCTTGATGCCGGTGACGAGGATCTGCGCATCCGTCGATTGGTCGACATATGCCGGCGTCGGTTGATGGATGGAGCGGCGCGCCTCCATCTGGATCGGGCCGGCCTCGTCGACCGGCTCGCCGATGACGTTCATGATGCGCCCGAGCGTGCCGACGCCGACCGGCACGGTGATCGGCTGGCCGGTGTCGGTCACTTCCTGCCCGCGCACCAGACCCTCGGAAACGTCCATGGCGACGCAGCGCACGGTGTTCTCGCCGAGTTGCTGGGCGACTTCCAGCACCAGGCGGTTGCCGTTGTTGGTCGTCTCCAGCGCGTTGAGAATCGGCGGCAACTCGCCGTCGAACTTCACGTCCACGACCGCGCCGATCACCTGGGTGACATGGCCTACGTTGTTTGCGCTCGCCATCTGATGTCGTCCTTCGCGAGAGATTTAGAGCGCCTCGGCGCCCGAGATGATTTCGATCAGTTCTTTGGTAATCATCGCCTGGCGCGTGCGGTTGTAGCGCAAGGTGTATTTCTTCACCATTTCGCCGGCGTTGCGGGTGGCGTTGTCCATGGCGCTCATCTGCGCGCCGAAGAACGAAGCGCCGTTCTCCAGCAGCGCCCGATAGACGCGCACCGTCAAAGCCTGCGGCAGCAATTGCGTCAGGATCTCGCTTTCGTCCGGCTCGTACTCGTAGGAAGGCGCCAGCTCGTTCTTCTCCGAAAGCTCCGGCGGAATGAGCTGCTGGGCCGTCGGAATCTGCGAGATTACCGAGCGGAAGCGGGCGTAAAACAGCGTGCAGACGTCGAACTGGCCGCCCTCGAACATCTCGATCACCTTGGCGGCGATCGGCTGCGCCGTCGCATAGGTGATCGTGCGCACCGCGCGCAGGTCGATCACTTCGACGATCTGCTTCTCATGCGTGCGGCGAAGCTGCTCGAAGCCCTTCTTGCCGACGCAGAGAATCTTCACCGTCTTGCCGGCGGCGGCAAGCGCGTTCGCCTTCTCGCGCGCCAAGCGCACGATCGAGGTGTTGAACGCGCCGCACAGCCCGCGCTCGCCGGTGCAGACAACGAGAAGCTGCGTCTGCTCCGAGCCGCTGCCAGCCAGCAGGCGCGGCGCCTCGCCGCCGCCTCCCGCCGCGCCGGCGAGGTTGGTCAACACGGTCTCGACCTTATCCGCGTAGGGGCGCGCGGCTTCCGCCGCCGCCTGCGCGCGGCGCAGCTTCGAGGCCGCCACCATCTGCATCGCCTTGGTGATCTTCTGCGTCGACTTGACGGTGGCGATGCGGTTCCTGAGGTCCTTTAACGACGGCATTGCGCCCTCTCAAACGATCAGGAAAAGCTTGCCGAAAACGCGTCCGCCGCCGCTTTCAGCTTGGCCGCGTCGGCGTCGGAGAGATCCTTCGACGAACGGATCGATTCCAGCAGCGCGCCATGCTTGGAGCGCAGCGTCGACAGAAAACCGTTCTCGAATGACGCCACCTTGGCAAGCGGCAGCTTGTCGAGATAGCCGTTGACGCCGGCGTAGATCACACAGACCTGCTCTTCCATCTTCAGCGGCGAATATTGCGGCTGCTTGAGCAGTTCGGTCAGGCGCGCGCCGCGGTTCAACAGGCGCTGCGTCACCGCGTCGAGATCGGAGCCGAACTGCGCGAAGGCCGCCATTTCGCGATACTGCGCCAGTTCGCCCTTGATGCGGCCGGCGACTTTCTTGGTCGCCTTGGTCTGCGCCGAGGAGCCGACGCGCGACACGCTGAGGCCGACATTCACGGCCGGACGCACGCCCTGATAGAACAGGTCGGTCTCCAGGAAGATCTGGCCGTCGGTGATCGAGATGACGTTGGTCGGGATGTAGGCCGAGACGTCGTTGGCTTGCGTCTCGATGATCGGCAGCGCCGTCAGCGAGCCGGAGCCGAAGTCGGCGTTCATCTTCGCGGCCCGCTCCAACAAGCGGGAGTGCAGATAGAACACGTCGCCGGGATAGGCTTCGCGGCCCGGCGGGCGGCGCAGCAGCAGCGACATCTGGCGATAGGCGACTGCCTGCTTGGACAGATCGTCATAGACGATCACGGCGTGCATGCCGTTGTCGCGGAAATACTCGCCCATCGCGCAGCCGGAGAACGGCGCCAGGAACTGCATCGGCGCCGGGTCGGAAGCGGTGGCGGCGACGATGATCGAATATTCGAGCGCGCCGTTTTCTTCCAGCACTTTGACGAACTGCGCGACGGTGGAGCGCTTCTGGCCGATGGCGACATAGACGCAATAGAGCTTCTGGCCCTCCGGCGCGCCCTCGACGTTGAGCGACTTCTGGTTGAGGATGGTATCGAGCGCGATGGCGGTCTTGCCGGTCTGGCGATCGCCGATGATGAGTTCGCGCTGGCCGCGGCCGATCGGGATCATGGAATCGATCGCTTTCAGGCCGGTGGCCATCGGTTCGTTGACCGACTTGCGCGGGATGATGCCCGGCGCCTTGACGTCGACGCGGGCGCGCTTCTCGTAGGGGATCGGCCCTTTGCCGTCGATCGGGTTGCCGAGCGCGTCGACGACGCGGCCCAACAGACCCTTGCCGACGGGAACGTCGACGATGGCGCCGGTGCGCTTGACCGTCTGGCCTTCCTTGATCTCGCGGTCGGCGCCGAACAGCACGATGCCGACATTGTCGGTTTCGAGGTTCAGCGCCATGCCGCGGGTGCCGTTCTCGAATTCGACCATCTCGCCGGCTTGCACCTTGTCGAGGCCGTATGCGCGGGCGATGCCGTCGCCGACGCTAAGCACCTCGCCGACTTCGGTGACTTCCGCCTCGGCGCCGAAATTGGCGATCTGGGTTTTCAGAATGGAGGAGATTTCAGCGGCGCGGATGTCCATCAGCCGACCTCTTTCATAGCGGTTCGAATGGCGTTGAGTTTGGTTCGAAGCGAGCCGTCGACCATGCGACTGCCGAGTTTGACGACGAGGCCGCCAATGATGGCGGGATCGACCTTGACGGCGAGTTCGACGTCCTTGCCGCCGGAGGTCTTGCCGTCGGAGGCGCCGCGCAACTGGTCCTTCAGCGCCGCGATCTCGGCCTCGCTGAGCGGAGCGGCGCTGGTGACTTCGGCGCGCGTCAGCCCGCGGGCGGCGTCGTAGAGCTTGTTGTAATCGCGGATCATGTCGCTCAGCGCAAACAGCCGCCGCTTGGCCGCCACCAGCCGCACGAAATTGGCGGCGACGCCCGAGACGCCGGCGCGCGTCAGCAGCGCGTCCAACGCCTTCGTCTGCTCGGCGGCCGAGAACGCCGGTGAGCGCACCAGCCGTCGCAGGTCGGCGCTTTCGTCGAGCATGGTCTGAATCGTCGCCAGCGCGGCGGCGATTTCCGCCGTCTGCCGCTGCTCGTCGGCAAGCGCGTAGAGCGCGGAGGCGTAACGTCCGGCTACGCCTGAGACATGTTCGCTTTCGTCGGCCAAGGTTGAGCCCTTGTTGTGGCGGCCGGCGACGCTCCGGTTGCTCCCCGGATGTCCCCCGCTGCCCTCGTCAAGATTTCGCGCCATGCGGCGACGCCGCGCGGCGGCGGTCAGGTAACATGGCGACGCGGCGCGCGCAACGCCGCCCCGGAGGAATTACGGCGAAGCGGCAAAGCCCTAAAAACGGCAGTTAAGACAAATAAGTAGATAGATATTTGTTTGATCGCGAGACGCCGCCCTGGTGTTGCCCTCGCCAGGAACTCCCGCTAATGCGTCGGAGATTCTCGACGTGACGAGGCGGCGCTATGGCGAGCCAAACCGAAGACCCCGACGTGTTCGACGCGCTCGCCCATCCGCTGCGGCGGCGGCTGTTGATGGAGTTGCGCACCGGCGCCCGCTCGGCTTCCGAACTCGCCGCCGGCATGCCGGTCGGCCGGCCGGCGGTCTCCGAGCATTTGCAGGTGTTGCGGCGTGCGGGGCTCATCAAGGTCGAGAAGCGCGGACGCGAGCGCTACCACCATTTCGACCCGCGCCCGCTTACCGAGGTCGGCGGCTGGCTCAACCTCATGCTGGCGCATTGGGCGCGTCGCGTCGAGGATCTCGAACGCTTCACTTCTTACCGAAAATGAGCTGCGTCGGGTGGTTCTCGATCGATTGGATCAGCCGGTCCAGGTCGTTCAGGGTCTTGCGTGCGTCGACCGCCATGCCCTCGTATTCCCTCAGGCCGGAGCCGCTGAACTTGACCAGCCCGCTCGACATTTGCCGCACGCGCAGGTTGATCTGATCGGCGAGATCCTTGATCGACTTGGCGGCGTCGCCGACCTGACTCATCGCCCCCTTGGTCCCCGGCGCGCCGAGGAAGCTCTGGGCGCTGGTCATCAGCCCGTCGATCTTGTCGGCGGACTTGTCGAGCTTGGCGGCGATGTCGGCGGCGTCCTTCAAGGTGTGGTCGAGGTTGCCGCTATTGGCCTTCAGCGTCTGCCCGACGGCGGCGGCGCCGTCCATCAGCTTCGCCACCTTCTTGGCGTCGAAGGCCTTGGCGACGCCGTCGAGATCGGCGAGCGCCGAGTCGAGCTTGGCGGCGCTCTCGTTGAGATGCTTGAGCAGGGTTGCGGCGTCGGCGAGCGTCTTCTGCGTCGGGCCGTCCTTGGCGCCCAGCGAAGCGGCGAAGCTGGAGAGGTCGTCGACGCTCTTACGCACCTTGGCCGCGTCCACGGCGTTGACGAGCTTGTCGGTGTCGTCGCTGAGCTTTTCCAGCTTGCCCGCCAGCGGCCCGATCTTGCGGCCGATCTCGCCGATGCCGGTAATCGCGCCGGAAAGCCCGCCCGAGGCGTCGCTCAGCGTTTTCGAGAACACGTCGATGTTCTTCATCGTGTCGGCGAGGGCGGGCCCGCCATCGGCGAGCAACTTGTCGGCGCGGGTGAGCACGGAATCCGCCTTGGCCGAGATGCTTTGCACGTTGACGAGCAGGTTCTGGATCTGGCTCGGCTCGGCGATCAGCGTCGGCGGCTCGCCGCGCTTGGCCTGTAGCGGCTTGGCGTCCAGCGCGCCGCCAGTCAGCGCGATGGCCGAGGCGCCCGTCAGGCCCTGCATCTCCAGCCGCGCGTGCGTATCCTGGCGTATGGGGATGCGGTCGCCGATCTCGATGATGGCGGCGACCCGGCTCGGGTCATTGGCGAGGAAATCCACCGATTTGACCTCGCCGACACGCAAGCCGTTGAAAAGAACGGTGCCGCCGCGCGCCAGCCCCGACACCGAGCCCTGGAACTCGACGCGGTAGCGGGTGAGTTCCGAGCCGCCGCCGTAGCCCGCCATCCACAGCACAAACAGAAACGCACCGGCGATGACGGCCAGCGTGAACGCGCCGATGGCGACAAAATTGGCTCGGGTTTCCATTCACTGTCCTAGACGCGGATGCGTCTATGTCGTCCGAAACCGACGGAATCAGGGCGGCGCGCCTAAGCCGCCAAGCCGCATGGTCAGCGCGAAGTTGCAATTCCCGGTTAATGCTACTGAGTCACGGGCGTTTTTGAGGGTCGCCCGAAGCGAAGTTTTGATATTCGTCTGGTTTGCCAGCCGCAAGCAAGACGGCGCCCGCCGCCTCCGAGGACGCTGCCGCGCCGCGTGCGCCGTAGCGGCGATAAACCTCGCCGCTTGAAAGCGCGGGCCGGCGTGCTGTCGCCGCCGCCTCGGTCATGTCAGATCAACACCAAGACAGCGCCATCGGGCGACGCCACGACAGTGGGTCGCGTTCAGAAAGGATAGCGTAGAATCGCCGCCAACGCCGCCTCGCCCGGAATGTCGGCGCGGCGCACGGCGAGGAACTTCGCGCCGCTGAGGATTGCGCGCCCGGCGATCTCGTCAATCACGTCATAACGCGCCGCTCCCGGCGCCGGGGCGAGCGAGACCTTGCCGTCGTTCTCATCGACGACGCCGACAAGCACCCGATCGAGGTCGACCAGCAGCAGTTGGATCGCCCCCATCGTTGCGGCGCGCGCCGCAACGTCGATATCGGTGGTCGCGCGGCGCTGCCCTAGCCGGGTCTTGTACAGCGCCTTCGCCGCATCGACCTCGCCTGCATAATGCCCATCCAGCACCTGCCGCGCCGCTTGCGCCAATTGCTCGTTGCTGTCCCGGTCGGGGCTGGTTGCGATTCCCGTCTCCAGCAGCGACGGATAGGTGCTGATCGATCGGAAGATCGAGTCGAGCGGCTCGGTCGCGGCCAGAATTATCGGCGTCTCTCGTTCTGAAAGCACCGCGCGCAACGCGGTATCGACCTGCCGCGCATATTGCCGCAGCAGGATCTTGCGCCCTTCGGCATTGGCGACGCGCGTATTCTGCGTGAGGTCGTTCACGGAGGCGCGCCCGGTCGCATCGGCGGCGCTTTTGGGCAGATCGGGAATGCGAACCACGCTCGGCGGCGAATCCGCGAACACTTCCACAAGCCGAACCGCGTTCACCGACAAGGCGATCACGAAGGCGTGCTGCGGAAAGGCGATGGCGCGCAGCAGCGGCTTCAACTGGAAGCGGTCGGAGACGGTCGCCATGTCGGAGATCGCGGTCGCCAGCCGGAAGGTTCGCACGCCCTCCGGCGTCGCCAGGACGGCGAGGCTGCGCGCCTGCAAACGCCAGAATTCCTCATCCTCGCCGAGCCTGGCAAGCTCGTCTTCCAGAAGTGCGCGGCGACGCTTGTCGAACCCGGCGTTGTCCAATTGTTGCAGCGCCGCCTTCGCCAGATTGCCGAAGGCGATGCGGCTGGCCTTGATGTGCTGCGTTTCCGGCGTCGTCGACACATAGATCGAAATACAGGCGTCGGCCCGAGCCGCGATCAGGGCGCGGATTTCGGAAAGCGTCGGTATATCGACATACAGCATGCGAGAACTCCGATTGCTGATCCTCGATGGGGCGCCGTCTGGTCGTCCTCCTATATAGGCTGGCGGGGCGAGTTTTACACCGCAAATAGGCGACAGGCGGCGTCTGGCATGGGTCGCGGCTTGATCTCTTCCCGCATCTCCACGTCGATGCGCGAATAGTCGACCTTATAGTAGCCGGTTTCGTCGAGGATCACCGCGTCGGGGCGAAGTCTCAGCAGATCCTGCGCCATCACGCCGATATAGCGCGGACCGCCCCAGATATATTGGAAGGCGTAGATTGGCAGGCCGCTTGGCGATACGCCGAGGCGCACGATGTCGCGCTTGAGCCGCCGATCCGACCAGCCGCCGCCACCACCACCACCACCGCCACCGCCGCCACCGGCGCCGCCGCTAATAGCCGGCGGAGCGGAAAAGCCGGGATTGATGGAAACCGCCGGCGCCTCGTTCGGCGCGACGATGGAGCGCGTCTGATCGATGCGCCGCACCGTCGCCGTCGCGCGCCGCGCGGCAGGCGGGCGCCGATGCGCGCGCGGCGCTGGGCGCGTGTGGTCGCCATAAGAGGTCGCGGCGCGAGAAGCGGTCGGCTCAGGCAATTCGCAACGCCAGCCGCCATTGAACCATGGATGATAGATCGCGCCCTCCGGGCAAAAGCGGTTTGCCTGCGCGACATCGGGCTGGCAATTGCCGCTGGAGTCCGAGTGATAGCCGGACCCACAGGCAGGGTAGGCCCCGGCCGGCGCATTGGCGTCCACGGCGAAGCTTGTCAGGCAGGTGGCGGCCAGCGCCGAGACAAGATGAACAGGTCGCATGGTGTTTCCTCCATTCGCGGCTCCGCAACGGCGTCCCGCTCCAGCGTTCTCGCTCACTCTTACGGGCTGCTTTGCGTTGTCGCTAGGTTAGCACGCCGCAGGCATGTGCTTCTACCGCTTGGCGATCCCGGCAAGCAGGCGCTCCAATTGTGCGAGCGCGATGGGCTTGACGAGATGATGGTCGAACCCAGCCGCCATCGCCCGCGCCTTGTCGCTTTCCTGGCCCCAGCCGGTTTGCGCTATGATCTGCGTCTTTTTGAAATCGTCCTGCCGCAGTGCTCGGCAGACGGTGTAGCCGTCCATGTCGGGCAGGCCGATGTCGAGCAATATGGCGTCCGGCCGAAACTCCCGCGCCGCCGGCAGCGCCTCGCCGCCGTTGTGCACGACGCGGTACTCGTGCCCGATCGCTTCGAGCATCCAGCCGACGGTCTGCGCGACTGCCTCGTTGTCGTCGACCACCAGCACCTTCAGCGGCCGCGCCTCCGTGGCTTGCGCGCGCGTCGACGCGGCCGCGGCCTGCGGCTCGGCGGCGATCGGCAACCGCACGGTGAAGGTGCTGCCCTTGCCAAGGCCATCGCTGCTGACATCGACCGTGCCGCCGTGCAGGTCGGTGAGTTGCTTGACCAGCGCCAAGCCGATGCCGAGACCGCCGCCCCCTCCCTTAAGTCGATTGTCGACTTGAGCAAATAGCTGGAATACCTCGCATTGCCGGTCGACGGGAATGCCGATGCCGGTGTCGGAGACGGCGATGGCGGCGTTGTCGCCGTCGCGTTTGAGCGTCAGCGTGATGTGGCCGCGATCTGGCGTGTATCTGGCGGCGTTGTTGAGCAGATTGCTCACCACCTGGGAGAGGCGGGTGAGGTCGGCCTCCAACCAGATCGGCTGCTCGGCGAGGTCGACCTCAAGCTTATGCCCGGCGGCCTCGATCAGCGGTCGGCTGGTCTCCAGCGCCGAACGTATGGCGTCGGCGGCCTCGATCCTTTGCTTGCGCAGCTCGATCTTGCCCTGCCTGACGCGCGACACGTCGAGAAGGTCATCAACCAGACGGATGAGATGGACGAGCTGGCGATCCATCATGTCGCGGATTTCCGCCGCGTCCGGGCTGTTCGGCGCGACGCGCAGGATGTCGAGGCCGTGGCGAAGCGGGGCCAGCGGATTGCGCAGTTCGTGCGCCAGGGTGGCGAGAAACACATCCTTGCGCTGGTCGGCGGCCTGTAGCGCCTCCGATTGCGCCTGGAGGGCGTCGCGCTGGGCGGCGATCTGCTGGCGCTGGCGATAGAGTTCGAAGAACACTTCCGCCTTGCTGCGCAGGACGTCCGGTTCGATCGGCTTGTCGATGAAGTCGACCGCGCCGGCCTCGTAGCCGCGGAAGCGGCGCTGCAGGTCGCCGCTCCCCGCGGTCACGAAGATGATTGGAACCCGGCGCGTGCGCTCGCCGCCACGCATCAGTTCGGCGAGTTCGAAGCCATTAAGGCCCGGCATCTGCACGTCGACCAGCGCCAGCGCGACTTCGTGTTGAAGCAGAAGTTCCAGCGCTTCATCGCCGGAGCGCGCCTTCAACAGCACAAGCCCGTCGCGGCGCAGCAGCGCTTCCAGCGACAGCAGGTTCTCCTCCAAATCGTCGACGAGAAGAAAAGGAACCGGCTCCAAAATGGATGTCATCTTTTATCAGCCCCTCGCAAGTATAGGGCAATCTCATTCAGCGACAAGACCAGGGCGCCCGGAACCTCGGCCAGCGCCGATTGCGGCATCATGGGCGCGAAAGCGCTTTGCGGCGTCTGGACGATCGCCGTGCCGCCGGCCTCAGCCACCGCCCGCAGACCCTTGGCGCCGTCCTGGTTGGCGCCTGTCAGCACGATGGCGATCAAATTGGGCCCATAGGCGTCGGCCGCGCTCTCGAACATCACGTCGATGGACGGGCGCGAGAACAGCACCGGCTCGTCGTTGGAGAGCGACGCGGCGCCGTCCGGCTCGATCAGCAGATGGTAGTCGGGCGGCGCGAAATAGACCACGCCGCCGACGAGCGGCTCCTTGTCCTCCGCCTCGCGCACATCGACTTCGCATTTCATCCGGAACACCTCGGCCATCAGGCTTTTCTTGTCCGGCGGAATATGAACCACGACAATCACCGGCAGGCCGAAATCCGTGGGCAGACGCGGCAGGATCGCCGACAGCGCCTCCACCGCGCCCGCCGAGGCGCCAATCGCGACCGCCTTCGGCGCCGGCTCGCTCATTTCCCCCACCTCTGGTAGATCTTCTCCTCGCGCACGAATTCCGTAAAGGCGTGCGCCTGCGAGGAAAAGCGCAGGCTCTCCTTCGCGCCAAGCCCCAGAAAACCCTTGCGCGGAAGCGAATCCTTGAACAGCGCGAGCGCCCGGTCCTGGAATTCCCGATCGAAGTAAATCAGCACATTGCGGCAAGATATCAGTTGCAGCTCGGCGAACACGGCGTCCGTCGCCAGGCTGTGATCGGAAAACACCACGCGCTGGCGCAGGCTCTTGTCGAAAGTGGCGGCGCCGTAGGCGGCGCTGTAATATTCAGACAGCGAGCATTTCCCGCCCGACTTGCGATGGTTCTCGGTGAACAACTGCACGCGCTCCAGAGCGTAGATGCCGGACGCCGCCTTGGCCAGCGCCTCCTGGTTGATGTCGGTGGCGTAGAACAGCGTGCGCTGTTCGAGCCCTTCCTCGCGGAACAGGATGACGAAGGAATAGAGCTCCTCGCCGCTGCTGCACCCAGCGATCCAGACCTTGAGCGAGGGATAGGTTCTTAAGTGCGGCGCCACCTTCTCGCGGATGGCGCGGAAATAGCTGGGATCGCGGAACATCTCGCTGACTTGCACGGTCAGATAGCCGAGCAGTTTGGGGAGCAAGGCGGGATCGTGCAGCAGGCTGTCCTGCATCGCCGAAAAGCTGGCGAAACCGAACTGCTCGCGCGCCTGCCGCAAGCGGCGCTTGAGCGATGCCCGCGCGTAATTACGAAAGTCATAGTGATAGCGCAGATACAACGCTTCGAGCAGAAGGCGGATTTCGATGTCCTCGATTTTGTCGCTCATCGCGGCATCCACACGCGCACAAGAGAAAGCAGTTTCTCGACGTCCAGCGGCTTAGCCATATAATCGTTGGCGCCTGCGTCAAGGCAGCGCTGCTGGTCATCCGGCATCGCCTTCGCCGTCAGCGCGATGATTGGCAGTTTGTCCCATTTCGGGTTTTTGCGGATTTCGCGCGTTGCCGTCAGCCCGTCCATCACCGGCATCATAACGTCCATCAGCACGAGGTCGATGGCCTCGGCCGGGGTGGCCGCGGGTTTCGACAATCTGTCGAGCGCCTCCTGACCGTTACGGGCGATCTCGACGATGGCGCCGCGCGGCTCCAGGATGTTGGTCAGCGCGTAGACATTGCGCACGTCGTCTTCGACCACCAGGATGCGCCGGCGTTCGAGGATTTCGTCGCGGTTGTGCGCCTTGCGGATCATTCTCTGTTGCTCGGCCGGCAATTCCGAGACCACCTGATGCAGGAACAGCGTCACTTCGTCGAGCAGTCGCTCCGGCGACTTCGCGCCCTTGATGATGATCGACTTGGAGTAGCGGCGCAGCCGCACCTCGTCGTCCGGCGACAGGTCGCGGCCGGTGTAGACGATGACCGGCGGGAACGAATAGGCGTCCTCGTGGCTCAGGGTCTCCAGCAGCGAGTAGCCGGAGGCGTCGGGCAGGGAGAGGTCGAGCACCATGCAATCGAAGGTCTGCTGCTTGAGGCGGGCCAGGCACTCGGCGGCTGTGCCGACGCCCTCCGTCTCCACGTCATGAGACGACAAAAGCTTGCAGACCGCCTCGCGCTGCACCGCATCGTCCTCGACGACGAGAATGCGCCGCACCCGCTGCGACAGCTTGGCTTCCAACTTCTTCATGACCTCGGCGAGATCGCTGCGCGGAACGGGCTTCAACATGTAGCCGACCGCGCCCAGGGAAAGCGCCGTCTGCGCATGGTCGCTGCCCGAGACGACGTGGATCGGGATGTGGCGGGTTTCGACGTCGCGTTTCAGCCGGTCGAGCACGGAAAGCCCGGACTGGTCGGGCAGTCCGATATCCAGCACGATCGCGCTCGGCAGGTGGCGTTTGGCCAAGGTCAGCGCCTCCTCCGCCGTGCCCGCGACCAGTGATTGGAAGCCCATTTCGCGCGAGAGATCGCGAAGGATGCCAGCGAAGGCTTCATCGTCCTCGACCGCCAGTAGCACGCGCTTGGAATCGCCGAGAGATTCGCGGTCGTCCTGCACGCGCTGGGCCGCCGGCGGCGGCGCGGCGACGGGCTTCTGCGCCGGCTGGACCGGTTCAGCGGCGGCGACGGCGGGGCGCTCGTCGCGCGCCGCCACGCGCGTCGGGTCGTAGGTCGCGGGGATCAGCAGGGTGAAGGTGCTGCCCTGGCCTTCCCGGCTTCGCAGACGGATCGAACCGCCGAGCAGCCGCGCCAGTTCGCGCGAGATCGACAGGCCGAGGCCGGTGCCGCCGTATTTGCGGCTGATGGTGCCGTCGGCCTGGCGGAAAGCCTCGAACACGCTTTGCAACTGCTCCTCGGAGATGCCGATTCCGGTGTCCGTCACGGCGAAGGCGATCTGCCCGTCGCCGGCCGGCTTTACGGTCAGTGCGACTTTGCCTTGGGGCGTGAACTTGAACGCGTTCGACAACAGGTTCTTGAGGATCTGCTCCAGCCGTTGCAGGTCGGTTTCGAGGGTTGGCGGGCACTCCGGCGTCAACTCGACGGAGAACTCCAGCCGCTTGCCGAGCGCGACAGGGTCGAAGACCCCGTGCAGATCCTTTCTCAGTCGCTCCAGTGACAGCGTATCCGGTCTGATGTCGACGCGGCCGGCTTCGATCTTCGACAAATCGAGGATGTCGTTGATTAGGTTCAACAGGTCGTTGCCGGAGGCCTGGATGGTCCTGGCGAATTTGACTTGCTCGGCCGTCAAGTTGCCATCGGGGTTGTCGGCGAGAAGTTTGGCCAGGATCAGCGAGGAATTAAGCGGCGTGCGCAACTCGTGCGACATGTTGGCGAGGAAATCGGACTTGTAACGGCTCGCCTGCTCAAGTTCGCGCGCCTTGAGCCGCACGGCGGCGTTGATGCGCTCGACATCGTCGCGCTGGACCTCAAGCTGTTGGGCCTGCTCTTCGAGCTGAGAATTCGTCTGTTCGAGTTCGACCTGCTGCAACTCCAGGCGCGCCTGCGATTCTTTCAGCGCCCGGCTCTGCTCCTCCAACTCCTCGTTGGAGACGCGCAACTCTTCGCCCTGGACCTGAAGCTCCTCCGACTGGCGTTGAGTTTCCTCCAGCAGGGTCTGCAACTCCGCGCGATAGTTTGCCGACCGCACCGCGATGGCGATCGATTCGGAGGCCTGTTTCAATAGCGTCAGCGCCCTTTCGTCGATGCGCCGGATGAAGCCGAACTCGATGACGGCGTTGACGACGCCGTCGACGCTGGCGGGCGAGATGACAACATGGTTGGGCTTTGCGCGCCCGAGCGCAGAGGCGAAGGTGAGATAGCCTGCGGGAGCGTCGGCGATCGTCATCGCCCGGTTTTCCACGGCGACTTGTCCGAGCAGGCCGTCTTTCGGCCCGAACGACTCGGGGATCTCGGCGTTCGCCGGGATGCCGTAGGTCGAGATGCGCTTGAACTCGCGACGGCCGACATAGATAACGCCGGCCTGGGCGCCGAGATAGCGCCCGAGGAAGCTCAGGACGCCATCGCCGAGCTCGGCGATGCGCAAATCGTCGATCAACGCCAAACCAAGGCCGAGATGCCCGGATTGCAGCCAGTCCTCACGCTCGCGGGCGAGGGAGGCGCGGCGGATCAGGTAGCCGACGCTCAAGGTGAGCAGGATTCCGAGCAGGTCGGAGATCACGCTGCTGAACCTTGCGGATCTGTAGGCGCCCGCCATCTCGGCGACGCTCTTTTGCCTGAGATCATCCTCCTCCCGGTGCATGACGCCGATTTCGTCGCGAATGGCGTCCATCTCGATCTTGCCGCGGTCGGTTTCGACAACCGCGAGCGCCGCCGCGAGGCTTTGGGTCCGACGCAGATCGATGGTTTCCTGAAGCTCGGCGAACTTGGCCTCGACATGCCGCCTGAGCGCCGCGATCCTGGTCTGCTGGCCGGGGTTGGTTGCGGACAGTGCGGCGATGGCGTCGATTTTCGCGGCGACCGTCGACCTCGCCGCATCGTAGGGCTCAAGATATTTGGGGTCGTTGGTTAGCAGATACCCGCGTTGCCCGGTTTCCGCGTCCTTCGCGGTCGACAGCAGATCGGCGAGCGCCACGATGATGTTGTGCGAGTGGAGGATCTCCTGGTTGTCCACCCAAAGCGTCACAATGTTGCGGTAGATCACCCCGCCGCCGACAACGAAGAATGCGAGCGCCACGACGAGGCCAAGCGCCACGAACCGCTCCATGCCGTGGCTGCGTTTCGACGGGGCTGGGCTGGAGGTCGGCGTCATGGAGCTTTGCTGGGCGTGGGGGCAGGGAGGCGGCGGCTTTCAGTGCAGCGAGTGTCGGCGACGCCGGCCTATCTGAGACGAACCACGCCAAGGCGCGGCTCGCCAAGGATATCGGCCGTAGCCTCGAACCCCGGGGGTTTCAACCTCGCGATGGTGTCTTTTTGCATGCCTTGCCCTTTACGCTAGCCGCCAATCGATGCGTGGACACGAAATCGCTGGCGGCGCTCTTGCGCCAGACCGCCGTCAGCCGTTGGTGGCGAAGCCGGGGAACAGCGTCATGCCGCCATCGACGAATAGCGTCGTGCCGACGATATAGTCGCAGTAGTCGGAGACCAGCCAGGCCGCGGCCTTGCCGATGTCCTCGGGCTCGCCGATGCGGCCATAGGGGATCAACGTCATCAGCCTATCGTAGGCGTCTTGTGTCGCCCAGGCGTCGTGGTTGATCGGCGTGCGGATCGCGCCGGGGGCGATGGAGTTGATGCGGATGCGGTCGGGCGCGCATTCCTGCGCCAGGCTCTGCATCATCAGCATGATGCCGCCCTTGGAGCTGGCGTAGTTGACGTGGCCGCCCCACGGAATCATCTGGTGCACGGAACTCATGCAGACGATCTTGCCGCGCGCGCGCGAAACGTGGCGGGAATCGCCCTGCTTGCGAAACTGCGCGATCCCGGCGCGCGCGCAAAGGAACTGGCCGGTCAGGTTGACCGAGAGCACCTTGTTCCATTGCTCCAGCGTCATCGTGGCGATGCCGGCGTCGCGTTGCAGGCCGGCGTTGGCGACGACAATGTCGAGGGCGCCGAAATCGCCGACGAAATCGGCGAACATCTTGACGACCTGCGCCTCGCTGGAGACGTCGGCCTGGTAGGTGCGCGCGTCGACGCCGAAGCCGCGCGCGGTCTTGGCGACCGCCTCGGCTTCCTCGGGATTGACGACGTAGTTGACGCCGACGTCGGCGCCGGCCTCGGCCAGCGCCAGCGCCACCGCCTTGCCGATGCCGGAATTGGCGCCGGTGACCAGCGCCTTCTGCCCGGCAAGCAGCCTGGGCAGCGGCGGCAGCGGCGGCGCGGCGCGCTGCGGTCCGGCCTGGTTGGCGGCGGGTTCAGTCATTGTGTTCTCCAGGTTGAATCGGCGTGGCGGGCGCGGCGCGCCCGTTCTTCAGCAGCACGGCGACGATTCCCGTCCATCCCGTCTGATGCGCCGCGCCGCAGCCGCGCCCAGTGTCGCCGTCGAAATATTCGAAGAATTGCAGGCGGTCGTGGAAATGCGGATCGTCGTCGAAGCGTGGCGTCTCGGCCTGGTAGGCGCGCCGTCCGCTGGCGTCCTTGAGGAACAGGGATTGGAAGCGGCGCGACAGTTCGTCGGCGACCTCAGCGAGGCTCAGATAGGTATCCGAGCCCTTGGGGCATTCGACGCGGAAAGCGTCGCCATAATAGCGGTGAAGCTTGCGCAGCGCGTCAATCAACAGATAGTTGATCGGGGCCCAGATCGGGCCGCGCCAGTTGGAATTGCCGCCATAGATGCGCGTCTCGCCCTCGCCGGGCTCGTAGGCGAGGGCGAATTTCCTTCCGCCAAGCTCGATCTCATAGGGGTGATCGAGATGGTAGCGCGACACCGAGCGCACGCCATGCTTCGACAGGAACTCGGTCTCGTCGAGCATGCGCGACAGCGCCGCTTTGAGCCGGCGTCGGCGCAGCAGGGCGAGCAGGCGGTCGCCTTGCGCATTGGGCGCGCGCCAGTCGGCGACGAGGCGGGCCAGTTCCGGCCGATGCTCCACGAACCATGCCGTGCGGGCGCGAAATTGCGGAAAGCGGGCGAACAGCGCATCGGGCACGATCTCCGCCGCCACGATCGGCAACAGGCCGACGATCGAGCGGATGCGCAACAGCCTCGGCGGCTGTTCTGGGGGGCGCAGCACGTCGTAATAGAAGGCGTCCTGCTCGTCCCAGAGGCCCTCGTCGCCGGGCTCGCCCGCGCCGTGCATGGCCTCGGCGATGTCGAGGAAATGCTCGAAGAACTTGTTGGCGAGATCTTCGTAGGTCGGGTTTTTGGTCGCCAATTCCAAGGCGATGCGCATCATCGCCAGCGCGTAGGCGGCGACCCAGGCGGTGCCGTCGGACTGATCGAGACGGCCGCCAAGCGGCAGCGGCTGCCGCATATCGAACAGGCCGATGTTGTCGAGGCCGAGGAAGCCGCCCTGGAACACGTTGCGCCCGCCCTCGTCCTCACGGTTGACCCACCAGGTGAAGTTGAGCAGCAGCTTGTGAAACAGGCGTTCGAGAAATAGCAGATCGCCGACGCCGGTGGCGGCGCGGTCGCCTTCGTAGATTTGCAGCGCCGCCCAGGCGTGGACGGGCGGATTGACGTCGTCGAAGTTCCATTCATAGGCCGGCATCTGGCCGTTCGGGTTGATGAAGCGCGCCTGCGTCAGCAGCGTCAACTGCGACTTGGCGAAGCCGGGGTCGATCTGCGCCAGCGTCACGCAGTGAAACGCCAGATCCCAGGCGGCGAACCACGGATATTCCCAGGAATCGGGCATCGAGACGATGTCGCCGCACTGGCTGGCGTCGACGTCGCCGCTGGCGAAATGGCGCCAGTCGCTGTTACGGCCCTGCGCGCGCGCCGCGGGCGGCGCCGGTTGCAGCGGATCGCCGGCAAGCCAGCGGCGGATGTCGTAGCCGTAGAACTGCTTGCACCACAACATGCCCGCGAAGGCTTGCCGCTGCACGAGGCGCGCGTCGTCCGCCATGCCGGTTTGCAGGGCGTCGTAATATTCGTCCGCCTCGGCGAGGCGCAGCGCCATCGTCGCGTCGAAATCGGCGAACGGGTCGGCGCTGGCGCGCGGCCGCAGTCGCAGGCGCAGCGTCGCCGTCGCGCCGGGGGCGAGCGTCAGCGCGTTGAGCGGCGAAGCCTTGGTGCCGCGCCCGGCCGGATTGACGGCGTGGGCGTCGCCGTCAACCACGTAATCGTTGAGGCCGTCCTTGGCGAAGCCGGCGGCGTCCTGCCCCCAGAGCTTTTTCTGGTTGGTGTCGTTGTTGCAGAACAAGGCCTCGCCGGCATAATCCCAGGCGAATTCGCGCTCGATGTCGTCGGACTGGTAGACGCCGATGCGCGATCCCTCGCGCACCAGTTCCGGCCGGTCGTCGAGCGGGCCCCAGGACCAGCGGTTGCGAAACCAGATCTGCGGCAGCAGCCATAGCCGCGCCGGCGCCGGGCCGCGATTGGTGGCGCGGATGCGCCACAATACGTCCTCGACATCGCCCTTGGCGTATTCGATCTCGACATCGAAATAGCGGTCGCCGTCGAAAGCGCCGGTGTCGATGATCTCGAACTCGCGCGCTTCAAGGCCACGCCGGGCGTTCTCCTCGCGCAGGCGCTGGTAAGGGAAGGCGCTTTGCGGGTATTTGTATAACATCCGCTCGTAGGCGTGGGTCGGCACGCCGTCGAGATAATAGTAAAGCTCCTTCACGTCCTCGCCGTGGTTGCCCTCGGCGTTGCTGAGGCCGAACAGCCGCTCCTTCAAGAACGGGTCGGCGCCGTTCCACAGCGCCAGCGACAAGCAGAGCCGCTGCCGGTCGTCGCTGAAGCCGCCGATGCCATCCTCGCCCCAGCGATAGGCGCGGCTCATCGCCTGCTCGAATGGCATATAGGCCCAGGCGTCGCCATCGGCCGAATAATCCTCGCGCACGACGCCCCATTGGCGCTCCGCGAGATAAGGCCCCCAGCGACGCCAGTTGCGCCCGGTGGCAATGGTTAAGAGGCGCTTGGCTTCCTCGGTGTCCTCAAGCTTATGGATCGGCGCATTGGCGGTTTCGGTTTTCATGGGCTCCTTTCGCGCCGACTTGCTGACACGCAACCCCCCATTATAATCTACGGGCTAGCTTATTGGTTCCCCGGAGGTTCGCCTTGTCGCACGTCGTTTATATGATCGTCGAGCATGATGGCGGCTTCGCCTATCGCGTCGGCGGCACAATATCAGAGACCTTTGCCAGCCGCGCGCTCGCCCACAAGGCGGCCGAGGCCGCCGCCGCCGAGCAGCGCGCCCCCGGCCAGACTTCATCGATCGAATACGAAACCTCGGACGGAAAGTGGCATGAGGAGCGCTCGCCCGGCGGCGAGCGGCCGCAAACCGAGGTGAAGGATTAGTCCTCGTCGAACAGCGCGGCCTGCTCGGGGCCACGCGGCGGGGCGGCAAGCCCGAGGTGCTTGAAGGCGTGTGGCGTCAGCAGACGACCGCGCGGCGTGCGCTGCACGAAGCCAAGCTGGATCAGGTAGGGTTCGATGATCTCCTCGATGGCGTCGCGCGGCTCCGATAGCGCGGCGGCGATGGTCTCGACGCCGACCGGGCCGCCGCCGAAGCTGAGCGCGATGCAATCGAGATAGCGCCGGTCCATCATGTCGAGGCCGATGGGGTCGACGTCGAGCAGCCTGAGCGCGGCGTCGGCGAGCCGGCGGGTGACGCTGTCGGCGGCCTCGACGACGGCGAAATCGCGCACCCGGCGCAACAGCCGCCCGGCGATGCGCGGCGTGCCGCGCGAGCGCCGCGCGATCTCGTTGGCGCCGTCGCTGGCAAGGCTAAGGCCGAGCACGCGGGCGGCGCGCGAGACGATGCTCTGCAATTCCTCGACGGTGTAGAAATTGAGCCGGACCGGGATGCCGAAGCGGTCGCGCAGCGGCGTCGTCAGCAGCCCCGCCCGCGTCGTCGCGCCGATCAGCGTGAACGGGCTGAGGTCGATCTTTACCGAGCGCGCCGCCGGCCCGGCGCCGATGATGAGATCGAGCTGGAAATCCTCCATCGCGGGATAGAGGATTTCCTCCACCGCCGGGTTGAGGCGATGGATCTCGTCGATGAACAGCACGTCGCGAGGTTCGAGATTGGTGAGTTGGGCCGCCAGATCGCCGGCCTTGGCGATCACCGGCCCCGAGGTCGAGCGGAAGTTGACGCCGAGTTCGCGCGCCACGATCTGCGCCAGCGTCGTCTTGCCGAGGCCCGGCGGGCCGACGAACAGCACATGGTCGAGCGCCTCGCCGCGGGTGCGCGCGGATTCGATGAACACGGCGAGGTTTTTACGCGCCGCTTCCTGGCCGGTGAAGTCGGCCAGCACCTGCGGCCGGAGCGCGGCATCGTCCTCGGGCCGCTTCTCCGCGGAGATCAGGCGGCGGGGAGGCGTGGTCATCCGCGCGGGGTAGCGGAGCGGCGCGGGTCTGTCCAGCGGCGCGGCGAAACGGGTTGTGCGCGGGGGATTTCAACGTCTTGGGCGCCTTTTTGTGAATCCGGGTCGGCGCTTAATGGCAGGAAGGCGTCTGAAATCAGGCTAAAATACGACCACAGCGAAGCGACGGCCGCGACGAACCCGTCTCGACGGCTTGCTGCGGGCGCCTTAGTGTTTCCGTCGATGAATCTTTTCGCCGCCTCTGGGGTCGATCTGCCGCGCGCGGGCGCGGGGCCGCGTCGGCCGCCGGCGCCGCGTAGCCTGAAGCTGCCGCTGTTTGCCTATAAGGTGGTCGCGGCGGCCAGGGGCCGGCTCGCCTTCGCGCCGACGCCGGCGCAAGCCGAAATCGCCCGCGACTATGCGCGCAAGGCGCGCGCTGGCTTCGCCAAACGGTCCGAACAGGCGGTGCGCTCGACGTTCGTCCACGATGTACTCATCGGCCTGCTCGGCTATCGCGGCATCGACCCGGAGCGCGGCTATTCGCTCGCCGAGGAGCGCCAGGTGGCGCGCGGCGCGGTCGATGTGGCGCTCGGGCGCTTCGACGAAACGGCGGCTTTGAATGAAATCCTCGCCCCGTTCGAACTCAAGGGGCCGAAGACGCACGATCTCGACGCGCCGATGCCCGGCCGCGGTCGCAGCCCCGTGCAGCAGGCGTGGGACTACGCCGCCGACATCAAGGGCGCCCGCTGGGTGCTGGTCTCCAACTGCCTGGAAATCCGCCTCTACGGCTTCGGGCGCGGGCGCGATGCTTACGAAGCCTTCGATCTCACCCGGCTCGACGAAGCGGAGGAGCACGCGCGGCTGCTGCTGCTGCTCGGCGCCGACCGCCTGCTCGATGGGGCGCTCGACGGACTGCTGCGCGAAACCGACAGCGCCTACAAGGACGTCACCGAGGAGCTTTACGCGCAATACAGCGCGCTGCGCGACATGCTGATCGATTATCTCGTCAATGGCGCGGACGGGCCGCGCCTGACCCCGCTCGCCGCCATCGAGCCGGCGCAGAAGATTCTCGACCGCATCCTGTTCATCGCCTTCGCGCAGCGCACCGATCTGCTGCCCAGCCGCCTGCTGGAGCGCGCCATCGAGGCGCAAAACGAATTCTCGCCGGTTCCCATCTGGAACAACTTCGCGACAGTGTTTCGCGCCGTCGATCGCGGCGACCCCCGGCTGCCCAACGTGTGGCCTTACAATGGCGGGCTGTTCGCCGACGATGCGGTGGTCGATCGCGTCACGCTGCCGGATGCGCTGGCGGGCGAAGTCGCAGCGCTCGGGCAGTGGGATTACAACAGCGAAGTGCCGGTGACGCTGCTCGGCCACATCTTCGAGCAGTCCGTCACCGACATCGAGCGGCTGAAGGCGCGCGCCAAGGGCGAACCGGACCCGGCCGTCTCCAAACGCAAGCGCGAGGGCGTCGTCTACACGCCGGACATGGTGACGCGCTTTCTGGTCGAGAAGACCATCGGCGTCACGCTTGGCGAGGCGTTCGAAGCGGCGCGGACGCGGCACGGCTTCGCCGAGGGCGCGCCGGCGGCGACCGAGACCGCCTTCTGGCGCGATTACCTCGGCGCCTTGCGCGCGCTCACCGTCGTCGATCCCGCCTGCGGCTCCGGCGCTTTCCTGGTCGCCGCTTTTGATGCGCTCTATTTCGAGTACGCGCGCGCGGCGAAAGCGCTTGCGGGGCTGGGCGCGCCGGTCGATTTCGACGTCGCCGACGAGATTTTGAGCCGCAACCTCTTTGGCGTCGATCTCAACCCGGAATCGGTCGAGATCACGCGGCTTTCCCTCTGGTTGAAGACAGCGCGGCGCGAGCATCGGCTGGCGAGCCTGGAGGCGACGATCCGCGTCGGCGACAGCCTCGTCGAGGATGGCGCCTATACGTTGCGCCCGTTCGCCGCGCGCGCGGCCTTTCCGGAGGTATTCGCGCGCGGCGGCTTCGATATCGTGCTCGGCAATCCGCCCTATGTGCGGATGGAGCTTATCAAGGCGGTCAAGCCGTATCTGGCCGAGCATTACGCGGTGGCGAGCGACCGCGCCGACCTCTACGCCTATTTCTACGAACGCGGGTTGGCGCTGCTGCGCGAGGGCGGCCGGCTCGGCTTCATCTCGTCTTCGACCTTCTTTCGCACCGGCTCGGGCGAGCCGTTGCGGCGGTTGCTGACCGAACGGGCGTCCATCGAGACCATCGTCGATTTCGGCGACGCGCAGATTTTCAGCGGCGTGACCACCTATCCGGCGGTGGTTTCGATGCGCAAGGGCGCGCCGGCGCCCGGCGAGATCGATTATCTCGTCGTCGAGGGCGAGCCGCCGGCGGATTTGGGCCGCGCTTTTCGCGAGGCGGCGCGCAAAATGCCGAGGGCGCGGCTGTCGGCCGACTCCTGGCAGATCGAGGACGACGCGCTGGCCAAGCTACGCGACAAGATCAGGGCCGGGCGCAAGACGCTCGGCGAGGTCTACGGGGCGCCGCT
>DATNDU010000160.1:0-32945 GCA_035606915.1 Roseiarcus sp. | reverse complement strand
CGTCGGCCCCAGCGACGCCTTCTCCATCCCGGTCAGCGCCCTCCAGGACGCCCCGGCGCCGGATTTCTCGCCCGGCGCGGCGGCGCCGGCGGAATCGCGGGCGCACGCTTTCGCGTTGATCGAACAAGTCGCTGCGCATCTGCGCAGCGTCGAGCCGTCGAACCCCGCGCCCTATCTGCTCGATCGCGCGCGTTCGCTGGCGACGCGCGATTTCCTCAGCTTGCTTGGCGAGGTGTTCGCCGCCGACGAACTGGAATCGATGAAGAACGGCAATTGAAGCGTCACTTGCGCGCGTCGTTGAGGAATGTCGTCCAATCGGCGGAGCCGCCGGCGTCGATCTCGACGAAGTTGACCGCCAGCAGGCCGCGCCGCCAGCAATCGTTGACGCCATAGATCTTGAACTTCGTGCGGTTGACGCACATCGACACCTTGCCTGCCAGTACGTCGACGTCGTCGATGTCGGTGGCGTAGAGATAGACGTAGCGGCCAGGCAAGGCGCCGCGCCACGGCGTCGAGCAGGAGCCTGGCGTCATCGTCCACCAGCCCTCGGTGGCGAAACGCTCCCCGGCATTGTAGCCGATGGCGAAATTGACGAGCATGTGCGTGTTGTTGCAGACGCGCAGGCTCGCCTGAGCCGGCAGCGCCCAGACGACGGCGGCCAGCGCCGCCGGGATGAGCCGTCGCGCCATGCGCTCAGTTCACCTCATAGGCGAAGGCGCCGTCGCGGGCGAACACCTTCGCCGCCTGGATCGGCTCACGCGCCAGGGCGCGCTTGAGAATCTCGCGCGACAGCGCCGGCAGGATGGTGTTGGTGATGATGTTGTCGATGACGCGCCCGCCCGAATCAGGATCGTTGCACATCGAGACGATGAGATCGACAGCCGCCTCGTCGGTCTCGAACGTCGCCTTGTGATTGTCGGCGATGCGCTGGCCGACGCGCTTCAATTGCAGCCGCACGATGCCGGCCAGCATCGCCGCCGACAGCGGATAATAGGGGATCGTCACCACGCGGCCAAGCAGCGCCGGCGGGAACACTTCCAACAGCGCCGGTTTCAGGGCGACGGCAAGCGTCCCCGCATCTGGCGGCGAGGGACGTTTCGCCGCATCCATAATCATTTCGGTGCCGACATTGGAGGTCAGCAGGATCAGCGTGTTGCGGAAATCGATGCGCCGCCCCGAGCCATCCTCCATCACGCCCTTGTCGAACACCTGGAAGAATATCTCATGCACGTCGGGATGCGCCTTCTCGATCTCGTCGAGCAGCACGACGCTGTAGGGGCGCCGGCGCACCGCCTCGGTGAGCCGCCCGCCCTCGCCATAGCCGACATAGCCGGGCGGCGCGCCCTTCAGCGTGGCGACGGTATGGGCCTCCTGGAACTCCGACATGTTGATGGTGATGATGTTCTGCTCGCCGCCATAGAGCGATTCCGCCAGCGCCAGCGCTGTCTCGGTCTTGCCGACGCCCGACGGCCCGCAGAGCAGGAAGACGCCGATCGGCTTGCCGGGATTGTCGAGCCGGGCGCGGCTGGTCTCGATGCGCCGGGCGATCATTTCCAGCCCGTGGCTCTGCCCGACAATGCGCCGGGTGAGGATGTCGGCGAGGTTGAGCACCGTTTCGACCTCGTCGGCCATCATGCGGCCAACCGGGATGCCAGTCCAATCGGAAACCACCGCCGCCACCGCCTGCTCGTCGACATGCGGATAGATCATGCGCGATTCCGGGTTGATGGCGCTGAGCGTCGCGGCCTTCTGGCGCAGCACGGCGCGGTCAGCCTCGATGTCGATCTCGCCTCTCGTCTCGGCGATCGTCTCGCGCAGGTCGAGAATTTCCTTGACGAGCGCCTTCTCGCGCCCCCAATCCTCATCGAGCTTGGCGGCGCGCTCCTTCTGTTTGACGAGCTTTTCCTGAAGCTCGGCGATGACAGGCGCCTGCGCCTCGCTGAGATCGGAGTCCTTCAACAAAGCCTGGCGCTCGCTCTCCAGCGCGGCGATGGCGACTTCGCAATCCTCTACCGCGGCCGGCTTGGCGGTCTGCGAGATGGCGACGCGGGCGCAGGCCGTATCGAGCAGGCTGACCGCCTTGTCGGGCAATTGCCGCGCCGGGATATAGCGCTGCGAGAAATTGACCGCGGCGACGATCGCCTCGTCGGAGATGCGCACCTTGTGATGCTTCTCCATCGGCCCAACCAACCCGCGCAGCATGACGACGGCGGTGGCGACATCGGGCTCGCCGACATGGATGGCCTGGAATCTGCGGGCCAGCGCCGGGTCTTTCTCGAAATATTGCCGGTATTCCGACCAGGTGGTGGCCGCGATGGTGCGCAGCGTGCCGCGCGCCAGCGCCGGCTTCAACAGATTGGCGGCGTCGCCCGTGCCGGCCTGGCCGCCGGCGCCGATCAGCGTATGCGCCTCGTCGATGAACAGGATCACCGGCGTCGGCGAGGATTGCGCCTCGTCGATCACCGAGCGCAAGCGCTGTTCGAACTCGCCTTTCATCGACGCGCCAGCCTGCATGAGCCCGACATCGAGCACGCAGACCCGCACACCGCGCAACGGCGGCGGCACGTCGCCCGACGCGATGCGCTGCGCGAACCCCTCGACCACGGCGGTCTTGCCGACGCCGGCCTCGCCGGTGAGGATCGGGTTGTTCTGCCGCCGGCGCATCAGCACATCGACGATCTGGCGGATTTCATCGTCGCGGCCCAGGATCGGGTCCATGCCGCCCTCTTTGGCCTTGGCGGTGAGATCGGTCGAGAAACGGTCGAGCGCGGTCGTGCCGCGCGGCCCCAACGCCGCCTCGCCCGCCGCCGTCTCCGCCGCCGCGACCCCGGAGCCGTCCATCGGGCGTAAGTTGCCCTCCTCGGACTCCCTCCAGATGGCGAGATGCGCGACGGCGAGTTCGTCGACCGGAATCTTGGCGAATTCGGGCGAGATATTGATGAGCGCGCGCCTAAGCTCCAGCGATTTCAGCGCCGCCACCAGCACATGGCCGGAGCGGATCTGCGTCTCGCCGAACAGCAGCGTCGCGTAGTGCCAGCCGCGATCGAGCGCGTCGGCGACCTGCGTCGAGATGCCCGGCATCTCGGTCTCATTCTTTTTCAGGCCGGCGACCACGCGCGTTGTGTCGGCCAGCATGCGGGCGCGATCGAGCTTGAAATGATCGGCGGTGATGGCGAGGTCGGCGCGGTCCTTCTGCAACAGATGCAGCAACCAGTGCGCGAGTTCGACATTGCGGTTGCCGGCGCTTTTGGCCTGCCGCACGGCCTGAAGAAACGCCTCGTAGCCGATCCGGTTGAGCTTGCCGGCGACCGATTCGACGCTAATGTCCGCGCCCATGTCTGCCTCCTGATTCAGGCGTTCGCCGTGGCCCTGGCGCCGCGGCGGCTAATCAAATGAAACCTTGCGTCGGCGCGCCAGGTCTGGTCGGTATTCGACCAGTTGGGCGCCATCCAACCCGTCCAGCCGAGCCGCGCGCCCAGTCCGATGCGGGCGGCCTTGATCTCGCCGGCCGGAATGGCGAGTTCCAAATCCCAATCGTATTCGTCGCCGACATAGGCGAACACCGCGTCAGCGATCTGGTCAGCCAACGGCGCGCCCGGCAGGAACTGCTCGTACTGGGCGAAATCGCGGGCGTAGACGCGGATGCGGAACTTGTCGCTGACGCTGAACGTCGAAGCCCCCAACATGCAATCCGTCCCCAGCCCCGAGCGCGCCGCGCCGAGCCGCGTGCGTTCGCTCTCGTCGAGCGTCAACCAGACGCCGACGAACTCCTCGATCTCGACGCGCGAGCCTACGAGCCCGGTGAGAAAGAAGCGCAGCCGCGACACGCTTTTGACGCGCGGCGCGAGCAGCCCGGCGTATTCGAGCTTGACGAAATCGTGGACGCTGTCGCGATCCTTGAACCAGGCGGCGCCGAGGCCGATGACGGAGCCGACGTAATCTCGGAAGCGATCCTCGGCCGGCCGGTCGTGCTGCGCGATCGGCCGCGCGTCCGCCCAGGCGCGGAAGAACAGCGCCAGGAAGCGGCTCTGAAAGATGTCGACGAAACGCGGGAACGCGTCGTCGCGCTCGCGCAGCCAGACGTAGGCCTCGTCGGTCGTGGTCAGCGGCAGCGCGCCCTGCGGCCCGAACATGCCGAGGAAGCGCGAGACGACGCGCATACGGCCATTGTCGTCGCGCGCCGCCGCCTCGATCGTCGAATCCGGGAATTCGAGATACGGGTTCTGCGACAGCGAGACGAAATCCTGCGCGCGCGCGGCGCTGTCGCCGATGCGCGGCTTGTCGGCGTGCTCGCGTTCGAGCCGCCGCATGACGGCGAGCCAATCGAAACGCCAGGGCTCGGCGGCGAGTTGATCGAAAAAGCTCACAGCGCGCCTCGCAGGCCGAGCCGCGGCGGCCAGCGCATGATCTCGCCGCGCTCGCTGGTGCGCACCACCGTCTGCGTGAAATGGTTGATCGCGACATATTCGGCGAAGAAGCGGTCGAGCGCCGCGCCGATGAGAAACGCGCCGGAGCCCTCGAACGCCTTGTCGTCGATCAGCACCGTAAGCTCCAACCCGCGCGCCGCCGCCGCGCCTTGCGGGGTGCGGATGCGGCGCACGATCGGCTTGGCTTGCAGGCTTCTCACGCCGCGGATGCGCCGCTCCGTCGCGCCGTCCGAGAGATCGGCGAACAGCAGCAATGTCTCGCGCAGCGCCACCGCGCCTTGCTCCGGTCCGCGATCGACCAGGCCCAGATGGTTGAGGCTCAGCATGTTGATGAGCCGCCAGGCGATCTCGCCGGTCGAGGCGGCTTCGATCCTGCCGGCCATCGCCGTCATCGGCGGCTCGCGCGGCCGCGTCGGGCCGAAAAGGCACCGCATCTCCAGCGTTACATCGTCGAGCAGGCGGAAGTCGGCGCCGCCCTGGCCGACCGGCAGCCGGTCGGCGAGATGGCGGTTGGTGCATAGCGCGCGCAGACTGAGTTCCGTCACCCGCTGCGCGTCGTCGGCGCGTTGGCCGAGCGACAGAAACATCTCCGTGCCGGTATAGTCGGATTTGCGGCCGAAGCGCGCCTCGTGCGCCGTGCGGCGGCGCGGCAGGCGACGCACGGTGTAGCTGAGGCCGCTGCGGCTGAGGCCCGCTGCGGCGGAATAGAGCGGCGCGACCGGCGTCTTCTCCGGCACGCCGGGAATATGAGCGAACACGTTGAGGAGGCGGTTGACCTCATAATCGAGGGGATGACTGCGGTCGGCGACGACGAGATGTTCGTGGGCGTTGTCGGCGACCGGGATGCGGTCGAGCGTCTTCTCGAACAGATTGACCGCCGGCGCCGCATAGAGCGAAAACGCCTCCGGCCGCACGGAGGCCGCGAGGCGCGGATTGACCTCGTCGAAAGCGAAGATGACGTCGAAAGTTTTGGCGTCGAGCCTCGGCATGATCTTGTCGAGCCCGCCGAGATCGAAGCCGAGGAATTTGCGCGGGAAGGCGAGATATTCGCGTAAGATATCGAAGCCGCGAAACAGCCGGAGATCGTTGGGGATCAGCGCCTCGGTCTCGGCAAAGCCGATCTGGGTCAGCATTTCCGGGCCGCCGCGGATCGCCACCGGATCGCCGAACGAATCGAGGCGGCGGAAATAGACGCCGCGCAGCCGCGCGAACATCTGCTCATAGAGCGCGATGGCGTCCGCTTCCGGCCCGAGCAAATGCAAGCGCAGGCTGCGCACCTTGCAGCGGCTCGCCCACAGCTCCGGCTTTTTCGTCGCTTCTTCGTCGCTGGGCTCGTCCTCACGCCGCGCGGCGGCCCGGACCGTGAATTGCAGCCGCAAACCCGCCGCCGCCTCGACGCCGCTCGCCGGCAATAAAGCCTGCAACGGCGCCGGGCTGGTCAGATATTCGGCCCTGGTGAGATCGAACGGCCACAAAGTTGCGGACGCTGCGAGGCGGAAGCGGCAGGCGACATTGCGCTCAAGCTCGCGATAGGTCGCCTCGAAATAGGCCCCGCGCGGGATCGTTCGGCCCTCGCGCAGCGCCGGGTCGCCGAATTTCGGCGACAGTTCCGTCAACAGAAAGGACGGCGTCGGGGCCAGATATTGCGGCGTCAGTTGGTCGATGAGATTGGTGGTGAAATCGGCGAACTCATGCTTCAGCTTGAGTTGCACGCGCGCCGCCAGGAACGCCGAGCCTTCCAGCAAGCCGGCGATCATCGGGTCCATGCGATCGGCGACGAGGCCGCCCAGCCGCTCGGCGACGCCCGGATATTCCGCCGCGAACTCCGCCGCCTGCTCGCGCAGGACGCCAAGCTCGCGATTGTAGAAATCTAGGAACTCGCGGTTCATCGCCCTAGAGCCGATCGACTTTGATCTTGCCGGAATCCAGTTCCACCTCGGCGACGAACTCGACCGGCACATCCATCGGCTCGGCGCGCAGATCGGCCTTAATGAAGAATTTTATGCGCAGCGCCTCGACATCGATGAATGGCTCGCGGCCGACCTTCAGAGTGTCGGCCGAAAGCCGCGGCTCGAAGGTGGTCAGCGCGCGCTCGATCTCGCGCGACAGCTCGACCAGGCGGTGCTCGTCGATAGTGCGCGTGGTGAGATCGGGAAAGCCGAAATTGAGCACGGAGCGCGCCACTTCCGGCGCATCCTCCAGACCGATCGCGGCGTCGAGATTGGTCGTGTTGAGCAGGTCGACGAGATCGGAATTGACCTCGCGCCGCAGGCCCGATTCGGAGATCGGGGCGCGGCTCGGGGCGCGGCGCGGCGCGATGATGCGCTCGCCCGCCGCGTCTCGCAGGTCCAGCGCCTTTTTCGCGTCGCGCTTCTCGTGCGCCGTGCGAAAGGCGAACATCAGCGGCGGCGCCAGGCGTTCTTTGGTTTTGACAGCCATCGCCTCCGCCTGCAACCAAGCCTTAAGGAAATACAAACAGTGCGGCGTTGCCGCCGCGCTGGGCTCGTGCCTGCCTCACGACGACTTGTTGGCCTTGACGTCGTAGGTCTTGGTGTTGACCGCCCCCGGCGAACCGTCGGCGTTTTGCGGCGTATACTTCACCTCGACCTTGGAAAAGTTGAGCGACACGCTCTCCTGCGCGAGGCCGCCGCCCTCGTGACCGCTGGTGGTGATCGAGGAAACATAGACCTCGGTCAGCTTGTAGGTCAGGTATTCCTGCGGCTTCTCGCCGGCGCGGCGCACCGTCACGTTGGCGTTGGGAAAGTGCTTGCCGGTGGCGCAGGCGATGAACAGATTGGGCGACGAAGCATCGACGACTTTGGTGAAGTGCATGTCCTGCACGTTGGAGCGGCCGCCGCCCGAACCAAGGTTGGAGCCGCCGGTGCCGGCGTTGGTGACGCCGAAGCTGAAGGAGCTGACGTGGATCTCGTCTTTATGCTTGTCGTCCTGGGACTCGCCCTTCACGCCGTCGATTTTGAGGAAATAGTCTTCCTGGGCCATTTCAAATCTCCGTGGGGATTTTGCTGTCAGAGCTCTCGGGTGCGCCCTGTCCGGGCGACCTCGCCCGTCGATGGATGTTTACGGTCCGCGAAAGCCTCGTGGACCGCTTGTTTTCGCAATGCTAATTACTTTTTCTCCAGCCGGATGTTGGAGACCAGGCTCATGCCGATGTCCATGCCCTCAAGCTGGAAATGCGGGCGCAGATGCACGGCCGCGGAATAATAGCCGGGGTTCTCCTCGTTCTCCGTCACCGTCACCTTGGCCCCCGCCAGCGGCAGACGCGCCTTGGTTTCCTCGCTGGAGTTCTTGGGGTCGCCGTCGACATAGAGCGTGATCCACTCGTTGAGCCACTTCTCAAGCTGCTCTTTTTCTTTCGTCGAGCCGATCTTGTCGCGCACCATCACCTTCAGATAATGGGCGAAACGCGACACCGCGAACATGTAGGGAATGCGCGCCGACAGGTTGTCCGACGCCGTCGCTTCTTTGTCGATGTAGGCGCGCGGCTTGTAGACCGATTGCGCGCCGATGAAGGCCGCCTTGTCGGTGTTCTTGCGGTGGCAGATCGAGATAAAGCCGGCCTTGGAAAGCTCGGCCTCGCGCCGATCGGTGATGGCGATCTCGGTCGGGCATTTGAGGTCGACGCCGCCGTCGTCGGTCGGGAAGGTGTAGGTCGGCAGGTTGATGACCTCGCCGCCCGACTGCACGCCGCGGATGCGCACCGTCCAGCCATATTCCTTGAAGGCGCGGTTGATGTTGGTCGCCATCGCATAGGCGGCGTTCATCCAGCCGTATTTCGAGCCGTCGTGCCCGTCGGTGTCCTCCTCGAAGGCGAACTCATGCACAGGCTCGGACTTCGCGCCATAGGGCAGGCGCGCCAGCACCCGCGGCATGCACAGCGCCAGATAGCGCGAATCGACGGCGTCGCGTAGGCCCTTCCAGGCAGCGTAGTCGGGCGTGTCCATCAGCTTGCCGATGTCGCGCGGGTTCATCAGTTCGCGCCACGAGTCCATGCCGAGCAGGTTGGGGTCGGCGCCGGTGATGAGCGGGGCCAGCGAGGCCGAGGCGATCTTGGAGAGATCGCGCATCACCGAAATGTCGGCCGGCGAATGGCTGAAGTGATAATCGGCGATCAGCGCGCCATAAGGCTCGCCGCCGAGGGTGCCGAATTCCTGCTCGTAGATCGCCTTGAACACCGGGCTCTGGTCCCAGCGCGCGCCGGGGAACAGCTTAAAATGCCGGTATAGCTCAGTCTTGCCGACGTTCATCACCTTGATCTTGAGCGAGGCGTCGGTCTCGGAGTTGAAGACGAGATAATGCAACCCGCGCCAGGCGCTTTCGAGCTGCTGGAACTCCTTGGCGTGCAGCACCTCGTTCATCTGCACTGTAAGCTTCTCGTCGATGCGCGCGATCATCTCTTCGATGGTGCTGATTACGTCCTCTTTGACGAGGCTGGAATCGGCGAGCGCCTGGGTGACGAGCGTCTGCACGGCGTTTTCGACTTCGGTCGCCGCCTGCTCGCTGCGCGGCTTGAAACTTTGCTTGAGAATGGAGGAGATGTCATCGGCTTCGGCGAGCGCCTGGGACGCCTGCGCGGCCGCGGCTTCCTGCTGGGGAGTGGCCATGGGGGAAGTTCCTTATTCCGGCGTTTCTTCGGTGGCGGGACGCTCGTCGAGTCGCTGCTTGAGGGTGTTCATCAGTTGCGGATCGGCGAGCAGCTTCTTCAGCGTGTCCTCGGCGGCCGCCTTGCCGTCCATGTAACGCATGAGGTTGCTGAGCTGCTCGCGCGCCTCCAGCAGCTTGGCCAGCGGCGGCACCTGGCGAACGATCGCCACCGGCTCGAAATCCTCCATCTTCTTGAAATTAAGGTTGACTGAGAGCCGGGTGGCCGCGTCGCCGCCGAGTTTATTGGCGACCTTGAAGGCCAGCGCCGGCTCGATGGCCGCCATGCGCGCGTCGAAATTATCCATATCGGTGTCGAGAAACTTACGGTTCTCGATCTCCGGCTTCTCGACCGGCGAGGCGTTGCCGGAAAGGTCGGCCATCACCCCCATGACAAACGGAAGTTCGATCTTCTCCTCGGAATCGTAGGGGTCTTCGTAGGTGATGTGGACTCTGGGCTTACGATTTCGGGTAATGAATTTCTGACCGGAGTTGCTGTTCTTCGCCATCGCTTGTCCTCCTGCTCGCCGACCGCTAAGTTTTTCGCGTCAGCATAGGTCTTCATTTCGCCGGGGCAACCACTTTTGCGAACGCCTTCGCGCCAAAATAGCTGGCGGCCGTCTCGACAGCCGCCTTTACGGGACGCTCGGCCTCTGGAGGCTTGCGATTCGACGGTTTCGGCCGCAACTTCGCCTGCGCCGCGGCCTTCGGCGCTGCGCCGGGATCAGGAACGCCAACAATGAGCTCAGCCTCCAAAAGCTCGGGTGGGCGCAACATCGTCGCCTATTTCGCTGGCCACCTCGCCAATCTCGTCAACGCGGCCGATACGCTCGACCCGCTCCAGGATTTCGCCGAGGTGAAGGCCTATGCGCTTTATGAGAAGGTGCGGCGCACGCTGGCCTCAAGCCCGCGCTATGTCGAGGGGCTCGTCGGCCTGTGGTCCTACCCGCCGCCCAACGACGCCGAGGACGCCGCCGATTTCTATTTCGACGCCGTGTTGCGACGCCCGATCTCGGCCCGGCGCGGCGAGCCGACCACCGCCGACCATCTCGCCGAACTGATGGCCGCCCACGGCCTGCGCGCCGCGACCGCCGCCACGGGCGAGCGCACAACCTGGAGCGCGCTGACCGGCTCCGGCGGCCGCATCCGCCGTTTCAAGCCGCAGGCGAAGCTGTTCGAGCTTTCCAACCGCATCCTCAAGTGCCTCGACGCGGTCAACCGCCCCTATGCCGAGGTGCTGAGGCTCGGGCTCTGTCCCAAGGAATGGCTGAGCGGCGACGACGCGGTCGGCGTCAATACGCTGAAAGCCGCCAATGCCTTCCTCAAGGCGCTGAAGGAGACGATGCGGGGCGAATTCGGCCGCCGCGCGCGTCCGGAGGAACTGGAGGCGGCATTCGCCAAAGCGCCGGTGCCGGGCTTCAAGACGGCGCTCGAATTCGCCGCCGAGCCGATCGGTGCGGCGCTGCTGGCGCGTCTGGCCGGGCTCGACCAGACTTATCTCATCTCCTACGACGAACATGAGTCGAGCCCGCTCGAAGCGCTCGAAACCGAGACCGACGCGCCGCTGATGGACGCCGAGGAGGCGACGCCCTATCTCGCCGCCGCCGTCGCCGCCGACGTCCTCAGCGCCGCCGAGGGCGATCTCCTCAAGGCTATCGTCGCGGGCCGCGAACTGATGTCGGCGATGGGCGACAATCTGGCGCTGAGGCGACGTCTGAAGACCGAATTCGGCGGCGACCTCGCGGCTTATGTCGACGAGTTGTCGCAGCGCATAGCGCGTTTCGTCGTCGAGGCCGCCGGCAGACCGTAAGGCCAAGCGAGACCGAACTTCGCGCAAAAGCGCAACCCAGTTTGAAGGAGATCGCCGTGGACACCCAGTTCGAGCCGAGACAGGCCGCCCGCTTCCTGCGCACGCTGCGCGTGGCGACCGGCGTCGCGGTGGCGCGCGAGGCCCTGCGGCGTGGCCGCTCCGCCGCCGCCCCGGCCTCCAGCTTCCAGGCCCTCGCCGCCAAGACCGGCGCGTGGCGCTTTCCCGAGCAGGGGCTGCTCAGCGCCGACAGCCTGCTGTCGGCCAAGCGTCTGCGCGCCGCCGACGGCTCCGGCGCACTCGTCCTCCAGGCCCAGGGCGCGGCGGGCGTCGTCACTTACGCGGGCCGCCAGGCGCGCGTAAGTGCTGGCGAGACCTTCGTCGCGGAGGGCATGTTCGACCGTTTCGGCGCGCTGCGGCTGACGCTCTCGGCGCATGAGGTCGACGACGCCGAACTCGCCGGCTTAGAGGTCGAGCTGTTGGAGCCATGACGGCGCGCGTATTCGTGCCGCTCGTCGATTCCCGCGGCGAGGCGGCGCATCTGTTCGAGGCCATCGCCGGCGACAGCGCCCCGGAAGAGCACCCCGCCCATCTCGTGCCGCAAATTGCCGAATTGTTCGACTTCGGCCTCTACGGCGTCGGGCAGAGCGCGCGCGAAGCGGTCACCAGCTTCCTTGAGGCGCGCCGGCGCCGGCTCTGGCTCAGCCCGCGCAACGCGCGGCTTACCCCGTGGAGCTTGCGCATCTCCGATCTGCAACTTGGCCGCCTCAGCGATGGCAACGCCCGCTCGGCCGGCCTCGGCTTGACGATCGCCGCTTTGTGCCAGGCCTTCGGCCGCGATCCCGGTCTGGTCTTCGCCAGCGGCGAAATCCTGCCCGGCCGCGCCGGGGCCGGCGTCGGGCCGGTCTCGGGCGTGCGCGGCAAGCTGGCGCTGATCGGCGATTATCTTTCCCAGCACGGCCCGGCGCTCGAAGGCCAGCGCGTCGTCGTGGCGCTGCCGGCGCAGGCCGACGACGGCCGCCCGCTCGCCGAAGCCGAGCAGCCGATGCTGGCGCGGCTGGCGGAGGAGGCCGAGCAATCGGACATTCGGCTGGAGATCGTTTTCGCCGCTACGCTCGACGCGCTTGAGGCGCCGCTCGGGCCGTTCACCATCCCGGAGCGGGTGACGCCGGCGCGCGCGGCCGTTGCGGCCGCCGCCGCCGGCGTCGTCGCACTCGCCTTGGGCGGCTGGAGCGCGCTCGCCCATGCGCCGATCCGGCTCGCCTTCGAGCCGCCGGCCGCAGGCGGGGCGGCCAGCGTCGACGAGGCGACGCCGCAGCGCGCGCGCTACGACGCCAAGTCCGACAAGCTGGTGCTGCTCGGCCCGTGTTTCGATGCGCAGCGCGAGCCGCTCGTCGTCGGCGGCGAGACTTTGGTTTTGAAAGTGCGCGCCGAGGACGGCCTGCCGTTCGCCAGCCGCGTGCGGCCGATGCGGCTGTTCATTGCCTCCGTGTCGCGCAACGCCGATCCCGTCATCCTCGACGCCGCGCATTTCCGTTCGCTGCAATCGGGTCAGAACCAGAACCCCAACGATCTCGTCGCCGCCATTCCGATCGAGCCGGTCGAGGACGAGGTGCGGCTGTTCGTGCTGGCGACGCGCGACCCGCATCTGGCTATCAGCGGCGTCGAAGCCGCGCTGCGGGCGACCTTGAAGGGCCTCAGCGGAGCCTCGGCGCTGGCGGCCACCACCACCTTCCTCGCCGACCGTCTCGGCGCCGAAATCGCCTATCAGTTTCGGGTCACCAATGATTCCCATGCCTGCGCTGCCTGATCGCTGCCTTCGGCGGCTCCTGCTCGCCCTCGCCGCGCTCAGCGCGCTGAGCCTGCCCGCCCACGCCACACCTGCGCCGCTCGACAGCGACGCCGAGATCTCCGCCTTCGCGCAGCGCGTGGTCGCCTATGCCGGGGCGAGCCTGGTGCGCTGGACCGTCGTCGCCCCGACCCACGCCGAGGCGCAAGCCAAGATCGCCGCCATCGTCGAGCGCCTGCCGCCCATCGACCGCAACCTCGCGGCGCGCCTCATCGCCGAAGCGCGGCCGGATGCGCACGGGGCGGCCGCCTTTGTCTCGCCACAGATCGGCTCGACTGGCGCGGGCGCCTGCTCCTGGCAGGTCTGGGTCAGCGATCCCTCGCTACCCTCGCCGGACGGGCAGGCGGCGATGGCGCCGCTGGCGTCGCACGACCGCATGCCGGTCGGCCCGAAGGCGACCTTCCGCGTCGGCCATTTCGGGCTCGTGCAATCCAAGCTCTATGCCTTCGACGAGACCCGCCCCGGCGCCATCCGCGATCTCGCCACCGTGCCGGCGATCGACATTCCGGTGCCGAAGAACGGCCCCGAGGATTACATCGTGCTGGCGACGGCGCGCACGGCGGCGCCGTTCCTCGACGGCGTCAAGGCGGCGCTGGCGACCAGCCAGGGCGCGCGGCGCAGCCTTGGGCCGGACTACGCGCTGCGCCAGCGCCTGCTCGGCGCCGGGCGCGGCATCGGCGCCAATATCGAGGCGGTGCCGTCCTCGATGATCTCGCGCAAGCCGACGAGCGAGATCGCCGTCAAACCGCCGGCCGGGCGCGACGAGGCGCTGATGGAGACATGCCTCTACGCGCTAACCCCGACAGAGTAATACGGTTTCCGAGTGAAGGACTCGGAAACGATCGCGCGAACTTCTTATAGAGAAAGGAAAGTTCGCGCGAACGGAATACGGTCTTCTGGCGAAAACCCTACGAGCAGCGCGCCGGCTCTCGCTCGCCCGTTCACTGCACGAACTTGAACAGCGCAAAGGCGGCCCCGGCGCCATGCGCCTCAGCCGCGAGCTTCGGCATCAGCGCCGCCGAGGGCGCGCCGTCGATCTTCTCGTTAGCGTCGATCGGCTGCTCCGAGGCGATCGCGATGACCATCTGCGGCTTGCCGATCGAAGACGGATCGCCGGTGAAACTGGCGGAGAAGGTCGCCGATTCGCCGCCCGGCGAAGCCTGCGCCCGCAGCCGGAAGGCGTGGCCGTCGTCGTCGATCACCATCAGCAGCAGCGGCCGTCCGCCGAGTCCCAGGATCGTGCCAGAGAGCGGCCGGCCGGCGCCGACGAGGGGGCTGTCGAGCACCACGCGCGGCAGGCCCTTGGCCGGCCAGGACGCCGCCGCCAGGAAATCGACCGCCGGGCACTGACTCGGCCGCACGAGAAAGCCGCGCAGGTCCGGCTCCGTGCGCACGGTCTGCTTAAAGGCGGCGCCGAAGCGCTCGAAAGCGGCGGTTTCGTCGCCGATGACGGCCACGACACCTCGGTCGGCGCCGCCGTCCTTGAGGCGGGCGGCGAAGCAGCGCACGGCCGGGTAATCACGCAGAAACGCGGCGGCGGTGACCGCAGGCGTCTCGGCCGTCGCCACGGTGGTCGCCGGCGCGGGCGTGGGCGAAGCGACAGTCGGCGACGGCGACGCAGACGCGACGGTCGGCGACGGTGGCGGGGGGGCTACGGTCGGCGACGCCGGCGGCGGCGTGACTGTCGGCGACGGCGACGCGGCAATGGGCAACGGCGGCAACGCCGGCAGCGGCGCGACGGTCGGCGACGACGGCAGCGACGCGACTGTTGGAGACGGCGGCGGCGGCGCGACCGTCGGCAACGGCGGCGGCAGCGCGACTGTTGCAGACGGCGACGGCGGCGCGACCGTCGGCGACGGCGGCAGCAGCGCGACTGTTGCAGACGGCGGCGGCGGCGCGACCGTCGGCGACGGCGGCGGCGGCGCGACTGTTGCAGACGGCGGCGGCGGCGCGACTGTCGGCGGTGGCGGCGCGGCGACCGCGATGCGCACCTTCATGCGCCCTTGCGCGCCGCCGGCGGTCCTGGCGATGACGTCGAAGGCGTAGTCGCCCGACGTCCGCGGCGCCCCGGCAAGCTGGCTGAGGCCGTTGCCGAGATCGTTAAGCGTCAGGCCCGGCGGCAGGCCCGGCCCTGCGGCCAGCGTGACCGACTCCTGCGAGCGGAACGGCGGCAGGCCGGCGCTATAGGCCCGCCCCGCCACCGCCGGCTCCAGGCGCAGCGCAACTTGCGCCGGCTGCGGCGGGGCGGCTTGCGGGCGAGGCGGCGCGGCTTGCGGGCGCGGATTCACGCTCAGCACGACCTTCATGCGCGCCGACTTGCCAGCCTGCGTCACCGCGACGACGTCGAAAACGGCGTCGCCCGCCGCCTTCGGCGCGCCGGCGATCTCGCTGCGGCCGCCGTCGAGCGCTTTGAACGACAGGCCGGCGGGCGGCGCCGGCGCGGCATGCAGGACGAGGCCCTGACCGGTGGGATCGTTGAACGCCGGCAGTTCGGCGCGATAAGCCGCGCCGACCGTCGCCGGGGCGAGCGTGAGCACGCTGCTCGCCGGTTTCGGCGGCATCTGCTCCAGCAGCGCCGCCACCGTCACCGCCGGCCCCTGCGCGGCGGCCTCGGTCTTCGTCGGCGTCGGCGTCGTGGCGAGCGTCGTCCGCGCGGCCGTCGGGCTGGCGCTCGGCGGCAGCGCAGCCGAGGGCGTCGCTTGCGTCGCCACCGAGGCGGGACCGGTCAGGCCAAGGCGATCGCGCCACAGATAGGCCGCCGCGCCGGCGCCGACGGCGACGACAATAACCGCCGCCGCGATGGCGAGGCCGGCGCCGCCGCGCTTGGGCGGGGGGGCGGGCGCCGGCGCCGCCGCTTGCAGCATGGTCGCGCCCTCGCCCCAGCCGGCGATCTCGGCCATGCTCTCGGGGCGGTCGCGCGGGTCCGGCGCGAGCATCGCCGTCAACAGCGGTCGCAGCGAAATATCGACGCCGGAGAGGTCGGGCACGACGCGGCGTTTCTCGATCACCTCGGCTTGCGAACCGCCCATATCGAGCGGCTCGCCGCGCAGCGCCTCGGCGAGCACGAGGCCGAAGCTGTAAATGTCCGATTTCGGCGTCACCTCGCCGCCCATCAGGCCAAGCTGCTCGGGCGAAACATATTTATATTTGCCGGCGAAGCCGCCGCCCAGGATCGTGCCCTCGCCCGGCCGCGTGGCGCGGGCGATGCCGAAATCGACGATCTTGGCTTTGCGCGCGTCGCCGCCGGGCAGGATGATGTTGTCGGAGGAGATGTCGCGATGGATGACGCCGCGCTCGTGCGCCTGCTGAAGCGCGCCGCCGATGCGCTTTAACAGGATGCGCGCCTCCGCCGGCGACAGCGGCCCGTCGTGCAGGCGCTTCTGCAACGAGGCGCCGTCGACGAACTCCATCGCAATATAATAGCGCTGCAACTCCGGTTCGAGCGAGAACACGTAATAGCGCACGATGGCGTCGTGCAGGAGATCGTGCAGGATCGCCGCCTCGCGCTTGAACAGCGCCATCACATCGGGGTCGAGCGCCATCTCCGGACGCACCAGCTTGATCGCCACCGCGTCGCCCGAGGCCAGCGCGACGCCCTTGTAGACCTCGCCCATGCCGCCTTCGGCGATCAGTTGTTCGATCTCGAAAATGCCGTTGAGGCGCACGCCTGGCCGCAAGCTGCCCTGACCCTTGGGCTGAAAGGCGGTCTTGTCGAACGTCATGTCCGCGCCACTTTCCTGCTCGCGCTTCTTATCTCTTCGCGCCTACAGCGGGGCGCCCCGCGAGCCTAACCTCAGCCGGCGGTCGCCGTCACCAGTATAGCGCGAAAGAAATTCAATTCGCCCTTGGCCTGAGATAAGATGCAGACCGTAAGACCCCATCGAACGCCCGCCTGGGCGGAAGGCGAAATCGCCATCCCGGCGAGGCTTCGCAACAAACGGATGAAAACGAGCCAGCAGGCGCCAAAGCGCCAGGCCGGCGTAGGGAGAGTAACCATGCGCGCTTCATTCCTGATGACGGCGGGCCTCGCATTGTCGCTGGCTATGCCGGCCTTCGCCGATCCCGCCTATAATACCGACAAAGTCGTCAATTTCCTGCTGCAATCGAAGGCGCACAAATTGGGCGCCACCCGCGGCCTGCATCTCCAGGACCCGGCGGCGGAGGCCGAGGCGCAGCCGAAGAAATTCGACCTGCTGGTCAATTTCGAGTTCGATTCCGACCACCTGACCGCCGCCGCCAAGGCCAATCTCGACCAGTTCGCCGCGGCGCTGCGCGACCCGCGGGTGCGCGATGGCCTCAAGGGCGAGAAGCTCGCCATCGACGGCTTCACCGACGCCACCGGGACCGAGGTCTACAACAAGAACCTCTCGGAGCGCCGCGCCGAGGCGGTCGTCAATTATCTCGCCAATAAAGGCGCTGATCGCAGGACTCTGGCGCCCAAAGGCTTCGGCCCCGACAAGCCGCGCGTGCCGGACCCCTTCGACCCCGCCAACCGCCGCGTCGAGGCTCATCTGGCGGAGTGAGCGCTAAGGCCGCGGGGATCGCCGAGCAGGCGCCAGCGCTTCAGCGCCGACGCCAGCGCCGGGCCGCTGCGGCCATCGATCGCGCCGGCGTAATAGCCGGCCGTCTTCAGCCGCTTCTGCACGGCGGCGACCGTCGCCGGCGTCCAGCTCTGCGTCGCCCCGCTCAGCTCGTTGATCGCCAAGCCTGAATCGGCGGCGACGGCGCGCAACAGTTCGGCGGCCGCCTCCTGCGGGTTCTTCGGCGTGTGCCGGCCTTCGTCGAGCAACACCGCGGCGGCGCGGTAGCCGTTGGGCTCGCCGAGCGCGGCGGCGCGGCGATACAGCGTAAGCGCGTCGGCGGCCTTGCCGCCGAGGCCGTCGTCGGCGAACTTTCCGAGATCGAAGGCGGCGATCGCCGAGCCCGCGTCGGCCGCCCGTTTCAGCAGCCCATAGGCGCGCGCCAGATCCTTCGGCATCACCTTGCCCTCCGTCAGCGCCACCGCGACATTGATCGCCCCGTCGGGGCTGCCGCGCTCGGCGGCCTTCTCATAGAGCCGGTAGGCGCCGGCGATGTCCTTCGGCGCGTGGTCGCCGGTCTCCTCTAGCCGGCCCAGGCTCACCAGCGCGCGCGCGTCGCCGGCCTCGGCGGCGGCGCGGTAAAGCTTGACCGCCTGCTCGAACTGGTCGGCGGCGAAATGCGCGCGCGCCAGCAGCGCCTCATAATGCGCGGAGCCCGGGCTCGCCGCCAGCGCCTTCTCGCAGGCGTCGATCGCCGTCGGCGCGTTGACCTTGAGCGTCGCCAGATCGACGCCCGGGGCGCTGGCGGTGGCGTCGTTGGGGTGGGTGGCGAGCCGGTCGCAGAGCACGCCGGGGTCTTTCGCCGTCGACTGCGCCTCCGCCAGCTTCTCGGCCAAGTCGTCGGCGTCGCGGGCGTGCGCGCCCTCGGGAAAACGGACACGGTAGAGCTCGACCAGCGCCGGCTCGCGCGAGCTTAGCGCCAGGCGCCAGATTTCCTCCTCCGCCGAGCGGCCCCTCGGCTTCGGCGCGGCGGTCGCCGCCGTCCGCAGCAGCGTGCGCACATCGGCGGCGTGCGGCCCCGCGGGGTAGCGTTGCAGATAGATTTGCAAGAGATCGGCGTCGCGGCCCGGCGCCGCGAGCCGCCACAGCGCCGCCTCGGGGCTGGCGTCGGGCGCGCCCCCGCCGGCGAGATAGATCTGTTTGGTGAGCGAGGAATTCTCCCACGGCACCTGTTCGCCGCCGGTCGCCGCGATGACGTCGCGCCGCACCGCGATCATGGTGTTGGAGAGGTCGACGCCGGCCGTGGTCAGATGCGCGAGCAAGGCTTGCGCGAACGGACTGTTGCGCCCGGCTCCGTCGAAGGCGACGGCGTCGGGCTGGGTGGCGAAGGCGATCATGAAATCGGCGGCCTGGCCGACGCGCGCCAGGCCGGCGGGAACGGGAATCGTGTCGCCGCGCTTCAGCGGATTCTCGCGGCAGGCGTCGAGGAAGACGAGCCGCCGTCCCGAGCTCTTGGCCATCGCCGAGATCACGCTGTCGAGCGCCACCGTGTGTTTGCCGATGTCGGCGGCGCTGCGCAGCACGGTGTCGATCGGGGCGAGGTAATTGTGTTCCTGAAGCTGGAGCCCGTGGCCGCCGTAATAAAATAACGCGAGGTCGGCGTGCTCGGCGCGGGCGCCGAATTCGGCGATGGCGCGGGTCATTTCAGCCTGATCGACATCGACGCGCAACATCACGTCGAAGCCGAGCGTGCGCAGCGCCTGGGCGATGTCGTGGGCGTCGTTGGGGGGATTGGCGAGCGCCGGAGCGGATTGATAGGCGCCCTCGCCGATCACCAACGCGACCCGCGCCCCTTGCGCAAGGGCGCCGGCAGTCGCGGCGATCCATGCGAGCGCTGCGACGGCCAGCGCGCCGCAGAGTTTCGCCACCAGCCTCATGTGCGCAAGCTAGCCCAGCGCCGGCGCAAATACGAGATCGGCGCGATCACAAAGTGTCCGCGCGCTCCAGCGACGTCGCCGCGGTGTCGAGCGTGCGGGCGACGAGATCGCCGCCGCGGGTGGCGAGACGCTTGGCGTCGGGGTCGGCGGCGCGCATCAGCGCGATCGTCTTGTGGACAGTGGCGACGGCTTCGTGCAGCACCGCGACCGCCGCGCGCACTGTCGGGGCTGTGCGCGCGCGGCGAGCGGCGGCGTGGACGGCGGCGGGCAGATCGCGCAAGGCGCGGCGAGCGGCGCGCGGCAGGCGCGGCGTCACTTTGGCGATGGCGTTGGCGTAGACATCGAGCGCGTCGGCGATGCAGCCCTGGGTCTGGCAGGCGCATTGCTCAATGTAGGTCTGCGTCTGTTTGCTGATCGCCTCCAGCCCGGCGAGCGGACTGCGGAAGGCGTCGGGATCGCTGAGCACCAATCCCGTCGAGCAGGAGCCGGACGCCGCCGTCGCCCCCGCGCCATAGGGGTTGGTGAAGGGCGTACCGCCATGGCCGCCGCCGGAGGCGCCGGCGGCGGCGCCGCCGCCGTCGCCGTTGCCGCCCGTCGACTGCGCGAGTTGCATCAGGCCGAGGTCGGCGCGCGGGATATCCGCTGTCGGCCTTGCGTCGATCGCCCCGGAGGCAACCTCGCTGGCGAAGGCGTCGACGACGGAAAGCCCGACGTGGCCCACAACAGCGAAAAGGACAATGCTGCGAATTACGGCGTTCATGTCGCACCCTGGGATCTGGAACGAAGGCAGAGCGAGCGGCTGCTCTTTGCCGGTTTACGGAATGCTTGGCGCCCGGTTGCAATCGGGAGAGCGCGGCGATGTTTACAGACGCCGCATTATTTGTCGAGCACTTTACCGGCGCCGATTTTGCCCTCACTATCGCGGCGTCTGAGACGCATCGGGAGCGAGCGCGATGGAGCGGGGGCGTTTCTGAGCGGGCGCGAGACGTCGACCGGCGGTCATCAACCCGCAACGGGCGGTCGTGCGCCTTGAGCGGGCGATGAACCGCCGCCTCGCCGTCGCGGCCGGCGCGTTGGCGCTGGCGCTGGCGTTCGGTTGGCTGGCTTGGCGTCTGTGGCGCCCGTCCCCGCACACGTCGCTGCCGCCGATCCCGGTCTCGCCGGCGCCGCAACCCGCGACGCCGGCGCACATCTCGACCATCATCGATCTGCCGGGCGATCCGGCGCTGGTGCGCCGCGCCGTGCTGAAAGCGCCGCAGCCGCTGTCGCTCGCCGTCCCGGCGCGGCTGACGGTGGACGCGCCAAAATCGGCGAGCGATGCTTTCTATATCAGCGAGCCGCTGACGCCGGCAGGGGGCGGCTATCTCGGCAAGTTCACCGGCAACGGCCTGGAGGCCGGCGCGCTCAGCGCCGAGCTCGCCACCAACACCGGCGAAGGCGATGACGACGACGGCGGCGACCTGACGCCGCAGGTCTCCGTCGCCGCGCCGCTGACCGGCGCCAACAGCCAGCAGCTCGAAGCGGTCGCCGGCGGCGACAACGGCCGCCCGCAACTCAAAGAGGCGATCCTCAGGCCGCTCGCACCGCAGAAAATCTCGCAACTGCTGATCGAGAGCGGTTACGAGGAGACGAGCGCCGCCGAGGCCGAGGCGGCGTCGAAGCGGCTCTACAATGTGCAATCGCTGCCCGCCGGCGCGGTGGCGCTGGCGGTCGGAGCGCTCGACGCCTCCGGCGTCTATCGCGTCATGCAACTCGCCATATTCGAGGACCGCGAATATGTCGGGACCGTCGCCGTGGCGGAAAACGGCCTCTATGGCGAGGGCGCGCAGCCGACGATTCCGCAGGGGCTGCTCGACGAAGCCGACCATCCGCCGGCCGGGGCGCATTTCACGCTTGCCGATGGAGTCTATAGCGCCGGCCTGCGCAGCGCCGTCCCGGAGCCGGTGATCCGCGAGGCCGTGCATCTGTTGGGCGGCCTCGTCGATCTCAACGCCGGGCTTTCCGGCGGCGAGACGTTGCGGCTGCTCTATACGGCGAGCCCGCGCGTCAAGGGCGAGGCGGCGAGTCGCATCGTCTATGCCGGGCTCAGCGGCCCGGCGACGGCCGATTGCTACGCCTTCGAACTCAGCGACGACGGCTTCGGCTGTTTCCTCAAAGAGGAGGCCGCGCCGGCCGAGAGCGGCGCGCCGCTGCCGCCGGAGCGCCAGCGGCCGGGCGACGCGAAGCCGCCGCTAGACACCGGCGCCACCGCCATCGGCGGGCTGTTGCCGCCGATCCGCGGCGCGCGGATCACCTCGCTGTTCGGCATGCGCTTCCATCCGATCCTGCACATCACGCGGCTGCACGCCGGCATCGATTTCGGCGCAGCCGTCGGCAGCCTCGTGCGCGCCGCCGCCGACGGGGTCGTCGAGAGCGCCGGCCCGGCGCGCGGCTATGGCGAGCGCGTCGTGCTCAAACACGCGGGGTTCGAGACCACTTACAACCACCTGTCAAAGATCCTCGTCGAAGTCGGGCAGAAAGAAAGGCAGGGCGACGTGGTGGCGCTTTCCGGCAATTCCGGCCTCTCGACTGGCCCGCATCTGCATTTCGAGTACCGCGTCAACGGCGTGCCCAACGATCCGCTGCCGCATCTGGGCAAAGAAGTACAGGGCCGCATCCTCGCCTCGGCGAGCCGGCCGGCGTTCCCCGGCGCGTCTATCCCCGTGCCGCCGACCGCCCCGCGACCGCCGCCCGATCCGGCTAGGCTCGCCGCCTTCGCCGCCGCCAAGGCCGAGATCGACGCCGCGCTCGCCGCGGCGCAACGCTAGCGCCCTCCCGTCAGGTCGGCGCTAGACGACGCCCCCGGAGGCTCAGCCGACGTTGCCGCGCGCCATCACCAGCGCGCCGATGGCGTCGGCGGTCGCGGCGGCGAGCGTCCAGCCGAGATGGCCGTGGCCGGTGTTGTAGAACACGCGCGGGTTGTTGCCGCGCCCGACGCGCGGCAGCATGTTGGGCATCATCGGGCGAAGCCCCGTCCACGGCACCGACTGGCGCGTGCTGATGCCGGGGAAATGCGCGCGGCACCAGTTGATGAGCGGGTCGATGCGCTCGGCGCGGATGTCGCGGTTGTAGCCGTTGAACTCCGCTGTGCCGGCGATGCGCAGCCGGCTGTGGCCGAGCCGGGCGCTGACGATCTTGGAGGATTCGTCGAGCAGGCTCACCCAAGGGGCGAGCGGCTCGCTCGCCTCCGGCAAAGCGATGGTGATGGAATAGCCCTTGACGGGATAGATGTTGACGCGGTCGCCGAGCATGCGCGCCAGCCCCCGCGACATCACGCCGCCGCAGACGACGATGCGGTCGAACAGATGCACCTCGGTCGGCGGCGCGATCTTTTCCAGGCTCGGCTCGGTCGACTGGCTGATGACGGTGACGCCGTTCTCGCTCGCCGTCACCGACAGCACCTCGTCGGAGAGCCGCATCTCGACGCCGAGCCGCTCGCAGGCGCGGGCGAGGCCAAGCGTGAATTTATGGATGTCGCCGGTCGAATCGCTCGGCGTGAAATAGCCGCCGTAATAGGTTCCCTTCAGTGCCGGCTCCAGCGTCTTCATCTCCTGCGGCGTCACCGCGCGGCGTTCGAGGCCGCCCTTGGCGAGCAGCTTGGAGGCCTCGGCCGCCGCCTCGAAATCGTGCTTCTTCTCGTAGAAGTGCAGGATGCCGCAGTCCTCGCGGTCGAAGTCGATGTTCTCGGCCGCGGCGATCTCGGCCAGCCGCGCCCGCGCCTCCAAGGCGAGGCGCACGGTCGTCACCGTGTTCTCCTCGTAGCGCGGGATGGCGCCGATGAACGACAGCATCCAGGAGATCTTGTGCCAGGTCGGCTTCGGATTGACGAGCAGCGGCGCGCCTGGCGTCGTCATCCACTTGACGCCCTTCCAGACCGTCGCCCAGGAGTTCCACACCTCGGCGTTGCAGACGGAGAGTTGGGCGCCATTGGCGAACGAGGTCTCCATCGCCGCGTAGGGATGGCGATCGAAGATCGTCACCTTCGCGCCGCGCTTGACCAGATTATAGGCGGTGGTGATGCCGGTGATGCCGGCGCCGACCACGGCGACGTGCGGCGCATCCGATGCAGCCAAGGTTCAGCTCCTCGCCCCTGAGGAAAGACCGGCTTCCTGTCTCACGCGCCGGCGCCTTTGTCACGCCGCGGGCCGAGATCGGCGGCGGGCAGCGGCGGCCTGCCGAGGATCATGTCGGCCGCTTTCTCCGCCACCATGATCGTCGGCGCATTGGTGTTGCTGGACGGCACGAACGGCATCACCGAGGCGTCGACGACGCGCAGGCCCACGATGCCGCGCAGCCGCAGGTCCGGCGTGGTCACCGCGTCCGGTCCGCTCCCCATCGCGCAGGTGCCGACGGGGTGGTGGTCGGTCTTGGCGGAGCGATAGGCGTATTGGGCCAGATCCTCGTCGCTGCTCGCCCCGTCGCCGGGCAAGCGTTCGGCGAGGATGAACGGCTTCAGCGCCGGTTGGCGTAAAATCTCACGCGCCAGCCGCAGGCCCTTGAGGGCGCAGGCGCGGTCGTAGGGGTCAGCCCAATAATTGGGATCGAGGAGCGGCGCCGCCTTCGGGTCGGCGCTGGCGAGCCGCACCGTGCCGCGCGAGCGCGGCCGCAGGAAGGCGGAATTGAGCGTCACGCCGGGGTTCTTCATCTGCGCCACGCCCGCCTCGATGCCGGAGCCGAGGCCGAGATGGAACTGGATGTCGGGCGAGCGCGCCTGTGGGTCCGCATACCAGAAGCCGCCGGTCTCAAACAACGTCGAGGTCACCGGCCCGGTCTTGAACAACAGATATTGCAAGCCCGCCCATAGGGTGCGATGCGGCTGGGCGACGCGATCGTAAGTGTGATCGCCGGTGCATTCGCAGATCGCGTAGAGATCGAGGTGGTCCTGAAAATTGCCGCCGACGCCGTTGAGATCGTGGACGATGGCGACGCCCGCTTTGCGCAGAGCTTCCGCCGGCCCAATGCCGGAGAGCTGCAACAGTCGCGGCGAACCGATGGCGCCACAGCAGACGATGACCTCGCGCTCGGCGCGCAGCGATTCCAGGCCCGAGGGGCCGGCGACTTGCACGCCGACGGCGCGGCCGGCTTCGATGTCGATCTTCAGCGTCTGCGTATCGAGCCGGACGGTCAGGTTGGGCCGCCCCATCGCCGGCTTCAGGAAGCCGCTCGCCGTCGAGGAGCGCTCGGCGTTGCGGGTCGAGAGCTGATAATGGCCGATGCCCTCTTGCACGGCGCCGTTGAAATCGAAGTTGAACGGAATCCCCGCCTCCTGCGCGGCGCGCAGGAAGGCGTAGCTGATCGGCGGCGGGTTGACGGGATAGGAGACGCCGAGCGGCCCGCCGTAGCTGTGATAGGCGTCAACCAGGCGTTGGTTGTCCTCGCTGCGCTTGAAATAGGGCAGCACGTCTTTGTAGCTCCAGCCGGCGCAGCCGGCCTCGCTCACCCAGGCGTCGTAATCCCTGGCGTTGCCGCGAGTGTAAAGCTGGGCGTTGATCGAGGAGCCGCCGCCGATCACCTTCGCCTGCGTATACCAGATGACGCGGCCGCCGAGATGTTGCTGCGGCACAGTGCTCCAGCCCCAGCTCGCCACGCCCTTGGTCATCTTGGCGAAGCCCGCCGGCATGCGGAACAACATGCCGTCGGCGCTGCCGCCGGCCTCCAGCAGCAGCACCTTGACCGAGCGGTCCTCGCTCAGCCGGCTCGCCAGCACCGAGCCCGCCGAGCCGCCGCCGACGATGATGTAGTCGTAGGTCATGAATCGTGTCCCGGCGTTCGCAGATCGTGGCGCGCGATGTGATCGGCGACGCGCAAAGCCTGCGCGGCGATGGTCAGCGAAGGATTGACCGCGGCGGAAGTCGGCAACAGCGAGGCGTCGACGACGAACAGATTGGGATGATCGAAGGCGCGGCAGAACGGGTCGAGCGGCGAGGTCGCGCCATCGCCGCCAATGCGCACGGTGCCGCATTGATGCGATGGCGTGCGGCGGTCGAACGGCTTCGTCAGCACGATCGGATAGCCGGCCGCCTTCAGCCGCTCCTTGAGGGCGGCGACCAGCGCCCGATGCGTCGCCCAGTTGCTGCGCTTCCAATCGAGGCGGATGCGCGCGCCATCGACGGTGACGCGGCTCTCGGGGTTGGGCAGATCCTCGCTCATCGCGTACCAATCGACGGCGCGGCGACTCAGGAGATGCAGCGCCCATTCCGGCGCCGCCGCCAAGTTGGATTTGAGGATCGGCGCAGTGACGCGGCCGAGCAACTGGATGTTGCCGAGCGGCGGACCGCCGTTGCCGTCGCCGAGATAGAAATCGTTGATCCCCAACGTTTTCTGATAGACGGAATCGTTGATTGTGCGCGGATCGACCGCCAGCACCGCAGAGGCGTTGTGGTTCATGAAATGCCGCCCGACCGCGCCCGAGCGATTGGCCAGGCCGCCCGCGCCCGAGCGCAGCAACAACGCCGCCGAATTGACCGCGCCCGCCGCCAGCACCACCAGCTTGGCCTGAAACGCGACGCGCTCGCCATTGATGAGCGCCTCGGCGCCGGCGACACGACGACCATCGGCATCGACCAGCAGCCGCTCGACGCGCGCGCCGGTGCGCAGCTTCACATTGGGATGGGCGAGCGCGGCGGCGAGCGCACAGCTTTCGGCGTCCATCTTGCCGTCATCGACATTGGGGAAGGCGTCCCAACCCGTCCGCGCCCGCCCCAACCAACGCTCGATGTCGACGCCGAGCGGCAGCGGGAACGGATGCAGGCCGACGCGCGCCATGCGCTCGCGCGCGGCGGCAATGGCGGGCTCATCAGGCACCGGCGGGAACGGATACGGCTCGGAATGCGCCGGCTCCGTCGCGTCGAACCCCAAGGCGCCGCGCACCTGATAGAGCCGCTCGGCGCGCGTATACCAGCGAGCCAACTCCTCGTAGGGAAACGGCCAACCCGGCGTCTCGCCGCCGCGATGCGCGACCGGGCCGAAATCCTGCGCGCGGTAGCGGATCAGCACGGCGCCGTACAGCTTCGAGGCGCCGCCGACATAGTAATAGGCGCCTGGGTTGAACGGCGTCCCCGAGCCGTCGAGCCATTCCTCGTCGGGACGAAAGACGCCGCGCTGGAAGATGGCGCGCGCGTCACGCAACTGCGGGCTGTCGGCGAGACGCTCGCCGCGCTCCAGGATGAGGATGTCAGCGCCCGAGGCGGCGAGCCCGGCGGCGAGGGTAGCGCCGCCGACGCCCGATCCTATGACGAGCACGTCCGCCCGTTCCAGCATGGGATGTCCTTGGCGCGCCTCAGAGACGGCGCGTCGTCTGGGGATCAAACAACAACGCCTTGTCGAGGTTCAAGGCGAAGGGGTGGTTCTGGCCGACGCGCACGTCGGCGTCGGCGCGCATGCGCGCCGTCATCTCGCGCCCGGCGACATGGATGACGACAAAGGTGTCGGCGCCGGCGGGCTCGACGATCTCCACCGGCGCGTCGAAGCGCACGACGGATTTGGCGTTGTGGTCGAGGCTGTCGCTGTCGTTGACGGCCTCGGGGCGAATGCCGAACACCACCCTGGCGCCCTCGCGCAAGGCGGCGGGATCGGCGCTCGCCGGCGCCGGCACGACGATCGGCGCCTGATCGCCACGGTCGAGCCGCACGCAGGGCTTACCGTCGGCGCGCTCGATCGCCCCCTCCAGTAGATTCATCGCCGGCGAGCCCATGAAATCGGCGACGAACAGATTGGCCGGCTGGTTGTAGATCTCGGCCGGAGTTCCCACCTGCTGCAACTCGCCATCCTTCAGCACCGCGATCTTGGTCGCCAGCGTCATCGCCTCGATCTGGTCGTGCGTGACATAGACGATGGTCGCCCCCGTCGTCTGATGCAATCGCTTGATCTCGATGCGCATGTCGACGCGCAGCTTGGCGTCGAGGTTGGAGAGCGGCTCGTCGAACAGAAAGATCGAGGGTTGGCGCACCAGCGCCCGCCCCATCGCCACGCGCTGGCGCTGGCCGCCGGAAAGCTGGCTCGGCCGGCGCTTCAACAGATGCTCGATCTGGAGCGTCTTGGCCACCGCCGCCACCGCCTTGTCGCGCTCCGGCTTGGGCACGCGGCGCATCTCCATGCCGAAAGCGATGTTCTCGCCCACCGACATGTTGGGATAGAGCGCATAGGATTGGAACACCATCGCGATGTCGCGTTGCGAAGGATGCAGATCGTTGACGACGCGGCCGCCGATGCTGACATCGCCGGAGGTGATCGCCTCCAACCCGGCGATGGTGTTGAGCAACGTCGACTTGCCGCAGCCGGAGGGGCCGACGAGCACCAGGAAGCCGCCCTTCTCCAACGAAATGTCGATGCCCTTGAGGATTTCCACGGCGCCGAAGCGCTTGCGCAAACTCCTGATTTCGAGCGTAGCCATCAGCTCATCCTTTCACGGCGCCGGCCATCAGGCCGCGCACGAAATAACGTCCGGCGACTATATAGACGAACAGCGTCGGCGCCGCGGCGATGATCGCCGCCGCCATATTGACGTTATATTCGGTGACGCCGGTGGAAGTGTTGACGATATTGTAGAGCGCCACCGTCAGCGGGCTCGACGCTCCGGCCGCGAACGTCGCGCCAAACAGGAAGTCGTTCCAGATGTTGGTGAACTGATAGATCACCGTCACGATGATGATTGGCCCGGAGTTGGGCAGCAGGATGCGGCGGAAAATCTGGAAGAAGCCGGCCCCGTCGATCATCGCCGCCTTGATGAGTTCGTCGGGAAACGCCTCGTAATAATTGCGGAAGAACAAGGTGGTGAAACCGAGACCGTAGACGGTATGCACCAGCACCAGATTGACGGTCGGATTGCCGAAGCCCAGCGAGAGGCCGAGGGAATCGTCGAGCGACCTGCCGAACTCGCCGAACTTGCCCAGGATCGTCGCCATCGGAATCAGCACCGACTGGTAGGGGATGAAGCAGGCGAACAGCATCATTCCGAACAGCAGCTTGTGGCCGGGGAAGCGCCACTTGGTCAGCACGTAGCCGTTGAGTGCGCCGAGTCCCGTCGAGATGATCACCGCCGGCACGACCATCTTGATCGAGTTCCAGAAGAAGATCTTGAGGCCCGAGCAGGTCAGGCCGACGCAGGCGGTTCCCCAGGCTTTCACCCAGGGCTCGAAAGTCCAATCGCGCGGGGGGTAGAACATATTGCCGCCGGTCACTTCGTCGAGCGGCTTCAGCGACGTCATCACCATGACGACGAGCGGCAGCAGATAGACGACAGCAAACAGGGCGAGCAACCCGTAGATGACCGCGCGCGTCACCGGCGATTGGCGCGAGGGTTCGCGCGCCGGGGGCGCGATGATGAGATCGGCGGCGCTCATCGGGCCTTCTCCCGCAGTTCGGAATAGAGATAGGGGACCATGATCGCCGCAATAGTCATCAGCATGATGACCGCGCTTGCCGAGCCGACGGCCATCTGGTCGCGCGTGAAGGTGTAGGAATACATGAAGGTCGATGGCAATTCGGCCGCGCCGCCGGGGTTCTTGCCGGTGACCGAGAGCACGAGGTCGTAGGACTTCAACGCCATGCCGGTCAGCACGATGATGGCGGAGAGGAACACTGGGCGCAGCATCGGGATGACGATGCGCCGGTAGGTGGCGTAGGCCGTGGCGCCGTCGATCTGCGCCGCCTTCAGGATTTCGCCGTCGATGCCGCGCAACCCCGCCAGGAACATCGCCATGACGAACCCAGAGGTCTGCCAGACGCCGGCGATGACGACACAGTAGATCATCATTCTGGGCGTGACGACCCAATCGAAATGGAAACTTGCCCAGCCGAGATCGTGCATCGCCTTATCCAGTCCGATGCGCGGGTCGAGAAACAGCTTCCACGCCGTGCCGGTGACGATGAACGACAGCGCCAGCGGATAAAGATAGATCGGCCTCAGAATGCCCTCGCCGCGAATCTTCTGGTCGAGCAGGATCGCCAGGGTCAGGCCGAGGGCGAGACAGAAGAAGACATAGAGACCGCCGAAAAGCCCCATGTTGACGATCGCGGTGTGCCAGTTCGATGTATGATCGAAGGTCCAGGTCCACAGCTTCTCATAATTGAGCCAGCCAACGAGATGCGTGCTGGTGAAGGCTTTGGAGTTGGTGAACGAAAGAAACAGCGTCCACAGATTGAAGCCGTAGACGAAGATCAGCACCAGGATAAACGACGGCGCCAGAACCAGCAGCGGCAGCGCGTCGCGGGCGCGCGCGCGCAAAGGCCGGTGCGAGCGCGGCCTAGCGACGTCGAGGAAGGGAGCGACGCTGAGTTCGTCGGTCATGGCGCGTGGGTTCCAACCGGTGCGGAAACCGCCCCCGCGTGCGCGGGGGCGGGTGAGCGAAGTTACTTGGCCGCGTCGATCGCCTTGTCGAGTTCAGCGACGGCGTCGGCGGAGGTCTTGATCTCGCCGTGGAAGAATTTGGTCACGACGTCATGATAAGCCTCGGCGATCGCCGGCGGCTGCGCATAGTTCTGCGCCATCGAGCCGACGAACGTTCCGGCAGCGTTGGCTTTCTTGACGTCGGCGATGCCCTTCTTGCCGCACATGTCGAAGGCGGTGTCGGGAACGTCCATGCGCGCCGGCACCGACCCCTTGATGACGTTGAACGCCGATTGCACCGCCGGGCTCATTGCCGCGTCGGCAAGCGCGAGTTGTCCGGCGCGCTGGCTTTCGGGCACCTTGAACATGGCGAACATGTCGGTGTTGTAGATCACCGAGCCGTCGGTGCCGGGGAAGCGATAGCACAGGAAATCCTTGCCCGCCTCCTTGTGCGCGACCCGGAATTCGCCCTTCGCCCAATCGCCCATCACCTGCATGAGCGCGTCGCCCTTGATCACCATGGCGGTGGCGAGGTTCCAATCACGGCCAGAATAGTTGGCGTCGACGTAGCCGCGCAGCTTGGCGAGATTGTCGAACGCCTTCTTCATCGTGTCCGACTTCAGCGCGCTCTCGTCGAGATCGACGAACGCCTTCTTGTAGAACCCGATGCCGCCGGTCGAGGCAACGACGGAATCGAACAGCGTAGCTTCCTGCCAGGGCTGGCCGCCGAGCGCGAGCGGAATGACGCCGGCCTTCTTGGCCTTGTCGAGCAGCGCGATGAGTTCGTCGAAATTCTTCGGCTCGGTCCCGCCGATCTTTTCCATGACCGCCTTGTTGACCCAGATCCAGTTGACGGAGTGGATGTTGATCGGCACCGCGTCCCAGTTGCCGTTGGTGGTGGTGAATTTCTGCAACGCCGTCGGAATCACCTTCGCCCAATCTTCCTTCTTGGCGAGCGAGTCGATGTTGCCGAGTTTGCCGGCTTCCGCGTAATCGAGCGCGAAGTAGCCCAGAATCTGCGACGCCATCGGCGGATTGCCGGCCGCCACCATGGCTTTCAGCGTCGTCATCGCGGCTTCGCCGCCGCCGCCGGCGACCGGCACGTCCTTCCAGGTGTAGCCTTCCTTGGCCAGATATTGCTTGAGCACGTCGAGCGCCGCCGCCTCGCCGCCCGATGTCCACCAGTTCAGCAGTGTCACTTCCTTGGCGCCGGCGGCGGCGGCGGAGGTCGGGGCCGTCAGGCCCACGGTCGCGGCCGTCATCGCGCTCGCCATCAACAGGGTGCGGAAATTCATGTCTCTACCTTCCGAAGCGTTCTCCCACCGGATGCGGTCCGGCGCCGTCTCTAGAGGCCGTTTGGCCCCCGATTCCGTTCTGCGCGTCGAGCGCGCTATCGCGAAAAGCTATAGCCGGTTCGCGCGCTTCGTCCAAGCATGCTAACGGCCGGAAAAGACAGGCGGGCGCTTGCCGCGGAAGGCGGCGACGCCCTCCGCCAAATCCTCGGTCATCGCCGTCAACGCGCCGGCGAGCCCCTCGATCGGCGCATCCCGGTCCTCGCCCTCGGCGGCGTTGAGCATCGCCTTGACGATCTGCACCGCGACGGGGCCGCGACGGGCGACGTCGGCCGCCATTTCCTCGGCCCGCGCCAGCGCATCCGGCGCGACCTCGTCGACGAGACCGAGCGCCAGCGCCTCTTCGGCCGTGAACAGCTGCCCACTGAGCGACATGCGGCGCACGAGTTGCGCGCCGAAACGGCGCACCAGACGCTGCGTGCCCGACCAACCCGGCGCCATGCCAAGCCCGGTTTCCGGCAGGCCGAGCTTGATGGCGGATTGCGCGATGCGCAGATCCGCTGTGGCCGCAAGCTCCAGGCCGCCGCCCAAGACGTGGCCGCCGAGCGCGGCGATGAGCGGCACGCGCAGCCGCGCCAGCGCCTCGAAAGCGCGGTGGCCGGCGCGCGTCCAATCGCGCCACATGTCGAGCGCCGGCAGGCCGCCCCACGCGGCGATGTCGCCGCCGGCGCAAAACGCCTTGCCCTCGCCGCTGAGGATCGCCACCCGCACGTCGCGCGCCGCGTCGATGGCGCGCGCGGCGTCGGCCAGCGCGTCGATCATGGCGCGGTCGAGCGCGTTGAGCTTGTCGGGCCGGCGCAGGCTCAGCCGCGCGACGGCGCCGTCGAAGGTCAATTCGACATAGGCGCTCATGGCCGCGCCTGCCTGAGCCTGAGGCCGAACGGCTCGGGCCGCCACAGCGCCGCCGGCATGGTGCGAAGATCGCGCGCCACTTTGAGCGGGAACTCGGCTTGCGCGAGCACGTCGCGTTCGAGATCGACGCCGGGCGCGATTTCCGCCACCGTCACGCCCTCGGCGGTCAGCTTCATCACGCAGCGCTCGGTGACGTAAGTGATGTCTTGCCCCTGCGCCACCGCGCGGGCGCCGGAAAAAGTCACCTGCTCCACTTGGTTGACGAGCTTGCGCACCTTGCCCTCGCGCGCGATGCGCAACGCCTCGCCGGTAATTTCGAGCTTCGCCCCGGCGGTGAAATAGCCGGAAAAGACGATGCGCTTGGCGCGCGCGGTGATGTCGACGAAGCCGCCGCAGCCGGCCGTCACATGCGGGCGCACGCCGAGCTTGGAGACATTGACGCTGCCCTCGCGGTCGATCTGTAGGAACGACAGCAGCGACATGTCGAAGCCGCCGCCCTGAAAATAGGTGAACTGATGCGGCGATTGCACGATCGCCTCGGCGTTGGAGGCGCAACCGAATTGGAAGTCGAGCAACGGCACGCCGCCGACCGCGCCCTGCTCGATGACCCAGGTCACGGCGCCATGCCGCCCCTCCTCAATCAGAATGCGCGGCACGTTGGCGGAGACGCCAAAACCGATGTTGATGGCGTCGCCGTCGCGCAGTTCCTGCGCCACGCGGCGGCTGATGACCTTGGCGACGTCGAACGGCGGCGTCTCGAACGACGACAGCGGGCGGAAGATCTCGCCGGAGATCGCCGGCTCATAAGGCGTGTTGGTGGTCTGCATCTGATCCGGCGCGACGACGATGACGTCTACGAGCACGCCGGGGACGACGACATCGTGCGGCCGCAAGCTGCCGGCGGCCGCGAGGCGCTTGACCTGGGCGATAACGAGGCCGCCGTTGTTGCGAACGGCGAGAGCCTGATCGAGCGGCCCGAGAATCGCCCCCTCATGCTCATAGGACAGGTTGCCGCGCTCGTCCGCCGTGGTGGCGCGAATGATCGCGACATCGGGGACGATGGCGGGAAAGAACAACCAATCATCATCGGCGAAGCGCACGCGGCGCACGATCGGCGCGGCGCTGGCGCGCGCGTTCATCGCACAGCCCTCGCGGTTGGGATCAACGAAGGTGTCC
>DATNDU010000137.1:0-6054 GCA_035606915.1 Roseiarcus sp. | reverse complement strand
AGGCGCTCGCCAAGTTCGGAGGCTAGGAACGGCACGGCGCGCGCCATCGTCAACAGCGTCTCCTCGACCAGCGAGCTGAAGGCGCGCAGCCGGCCGATATCGGGGATCACGCTTTTCAGCAGCGCGCCGTGCAGGCCTTTCTCCCTGCCGCCGGCGGGGCGGGCGAAAATCTGCCGCGAGCGCTCGTCGAGCCGCGCCGTCAGCAGTTCCAGTTGGTCGGCGAGGTGATCGACAATGCCCTCCAGCAGCGCAATCGTTGCGCCCACAGCGCTCGCCGGCGCGCGCTCGACGCCGAGCGCCTCCAGATGCAGCGGGTCGCAGGGTTTCAGGTTTTCGTAGCGCACTGTCAGCAAGGCGGTCGGGGTGACGATGAGGGCGAGCGGATGGGCGGCGAACACGCCGTCGCTTTCGTGGCCGGGCAGCGGCAGGGTGACGCAAATCGCGTCGCGCATCCGGTAAAGCCGGCTCGAACTCTCGATCTCCGACATTTTGGCCAGACCCGGCGGCTCGACGCCGAGCGTGCGCGTGAGCAAGGCGGATTCCTCCGGCGTCGGCGACAGCGCGTCGATCCAGGTCGTGCCCTGCGGCAATTCGGCGGCGCCCGACCAGGGCTGGTAAGTGGCGTTGGCGAAATCGTGGATCGTCAGCAAAGCGAGGGCCCTCGGTAATGCCGTGGTGCGATAGCGAAAACGGCGCTCCAGCGATAGCCGGCGCGCATGACGGCTTTTCGGGCCGGCGCTTTTCCGCTAGAGCGCGAGAAATCCTCCGACAGAGATTTGAACCGTGACGCTTCATCGCTACCGTTCGCACACCTGCGGCGCCCTGACGGTCGCCGAGGCCGGCAAGGACGCCCGGCTTTCCGGCTGGTGCCATCGCATCCGCGATCACGGCGGCGTGCTGTTCATCGACCTGCGCGACCATTACGGCATCACGCAATGCGTCGTCGACCCGGACTCCGCCGCCTTCTCGGCCGCCGAGAAGCTGCGCGCTGAGACCGTGGTGCGTTTCGACGGCCTCGTGCGCCAGCGCCCCGCCGGCACCGACAACGCCGATATGCCGACGGGCGCGATCGAACTCTATGTGCGCGAGCTTGAAGTGCTCGGCCCCGCCGGCGATCTGCCGCTGCCGGTGTTCGGCGATCTGCCGTACCCCGAGGACACCCGGCTGCGCTATCGCTTCCTCGACTTGCGCCGCGAGAAGCTGCACAAGAACATCGTGTTGCGCGGCAAGGTGGTCGATTCCGTGCGCCAACGCATGAAAGGCCAGGGGTTCTCCGAGTTCCAGACGCCGATCCTCACCGCCTCCTCGCCGGAGGGGGCGCGCGACTTTCTCGTGCCGTCGCGCATCCATCCCGGCAAGTTCTACGCGCTGCCGCAGGCTCCGCAGCAGTATAAGCAACTGCTGATGATGGCCGGCTTCGACCGCTATTTCCAGATCGCGCCGTGCTTTCGCGACGAAGACCCGCGCGCCGACCGACTGCCAGGCGAGTTCTACCAACTCGACATCGAGATGAGCTTCGTCGAACAGGAGGACGTGTTCGCGGCGATGGAGCCGGTGATGCGCGGCGTGTTCGAGGAATTCGCCAACGGCAAGGCCGTCACGCCGTCGCCGTGGCCGCGCATCCCCTACGCCGAATCGATGCGCAAGTACGGCAGCGACAAGCCGGATCTGCGCAATCCGATCGTCATGCAGAATGTGAGCGAGCATTTCCGAGGGAGCGGCTTCAAGCTGTTCGCGCGGTTGTTGGAGACGGCCAAGAACGAGGTCTGGGCGATTCCGGCGCCGGGCGGCGGCCAGCGCACCTTCGCCGACCGCATGAACTCCTGGGCGCAAGGCGAGGGCCAGCCGGGGCTCGGCTACATCCTATTCTTCGACAAGGCCAAGGACGAGACGACGCAAACCCAGACGCCGGGCGCCGCCGGCGTCGGCGGGCGTGGACCGCTCGCCAACAACATCGGCGCGGCGCGGGTCGAGGCGGTGCGGACGCAGCTTGGCCTGAGCGCCGGCGACGCTGCGTTCTTCGTCGCCGGCGATCCCGAAAAGTTCGCCAAATTCGCGGGCCTGGCGCGCACCAAGCTCGGGCAGGAGTTGAAGCTGATCGACGACAACCGCTTCGAATTCGCCTGGATCGTCGATTTCCCGATGTTCGAGTGGAACGAGGACGACAAGAAGGTCGATTTCTCGCACAACCCATTCTCGATGCCGCAGGGCGGGCTGGAGGCGCTGCAAAACCAAAACCCGCTGACCATCAAGGCGTTCCAGTACGATGTCGCCTGCAACGGTTATGAGCTAGCCTCGGGCGGCATCCGCAACCACCGCCCGCAAGCGATGGTGAAGGCGTTCGAGATCGCCGGCTATAGCGAGCAGACGGTGATCGAGCGTTTCGGTGGCATGTATCGCGCCTTCCAGTACGGCGCGCCGCCGCATGGCGGCATGGCGGCGGGCGTCGACCGCGTCGTCATGCTGCTCGCCGGCGAGCAGAACCTGCGCGAAGTGGCGCTGTTTCCGATGAACCAGCGCGCCGAAGACCTGCTGATGGGCGCCCCGAGCCCGGCGACGCCGCAGCAACAGCGCGAGCTGCACTTGCGGGTGAACCTGCCGGAGAAGTGAGGGCGGCGGCGCCCGCTGCCTAAACCCCCAGCACCGTCGCGTAGACCTCGATGGTGTCGCGCGTCATCTGCTCCAGCGAGAAATGGCGCTCGACATGGGCGCGGGCGCGCCGCGCCATCGCCTCGCGCGCCGTCGCGCCGAGGCTCAGCGCCGCCTTGAGCGCGTCGGCCAGCGCGTCGACGTCGCCGGCCGGGACGCGCCAGCCGGTGCGCGACTCGGGGCCGACGTCGGGCGGCGCGAGCACCGTCTCCGGCACCGCGCCGAGGTCGGAGACGACGACCGGCGCGCCCATCGCCTGCGCTTCGACGGCGCTGCGGCCGAAAGCCTCGGGCTCGGTCGAGGGCACCGCGACGACGGAGGAGGCCAGAAACGCCGCCGGCATATCCAGGCAATGGCCGACGCGGCTGACGACGCCCTTGAGGCCCCTAGCCTCGATCAGCCGGTCGAGTTCCTTGACATAGCCGTCGCGCCCTTGCGGATCGCCGGCGAGGATGAAGCGCACGCCCTCGGGGCGCAGCTTGGCCGCCGCTTCGATCAGCGGCCGCTGGCCTTTCCAGCCGGTGAGGCGGGCGGCGAGCAGCACGATGCGCTCATGCGGCGCAACGCCCCAGGCGTCGCGCAAAGCCGTGACGCGCGCCGGAACCACCGCGCCCGGCGAGAACGCCCGCAAATCCGCGCCGCGATGGATCACCCGCAGTCGGTCGCGGGCGAACGGAAACAGCTTGACGATCATGTCGGCGGTGAAATGCGAATTGGCGATCACCGCGTCGCCACGCGCCATTACCGAATTATAGCGCAGTTTCAGCGCCGAAGCGCCGCCATAGGCGCCGTGATAGGTCGTCACCAGCGGCCGTCCGACCATGCGCGTCGCCCCCAGCGCCACCCAGGCCGGCGCGCGCGAGCGGGCGTGCACGACGTCGACATGCTCGGCGACGATGAGCCGGGCCAGCCTGCGCGCGTTGAGCAGCATCTTGAGCGGATTCTTGACCTCGGCGGGGAATGGCAGCCAGACGCCGCCGAGCACCTGTAGTTCGCTGACCATGCGCCCGCCGGCGCAGGCGACCAGCGCCCGCCCGCCGGCCTGGACTACGGCTTGGGCGACATCGAGCGTCGTGCGCTCGGCCCCGCCGGCGTCGAGGCGCGGCAGGATTTGCAGGATAGTGCGACCGGCCAGGCTCGGCCGCGTCTGGGCGAAGGCGCGCGGGGCGGCGATCATCGGCGCCCGCGAGGCTTGCCGGCGGCGCACGCGCGGCGCAGGTAGAAGGGAGGCTTGGCGCGAATCATGGGGGTCATGAAAGCGTGAATTCCGAACAACCGCAATTTCTCGACGTTGGCGGGGCTGCCAATATGCGCCGCATTGCTTACCGGTTTCGCCCCCGCGGCGAAACCGCCAAGCCCGGCATCCTCTGGCTCGGCGGCTTCAAGTCCGACATGGAGTCGACCAAGGCGCTGGCGCTCGACGCTTTTTGCGCCCGCGAGGGGCGGCCATGCCTGCGCTTCGACTATTCCGGTCACGGCGTTTCCGGCGGCGATTTCGAACAGGGCACGATCGGGCGCTGGCTGGAGGAAAGCCTCGCCATCGTGCGCGCGGTGTGCGAGGGGCCTTATGTGTTCGTCGGCTCCTCGATGGGCGGCTGGATCGCGCTGCTGGCGGCGCGCGAACTGGCGGCGGCGGGCGAGGCGGGGCGGCTGGCGAGGCTGGTGCTAATCGCGCCGGCGGTGGATTTCACCGAGGCGCTGCTGTGGCCGCGCCTGCCCGAGGCGGGGCGACAGGCGATCCTGCGCGAGGGCCGTTACGAGCACCCTTCCGCCTATTCGCCGGCGCCTTATGTCTACACGCGGGCGCTGGTCGAGGACGGGCGCCGGCGGCTGCTGCTCGGCGGCGTGGTGCGCTCGCACGCGCCGGTGCGCATCCTGCAAGGCATGAAAGATCCCGACGTGCCCTATCAACATGCTATGACGCTGGTCGAGCACATGCCGATGGACCCGGTGACGCTGACGCTGATCCGCGACGGCGACCACCGGCTGTCGCGGGAGGAAGATATCCGGCTGCTGGTGGAGGCGGTGGCGGGGATTGGCTAGCTAAGTGGACTTAGCTAGGATGCTTGCATGAAATCGTCACCATTCACGCGGCGAAAACACAACTTTCTAAATTGCTTGCCGAGGTCGAAGCCGGCGAGGAGATCGTGCTGGCGCGCGGCAAAACGCCGGTGGCGAAGCTGACGCGCTACACGGCGCCGCCCGAAGCGAGACGCAAGCCGGGCTCCATGAAGGGCCAGATCACGATCGGTCCCGAGTTCTTCGAGCCCCTACCCGAGGAGGAGTTGGAAGCTTGGGAATAGAGTGTGCGGCTTCTGCTCGACACGCATGGGCTGATCTGGTGGCTTTCTGACGACCCGTCGCCACCGAAAAGCGCGCGCGAAGCCATCGCGGAGCCCTCGAACGTCGTCTATGTCAGCGCCGCGAGCGCCCGGGAAATCGCGACTAAGCATAGGATCGGCAAGCTGCCGCTCAGTGGTTGGTTGCGAGCGCTTTCAGGAATTGGCGATCTCCCTCGGTCACGGCGAAAGCGACGCGTTCGGCGTTGCCCGTCTCTGGTGACGCCCTACTCCCCCATCACATGCGCGACGATCTCGCGCCGGTGCGGGCGGCGGCGGTGCTCGAACAGGAAAACGCCCTGCCATGTCCCCAGCGCCATGCGGCCGCCGAGGATCGGGATCGACAGGCTGACCGCCGTCAGCGCGGCGCGGATATGGGCGGTCATGTCGTCCGGCCCCTCGTCGGCGTGCTGGTAGAGGTCCGGCGCCTCGGGCGCCAGCCGCTCGAACGCCGCCTCCAGATCGGCGCGCACGGAAGGCGAGGCGTTCTCCTGGATGGTCAGCGACGCCGAAGTGTGGCGGCAAAATAGCGTCAACAGGCCGGTCGCGATCCCCTGCCCGCTGAGCCAGCCCACGACCTCGTCGGTGATCTCGATAAGCCCGCGCCGGCGCGTGTCGATGCGGAATACGTGCGTCGCCTGCCTCACTTCCGGTTACCCAGGTAGCGCGGCAACGCGCGCTCGAATTGCGGGAAATAGCGAGAGATGACGCTGAGGTCGAAGCGGGCGAGAATCGCCTCCTTCGGCTCGTGGTCAAGCAGGAAGGCGAAGGCCGCCTCGACCAGCGCCGCGCCGCCGCGGCCGGCGCCGAGGCGGGCGAGATCGGCGGCGCCGAGCGTCACCTCATGGCGGGTCCCGCTCGTCCCCTCGCGCACGCGGACCTCGAAGCTGAGCGGGTCGGCCCCGCTGGTGACGCTGATTTCCTTGCAGGGCTCCGAATCCGGGTTAACGGTCTGATGCGTTGAATGCGATGGTGAGATAGTCGTTTTTCCAGCTTGCGATTTTTCTTCGCAGCGCGATGCTCGTGCGTCTTGGCTTGGTGGCTTTGCGTTGCGGTTTCATGGGGG
>DATNDU010000136.1:0-32463 GCA_035606915.1 Roseiarcus sp. | reverse complement strand
CTCGCCTTGAGCGCGCTTTTCCGGCAGGATCGGCGCGATTCGTCCCGCCGCCGAGCCATCATGTCCAGCCCCACGCAACCCGACCTGTTCGCCGATCTTGAACCGCCGAAGCCGAAAAAGCCGGCGCCGGGAAGTTATGTCGCGCCGGAGGAGGTGCGGCCGCAATTGCAGAAGGTTCTGGCCGAGGCTCGCGCCGCCGCGACCTACCCTTGGGCCGCGCGCCAGACCGAATATTGGCGCCTGGTGTTCCCGCAAATGTGCAACTGGCTGCCGCCCGAGGAGCGCGACCGGATGCGCGCCGAATTCGCCGCCGAAATAGCCCGGCTGGATGCGGCCGGCGGCTGAAGCCGCAAAGTCATGGCTAGTTTTCCTCGATTTGGAGCGCGGTTGCGCTCTCCGGGGCCATGGATCTCTGCACGGCGGCGCGCGGTTGCGGACCTGGATGCTGCGAAGCGGCGTAAGCCATCACGACGCCGTCGACCTTCAGGCGGACGTCCTCGCCCATTCGCGGCGCCCGATGTCCGGGAAGCCGGCTGGCGATGACCTCCGGCCGGCCGTCCAAGGCGAGGCGCACCACCGCGTCGCAACCGTAAAACTCGACCCCGACGACGCGCGCTCGCGGCGCGTCCGAGGTCGAGGCCGCCACGACGCGAATCTGTTCCGGGCGCAGCATCACCTGCGCCGGCCCCTCCGGACTCGGGCGCGCCAGCGGCAGGCGCCCGAGCGCGCAGGACGCAGCGCCGCCGCCGACCGTTCCCATCAGCACCACGGCCTCGCCGACGAAACGCGCCATCGCCGCGTCAATGGGCTCGCGATAGAGCGTCTCCGGCGCCGCCATCTGGGCGACGACACCGTCCCGCAACACCGCCACCGCCGAGCCCATCGAGAGCGCTTCCGATTGGTCGTGCGTCACCAGCAGCGCGGTCGCCTGCGAGGCGGCGAGCGCGCTGGCGACGGCCTCGCGCGTCTCCGCCCGCAGCGCGGCGTCGAGCGCGGAGAACGGCTCGTCGAGAAGCACCAGCTTCGGGCCAGGGGCGAGCGCGCGGGCGAGCGCGACGCGCTGTTGCTCGCCGCCCGACAGTTGATGCGGGGCGCGATCGGCGTAAGCGGCGGGCAACCCAACGCTGGCGAGCAGCGCCTCGATGCGGGCGCGATCGCGCCGCTCGGCGCGCGGCAGGCCGAAGCCGACGTTATCGAGCACGCTGAGGTGGGGAAACAGCGACCCCTCCTGCGCGACGTAGCCGATGCGACGCTTTTCCGGCGGCGCGTGGATGCCCGGCCCGCTTACGATCTGCTCGCCGATCCGCACGACGCCGGAATCGGCGCGCTCGAAGCCGCACACGAGTCGCAGCAAAGTCGTCTTGCCGCTCCCCGACGCGCCCAGGACAGCGACGAGTGCGCCCGCCTCAATGTCGATGTCGACGCCGTTGAGAACGGGCTTGCCGCCGAAGGTCTTGGCCAGCCGCGAGACGGAAAGGCGCGCCATTGTCAGGCCCAACCGTCATAAGCCGCCTTGGCGAGGCGGTTGGCGAAAGCCCAGGTGAAAAGAAACGACAGACAAAGGATCAACGCCGCGAATGGCGCCGCCGCGGCGAAGGCGAGCGAGGACGTGTTGGCCCAAACCTCCGTCGCCAGCGTTCTCGCGCCGGTCGGCGAAAGCAGCAGCGTCGCGGTCAATTCGGTCGACACGAAGACGAAGACCATCGCCGCTCCGGCGCCGAGGCCATTGGCGGCCAGCGGCAGCACGACCCGAACCGCGACGGAAACGCCGTTGCCGCCAAGGGCGCGCGCCGCCTCCTCCAAAGCCGCCGGGATTTGCGCCAGCGAGGCGCGCACGCTGACGATCGCCAGCGGCAGGAACAGCACCGCATAGGCGACCGCGAGCAGCGCAAGGCTCTGATAGAGCGCCGGAGCCAGTTGAATCGTAAGCGCGCTCAGCGCGAGCGCGACGACGACGCCCGGGGTTCCCTGGGTGAGATAGGCAGCGCGCTCAATAAGCGCCGTCCAGCGGCTGGGATAGCGGACCGCCAGATAGCCGATCGGAGTGGCGATCGCCAAAGCGGTCGCCGCCCCCATGACGCCAAAGCGCAGTGAGTTCAGCGTCGCGCCGAGGAGCGCCGGAACCGAGGGCGCGACGGGCGAGGTCGCCGCGTGCGCGTGCTGCAAGAGCCAGAAAACCACCATGCCGATCGGAACGCCGAGGGTTGCAACGACAAGCGCCGAAAGCCCAAAGAACAGCGGCCAGCGCATGCGCTGGAGGCGCATCGGCGCGCCGGCGCGTCTCGTTCCCGCGCCCACCCGCGCGTAGTGCGCGCGCCCGCGCACCCGCAACTCGGCGATGACCAGCGCCAGGCAGAGCCCGATAAGCACCAGCGCGAGCAGCGACGTCTCCGGCCCATCGAGGCCGATGCGGTATTCGGCGTAGAGTTCGGTGGTGAAGGTTCGAAAGCGCAGCAGCGCGAAAGCGCCGAATTCGGTCAGCACATCGAGGGCGACGAGCAACACGCCGCCCAACAGCGCCGGGCGAAGCTGCGGCAGCACAACGCGCCGGAAGCATCCCCAAACGCCTTCGCCAAGCGCGCGCGCCGTCTCCTCAAGCGACGGATCAAGCCCGCGCAGGGCGGCGGCGACCGGCAGATAGACAAGCGGGTAATAGGCGAATGTGACGACCACCAACGCGCCGGTGAAATCCTGAAGCCGGTTGCTGATCGACACCCACGCGTAGCTGGAAATGAACGGCGGCACGGCGAGCGGCGCGGCCATGAGCACAGACCATACCCGCCGGCCGGGAAGGTCGGTGCGCTCGATCAGCCACGCCGTCCCGGCGCCGATGAGCGCCGTCGTGCACGACGCCGCGACCACGAGCGAGATCGTGTTGAGCAGAAGCGTGCCGACGAGCGGACGAAACAGCAGCGCGGCGGCGGCGCGGGCATCGATTTCAGTCGCTTGAACGACGATGACCAGGATCGGCAGCAGAACCAACGCGGCGCCCGCGAGCGCGGCGGCGACGAGTGCGGCCGGCGGACGGGCGAAACCGCCGCGCCCGCCGATCGCCTCGGCCGCGCTCGCCGACAAGCTCATCAGATCAGGCCCGCCTCACGCAGCAATTGCGCGGCGCCGTGGTCGTCGCCGATCTGTTTGAGGGTGATCTTCGGCGGCGAAAGCTCGCTCATAGGCTTGAGCGCCGGATTCGCGGCGACGCCCGCAGCCAGAGGATATTCGAAGGAGACGTCGAGACCCGACACCGTTTCCTGCGTCGGCTTGCTGACCAAAAAGGCGAGGAACTTCTGCGCCGCGTCCTGGTGGCGCGATGCTCTCAGCGCCGCCGCGCCGGAGACGTTGATGAGGCCGCCAACGTCGCCGCCAGCGAAATGATGGATGGCGCTCTTCATCTTGTCGGCGCCGATTTCCACGCGCAGGCGCGCCCAATAATAGTTGTTGATGATCCCGGTCGTCGCCGCGCCGCGTTCGACCGCCGCGACGACGCCCTCGTCGTCGTCGAAAACAGCGGCATTCGCTTTGAGGCCCTTCAACCAATCCAGAGCCGCCGCGCGCCCCTTGAGCGCGACAACGGCGCCGATGAGCGGCAGGAAATCGGCGTCGGTTGGCGCGATCGCCACCTTGCCCTTCCACTCGGGCTTGGCGAGGTCGAGCAGCGAGGCGGGCAGTTCCTGTTCCTTGATGAGATCCTTGTTGAAGGCGAGCACGTTCTCGCGCGCGAATACGCCGACCCAATCGCCGTTCGCGCTGCTATCGGCGGCGGGGACGCTGGCGAGCGTCGCCGGCGCCACCTTGGCCAGCAGGCCCTTTTCCGACAGCAGTTCGAGTTCGGGCGAATTCTCGGTGAAGAACACATCGGCCGGGGATGACGCGCCTTCCTTGACCAGTTCGCTCGCCAGCTCCGGGGCCTCGCCGCTACGGATCTTGACGTCGATGCCGGTTGCCTTGGCGAACGCCTTTGTCAAAAGGTCGACGGTTTGCTCGTGCTGAGCCGAATACAGCGTCAGCGTGACCGCGCCCGCCGATGCGGGCCCAACCGCGGCGAACGCCGCTGAAGCGATGACGGCGACGGCCAAGAGATCGCGCCCGGCTCGGCTGGTCGAAGCGTGAATGCGACTGAACAGCATGAAATTGGCTCCTCTCGCCGGACCCATGCGCGAATCGCGAAGGCGCCGGCGGCCATTCCCACAAATCCACGGCAGATTGTCATGACGGCAGGCTCGGCGCAGGGCCGCGCGCGGGCAAGTGCTAGTCCCGTCGCGCCCCACCGACAAGACTAGCGTGCTGATTTTGAAACCATTCCAATTTGGATTCGTTCTAAATCGGTAAGCCCGCATCCGGCCTCGCCGACCTTCCTGCGGTCATGTGATGATGGCCGACATCGCAGCGCATTTCGCTCTCCCCCGAATTTCGTGTTTGCCCTGTCGTGACCGCGCCGGCGCTATCGCGGCCATTTCTCGATCCGTGCGCGATTTTCGCCGTCGTCGTCGCGCCAGCCGGTCGCACGATTTCGTGGCTCCAATCAAACTGGCGGGCCTCGCGCGTCGGGGCTCTGGCCGACGGCGGGCGTTCGCTTTGGAGATCACAATCCACCTGGAATTACGATGTATATCCATCTTTTTATGATTTAATTATTGCGCATCCCATCGCGCCGTGCGATTGTCCGGGCCAAGCGCAGGCACTGGCGCCCAATGGGAGGAACGAGATGACGGATCAGGGCAGTTCGAGATTGATTTCGCGTCGCCGCTTGTTGAAAACCGGCGTCGCGGGTTTTGCGCTCACGTCTGCGATCGGCATCGCGCCTCGCTATATCCGTCCCGCTCACGCCGACACCGGCCTTGCCCCCGGCATGACCGGCGGCCCCACGGGCTTTGCCGGCGCCGAGCGCTACCAGTACAATCCCGAAATGCCGGAAGGCCGCGCCATCGAAGGGATCAAGGCGCTCAAGGCCGCCGGTAAGGCGCCCTCAAAACTCGTCTTTCAGATGTCCGAGGGCGCGATTGGCCAATTGACGAAATCTTTTCCCGCCGATGCTCCGACCATCCAGAGCGTCTGGGAGAAGGAAACCGGCATCAAGATCGAAATCGTCGGCGTCGCCTCGGGCAATGAATTCACCAAGGTGATGCAAGACATCAGCACCAAAGGGGCCGCATTCGACATCTATCAGGTCGAGTGGAACCGCCTTGGCGATCTCACCGAGGCCGGCGGCCTCGTCAATCTCGACGAATATGTCGCCAAATACAAGCCAGAATGGGACGATCCGAAGCGTGGCTACACCGGCGGCGTGCAGGGTGTTACCCTGCTCAACAAATATAACGGCTCGCATTACGCCGTTTCGCTCGACGGCGATTTCCAGACCTGGATCTATCGCAAAGACTTGTTCGAGAACTCAAAAGAACAGGCCGACTTCAAGGCGAAGTTCGGCCGCGACCTGCACTTTCCGGAGACTTGGGACGAACTCACCGAAGTCGCCAGCTTCTTCCATCGCCCGGATAAGGGCCTGTTCGGCTGCACCGATCTGCGCAACCAAGGCTGGGGCTATACGAATTGGTACCAGCGCTATTGCTCTATGGCGGCGCCCAACAAGCTGCTTTTCGACGATCACGGCAAAGCCCTCATCAACTCCCCGGAAGGCGTCAAGGCCGCGCAGGGCTATGTCGACGGTCTCAAATATCATTCTCCTGACGCGATCAGTTGGGGTTGGCCCGAGCAATACGGCAATATGGCCAGCGGCAACGCGGCGATCACCTGCGCTTTCTCCAACATGCCGAAATTTCTCGATTCGGCGGCCAATGCGGGCAGCAAGGTCACCGGCAAACTCGCCGCGGCGCTGCCGCCGGGCACGCGCGTCAACGGCAAGCTCATCCGCCGCAGCGTGCTGTGGTTCAATCTGATGGCGATGGTTTCCACTCAGTCCAAGCATCCGGAAGCCGCCTACCTGTTCCTGCAATGGCTCGGCGGCAGCCGCACCTTCTCCTGGATGTCGTCGAACCCGGCGGGCTACTTCGATCCGTTCCAGCTCGCCAATTTCGACGACCCGCTGGTGCAGCAATCCTACCATCCCTACCAGGTCGCCAACATCCGCGAGACCATCAAGCGCGCGGTTCCCAGCATCAATTACGCCGGCGCTTCGTCTTACCACAAATCGCTCGACGACAATCTGATGGCGGCTTTGACGGGCAACCAGACGGCCGAACAGGCGATGGCCGCCACGGCAAAGGCTTGGGACAAAGTCACGCGGCGCATCGGCGAGCAGAATATCGTCAAGGCGATTCAGACAAGCTTGCCGTCCTGGCCGACGCTCGTCGACTGAGCGACGCCGCCGCGACAAAGACCGGGTGCTGGAAATGTCCAAACCTTCATGGGGCTCCGAGGCGCTTCGCTACGCCCTGATCCTCCTGGCTGTGGCCATCGCGCTGATTCCGATCCTCTGGATGGTCTCGATGGCCTTCAAGCCTGTGGAGGAATGGACGGATGCGGGCCGGACGCTGCATTGGTTGCCGATCCACCCGACCCTGGACAATTTCCGCTTCATCTTCGGCGGGTCGACCAGCAAGCTGATCGTCTCCCTTGACTCGACAGCAGGCTGGCCGATCCTGGCCAGTCTGCTGTCGGCGACGCTTGGAACCGTCATCGCCATGGTCTGCGGCACACTCGCGGCCTACGGCGTCTCCCGCTTCAACGCCGGCGGCAATCTGCCGCTGGCGCTGCTGCAATTGCGCATCTTCCCGCCGATGGCGGTGATGATCCCGGTCATGATTATGTGGAGCTTCCTCGGGCTCGTCGACACCTGGTACGGACTCGCGCTGATCTACGGCATCGTCACTCTGCCGTTCTCGTTCTGGTTGATGAAGACGTTTTTCGACGACATGCCGCGCGAGCTTGAAGAAGCCGCTCTCGTCGAGGGCTGCTCGCGCTTTCGGGTGTTTCATCGCATCACCTTGCCGATGATGATGGCGCCTTTCGCCAGCGCCGCGCTGCTCGTCTTCATCTTCAACTGGAGCGACTATCTCATCGCTCTGCTGCTGACGACCAGGGAGTGGCGCACTATTCCTGTCTATATGGCGAGCCTGTCGTCGAGCATGACCGGGCAGCTCTACGGCGCGAAGGCGGCTCTCGGCCTGATCGCCGCCGTTCCTCCCGTCGTCCTCGGTCTTGCCATTCAGCGCTACCTTGTGCGCGGCCTCACCTTCGGAGCGCTCAAGCAATGAGCGTCGAAGCCGTGAAGGCGCCGATCGCGCCGGTCGTCGTGCAAGCCGGCGACGCCGAAATCCGCAGGCTCGGGTTGCGGCTGACGCTGCCGGCCCAATTGCTGTTGGCCTTCATCGTCCTGTTTCCACTCGTCATGGAACTCTATATCAGCTTCACCGACTGGACGCCGCTCGTCGGCAAGAACTGGGTGTGGGCCTATCGCTATTGGAACGATTTCGACAATTACGTCGAGGTCCTCACCAATGCGCGACTGTGGGGATCAATCGTCCGCACCTTCGTCGTCATGACCGTCTGCGTGCCGACGGAACTGCTGCTCGGCCTCGGAATCGCGCTGCTCTTCACCGGCGATTTCTTCGGCAAGCAGTTCTTCTATTCGATCCTGTTGATGCCGATGATGGTCGTGCCGGCGGTCGCTGGATATATGTTTTTCATGCTGTTCCAGAGCGGCGGCCCCGTGAACGCCATCCTCTCCGCCTTGACGGGCAGCCAAGTCGCGATCGCCTGGCTGAGCCACGCAAACCTGGCGCTCGCCGCGGTGATGATCGCCGACATCTGGCAATGGACGCCGCTGATGTTCCTGATATTGCTCGCCGGCCTCCTCGGCGTGCCGGAAGATCAGTTGCAGATGGCGACGCTGCTTGGCGCCGGGCGCTGGGCGCGCCTGCGCCACATCGTCTTGCCCCGCATCAGCCGCATCCTCGTCATCGCGGTCGCGATCCGCACGATCGAGATCTTCAAGATCTTCGACACCCTCTACATCATGACCTCGGGCGGCCCCGGCGACAGCACGGAGACCATCTCGGTCTACATCTACAAAGTCACGATGCAGGATCTGGAGTGGTCCTATGTCGCGACGATCGCGCTGTTCATTCTCGTCGTGCTCAGCGCCGTCGCGATCCCCGCCATCAAGCGCTTCGGCGCGGCCAGATAGGAGGCGGGCGTGGCGACCATTTCCCTGCAACGACTTTCAAAGCATTTCGGAACCTTCAGCGCGCTGCACGAGCTTGATCTGCAAGTGCGCGATCAGGAGTTCATGGCTTTGCTCGGCCCCTCCGGCTGCGGCAAATCGACGACGATGAACCTCGTCGCCGGCGGGATCGACGCCAGCGCTGGAAAAATTCTGTTCGACGGCCGCGACGTAACGGATGTCGCGATGGGGCGACGCGGCGTCGGCTTCGTCTTCCAGAACTACGCCATCTTCACGCATATGAGCGTGCGCGACAACCTCAGCTTCGGCTTGCGCATGCGCCGCCTTCACCGAACCGAGGTCGATCGCCGCGTCAGCGCGATGGCCGACCTGCTGCAACTCGGACCCCTGCTCGACCAGCGCGCCAGCGGGCTCAGCGTCAATATCCTCCAGCGCATTGCGATCGGCCGCTCGGCAATCGTCGAACCCGCGATCTTCCTGCTTGACGAGCCGCTCAGCAATGTCGACGCTGCGTTTCGCGCCATCATGCGCACCGAACTGAAGAGCCTGCAACGCCAATTCAAACAGACGATGATCTATGTCACCCACGATCAACTCGAAGCGATGACCATGGCCGATCGCATCGCCGTGATGGACGGCGGCGTCCTCCAGCAGGTGGGCACGCCGCTGGAGGTCTATAACGAGCCGCGCAATGTCTTCGTCGCTGGGTTCATCGGCAGCCCCGGCATGAATCTGCTGGAGGGGCGGCTTTATGAAGAAGGCGGGGCAATCGGCGTCGATCTCGGCGTCATCGGACGCCAGCGGCTCACTGAGGGCAAGCAGGCGGCCGCGGCGCGCAGGGCAGGATTGGCCGATGTTCTGCTGGGATTCCGCCCGGAAGATATAACAGTCGACGCCGGCAATCCCGGCGCGTTGAAAATGGCGGTGTCGTTCGTCGAACGTATAGGCCATCGCGTCGTCGTTCACCTCGACGCCGGCGCGCAGCAGGTGAAAATGGTTGCCCGCAACGGCTTTGCCGCGACGCTGGGCGCTGCTCTGCCACTGCATCCGCAAGCCGATCGCATGCGCCTGTTCGACAAGGCCAGCGGCCTCGCCATCGGTGTGGAGTAAGGAGCGATGGCGCGCATCGAACTCGACCATGTGAGCAAGCGCTATGGCGATGTCGTCGGCGTGCGCGACGTCACGGTGACGATCGAAGACAACGAATTCTTCTGCTTCTTCGGGCCGCCGAGTTCGGGCAAGACGACTTTGCTGCGCCTGATTCTGGGGCTGGAGACGCCGGATCGGGGCGTCGTGCGCATCGACGGAATGGTTGTCAACCATCTCGCGCCGGCTGAGCGCAACTTGTCCATGGTGTTCCAGAACCTGGCGCTATTTCCGCATATGACGGCGCGCGAGAATCTCCGCTTTCCGTTGGCCGAGCGGCGCGTTCCGGCGGCACAGATCGTCAGCCGCCTCGACGCCATAGCTGAGAAACTGCATATCAGCCACATCCTGCATAAGCGTCCGGTGCATTTGAGCGGCGGCGAACGCCAGCGCGTCGCCATCGGCCGCGCCCTGATGCGCGACGCCGCCTGCTATCTCATGGACGATCCGATTTCCGCGCTCGATGCTCGCCTGCGCGAAGAAACCCGCGTCGAATTGAAACGTCTCCAACGTGAGATCGGCCATACCTTGATTTATGTCACGCATGACCAGGAAGAAGCGATGTCGGTTGCGGACCGGATGGCGATCCTCGAAGCGGGGTCGATCCGTCAGATCGACACGCCGCAGACCATCTATGACGCGCCCAATTGCCGCTATGTCGCGGCTTTGATCGGCGCGCCGTCGATGAATTTCATTCCGGGCGCGATCGTCGCCGATCGCTTTCAGGCCGATGGACTCGCCTGGACGTTGCCTGTTTCATCAGCGACGGGGCCGGTCTCGGCGCAGATCGAGATCGCCTTTCGCCCCGAAGATGCGACGTTGGCTCGCGGCGGCGCTGGCGAGGGCCTCAACGGCGCTGTCCTCAGCGTCGAACCGCTTGGCGCCTTCACCGTCGTCGTCGTCGCCTGCGGGTCTTACACCGTCAAGGCTATGTTGACGGGCCAACCAAAGTTTTCTATCGGCGAACCGGTCGCGATCGCCGTTGCGCCACGACGACGCCTGTTCTTTGATCGCACCGACGGCCGGCGGGTCGGCGCTGAAGCGCGGATCGCCGAGGCCGTCTAAGGAGAGGAAACAGAATGTCAGATCCAGTCGAATTCGTTCCCGATCCGCCGATCCGCTGCCGAGAGTTTCGTATCGGAGCGATCGGGGCTGGCTTCATCATGGCCGATATCCATTTGGCGAGTTATCGCGAAGCCGGCTTTCCCGTGGTCGCCATTGCTTCCCGCAGCCCGGCGAAAGCCAAGGAGGTCGCCGCGCGCTGGGGCATTGCCAAGACCCACGACACGCCGCTGGCGTTGATTGAGGACCGCCAGGTTGAGATCCTCGACATCGCCTTCCCGCCCGATCAGCAACCGGAACTGATCCGCCACGCGCTGCGCCAAAGCCACATCAAGGCAATCCTGGCGCAGAAGCCGCTGGCGCTCGATTATGCGACGGCGAAGGCGCTGGTCGCCGAGGCGAAGGCGGCGGGCAAACTGTTGTCCGTCAACCAGAACATGCGCTTCGACCAGTCGATACGCGTGCTGAAGCAGATCCTCGACCGCGGCGATCTCGGCGCGCCGGTGCTGGCCACCATCGAAATGCGGGCGATCCCGCATTGGCAGCCGTTCCTGGCCGATTACGACCGGTTGACGCTGCTCAATATGAGCATTCACCATCTCGATGCATTGCGCTTTCTGCTCGGCGACCCCATCGACGTGTTCACGGCGGCGCGCCCCGATCCGCGCACGAAATTCCCGCACCGCGACGGCATCTGCGTCTCGACGCTGCGCTTTCCCTCCGGCGCGATGGCTGTCAGCATGGAGGACGTCTGGACGGGGCCGCACGAGGAAGGCTTCGAGTCCGACATCTACATCAAATGGCGCGTCGAGGGGACCGTAGGCTTGGCCGAGGGCACGATCGGCTGGCCCGATTATCCCAACGGCAGCCCCAGTACGCTGCGCTATTGCTGCCGTGCAACGGGCGGCAAATGGATCAGCCCGACATGGACGAGCCGCTGGTTCCCGCAAGCCTTCAAAGGCGTGATGGAGCAGTTACAATACGCCGTGAAGACAGGCGAGACCCCGTTCCTGAGCGGCGACGACAATGTTAAAACGATGGCGCTGATCGAAGCCGCCTATCGCTCGATGGAGGAGACTCGCGCCGTTCCGATCTCCGAAATCACCAACTGAGACGATCGTAAGGAGGACATAGCGATGATGCAATCAGGCATATTCACCGGTTACTTTCCCTACACGCTGAAGGAGACGGCGCAGCGGATCCGCAAACTCAATTTCAACACCGTTCAGCTCGATCTGACGTTCACCGACATGGATCTGTCGACGCAGGCGATCACCAAGCAAAAGTGCCACACCATCCGAGACGTGTTTCGCGACCATCACCTGCCGATTTGTTGCATCTCGGGCTACACGAACATCGTCCACCCCGACAAGGCCGAACGCAAAAAGCGGGTCGATCACCTGAAGGCGATCCTGCGTCATGCGCGCGATCTCGGCAGCCCCTATGTGATTTCCGAGACCGGCACGTTCGCGACCGACAGCGACTGGGTTCACCACCCCAAGAACAAAACCGAGGAAGGCTTCGAGGATTGCGCCAACGTCATCCGCGAACTGGTCCAGGTCGCTTATGACCACGGCGCGGTGTTTCTGCTCGAAACCTACGTGAACAACGTCGTCGGCTCCGTCAACGAGACGCTGCGCATGTTCTCGCAGATCAATCATTCGTCGCTCGGCCTGCTGATGGACCCGACGAATTATTTTGAGGCCCATAACATCGGCGACATGGACGGCGAATTGAACCGGGTGTTCAACGCGCTCTCCGACAAGATCAAGATAGCGCACGCCAAAGACGTGAAGCTCGCTGGCGCCGACAAGTCGGAAAAGCATGCCGAATTGTTCGAGGGCGCGGCCGAAAGCCATACGTTCCGCGGCGTCGGCCAGATCGAACTGCCGGCGCCGGGTCTCGGCTCGCTGAACTACGACCTCTATCTGAAGCGTCTGGCCGAACATCACCCCAACATCCCCGTCATCATCGAACATCTCGATGAGAGCGACGTGCCGCGCGCCAAGACATTTCTCGACGGCAAGCTGCGCTCGCTCGGGGTCTGAGAACAGCGCAAGAGCGCAAGCAAAGGGCGAAGATCAATGGTGCAGCTCTACGGCAGACATTACTCGCGTCTTGATCTGTCAAGGCGCGCCGGCTTGTTCAGCCAATTCGCCGGCGTACAACTCTCGACGCTCGGGGATGGGTCAGAACGGGGCATACGCTGCCTGGAGTTTCGCACCGGCGCCGGCTTCATGTTCAAGGTGGCCGTCGACCGGGCTTTTGATGTCGCGCATTGCGAATATCGGGGGGCGGCGATCGGTTGGCATTCGCCGACCGGCCTACGTCATCCCGGCCTGCACGAATATAATGACGAGGGCGGCCTGAGTTGGCTACGCTCGTTCTCCGGATTGAACGTCACCTGCGGCCTGGACCACATCTTGTTCATGGACGACGATCCCGCCGACCATTATCACTACGTTCATCGCAAGGTCGTCAGCAGCTCGATCCATGGCCGCATCAGCAATATTCCGGGCCAACTTCTGGGCTATGGCGAAATCTGGGATGGCGACGAATGCACCTTGTGGTGCGAGGGGTCGATGCGCCAATCGGCAGTCTTTGGCGAAGACCTGCATCTCGTGCGCCGTATCGAGGCGAGGGTCGGCGAAAGCAGCTTCACGCTGAAGGATCGCGTCGTCAATCACGGTTTCTACAGCACGCCGCACATGTTCCTCTACCACATCAATATCGGCCATCCGGTTCTTGATGGCGGGAGTCGATATATCGCGCCGATTCGCCACACGATCTGGGCCGCCCATGCCGAGGACTTGCGTAAGCAGGGCGTCGGTTACCGCAACCTGCCGGAACCCAAAGCCGCATTCCACGAGCAAGTGTTCGAACATGCTATGGCGGCGGACGCCAACGGGAAAATCCCGGTGGCGGTCGTCAACCCTGGCTTCGACGGCGGACGTGGCATCGGCTTTATGGTTGAAGTCAACAAGAGCGAATTCCCCTACATGTTCCAATGGCAGAACTTCCAGGAGGGGCAATACGCCATCGGCATCGAGCCGAGCACCAACCATGTCAAGGGCAAGCCGTTCGCCCGCGAACGCGGTGAATTGATTCGCCTTGAACACGGCGAGGCGCGCAGCTACACCACGCGCTTCCAAGTGCTGGAAAATGGCGATCAGATCGAGGCTGCCGAGGCGCGCATTGCAGCCATTTGTGCGCCGCCGGTTGACGATTATCCCGCTATCACCGACCGTTGGAACGATTAGGCGGATCGGAAGAGGCACAGATGCGGGACGCGATGCAGGAAATAAGGTCGAGTGCGAGGTCGCGCATCGCCGATATCGCGCGCGAGGCCGGGGTCGGCACCGCGACGGTCGACCGCGTCCTCAACGACCGAAAAGGGGTCGGGCGCCCCACTGCCGAGCGCGTGCTGGAGGTTGCGCGGCGGCTCAATTATCCGCTGCCGCCGCAACTGATGGCGACGCCAGGCCTCGCCAATCTGAATTTCGACTTTCTGCTGCCGGCGGGGCCGCATCCGTTCTTCAAAACCGTCGGCGACGCGCTGGAGACGGTCGAGGAGAGATTCCCGAAGTTTCGCGCCACCGCGACGCGGCACGACATCGAGAAATTCAATCCTGCCGCTCTGGCCGAGAGCCTGCTTCGCATTGGCAAGCAGTCGAGCGGCGTCGCCTTTGTCGCGCTTGAGCATCCGCAGGTGCGCGAGGCCGTCAATAGCCTCGTCGACCGAGGCATTCCCGTACTGACCATGGTCTCGGATCTGTCGAACTCGCGCCGCCTCGGCTATGTCGGCATCGACAATCGGGCGGCCGGACGGACGGCGGGCCACCTATTGGGGCGGTTCATCGGCGGGCGCGCCGGCAAGGTCGCGATGATTGTCGGAAGCCTCAGCTATCGCGGTCATGAGGAGCGCGAAATGGGCTTTCGCCACATCCTGCGAGAAGAGTTTCCCGATCTCGAAATCGTCGGCTTGCGCGAAGGCTACGACGACGACGCGCAGAATTATTCGGCGGCGCGCGAAATCATGCAGCAGCACGCCGATCTTCTCGGCATCTACAACATCGGCGCCGGCGCCAGCGGCATCGGCGAGGCGATCGAGGAAGCAGGCCGAGCAAGCAAGATCACGTTCGTCAGCCATGAGCTGACACAGGCCTCGCGCCGTTTCCTGATTAGCGGCGTCGTCGACGCCGTAATCAATCAGAACGCGCGCCACGAAGTCATCAATTGCGTGCGGATGCTCGCCAATTTTCATGCTCAGCGTGAGCTGAGCGCCAATATCGAACCGACCCGTATTGAAATCTTCGTGCGCGATAATCTGCCGTGAGACGGCGTCGCCAAGTAGGAAAGTAGGGCGAGACAATGCCATTGCGTAACAAGAAAGTCCTGCTCACGGGCGCGGCCGGTGGCCTTGGAACCGCGATAACGCTGGCCTTCGCCAACAGCGGCGCGCGCGTTCTCGCCCTCGATATCGGCCGCGCCAAAGGCGAGGCCCTGCTGGCGGAATGCGCGCGCCAGAATGCGCCGGCCGGTTCGGTGCGCTTCGTTCCCGGCGACCTCAGCGATCTCGACGCGACGAACGCTTTGGTCCGCAAGCTTTGCGAGGAGGAGGGCGGCATCGATGTGCTGATAAACAATGCCGCGATCTATCCGAGCCACTCGATCGAAGACTACACGATCGCGCAACTTGAGGCCGTTCAGCGGGTGAATGTGCAGGCAGGGATCGTCGCCGCGCAGGCGGTCATCCCCGGTATGAAAGAGCGCCGATTCGGCCGCATCATCAATGTCGCGAGCGTGACCTTCAATGGCGGCTGGGCGAATATCCTGCCTTATGTGACCTCAAAGGGCGCTGTGATCGGCATGACGCGGGCATTGGCGCGCGAACTTGGCCCGCACGGGATCACGGTCAATTGCGTCAGCCCGGGGGCGTTCCCGACCGACGCGGAGAAAATCCATCCCGATCCCGAGGGCTATTCCCGCTTCTTGATTGAACACCAAGCGATCAAGCGGCGCGGCCGCCCGGAAGAAATCGCCGACGCCATGATGTTCTTTGCGTCCGATCGCAGCGGCTTCATTACCGGCCAGACGCTGAATGTCGATGGCGGCTGGGCGATGACCTAAGCCGCAACGCCACGAACGGAGAAGTTGAGAAATGGGTATTTTGAGCGGCTATCGTGTCCTTGATTGCTCCATAGCCATGGCTGGCCCTTTTGCGGCGCAGCGCTTGGGCGATCTCGGCGCCGATGTCATCAAGGTTGAGCCGGTCGGCGGCGAATGGCAGCGCCATGTCGCGGCCGGCGGCGCCAAAGGCAACAAGATCAACGTTTCCTTCCTGTCGCTCAACCGCAACAAGCGCTCGCTGGCGGTCGACCTCAAGAACCCCGAGGGCAAGGCCGTCCTCATCGATCTCGTCAAAACTGCCGACGTCTTCCTGCAAAACTACCGCCCCGGCGTCGCCAAGCGGCTGGGTATCGATTATGAGAGCCTGTCGGCGATCAATCCGCGGCTCGTCTATGTCTCGATGTCGGGCTATGGCGAGAGCGGGCCCTATGTGAATTGGCCGGGTCAGGATTTGGTGCTACAGGGTTTGTCCGGGGCCATGCTTTCGGCCGGGCGCGACGGCGAGGCGCCCAATCCCGCCGGCCAATATCTTGTCGACGCCGTCACCGCCTCCACGGCTTTCGAGGCGACGCTTGCCGCGCTGCTGCATCGCGAGCGCACGGGCGAGGGCCAACTCGTCACCGTCAACATGCTGGATGCGATCACGACGTTGCAGATGCAGGAATTGTCGATCTATACCGTCGCCGGTAAGCAGCAAACACGTTCGGCCGAGCCCCACGCGCATGTCTATATCCGCGCGCCCTATGGCTCCTTCGCGACCAACGATGGTTTCATCATCATCGCCTTTCCGAAACTGAAGGCGTTCGGCGAAGTCATCGGCGAACCATCGTTCCTGACGATGGACGACGAGGTTGACGCGTGGGCGCGCCGCGATGAGATATTCCGCAAGACGCGGGAACGCCTGGCGACGAAGAGCACCGCGGAATGGCTCGCGCTGCTGCGCGCCGCCGATATCTGGTGCGGCCCCGTCTACGGCTATGCCGAGCTGGTCGACGATCCGCAAATCGCCCACAACGGCACCTTCATCGAATACGATCACCCAACCGAAGGCCACATCAAGGCGCCGGGATTTCCCTATAAATTCTCGAAGACCCCGGCCAATGTCGCGCGCGGCGCGCCGCTGACGGGCGAGCATACGCGGGAAATCTTGAAAGCCGCCGGATACGACGACGCCAAGATCGAGGCGCTCGTCAAGGCCGGCGCGATCGGAGTTGACGAGGGAGGGCGCGGGTGACGGTTTACCGTGGCCTAACCTGGGATCATCCGCGCGGCTATCAGGCTCTGTTCGCCGCGGCGGAGAAGACGCGATCCGCCGAGTTTGAGATTCGATGGGAGAAACAACCGCTAGAGGGTTTCGAGTCCCACGCCATCGAAGATCTCGCGGCCCGGTTTGATCTCATCGTATTGGACCATCCGCATGTCGGCGAAGCCGCGAAAGCGGCTTGCCTCAGACCGCTCGACGAAATCTTCGACAATCATTTCATTGAGCGTCTTCAGCGAGAAGCGATCGGGCCGGCGTTTTCGTCCTACATCTATGCTGGGCGGTCCTGGGCTTTGCCGCTTGACGCGGCGGCGCAGGCGATGGCGGCGCGAACCGATCTCCTTGAAGGCCCCCTACCGGTCACCTGGGCTGAGGTCGAGGCGTTGGCGGCCAAGAAGCCGGTTTGCCTCTCGCTGGCTGGCCCCCACGCGCTGCTCACTTTCTTGTCCCTCTGCGTCGCCCTCGGCCGGCCGCCGGCGCATCCCGATCCCGATCGGCTTGTCGATCCGGAGACCGGTTTGGCGGCGCTCGACATTCTTTCGGGTCTCTATGCGCGAATGACCCGCGTAGCGCTGGCGCTCAACCCGATCGGCATCCTCGAACGGATGAAGCGTTCCAACGACATTGCGCTTTGTCCGCTGGTCTTTGGATACGTGAATTACGCACGGTCGAATTCGCCGAGCGATCACGCCGTCGCCTTCGCCAACGCTCCAGCAATCAAGCCCGGCGGGCGTCCGGGATCGACGCTTGGCGGCACTGGGATCGCGGTGACGAGACGATGTGAAGCGACGCCTGCGCTGGTTGGCCATCTCGAATGGCTGATGGATTCGACGACCCAGGAGACGTTTATCCCGGCCGAGGCCGGTCAGCCCGGGTTGCGGTCGGTCTGGGCGTCGGAAGCGGTCAACGCCGCTTGGGGAAACTTCTATCACGCAACGCGTGAAACTCTCGAAGCGGCGTGGGTGCGGCCGCGCCATCCCGGTTACATCGATTTTCAAACGCAGGCTTCGGCGATTTTGCGCGAAGCGCTGGAGACCCGTGAAGCGCCGGGAATGGCTCTCGCAAAACTTCAGCAACGCTACGCGCTGAGCCGGGTCGGGCGCGAACCGTTATGAGAGGCAAGCCATGACCGAGATCACAATCGCCATCGCCAATCATGTCGCGACGATCACCCTCAATCGGCCGCAAAAGCTGAACGCCATGACGCCTGCGATGATCGTCGCGTTGCAGGGTTACGCAAAAGCCATCAATAAGGATCGGGAGGTGTGGGTCGCCGTGCTGCGCGCCACGGGGGAGAAATCCTTCTGCGCCGGCTCCGACGTCGGCGGCCTCGATGAATACGTCGACCCTGTCGCGCTGCGGGATCGGCCAGACTATTGCGACGCCATTCGCGCCATTAACAAGCCGGTCGTCTGCGCCATCAATGGCTACGCTTTCGGCGGCGGCCTCGAAATGGCGCTGTCGGCGGATATTCGCATCGCTTCCCCGCAAGCCCGCTTCGCGGCGCCGGAGATCAAGCTCGGTTGGATCGGCGGCGGCGGCATGACCTATCTGCTCGCCCATTCGATCGGCCCTTCCAACGCCGCCATAATGGTGATGACCGGCGACGCGATCGAAGCCGAGAAGGCTTTGTCCTGGGGCCTGGTTAGCGAAATCACGCCGCTCGCCGAGCTTCATGGTCGCGCCGACGCCATCGCGCGGACCATCGCCAGCCGCGCCCCGGTCGCCGCGCGCACCGCCAAAGACAATCTGCGCGCTGCCTATTCCATGAACCGTGAAGACGCCATCCGTTACGAACGGGATTTGCAGACGCTTTGCTTTGCCACCGAGGACGCCGCCGAAGGTCGCCGCGCCTTTGCGGAAAAACGGGCGCCGGTGTTCAAAGGGCGCTGAGGCTGTGGATTTCCGCCTGGAACTGGGCCAATTTGGCTGACGATCCCATCGGGAGACATTGAACATGGATACGCTGCGGGTTCTGCTGGTCGGCCTTGGCCACATGGGCATGACGCACGGACGCGCTTATGACGTGATCGACGGCTACGAAATTGCCGGCCTGTGCGCGCGCGGCATCAAGGCGCGAACCGATCTTCCCGATAAATGGCGCGACATTCCGCGCTATGCGGATTTTTACCAGGCGCTCGAAGCGGTGAAGCCGGACGTCGTTTCCATCAACACCTGGCCCGATACCCATGCGGACTTCGCAGTCGCCGCCATCGAGGCCGGCGCGCATGTCTTCATCGAAAAGCCGCTGGCCGAAACCGTGGCTGACGCCGAGCGCGTCGTCGCCGCCGCGCGCAAGCATGGCAGAAAGCTGCTGGTCGGCTATTCGATGCGCCACAGCCCGATCTGGAAGCGGGTCGTGGAACTCGCGCAGGGGCTCGGAAAACCGCTAGTCATGCGCATGAACCTGAACCAGCAATCAATCGGGCCGTCCTGGACATGGCACAAGAACCTGCTTTCGGCGCTGTCGCCGATCGTCGATTGCGGCGTGCATTATGTGGACGCGATGTGCCAGATGACGCTGGCCAAGCCGGTGCGCGTCAGCGGCATGGGCGCGCGCCTTTCGGATGAGATTGCGCCGGACCAATACAATTACGGCCACCTCCAGGTTTTTTTCGACGACGGTTCGATCGGCTGGTACGAGGCGGCCTGGGGGCCCTCAATCAGCGAGACGGCGTTCATGGTCAAGGACATCATCGGCCCCAAAGGCTCGATCAGCGTCGTGCCGCCATCGCACGCGCTCGGTTACGGCAAGGGCGACACTTGGACGTTTTCTTCCGATATTCACACCCATGGGGCGATGCAGTCGGTGCTGGTGCACCACTCCGAACTCAACGCCGAGCAGGGGTTGGCGAAGGCCGACGAGTTGATCCCGGTCGTCGACAAACCCGATCATGATGAAATCTGCCGTCTGGAACAGCTTTTCCTGCTCGACGCCATCCGCAACGACAAGGACCTCGACGAGGGCATGGCGGCGGCGGTCAACAGCCTCAAGATTGTGCTGGCCGCAGACCAAAGCATCAAGGAACGACGGAGCGTCGATCTCTAAACGAAAGCCGCCTGGCATGGCGGGGAGGCTCTATTTCTGCGTCGACGCCGGCGCCACGCGCTGCCGGGGCCGGCTATATGACGAAGCGGCAACCGTGCTCGCCAACGCCGAAGGCGGGCCGGCCAATTTCAGCTACGACCGCCCGCAGGCGATGCTCAGCATCACGAAGGTCTGGGAGCAGCTCAGCGCCGCCATCGGCCATGATCCCGATGACATGGCCGGAATCACCTTGGCGGTCGGCGGCGCGGGCCTTTATGTGCGAAAGCAACGCGACGCGTTCGTCGAGCACTGCCGCCGCTTCGGCGAGATGGCGATCATGAGCGATGGTTACGCCGCGCTGATCGGCGCTGGCGACGGCAAGCCCAGCGCGCTTGTCAGCGTCGGCACCGGCGTCGCCGGCCATCGCCTGTTCGCCGACGGCTCGTCGATCCAGCGCGACGCCTGGGGCTGGATCGTGGGCGATCGCGGCGGCGGCTGCTGGCTGGGCACGCGCGCCCTGCGACACATGGTGGAAACGCTAGACGGCATCGCCCCACCCTCGGCGCTTTCGGCCGCGATGATGGAGAGCGTCGGCGGCGTGCCGGGCCTGCTGGAGGGCGCGCTGTCGAACCTCAACGCGCAACGATTGGCGGCGTTCGCGCCCCTGGTTCTCGCGCAGGCGGCGGCCAACTGTCCCGTCGCCAGCGGTATCCTATCGGGCGCGGTCGACTATCTTGTGCGGCTCGTTGATGTGCTGGAGGTGCAAGACGCGCCCCTCTATCTCACGGGTGGGCTTGCTGCGGCGATGAAGCCGATGCTGGGGAAGCGCACCGGCCGAAGGATAGAGGACGCATCGGGCGACGCGTTATATGGCTGCCTTCTGGTCGCGCAGGGCAAGGCGCCGGGCGAGCGGACGGTCTTCGGGTAATCGGAACGGAAGGTTTCAGCGCATGTCGGCCTCGATTCAAGACGCCCTGACGGGTACGATCCTCACCCCTTACGGGTGGGTCAAGGGCAAGGTTGTCATCGAAGGAAAGCGCATCGAACGGATCGCCGGCGACCCCGTCGAACCAACCCGGACGCCGGAAGCGCCTTATATCATCCCCGGCTTCATCGACCTTCACGTTCACGGCGGCGACGGGACGGACTTTACCGGCGACGAAAAGGATATTCGCCGTTTCCTGCGTTTCCATGCGGCGCATGGCGCCACCGCCATGGCGCCAACGACCGCAACCGCGCCGGTGGCGGTGCTCGACCGGGCGCTGATGACGATCGAGGCGATCCGCAATGATCGTCGGTCGGGAGAACCGACCGTTCTCGGCGCGCATCTGGAAGGCCCGTTCATCAACCCCGACAAGCTCGGCGCGCAGATGAACGTCCCGCTCGCCGGCGACGTCGATCTCGCCTTGAAATGGGCCGACATGTGCCGGCTGCTGGTGGCGACGGTCGCGCCGGAAATCCCCGGTGGGCAAGCGGTCATAGAGGCGCTGACGAGGCGCGGATGCCGGGTGCAGATCGGCCATAGCCTAGCCACGGCGGCGCAGACGGCGGCCGCATTCGGGCGCGGCGTTTCTGGTTTCACCCATCTTTTCAACGCCATGTCGGGCCTCGATCACCGCAAGCCGGGCGTCGCCGCCTATGCGCTGGCGCACGGGCACTACGCGGAAATCATCTGCGATCTCAACCATGTGCATCCGACGGTGCTGCTCGCCGCGTACCGCTCCATCCCGCGGCTGTACGCGATTACCGATGCGACCACGTTCGCCGGCCGGCCGGACGGAACTTATGAGACCAGTCAGCGCCGCGTCGTCAAGAAGGGACTGCGCATCACCCTGGAGGACGAGACGACGCTCGCCGGCAGCGCCATCACCATGCTCGACGCCTTTCGCAATTTGGTCGCCCTTGGTCTGTCGCTGGCGGAGGCGTCGCAACTGACCTCGACGCGGCAGGCCGAGTATCTCGGCCTGAACGAATTGGGCCGCATCGTTCCGGGGGCGCTCGCCAATCTGGTCGTGCTTGACGGCGGTTGCAACCTTCAATCGGTCTGGGTGGAGGGGGAGAAATTGTCGGCCGACGCTGCCGGTACGCAAACGCCCTCGCGCAACTGAGCCGTGGCCGCTTGGTTGATCCTGAAGCTCGTCGTCACGCCCTATTCGATAGGCAGTGCGAAAGATACGACCGCGCGTCGCCCAATAGCAGCCCGCGTAGATGCCCGGCAATCGCCGGGCAGGCAGGCGAGTCCAGGATATCCGAACCGAATATCTCGCCAATGCCGATGAGCGCGGCGGCAAGCGCGGCGAAGTCGCCGCCAACCTCATCGCCAATCGCCGCGACGCGCCCAGCCCATGGATCGTTAACCGTCCAGCGCGCCCCGAAGCGACTCGCGCCGCAAAGGCAATAGGTCATCCAACCCGCGACCGACAGCGCCAGCAAACCGGGCTGTCGCCCGGCGGCCATGCGCTCTCGCAGCGGATTGACCAGCCGCTGCACAATCTTCTGCGAACCGTCCGTGCCGATCTGGTGGCAGCGATGACGGATCATCGGGTTGCCGATGCGCGCCATCGCTGTTTTGATGTAAGCCTCGACCGGCATTCCCGCTACGTCCGGCAGCGTCGAGGCGGTCTCGGTCACGAGCATGCTGCGCATCAACTCGGCGAGCAGCGGGTCATTGGCCGCCTCGAAGCTGAAAGCATGGCCGAGAAGGACGCCCAGATGCGAAAGCGTCGACTGCGCGGCATTGAGAACCCGCATCTTGATTAATTCGTAAGGCGTCACGTCGTCGACGAACTGCGCGCCGGCGAGATCCCAGGGCGGCCTCGGGCCGGCAAACGCATCCTCTATCACCCATTGGCGAAACGGCTCGCCGCCGACCGCCGCTTCGTCGCGCAGGCCGATCCTTTCGGATGCGTCAGCGATATCCGTCTCGGTCGAGGCGGGAACGATGCGGTCGACCATGGTCGAGGGAAAAGCGACGTTGGCGGCGACCCAGGCGGCCAGCGCCGGCGAGCGCGCCTCGATGAAAGCGGTGACGACGGAACGCAAAAGCGAGCCATTCGAGGGAAGATTGTCGCAGCTTATGATTGTCATGTTAGGGGCGCCGGCGTTCCTGCGTCGCTCGAACGCCAAGGCGAGCAGGCCGAGCACCGTGGCGGGCGCGGCGGCGCCGTCGCGATCGCGCGCCAGCGCGGGATTGGACCAGTCCAGCGCTCCCGTGGCCGGGATGTGGCAATAGCCCTTTTCGGTGATCGTCATCGTCGCCACTCGCAGCGCCGGATCGGCGAGCGCCGCCGCCGCCGCCGCCGCGCCCGGCGCGTCGCCGGCGTCGATCACCCGCCGCAGCGATCCGATCACCCGCGTCTCAGCGCCGGCCCCGTCACGCAGCGTACGTGAATACAAGCCGTCCTGCGGCGCGAGCAGGTCTGCCAATTGCGGCGGGCGCAAATTGACGCCGACGACGCCCCACGGCCCGAATTGCCTCTCCAGCATGTCATCGGTGAAATCGCCCTGGTGGCAGCGATGGAAGGCGCCGACGCCGATATGTCCGATGCCGATCGCCAGTCGGCTGCGGTCATATTGGGGCAGCCTGACGCGGCCATGGAGATCGGAAAGGCCGGATTGGGTCAATCGTCGCATGGTCTTCAGTCCCTGACGCCGATAACCAGGGACTGCTCCTGATCGATCAAAGCGCCGGTCATCGGCGCGGACGCATCGCTGAGCAGAAAAAGCGCCAGACGCGCGACATCCTCCGCCGCCAGCAACTTTCCGCTCGGCTGCGCGGCGTTGGCCTCGGCCAGCCAGCCTTCTCCGCGCCCGAGCGTGACCGCCTGCATGTGGCGTTCGGCCGGCGTGTCTGTCCAGCCGACATTTATGCCGTTGACGCGGATGCGGTCGAAACGGTGGGCGTAGGCAGCGTTTTTGGTCAGCGCCCCGAGGGCGGCTTTCGTCGAAGCGTAGACGGCGAGGTCAGGGGTTCCGCCATGGAGATTGATGGAGAGAATGTTGACGACCGCGCCCGGCGAGGAACGCGCCCGCAGATGCGCGATGACGCGCTGCATGAGAAAGAACGGCGCGCGCGCATTGACCGCGTAAAGGCGCTCCCAGAGTTCGGGCGCCGCCGAGGAGACAGATCCGCGATCCGTCAGCCCGGCGGCGTTGACCAGTGCGTCGACGCGCCCGAATCTGTCGAGCGCCGCACGCAGGATCGCTTGCGGCGCCGCGATCGCGCCGAGGTCGGCGGCGATGAAATGCGCTGGCGCGCCGAGATCGTTGATTTCCGCCTCGACCGCCGCGCCGCGCGCCTCATTGCGGCCGACGATCGCAATGCCGGCCGCGCCGGCGTTGGCCGCGGCGAGAGCGATAGCGCGGCCAATGCCTTGCGTTGCGCCGGTGGCAAGGACGATGCGCCGATCCAACCGTATGTTCATCCCGGCTCGCTGCCTTGATCTTGTACTTACCTGAATTGGGAGTGAGATATTCGAAAAGTCAATTGCAGGAACTATTTTTTCCGACTGATTGAACAGCGACCCCTTTTTTTTCGGCGAAATCTCCAAGCATGGCGGGGTGTTTTAAATATGCCAGCATTTTGAATGACCTTAGCCGGGCGCTTCGGTCCCGCAAGCGAGAAAGGGCGTTTTGCGCGCAAATTGACAAATAGAAATTTTTTGCAAATATTGGGCGAAAGGATAGAGTTTTCCAAACTAGCGAGAAGATGCGCAGGCCTCGCCGCGACATCTCGGGGAGGAGTTCGATATGCGGACCATCAAGGGCCCAGGCCTGTTTCTGGCGCAGTTTGCGCGGGACACCCCTCCGCACAACACGCTTGAGGGCATAGCCCGCTGGGCCAAGGACTACGGCTACAAGGCGATCCAGATTCCGACATGGGACGCGCGCTTCTTCGACTTGAACAAGGCCTACGAGAGCGAGGCCTATTGCGACGAGATCAAGGGCAAGCTGGCCGACATCGGCATTGTCATCAGCGAATTGTCGACCCATTTCCAGGGTCAGATGGTTTGCGTACATCCGGCCTACGATCCGATGTTCGACGGCCAGTGCCCGGCGCAGTTGCGCGGCGATCCCGAGAAGCGCCGGCATTGGGCGGCCGATCAGGTGCGCAAGGCGGCCAGGGTTTCACGCCGCTTCGGCTTGAGCGAGCACGTCACCTTCACCGGCTCGCTCGCCTGGCCGTATTTTTATCCCTATCCGCAGCGCCCTGCCGGGCTGATCGAGGAATGCTTCGCCGAACAGGCGCGGCGCTGGAAGCCGATCCTCGACCTGTATGACGAGAACGGCGTCGATCTCTGCTACGAAATCCACCCGACGGAGGACGTCTTCGACGGCGACACGTTCGACATGTTCCTCGATGCGGTCGGCGGCCACCGCCGCTGCAATATCAACTACGACCCAAGCCACTTCATCAAACAGGGCATGGATTATCTCGGCTTCATCGATATCTATCATGACCGCATCAAGATGTTTCATGTGAAGGACGCCGAGTTCAATCCGACCGCGAAGAAGGGCATTTTCGGCGGCTATCAGGGGTGGGTCGAGCGCGCCGGCCGTGAGCGCTCGCTGGGCGATGGACAGGTCGATTTCAAGGGCATCTTTTCGAAGATGGCCGCTTATGATTTCGCTGGTTGGGCGGTCTATGAATGGGAATGCTGCCTGCAACACCCCGAGCCTTCAGCCAGAAAGGGCGCGCAATTCATCGCCGACCACATCATCGAGGTGACCGACCGGGTATTCGACGATTTCGCGGCGACCGGCGCCGACCTCGCGACCAACAAGAAACTGCTCGGCATCAAGGGCTGAAGCGATGGTGTACGCGACCCCGGACGGCGGCGGACACGCTAGATTGCGCGTCGGCATGGTAGGCGGCGGCCGCAACGCCTTCATCGGCGCCGTGCACCGCATGGCCATGCGCCTCGACGATCTCATCGACCTGAAGGCCGGCGCCCTGTCGGCGGATGCCGAAAATGCTCGCCTGTCGGGCGCCGATCTCGGCCTCGCGCCGGATCGCATTTATTCCGACTACGCCACAATGGCGACGCGGGAGGCCGGCAGGCCGGACGGCATCGAGGCCGTGGTCATCGTCACGCCCAACCATCTGCATCATCGCGTGGCGAAGACGTTCCTTGAAGCCGGGATCGACGTCATCTGCGACAAGCCATTGTCGACGACGCTGGAGGAGGCCAGAGAACTCGTCGCGCTGACGCGCGCCAGGAAACTGATCTTCGCCGTGACGCTGAACAACACCGGCTACCCCATGGTGCGTCAGGCGCGCGAGATGATCCGCGGCGGCGAACTCGGCGCTATCCGCGTCGTCCATGCGAGCTATATCCAGGATTGGCTGACCAACGCCATCGACGCGGACGGCCACAAGCAGGCGGAATGGCGCACCGACCCGGCAAGGGCCGGCGCTTCGGCGTGCCTGGCCGATATCGGCGTCCACGCCCACAATCTGGCGCTGTTCGCGACCGGGTTGGAAGTTGAGCAAGTCGCGGCGGAGCTGACCACCTTCGTGCCTGGCCGCCGCCTCGACGACAACGCGCATGTGATGATTCGCTTTGCTGGCGGCGCGCGCGGCGTGCTGACCGCGAGCCAGGTCGCGGTCGGCAATCTCAACGCTCTCAGCCTCAAAATCTTCGGCGAACGCGCCGGGCTGGAATGGTCCGGCGAGACGCCCGAACTCTTGCGCTTCACGCCATATGGCGAGCCCAGCCGCATCTTGCAACGCGGCGGCCCCGCCAATACCGGCGAGGCGCAGCGCGGTTCGCGCATGCCGGGCGGACACCCCGAAGGTTATATCGAAGGCTTCGCCAATCTCTATCGCGACGCGGCCGAACTGATTGCGGCGCGCCGGGGCGCTCGAATGCCCAACGCCGCGGCGCTTTCGGCGACGCCCGACGTGGCCGATGGCGCGCGCGGCGTCGCCTTCATCGACGCTTGCGTCGCCTCGAACGGAAATAATGGCGCATGGACTTCCGTGCCCGCGATTTGAATGTAATAGTTGCGTCAATGGATCGGCCGCATGCCGATCCGCGCATGAACGGGAGGAAAACGTGAAGAGCAAACATGTATTGGCGGGGGCGACCCTCGTCATCGGCCTTTCGGCCGCAACGGGCGCGATGGCGGCCGGCAAATATGTCGTTGGCGTTTCCAATACGCTGATCGGCAATGGCTGGCGCGAGGAAATGATCTGCTCGATCAAGGCCGAGGCCTTGGCTTCCGGCATGGTTTCAAAAGTCGTCGTCGCCAACCGCAATGGCGGCCCCTCCGAGCAGATCGCCGACATACGCAACCTGATTTCGGCCGGCGCCAACGCGATCATCCTCAACCCGTCCGATCGCGAAGCGCTGAACCCGGTCATCAAGCAGGCCGCGCAACGCGGCATCGTCGTGGTCGCGGTCGATCAGGCGGTCTCCGCGCCGGAGGCCTATGTGCTCAGCAACGATCAGGAAGCTTACGGCCGGGTCGGCGCCGAATGGCTGGCCAAGCAACTTAACGGCAAGGGCGATGTGGTGGAGATGCGCGGCATCGACGGCGTTCCCGCCGATGCGGATCGTCATAAGGGCTTCACCGAAGTGATGGCCAAGCACCCTGACATCAAGGTGACCTCCGTCTTCACCGACTGGGCGCTGAACAAGACGGCGCAGACAACGAAGGATCTTCTTGCCTCGGGCAAGAAGATCGACGGCGTCTGGACCTCCGGCCTCGATATGCCGGTGGTGGAGGCCTACAAGACCGCCGGCAAGCCGTTTGTTCCCGTCGTCGGCGCCGACAATAACGGCTTCATCGGCGAGTTGATTAGCCTGAAGGACAAAGGGTTGACGGGCGTCGCCGTCAGCAATCCGCCAGCGGTCGGCGGCGCCGGATTGGCGTTGGCTCTCGACGTTCTCCAGAAGAAGGTCGAGCCGCACGTCGTCAAGATCACCCCGACGGCCTGGGACAACATCACCGCCGACGGCATGGCGAAGCTGAAGGAAGCCTACAATCCCAAGCTCGACCCGTTCTACGGCGTCGCTGTTAAAGTCGAGCCGTGGACGACCTATTCGATGGCCCAGATCCTCGCCTGCAAAGGTCCGGGCGAGTAAGCGCGTAGCGCGGTAAACAACAAGGGAGCCGGCGGCGGGTCCGCCGGCTTTTTTTGGCGGTTTCGATGACGACGAACGAAAAGCTGCTTTTGAACATCGGGGGCGTGGCCAAGCGTTTCGGCTCGGTCGTCGCCCTGCGCGGCGCCGACTTGGAGGTGCGCGCCGGCGAGGTCCATGCGCTGATGGGCGCCAATGGCGCCGGCAAAAGCACGCTGGTCAAGATCATCACCGGCGTCTATCCCGCCGATGGCGGGCAAATCGTTCTCGATGGCAAGCCGGTGGTGTTCCGCTCTCCCGCCGAGGCGCGCAAGGCCGGCATCGTCTCGGTCTATCAGGACCCGGCGATCGTGCCGGACCTGACCGTGGCGCAGAATATGCGCCTTGCCCGCGTGCCCATCGAGGCGGTTCGCGCCTCAATGAAAAAGCTCGGCATCGACAATGTCGATTTGTCGAAGCGCGCCGGCGACATCGATTTCGCCATCCTGCGCCTGATCGACCTGTCGCGCGCCATCGCCTCCAATCCGAGCATCCTGATGCTCGACGAAATCACCGCCGCATTGCCCGCCGATCTGTCGGACCGCGTCTTCGCAGTCATTCGCGAGTGGCGCGAAAGCGGCCGGAGCGTCATTTTCATTTCGCACCGCATGGCCGAGGTCGGAGCGCTCTGCGATCGCGCCACCGTGCTGCGCGACGGCGTTACGGTCGGGGTGACGCAGACAAAAGGCGCCGAGGCGACCATCGTCAACATGATGCTGGGCGAGGAGGTCGCCAAAGCCGCCGCCACGCATCACGAACGCCAGGCGCCGGCGGCATCGGGCGCAAGCGGCGACGCCGCGTTGGAAGTGCGCAATCTCGCCTGCGGTCATGCGCTGCGCGGGGTTTCCTTTCGCGTCGAACCCGGAGAAGTGCTCGGCGTGGTCGCGCTCGAAGGCCAGGGCCAGGAAGAGCTTTTCGACTGCGTCGCCGGCGTGCGGCGCGCGACCGGCGGCGAAGTGCTGGCGAGGGGCAAGCCGCTGCGCGCCCGCCATCCCGCCGACGCCATCCAGGCCGGGCTTGTCTTGGTGCCCGCCAACCGGCTTCAGGCGCTGTTGCAGCAAAGATCGATCCGCGAGAACGTCGCCTTGGCGACGCTCGGCGGCATGAAGGGTTGGCTGCCGATTCGCATGGAAGAGGAACGCCAGCGCGTCGATAAGGCGGTGCGCCGCCTACAAATCGATACGCGCGCCTCGGCCGAATTGCGCCGGCTTTCCGGCGGCAATCAGCAGAAGGTGGTGATCGCGCGCTGGCTCGCGTCCGGCTTCCGCACGCTGCTCTGTTTCGACCCGACCCGTGGCATCGACATCGGCACCAAGCAGCAGATTTACGCTCTTTTGCGCGAAATCGCCGGCCAGGGCGCCTCGGTGCTGTTGTTCACCTCGGAGCTCCCGGAAATCAGGCTCGCCTGCGATCGCGCGATCGTCCTGTTCGGCGGCCGCATCTCGGCGCAAATGAGCGCCGACGAAGCCGACGAGGCGAGCCTGCTTCATGCCGCGCACGGCCTTGACGCCGCCGCCCGAATGGAGGCGCACTGATGAGCGCGGCGGGGGCGGCGCCGGAAAGGTCTCGTTGGCTGAAGTCCGCCGGCAAGCAGATCCGTGAATTCGGCATGCCGCTGGTCTTCACCGCCTGCATCCTCGCCACGGCCCTCATCCATCCGAATTTTGGCTCGTTCGACCTGCAATCGCTGGCGCTTGGCGCGTTGCCGCTGGCGATGGCGGCCGCTGCGCAGGCGATCGTGGTCATAAGCGGCGGCATCGACCTGTCGGTCGGTTCGATGATCGCGGTATCCAACGTGCTATCGGCGCGGCTGATGCAGCATGCCTCGTTCGAGGAATCGCTGGGGCTTGCCGTGCTCGTCCTGGTCATTGGCGCGCTGCTGGGCGCGGCGAACGGCATCCTCACCGCGATAACGCGTATACCGGATGTCGTGGTCACGCTGACCACCGGTTTCATCTGGGGCGGTGTGGCGCTTCTCATCCTGGAGCGGCCGGGCGGCGGCGCGCCGGCCGAATTTCTGAATATCGCGGCCGGGATCGATTTTTCGGAATGGCTGCCCAACGCCTTCATCGTCATGGTCGTGGTGGTCGCCCTGATCTGGATTCCGATCCGATGCAGCCGCATCGGGCTCCTGCTCTACGCCGCCGGCAGCGATCCGGTCGCTGCCTTCCGCAGCGGGGTCAATATCAACGTGGCGCGCACGCTCGCCTATACTTTCGGCGGCGTCGCCTGTGCCGCCGGCGGCATAGCGCTGACCATGACGACCGGCATTGGCGCGCCCCTCGCCGGAACCTATTATACGCTGAGCAGCGTCGCTGCCGCCGTCATAGGCGGCGTGCGCCTCAGCGGCGGCCACGGCGGCATGGTCGGTCCCGTTGCGGCCGCGCTCCTGCTGACCCTCATTCCCATGGATCTTATCTTCCTCAATATCGATCCGAATTACGGCCAGGTGATCCAGGGCACGCTGATCGTGCTTGTGGTGATGTTCGGCGGTTTCATCACCCTCATGCAGAAACGCAAATGAGCGGCGTTCTCCAGTTCCTTCGCGACCGCACGATCTTCGCGCTGATCCTGCTGCTGTTCGTTTTCATCGCCGGTGTGGAGATCGCTCGACCGGGAACAGTGACGCCGCTGTGGATCTCCAACATGATCCTGTTCGCGGCGCCGCTGGCGATCATCGGCGCTGGCCAGACATTGGTCATGCTGACGGCCGGCATCGACCTTTCGGTCGCCAGCGTAGCCACCGGCTCGGCCTATCTGCTGGCCACGAACGCGAACTCGGGCGACGTCACCGCACTTGCGATCGCGCTGTCGCTCGGCCTCATCGTTGGCGTCATCAATGGCGTCGGTGTGGCGCTTCTCAAGGTGCAGCCACTTATCATGACGCTCGGCACCGGGCTGATGACCGGCGGCGTCATGATCGTCTACAGCCAGCAGATGATGGCCAGCCAGCCGCATGTGCCGGTATTCATCCAGATCCTCGGCGCCGGCAAGGTTCTCGGCCTCATACCCGTCGACCTGTTCTTGTGGATCGTCATCGGCGCGCTGATGCTGTTCGGCCTGCACCGCACCGGCTTCGGGCGGCTGCTTTATGCGATCGGCGATAACAGGGAGGCCTGCCATCTCGCCGGAATCCGGGTGTGGCGCGTCGAACTGGTCAATTACGTGCTGTGCGCGCTGCTGTCCTCGATCGCCGGCCTGGTGCTGGTCGGCGGCACCAACGCCTCCGACCTCAGCCTCGCCAACGCCTATCTGTTGCCGTCGGTCGCCTGCGCGATCATCGGCGGCACGTCTATTTTCGGCGGCCGCGGCGGCTATTCCGGCACCATCGTCGGCGCGCTTATCCTGACCGTACTGACTAGCCTGCTGACGCTGCTTGAGGTGCATGAACCCATCAAGCAGGTGCTCTACGGCGCGATTATTCTGGTGTTGGCGGCGGCCTATGCGCGGCTGACGGAGTAAAGGCCGGACCAGCGATTGAGGCCTAAACATCCGATGAAGGCCGCGATCAGACGGCCTTTTGCATGGGGGCGGCTTCACGCCAGTTCCAGGGCGAGAGGTCGCTGAGCCGAGTTTACGCGACGTCGGCAATCCCGGCCAGCGCGTCGGCGAACCAAGCTCCTTTGAGTGCGTCGAGTTCGGACTGCACACCTTCGGTGAGACACGTTAATTCAGCGATACGGTTTTCGCCAGAAGACCGTATTCCGAGTCCTTCACTCGGAAACCGTATGACAAGGCGTCCTGTTTATCGCTTTGACGTTGGCCTGTCCGGCCGAGGTCTTCCTCGGACTCAACGTGGGGTTTGCAGCCGCAATGGCGGTCGACGAGCGCGGTGCGTTGAATGAGATCGCGCAAGTCCGCTTCGTCGCTGGCGCAAGGATGCGACCCGAAGCGGACACAAGCCGCGGAGTGACAATCCGGCTGACCCCCCGCAGGACGGCGAACTGGCGATCGAGCGGGTTGGCGAACTCGCCGGCATTCTGGCGCTCGGCAACGAAAAAGCCCCCGGCCGGGTGGGCCGAGGGCTGGACAGATAGCTTTGGTTGCGGGGGCAGGATTTGAACCTGCGGCCTTCAGGTTATGAGCCTGACGAGCTACCGGGCTGCTCCACCCCGCGCTGGGTGGTGTTGTCTAGGTGGTGGTATTTGTCTGGGTGGATTGGACGACCTGGCGGCGACCGACTCTCCCGTGCCTTGAGGCACAGTACCATGGGCGCTGGGGGTTTTCACGGCCGAGTTCGGGATGGGATCGGGTGCGGGCCCCCCGCGATGACCACCAGGTCATCCAATCCACCCGTGTCTGCGGGCCTGTTGCGGGGCGCGGCCCCGCGGCGTGGCCCGAGGCGCTTGCTCGGGTGGATCGTGGTTCTGGTGCGTGGTGTGTGTGATTGGCGGTGTGCGGCGGATATGCCTGCGCTGCGCTGATGCCTGGGCTGATCGGGGGATGATTTCCATGCATGGTGGTGGGGGATCGAGCCGTTCGGGCGATTAGGACCGGTCAGCTGCGCGCGTTGCCGCGCGTCCACATCCGGCCTATCGACGTGATGGTCTATCACGGCTCTCATAGGGAG
>DATNDU010000132.1:0-47102 GCA_035606915.1 Roseiarcus sp. | reverse complement strand
TCGCGCGCGAGAAACCCGAGCTTTTCGCGCCGTGACCAGGAGTTACTCATGACCGCCCCCCGCGCCCTGCGCCTCAACGCACAAGACAATGTGCTGATCGCCGTCGAGGAATTCCCCGTCGGCAGCGCCCCCATGGGCATAAGCGCGCGCGAGCGGGTGCCGCGCGGCCACAAGATGGCTGCGAGCCCGATCGCCTCCGGCCAACCGATCCGCAAATTCGGCCAGATCATCGGCTTCGCCGCCAAGGACATCGCGCCCGGCGAGTGGGTGCATGAGCACAATTGCGTGCTGCACGATTTCCAGCGCGATTACCGCTTCGGCCAGGACGCGCGGCCGGTGGAGGTGCTGCCGGTCGAGGCGCAGGCCACCTTCGAAGGCTACCGCCGCGCCAACGGCAAGACCGGAACGCGCAACTATCTCGGCATTCTCACCTCGGTGAACTGCTCGGCGACGGTGGCCCGCCTCATCGCCCGCGAGGCCGAGAAACGCGGCCTGCTCGACGATTACCCCAATGTCGACGGCGTCATCCCGCTCGTCCACGGCACCGGCTGCGGCATGGCGGCCAAGGGCGAGGGCTTCGAGGCGCTGAAGCGCACGCAATGGGGCTACGCCGGCAACCCCAACATGGGCGGCGTCATCATGGTCGGCTTGGGCTGCGAAGTGTTCCAGATCGGCCGCATGAAGGAGGAATACGGCATCGTCGAGAACGACCTGTTCCACTCGATGACCATCCAGGCCACCGGCGGCACGCGCAAGACCGTCGAGGCCGGGCTGGAGCGCATCAAGGCGATGCTGCCGATCCTGGCGCGCGCCAAGCGCGAGACGCGGCCGGCGAGCGAATTGATGCTGGCGCTGCAATGCGGCGGCTCCGACGGCTATTCCGGCATCACCGCCAATCCGGCGCTCGGCGCGGCGACGGATCTGCTGGTCAAGCACGGCGGCGCCGCCATCCTCTCCGAAACGCCGGAAATCTACGGCGCCGAACACCTGTTGACCGCCCGCGCCGCCAGCCGCGAGATCGGCGACAAACTCGTCGGCCTCATCAAGTGGTGGGAAGATTACACCGCTCGCAACGGCGGCGAGATGAACAACAATCCCTCGCCCGGCAACAAGGCCGGCGGCCTGACGACGATCCTGGAAAAATCCCTCGGCGCTGCGGCCAAGGGCGGCACGACGCCGCTCAACGGCGTCTATCGTTATGCCGAGCCGGTCACCGCCAAGGGCTTTGTCTATATGGATACGCCGGGCTACGACCCGGTGTCGGCGACCGGCCAGGTGGCGGGCGGCGCCAACGTGCTGTGTTTCACCACCGGGCGCGGCTCCGCCTATGGCTGCAAGCCGACGCCGTCGATCAAACTCGCCACCAACAGCGAGACCTATCGCCGCATGAGCGAGGATATGGACATCAATTGCGGCGACGTGCTCGACGGCGTCTCGATCGAGGCCAAGGGTCAGGAGATCTTCGACAAGGTGCTCAAGGTGGCGAGCGGCGAGCGCTCCAAGTCCGAGCTACTCGGCTACGGCGAGGCCGAATTCGCGCCGTGGCAGATCGGGGCGACGATGTGAGGCAGGCGCTGCTGTTCGACCTCGACGGCACGCTGGTCGACAGCGATCCCGACCATCTCGCTGCGTTCCAGGCCGTGTTTGCGCCCTACGGCATCGCCCTCGACCGAGCGCTTTACGCGACCCATATCATGGGGGCCTCGAACGCCATGATCGGCGAGCGTTTTCTCGCCCATCTGCCGGTTGAGGAGCGCAAGGCGGTGTTCGAGGCCAAGGAGGCGGCTTATCGCGACGGCCTCGGCGCGCTCGCGGCGACGCCGGGCGCCGCCGAATTGCTGGCCTATGCCGGCGCGCGGGGCCTGCCGTGCGCGGTCGTCACCAATGCGCCGCGCGCCAATGCGGAGAAGGTGTTGGCCGCGATCGGCCTCGCCGAGTTGTTCCCGATCCTGGTCATCGGCGGCGAACTGGCGCGGGCGAAGCCTGATCCCCTGCCCTATCTGACGGGGCTGGAGCGGACCGGCGCGGCGGCGGCGCGCTCGATGGCGTTCGAGGATTCGCTGTCGGGCGTGCAGGCGGCGGTTGCGGCTGGGCTCGCGGTGGTCGGGATCACCACCGGCCTGCCGGCCGAGCGCCTTCTCGAGGCGGGGGCGGTGATCGCGGCACAGGATTTCCGCGACCCGCGCATTTACGCGCTGATCGCGGCGAAGGCGGCGACTTAGCGAGAAGATCCTGCCGCGTTTGTGTATATGAGGGGCGAAACGCCCCCATTCCCGAGCCCGAGCCATGCCCAGCCAATCCGAAATCCTCGCCGCCCTCGCGGCCGTCCCTGGCCCCGACGGGCGCACGCCGCTGCCGCAATCCGGCGCGCTGGACGGCATCACCCAGCGCGACGACAAGGTATTCATCGCCATCCGCATCAATCGCGCCGCGGCGGCCGAGATGGGGCCGATGCAGGCGGCGGTCGAGAACGCCGTCAAGGCGCTGCCCGGCGTCGGCTCCGTGCTGGTCACGCTGACGGCGGAGCACACCGGGGCCAAGCCGCCGCCGTCGTCGCGCGCGCGCGCCGCGCGCGGCCGGCCGATCGAGGGCGTCGACAAGATCATCGCCGTCGCCTCGGGCAAAGGCGGCGTCGGCAAATCGACCACCGCCTGCAATCTCGCCCTCGGCCTCGTCCGGCTCGGGCTCAAGGTCGGCGTGCTCGACGCCGACGTCTTCGGCCCCTCGATGCCGCGCCTGTTCGGCATTAAGGAGAAGCCGACGCTCGCCGACGACAAGCAGAAGCTGCGACCGATCGAGAAATACGGCGTCAAGGTGATGTCGATCGGCTTCCTGGTCGAGGACAACTCGGCCATCGTCTGGCGCGGGCCGATGGTCACCTCGGCGCTCAACCAGTTCCTGCGCGATGTCGAATGGGGCGAACTCGACGTGCTCGTCATCGACATGCCGCCCGGCACCGGCGACGTTCAACTGACGATCGCGCAGAATGCGCCGATGTCCGGCGCGGTGATCGTCTCGACGCCGCAGGACCTGGCGTTGATCGATGCGCGGCGCGCCGTCGCGATGTTCAAGCAGGTGGAGACGCCGATTCTCGGCGTCGTCGAGAACATGAGCTACTTCGTCTGCCCGCATTGCGGCACGCGCAGCGACATCTTCGCCCACGGCGGCGCGCGCCACGAGGCGGAGGCGCAGGGCGTGCCGTTCCTCGGCGAGACGCCGCTGCACATCCTCATCCGCGAAACCTCCGACGGCGGCGCGCCAGTGGTCGCCACCGCCCCCGACAGCCCCCAGGCCAAGGCGTTCATCGCCATCGCCGACAGGGTGCGCCAGGCCCTGTTCGACAGCGCCAACAAGCGCGTGCCGCCGCGCATCGTGATGGACTGAGGAGGCGAGATTGAGCGATCCTTCGCCTTTGCCGCCGAGCGAGCCCTGGCCGGCGGAGTTGCGCGTGCAGAACAACGGCGCGCTGTTCAAGGTCACGTTCGAGGACGGCGTCGTCGGCTCGCTCTCCGCCGAGCGCTTGCGCGAGGCCAGCCCGAGCGCCGACAAGACCCGCCAGCCGCCGCCCGCCGGCGTGGCCCTGGCGATCGTCGAGGTCGAGCAGGTCGGCAATTACGCCGTCCGCATCGGGTTCAACGACGGCCACAGCACCGGCATTTATACGTGGCGGCTGCTGCGGAGCCTGACGACGCATTGAGGGGCGCCGCACAGATCAGGCCCGCTCTTCGGTCTGGCCGAGTTCGCGTTCGATGACCGCCCGCAAGGGTGGAAGATCGTTTTGCAACGTGTCCCAGACGTAGCGCGCGGCGACGTCTTCGTAGTCGTGGCGATAGACGTTGCCGGCGCCGGCCATGCGTCGCCAGGGAATCGAGGGATGCCGATCCTTCAACGACGTCGGCAACCGTCGCGAAGCCTCGGAGATAAGCACGATGTGATAGAGGATGTCGCTGAGCGCGGCGGCGGGGCTAGAACGCATAGACGGCGTCCGCCGTCGCGATCGGGCGCAGGAAGGGCTTCAGACCGTCGCGGCTCACCACATCGACGGGGCCGTCGAACAGGCCGGCGATATATTCCTTCAGGCCGATGTAGTCATAAACCGAGATGCGAGCCTCGGGGTCGACGTCGATGATGATGTCCGTGTCGCTCTCGGCGCGGCTGTCGCCCCGCGCTCGGGAGCCGAATAGCGCAGCATGCGTCACGCCGCGCGCGCGCAACTCGTCTTCCTTGGCGCGAAGCCGGTCGAGGATTTCCTGCCTGTTCATGGCGCGAAACATACCACAAACAGAGCCGCGCCGCAGCCAAAAGCCGCGGCCGGTCCGCCTCACCCATGCTTCAGCCGCACGTCCGGCAGGAAGTAGCCCAGCAGCCCGATCGCCGGCAGATAGGCGCACACGTGGTAGACGAAGTTTAAGCTCGTGTGATCGGCGAGTTGCCCCAACGCCGCCGCGCCGAGGCCGCCGAGCCCGAACGACAAGCCGAAGAACAGGCCGGCAATGGCGCCGACATTGCCCGGCGAAAGCTCCGTCGCATAAACCACCATCGCCGCGAACGCCGACGACAGCACCAACCCGATCGCCACCGAATCGATCACCGTGCCGACAAGGCCGAGATGCGGCAGCAGCAGCGTGAACGGCAGCACGCCGAGAATCGAGCCCCAGATCACGTATCTGCGCCCGATCCGATCGCCAATCGGGCCACCGGCGAAGGTTCCCGCCGCCACCGAGGCCATGAACACGAACAGCAGCACATCGGCCGTCCGCACTGACAGATGGAACGTTTGCATCAGATAGAACGTGTAATAGCTGTTGATGCTGGCCAGATAAAACATCTTGGAAAACAACAGCACGACGAGAATCGCCAGCGTGCGCCGCACGAGGGCGCGCGGCAGCTTATCCTGCGCCGGCGTCGCCGACGCCTTGCGAACGGCGGCGCCGCGCGCGATCTGCCATTGCGCCACCCGCGACAGCAGCAGAATCGCCATGAAAGCCAGCGCAGTGAAGGCGAGCACCGACCTCTGGCCATGCGGCACGACGATGAACGCCGCCATCAACGGCCCCAGCGACTGGCCGAAATTGCCGCCGACCTGGAACAGGCTCTGCGCGAAGCCGTGGCGGCCGCCGGAGGCGGCGCGCGCCGCCCGCGAGGCCTCGGGGTGAAACACGGCGCTGCCGACGCCGATGAAGCCGACCGAGACCAGCAGCATCAGGTAGCTGTGCGCGAACGCCAGCAGCACCAGCCCGAATAAAGTGAAGCCCATTCCGAACGGGAGGGCGCGCGGCGACGGGCGCCGATCGGCGACGAGGCCGATCAGCGGTTGCAGCAGCGACGCGGTGATCTGGAAAACCAGAGTGATGACGCCGACCTGAGCGAAGCTTAGCGAATATTCGCTTTGAAACACCGGATAAAGCGCCGGGGCCAGCGATTGCATCATGTCGTTGAGCATGTGCGAGGCGCTGACGGCGAACAGAATCCCGATCACCGTCGCCTGGTCGGAGACGGACGCACCACTGACCGGCGCCACATCGACGGGCGCGACGTGGCCCTGCACGCCTTGCGGCGCGCCAAATCTCCCAACGAGGCTCATGGTTTCCCCAAAAGAACGCGCCCCGCTCTTGAGGCGAGGCGACTCGGCGCGTCACGGCGCTCGCGTATCCGCATATTTTGCACGCCCCCTCGTCATTGCGAAGACGACGGCGATCACTTTGGCGCGAGCACCATGACCATCTGGCGACCCTCCATCAGCGGCTCGGCCTCGACCTTGGCGACTTCGGCCGTCTCGCCCTTGACGCGTTGCAGCAGACGGTAGCCGATATCCTGGTGCGCGAGTTCACGGCCGCGGAAGCGCAGCGTCACCTTGACCTTGTCGCCCTCCTCGAAGAAGCGGAACACCGAGCGCATCTTGACGCCGTAATCGTGCTCGTCGATACCCGGACGCAGCTTGATCTCCTTGATCTCGACGATTTTCTGGCGGCGGCGCTGTTCGGAGGACTTCTTCTGTTCGAGGAAGCGGTACTTGCCGAAGTCGAGAATCTTGCACACCGGCGGGCTGGCGTTGGGAACGATTTCGACGAGGTCGAGCCCGGACTCCTCGGCGAGGCGCTGCGCGTCAGCGAGATTGACGACGCCTTTGTTTTGGCCTTCGCCGTCGATCAGTTGGACTTGGACGGCGCGGATGTCACGGTTGACTCGCGGGCCGCCTTTCTCCGGCGCCGCGTTGGACTTCATGGGGCGACGAATGGCGAATCTCCTGTCAAAGTTGAACCCTTCAGATTGAACCGAATTGGCGCGACAACGCACCAATCCCCGCAGACGGCATCTGCGAAGTTAGCTTGGCAATCTGGTCTGCAAGGCGGCGCATGTCAACGTACCGGCGTGGATCTGTGGCAATTTTCGCCACAACTGACGCCTTGGCGCCACAGCGCCGGACAATCTCAGCGCGCCAGCCATGCCGAGAGCCGACGCGTCGCCTCCCTCACCTGCTCCGGCGCGCGGGCGAAGCAGAGCCGCAGCCGGCCCTTGCCGCCGGGGCCGAACGCATAGCCCGGCGCCGCGCCGACGCCGGCCTCGTCGATCAGCCGGAACGCCAGCTCCCGGCTGTCGTCATGGCCGGCAACCCGCGGAAACAGGTAGAACGCGCCCTCAGGCGTAGCGAGTTCGACGCGGCGGGTGGCGGCAAGCCCCTCGGTCATGATGTCGCGACAGAGCCGCAGCCGCGCCACCGTCTCGGCCAGGAACGGCTCGCCCTGCGAAATGGCTGAGGTCGCTGCGCGCTGCGTCGGCACGGGCACGCCGGAGGTTGAATACTGGATGAGGTTTTCGATCGCCGGCCCGAGCGCCGGCGGCGCCTCCAGCCAGCCGATGCGCCAGCCCGTCATCGCCCAGTTTTTCGACAACGTCTGCACGAACAAGATCTTGTCATCCGGCTCCATCACGTCATGAAACGACGGCGCGCGCGCCCCGCCATAGACCAGCCGGCCGTAAATCTCGTCGGCGATGATCCACAGGCCATGCCGGCGGGCGATGGCGAGCGTCGCCTCGATCTCCTCGCGGCTGGCGACATAGCCGGTCGGGTTGGCCGGCGAATTGAACAGGATCGCGCGGGTTTTCGGCGTCACCGCCGCCGCCAGCCGCTCGGGGTCGAGCCGCCAGGCCGGCGTCGCCTCCAGTTCCACGAATACCGCCCGCGCGCCGTTGCAAGCGAGCGCGCCGGCGAAATTCGGCCACGCCGGGGCGAGCACCAGCGCGTCCTCGCCCGGCCCGACCGTCATCTTCACCGCGATATCGAGCGCGTGCATGCCGCCGATGGTGACGAAGAAGCGCTCGGCCGCGAGGCCGCCGCCATAGTGGGCGCTCATATAGGCCGAGATCGCCGCCCGCAGTTCCGGTACGCCAGCCTGGTAGGTATAGAAGGTCTCGCCGCGGTCGATCGACGCCTTGGCGGCCTCGGCGATGAAGCGGGGGGTCGGCAAATCGCCCTCCCCCACCCAGAGCGGGATCAGTCCCTGCTTGTTGCGGCCATAGTCGAACACCTCGACGATGCCGCTGGTTTCGATGGCGCTGACTTCGGGGCGGATCAGGGCCGCCCAATCCGGTTCGCTCGCTTTCTGCATGCCCCGTGATGGACGAGCCGGCGGCCGCCGGCAAGAGCCTAGGCGCGTTTCAGCGAGTCGCGGATCTGTGTCAGCAGCACCACTTCGTCGCTCGGCGGCGGCGGCGGCGCGGCCGGCGCCTGCTTCTTCAGCGAACTGAGGCCCTTGACAACGAAGAACAGCGCCGCCGCGATGATGAGGAAATTGATGGCGATGGTGACGAAGTCGCCATAGGCGAGCACGCCGCCCTGCTTGCGCGCGTCGGTAAGGTTCGTGGCGGTCACAGCGCTGGACAACGGTATGAAATAGTTTGTGAAATCGGCCTTGCCGGCGAGGCCGATGATCGGCATGATGATGTCGCTGACGAGCGCGTCGACGATTTTGCCGAACGCGGCGCCGATGATAACCGCGACGGCGAGATCGACGACATTGCCGCGCATCGCGAAATCACGAAATTCCTTTAGCATTTGGCCCCCCAATGGCTACGGCGGACAACCCGCCGGGCGAACTATAGCGCAAGCCGCGCCCGAGGCTAGGCGCCGGCCCGATGCTCTCGACGTCCTCACAAACGCGCGACCGGCGCGCGGGCGACGCCCTCGCGCTCCAACTGGCGCGCCACGCGCAAGGCCAGATCCTCGCGCCAGGCCGGGGCGATCACCTGCACGCCGATCGGCAGCGTCTCGCCCGCGCTCCACACCGGCGCGGCGACCACCGGCAGGCCGATGAACGAGATCGGTTGGGTGAACAGGCCGATATGAGCTCTGACCAGCATTTCCTTGCCATCGAGCACAAAGGTCTTCTGCCCCGAGACGGGGGCGCGGCAGGGCGTCGCCGGCGCCAGCAGCACATCGACTTGGCCGAACAGTTTCAGCGCCTCGTCGCGGAACAGGCGCCGGTATTTCTGCGCCCGCACCGACCAGACGCCGGGCAGCATGGCGCCGGCGATCAGCCGGTCGCGCACGTCGGGGTCATAATCGTCGGCGCGTTCTCGCAAGCGATCGAGATGCAGGGCGGCGCCCTCGGTCATGGTGATGAGATAGGCGGCGGCGCGGGCGATCTCGGCCCCCGGCAACTCGACCGTGCGCTCGGCCTTCAGCGCCTTGGCGACGCGTTCCACCGCCTCAAAGGCCGCCGGATCGCCGCCGCGCGCGAAATAGCCACCGAGCTTGGCGATGCGCAGGCCCTTGGCGCCCTGCTCGACAAGCCCGCGCGTCGGCAGCACCGGCATCGGGCTTTGCGCGGCGTCGCCGGAATCGGCGCCCTGCATGGCGTCGAAGCTCGCCGCGAGGTCGCCGGCTGAGCGGGCGAACGGCCCCAGGTGATCGAGGCTGGCGACGAACGGAAACGTCCCCGCCCGCGACAGCCGGCCGTAGGTCGGCTTCAGCCCGAACAGGCCGCAGAACGAGGCCGGCACGCGGATCGAGCCATTGGTGTCGGAGCCGAGCGCGATCGGCGTCAGCCCGCCGGCGACCGCGGCGCCTGAACCGCCCGAGGAGCCGCCGGTCATGTGGCCGAGATCATGCGGGTTGCGCGCGGGGCCGTCATGGGCGTTCTCGCCGGTGAAGTCATAGGCGTATTCGCCCATGTTGAGGGCGCCGACGAGAATAGCGCCCGCCGCCTCCAGCCGTTTCACCAGCGTCGCGTCGTCATCGGCGGAGGCGCGCTCGCGGTTGATCCTGGAGCCGGCGCGGGTCGAAAGGCCCTTCACGTCGAACAGGTTCTTCACCGCGAACGGCGCGCCGGCGAGCGGCCCCAGCGTCTCGCCTCTGGCGCGCGCCGCATCGAGCGCCTCGGCGCGCGCCAGCGCCCGCGCGGCGGTGATGTCGGTGAACGCGCCGAGTTTGCCGTTGCGCTCGGCGATGCGGGCAAGCGTCGCCTCGATCACCGCACGGGCGCAGACCTCGCCGGCGCGCACCGCGGCGGCGATTGTCTCCGCCGATCCGTCGAGCAGCCCTTCGCTCATGGCGTGAACACCGGCGCCGGCTCGGCCGCATCGTCGAGCGACACCGTTGCAAGCCGGGCGGCGAGATCGGCGGCGATGGCCAGATGCGTCAGCACGGCGTCGCGCCGCTCGGTCGTCAGTTCGACGCCGATCAAGGGGGCCATCGCCTCGGCGACGGCGGCGGGATCGAAGGCTTTGCTCATGCCCTTCGTTAAGCAAATTTCCTGCAAGCGCGTCCAGTCAATCCGGGAAGCGAGGCCGTCCTTGCGGTTTGGAAAGGCGCGCCCTAGGCTGCCCGAGCGCATCTCTCGCGCGCTTCGAGCGATGCTGAAGAGGGAGGGGATGAGGGTGAGAACCGAGCCAAACTGCTGCCCATCGCATTCCAACACGCAGCCGCGCCGCGCCTTTCTCAAGTCCGTCGCCGGCTTGGCCGCGATGGCCGGTCTTGGCTTCGTTTCGCCGAGGTCGGCGCTCGCCGCGTCCTTGACCCGGGCGGAGCGCGACAAGCTTACGCCAGATGAGGTCATCGCCCTGTTGAAGCAAGGCAATGACCGTTTTCGCACCGCAAAGATGCTGCCTCACGATTATCTCGCGCAAAAGCGCGCGACGGCCGGTGGGCAACATCCCACGGCCGCGATCCTCAGTTGCATCGATGCGCGGGCGCCGGCCGAGATCATCTTCGACGCCGAGATCGGCGGCATGTTCAACGCGCGCGTCGCCGGCAATGTCGCCAACGACGATATGCTCGGCAGCCTGGAGTTCGCCTGCGCGCTGGTCGGCGCCAAGGTCGTCGTCGTGTTGGGGCACACGGGCTGCGGCGCGATCAAGGGAGCGATCGACGGCGCTCAACTCGGCAATCTCACGCAGTTGTTGGACAAGATCAAACCGGCGGTGGCGGCGACAAAGTATGATGGCGAGCGAAGCAGTAAGAACGACGCCTTTGTCGATGCGGTCGCCAAAACGAATGTCGAGCGCGCGATCAAGCACATCCGCCGGCGCAGCGATGTCCTCGCCGGATTAGAGAAAGACAGCAAAATCAAAATTGTCGGCGCGATGTACAACTTGGTTGGCGGTAAAGTCGATTTCCTCGGCTAGTGGTTCAAATCTGACGCTCGGCGTCCGGTCGTGGATGGGCGGTAAGGGGCTTTCGTGCGAGGCGCAGCCCTCGTGCTGAGGTGGCCGCGAAGCGGCCTTCTAAGCACGCTCCAGCTCGCTCCGCCACACGCGCCAGCCTGCGGGGCACGGCCTTGCGGAAACGCCGGTGTGAACTGGAGCGTGCTTCGAGGCTTCGCTACGCACGCTCGGCACGAGGGTGTTGGCGGCAATTGCGGCTGTTTCGCAAAGGCGCGCATCGCACGCGACCGGCGGCTGGGTATCATGCGTTGTGTTTGAACCACTAGCCCCAGCCGCTGCGAGCACGCTTCGCCTACCGCTTGTTGCGGATCGGGATATCCATGTCCTCGATCTTGAGTTCGCGCGTCAGCACCGGGACGCCCCAGGCGAGCTTCGGATCGACCTTGATCTTGAACGCGAACATCGATTGCAGCGCCTGGTGGTCCTGCTTGCGGAAGATCATCTTGCCCTTCGGCGTGTCGAAGGCGAGCCCTTCCATCGCCGGGATCAGGGTCTCGGCGTCCGTCGAGCCGCCGGTCTTCTCGACCGAGGCGACGAGCGCCATGGCCGCCGCGAAGCCGCCGCAGGTGAAGAAATCCGGCGGCTTGTGGAAACGCTTCTCATGCTCGGCGACCAACCAGTCGTTGATCGGGTTCTTCGGGATGCCGTAGTAATAATAGGTCGCGCCTTCGAGGCCGGGGAAGCGCTTGTAGGAGACCAGCACCGGCAGGATATTGCCGCCCGCCGCGAAGCCGATGCCGTAACGGGCGGGGTCCATGTCGGCGAGCTTGGCGAGCGGATTGGAGGCGCCCGCCCAGACGAACCAGATCAGCTTCTTGCCCGGCTTGTCCTTCAGCGCGTCGAACAGGCGCTGGCCGACGGCGGTGAAATCGGTGGTCGAGGCGGGAGCGTATTCCACCGCCGCCAGCGTCGCGCCGGTCTTCGCCAAAGCGCCCTTGAAGGCGGCGACGCCGTCGCGCCCGAAGGCGTTGTCAACCGCCAGCACGCCGATCTGAACGCCCGGCGCGCCGATGGCGACGGCATTCGAGATCGCGTCCTGCGTCGAATTGCGCGAGGTGCGGAAGATGTAGCGGTTCCACTTCTCGCCGGTGATCTGGTCGGCGACCGCCGGCTCGACGATGAGGATCTTCTTGTGCTCCTCGGCGACCGGCAGCATGGCGATCGTCGCCGGCGACGAGGTAGTGCCGATGGCGATGTCGGCGCCGTCGTCCTCATAGGCCTCGGTCAACGCCGTCTTGGCGAGATCGGGCTTGCCTTGATCGTCCTTGGCGATGATGACGATCTTGCGCCCGGCGACCTCCATCGTTCCCTTGGTTGCGTATTCGAGCCCCAGGCGCAGGCCAGTCTCGGTCTGCTTGGCGTAGGCCTCCAGCGGCCCGGTGCGGCCATAGATCAGCGCCACCTTGAGATCGTTGGCGCTGGCCGCCCCGACCGTGAGCGCTAGGCTCGCCGTCGCGACCAGCGCGCGGATGAAAAACGACATACCCTGTCCTCCCCTGAGGCCTGACGGGCGATTATAAGCACCCGCCCGGCGCCGCGCGCAAGCGCCGCTAGGGCGCCAGGCTCGGCAGGTCAAGCTTCATGGCGCGGGCGCAGTCGATCGCCTCCGGGTAGCCGGCGTCGGCGTGGCGCATGACGCCGCTGGCGGGATCGTTCCACAGCACCCGCCCGACCCGCGCCGCCGCCGCTGGCGTGCCGTCGCAGACAACCACCATGCCGGCGTGCTGCGAATAGCCCATGCCGACGCCGCCGCCGTGATGCAGCGACACCCAGGTCGCCCCCGAGGCGCAGTTGAGCAGCGCATTGAGCAGCGGCCAATCCGACACCGCATCCGATCCGTCGCGCATCGCCTCAGTCTCGCGGTTCGGCGAGGCCACCGAGCCGGAATCGAGATGGTCGCGACCGATGACGATCGGCGCTTTCAGTTCGCCGCGCGCCACCATCTCGTTGAAGGCGAGGCCGAGCCGGTGGCGATCGCCGAGGCCGACCCAGCAGATGCGCGCCGGCAGGCCCTGGAATTTGATGCGCGCGCGCGCCATGTCCAACCAATGGTGCAGATGCGGATTGTCCGGCAGCAGTTCCTTCACCTTGGCGTCGGTGCGATAGATGTCTTCGGGGTCGCCAGACAGCGCCGCCCACCGAAACGGCCCGACGCCGCGACAGAACAGCGGCCGGATGTAAGCCGGCACGAAGCCCGGAAAGGCGAAAGCGTCCGCAACGCCTTCCTCAAGCGCCATTTGCCGGATGTTGTTGCCGTAGTCGACAGTCGGCACGCCCATTTGCTGGAACCTCAGCATCGCTCTGACATGCTCGGCCATCGACGCGCGGGCCGCCTGCTCGACGCCCTTCGGATCGCCGGCGCGCCGCGCTTCCCAATCCGTCAGGCTCCAACCCTTGGGCAGATAGCCGTTGAGCGGATCGTGCGCCGAGGTCTGATCGGTGACGATGTCAGGCCTGACGCCGCGCCACAACAGCTCCGGCAGCACCTCGGCGGCATTGCCGACGAGCCCGACCGAGACCGGCTTATCTTGCTTGATCGATCGCTCGATGATCGTCAGCGCCTCGTCGAGATCCTTCGCCGCGACGTCGAGATAGCCGCTGCGCAGGCGGAACTCGACGTTGGAAGGCCGGCACTCGATCGCCAGCAATGAAGCCCCCGCCATCGTCGCCGCCAGCGGCTGCGCGCCGCCCATGCCGCCGAGCCCGGCGGTGAGCACCCACTTGCCCTTCAGCGAGCCGCCGTAATGGCGCCGGCCCATCTCGACGAAGGTTTCGTAAGTGCCCTGCACGATGCCCTGGCTGCCGATATAGATCCAGGAGCCGGCCGTCATCTGGCCGTACATCATCAGGCCCTTGCGATCGAGTTCATTGAAATGCTCCCAGGTCGCCCAATGCGGCACCAGATTGGAGTTGGCGATCAGCACTCGCGGCGCGTCGGCGTGGGTGCGGAAGACGCCGACCGGCTTGCCCGACTGCACCAGCAAAGTCTCGTCGCCCTCCAGCCGCCGCAGCGTCTCGACGATGCGGTCGAAGGCGTTCCAGTCGCGTGCGGCGCGGCCGATGCCGCCATAGACGACAAGCTCGCCGGGACGCTCGGCGACCTCGGCGTCGAGATTGTTCATCAGCATGCGCATCGGCGCCTCGGTGAGCCAGCTTTTGGCGCTGATCTCGGGGCCGCGCGGGGCTCTGACGACGCGCATGTTGTCGAGACGGGGCGTACTCACGAGGCTTCTCCAACGAAGGCCAGCAAAGCTTGCAGGAGGTTGCCGAGCGTCGCCCGCGTCGTCGCGGCGCGTCGGGGATCGAGCGGCGTCGGCCAATTGTCGAGGTTGATCGGCTCCGGCTCCCGCATATAGGCGCGGCAACCAAGCTCCATCTGCACGGCCTCGACGTCCTGCTGCGGCCGCCCGAAGGATCGGGTGATCCAGCCGCCCTTGAAACGGCCGTCAACGACATGGCTCTCCCTGCTCGCCGCGAGGATGGCGCTCAGCCGCTCGCGCAAGGCCGGTGAACAGGCGAGGCCGCTGTTGGTCCCCAGATTGAACAGCGGCAACTCGCCCTCAAACAAGCGCGGGATGCGCGAGCGGATGGAATGCGCATCATAAAGCGCGACGCGACGATGACGCACACGCAGCCGCGCGATCTCGCCCGCCAGCGCGGCGTGATACGGCTCGAAATAGCTCTTGCGCCGTTCGGCGATCTCCGCCGCGTCGGGGGCCTCAGCCTCGCGATAAAGCGGCTCGCCGTCGAAAGTAGTGGTTGGACAAAGTCCGGTCGTCGCTTGGCCGGGATAGAGCGAGGCTCCGCTGGGATCGCGGTTGACGTCGATGATCGAGCGCGACAACGAAGTGCGCAGCACCGTCGCGCCGAGGCCGGCGGCGAAATCGTAGAGCAGCGGCAAATGCCAATCGGCATCGCGCCGCGCCAGCCACTCGCCGCGGAAGCGTGGGCCGTAATGCAGGAGATCGACGCCGGCGTGCGGGATACTGAGGATGAGCGGCGCCTCGCGGGGCTCGAGGATCAACCAATCGTGGGTCATGATTCGACGAGATCCCTGCTTATAAGCTCGGCCAGGCAATATCGCCCGCCGCCTCGACCAACTCCCCCGAGGTCACCAGCCGCCCCGCCGCCGCGAGATCGGCGTGCAAATAGCGGTCCTCCTCCAGATGCGGCACGGCGGCGCGAATACGCGCCCGCGCCGCCTCCAACCCCGGGCTTGACACTAACGGCGCATGGAAATCGCAAGCTTGGGCTGCGGCGAGCGTCTCGATAGCGATCACATTGGCGGCGTTGCGCGCCATGTCAACCAGCCGTCGCGCGCCGTGGGCGGCCATCGACACGTGGTCCTCCTGGTTGGCGGAGGTGGGAATCGAATCGACGCTGGCGGGATAGGCGCGTTGTTTGTTCTCCGACACCAGCGCCGCCGCCGTCACCTGCGCCATCATGAAACCGGAGTTGAGACCGGGATGGCGGGTGAGGAACGCCGGCAGACCCGAGAGCGCCGGATCAACCAGCATCGCGACGCGCCGCTCGGCCAGCGAGCCGATCTCACAAACCGCCAGCGCCAGCATGTCGGCGGCGAAGGCGACCGGTTCGGCGTGGAAATTGCCGCCCGACAGCGCCGCGTCGTCCTCGGCGAAGATCAGCGGATTGTCGGTGACGCCGTTGGCCTCATCCTCCAACGTGTGCGCCGCCTGGCGCATGAGATCAAGACAGGCGCCCATCACCTGCGGTTGGCAGCGCAGGCAATAGGGGTCCTGCACGCGCGGATCGTCGGTGAGATGCGAGGCGCGGATGGCGCTGCCCGCCATCAGCGCCCGCAAGGCCGCCGCGACATCGATCTGGCCGCGATGGCGGCGCAGGCGATGGATGCGCGGATCGAACGGCGTATCGGAGCCGCGCGCCGCGTCAGTGGAGAGCGCCCCCGTCACCAGCGCCGATCGAAATACGCGCTCGATCGCGAACAGGCCGCACAAGGCATAGCTGCAAGAGAACTGTGTGCCGTTGAGCAGCGCCAGCCCCTCCTTCGCCGCCAGTTCCACCGGCGCGAGCCCGGCGCGCGCCAGGCCGGCAGCGGCGGGCATGCGCTCGCCTTGCAAATAAACCTCGCCGACGCCAATCATCGCCGCCGCCATATGCGCCAGCGGCGCGAGATCGCCGGAGGCCCCGACCGAACCCTGCGCCGGCACAAGCGGGATGACGCCCCGTTGCAGCATCGCCTCAATAAGCGCCAGCGTCGGCGCGCGCACGCCCGAGGCGCCCTGCGCGAGGCTGGCGAGTTTCAGCGCCATCATCAACCGCACCGCCTCGATCGAGGCCGGCTCGCCGACGCCGACGGAATGGCTCAGCACGATGTTGCGCTGAAGCTTGGTAAGATCGGCCGCTTCGATGCGCACCATCGACAGCTTGCCGAAGCCGGTGTTGACGCCATAGACCGGCTCGCCGCGCGCCACAATGCGCTCGACCGCCGCCGCGGCGCGCGCCACCGCCTCGCCGCAGGCGGGATCAAGCGCTGCCACACCGCCGGCCCAGATATGGCGCCATTCGTTCAACGAAACTTCGCCGGCGCGTATCATGCCCCACTCCAGACGCGACGATACAGCGGATTGAAACCGATGCGATAGACCAGCTCGGCCGGCCGCTCGATATCCCACAGCGCGAAATGCGCGGCCTTGCCGGCCGCCAGCGAGCCAAGCTCGTCCTCAAGCCCGAGCGCGCGCGCCGCGTATCTGGTCGCGCCGAGCAAACACTCGTCAACGGTGAGACGGAACAGCGTCGCCGCCATGTTGAGCGTCGTCAGCAACGAGGTCAGCGGCGAGGTGCCGGGGTTGCTGTCGGTAGCGACGGCAATGGCGACGCCATGCTGGCGCAGCGCCGCGACCGGCGGCGCCTGTGTCTCGCGCAGCGTATAGAACGCGCCCGGCAGCAGCACGGCGACCACGCCGGCGCGCGCCAACGCGGCGACGCCGGCCTCATCGAGGTATTCGAGATGATCGGCCGAAAATGCGCCATAGGAGGCCGCGAGCGCCGCGCCGCCCTGATTGGAGAGCTGCTCGGCGTGCAACTTCACCGGCAGGCCGAGGCGTTGCGCGGCGTCGAACACGCGCCCGATCTCGGCGGGCGAGAAGGCGATGGTCTCGCAGAAGCCGTCGACTGCATCAACCAGGCCCTCGGCCGCCAGCGCAGGCAGCATCTCGCTCACCAGCAGGTCGACATAGGCCTCGCGCCGGCCGGAATATTCCGGCGGCAGCGCGTGCGCGCCGAGAAATGTCGTCTTCACCAAAACGTTGCGCATTTGTCCCAAGCGCCGCGCGGCGCACAACATCTTACGCTCGCTGGCGAGATCGAGCCCGTAGCCGGATTTAATCTCGACCGTCGCGACGCCTTCGCCGATCAGCGCATCGAGCCGACGCAACGCCTGCGCCACCAGCGCCTCCTGGCTGGCCTGCCGCGTCGCCGCCACCGTCGACGCGATGCCGCCGCCGGCGCGCGCGATCTCCTCATAAGAAGCGCCGGCAAGCCGCAGCTCGAATTCGCGGGCGCGATCGCCGCCGTAGACGAGATGGGTATGGCAATCAACCAAAGCCGGCGTAATCCAGCGGCCCTCGCAATCAATGCTCTCGTCGCCGCGCGGCGCCTCAGCCTCAAGCCCCGCGAACCGGATGCGGCCGCCTTGCGTCGCCAGCGCGCCACGCTCAATGACGCCAAGACCCACGCCGGTGCAGGTCGCGAGCCGGGCGTTGCGCCACAGCGTCAGGGTTTCCCGCGCTTCCATGCCAAAGCCCCTTGTCTGAGAGTGGGTTTAATGTATAGACATATTCAGGTCAAGCGGTTTGAGGCCCCCATGACAGTTTTGCATTTCGCCCGCGCGCTGACCCCTGACGGCTGGCGCTCTGACGTCCGCTTGACGCTGGCGGGGGCCCGGATCGGCGCGCTCGAGTTCGGCGTCGCGCCACAGGCTGGCGACGAGCGCCACGCGCTCGGCCTGCCGGCGCTCGCCAACTTGCACAGCCACGCTTTTCAGCGCGCCATGGCGGGGCTGGCAGAGCGGCGCGGCGACGCGCGCGACACGTTCTGGACCTGGCGCGAGACCATGTATCGCTTCGCGCTGACGATGGACCCCGATCAGATAGAGGCGACCGCCGCGCAACTTTATGTCGAGATGCTGGAAGCGGGTTTCTCAGCCGTCGCCGAGTTCCACTATCTGCACAATGCGCCGGATGGCTCACCTTACGCCCATCGCGCCGAGCTTGCCGAGCGCATCGCAGCGGCGGCGGCGATCGCCGGCATTGGCTTGACGCTGCTGCCGGTGTTTTATGCGCATGCAACCTTCGGCGGCGCGCCGCCGCGGCCGGAGCAACGCCGTTTCATCACCGATCTCGACGGCTTTGCGCGGCTCGTCGAGGATTGCCGCCCGCTCGCCGAAGTCACCGGCGTCGCGCCGCATTCGCTGCGCGCGGTGACGCCTCACGAGCTGGATGCGGTCGCCAAGCTAGCAAATGGGGGGCCGATCCATATGCATGTCGCCGAGCAGATAAAGGAGGTCGAGGATTGTCTTGATTGGTCCGGCGCTCGGCCGGTGCGTTGGTTGCTCGATCATGCCGACGTCGATGCGCGCTGGTGCGCCATCCACGCCACCCACATGGACGAGGGCGAGGCGCGCGCGCTGGCGACCAGCGGCGCCGTCGTCGGCCTTTGCCCGCTGACCGAGGCCAGCCTCGGCGACGGCGTCATCAACGTCGAATATTTCAGGGCGCGCGGCGCCTTTGGCGTCGGGAGCGATTCGAATATCGAGATCGGCGTCGCCGCGGAGCTGAAGCAGCTCGAATATGCCCAGCGGCTGGCGCGCCGCGAGCGCAACGTGCTGGCGCGCGCCGGTGGCTCAACGGGGCGCGCGCTCTACGAAGGTGCGACGGCGGGCGGCGCGCGCGCCTTGCGGCGCGACGGCGGCGGCCTCGCCGCCGGCGCCATCGCCGATCTCGTCTCCCTCGATCTCTCCTCGCCGCAACTAGCCGGCCGCGCGGACGATGAAATCCTCGACGCCTGGATCTTCACCAACGCCCGCGTGGTTGATTGTGTGTGGAGCGGCGGCGTGCGTCAGGTCAGCGGCGGCCGCCATGTCGCGCGCGAGCATGTCGCAGCGCGTTTTGTCGCCGCGGTCGAGCGGCTCGCGCACGCATGAATGCGCCGCTGCACGCGCGCATCCGCGCCGATGTCGAGGCGCGCATCGTTTCCGGCGAATGGCCGCCCGGGCATCGCATCCCCTACGAGCACGAACTGACGGCGCTTTATGGTTGCTCGCGCATGACCGTCAGCAAGGCGCTGGGCGAACTCGGCCGCGCCGGGTTGATCGAGCGCCGGCGCAAGGCGGGCAGCTTCGTGCGCCGCCCGCTCGCGCAATCGGCGGTGCTGGACATCCGCGACGTCGCCGCCGAGGTCGCCAGCCTCGGGGCGACCTACGCCTACACCCTGCTGGCGCGCGCGCGCCGCCGCGCCACCGCCCGCGACCGCCAGCGGCTGGCGGTCCCGCAAGGCGCGCCGCTGCTGGCGCTCGCCTGCCGCCATGATGCGGACGGGCGGGCGTTTTGCCTGGAGCACCGGCTTATCCATCTCGAAGCCGCGCCGGAGGCGGCGCAGCTGAACTTCGCCGATCAACCACCGGGCGCTTGGCTCATCGCCCGCATCCCATGGACGGCGGCGGAGCACCGCATCCGCGCCACCAGCGCCGACGCCGCCGGCGCCGCGCTCGACCTGCCGGTCTCGGCGCCCTGCCTGGTCATTGAGCGCCGCACATTCCAAGGCGATCTTGCCGTCACCCAGGTCACGCTGACTTATCCCGGCGCTGCGCACGAACTCGTGGCGCGCTTCTCGCCGGCGCCGGCTACGAGGCGATGATGACCTCGATGCCGCGGCTTTCGAAGGCGCGCGCGTCTTCGGCGCGGATGCCGTCATCAGTGATGAAGGAATGGATGACATCGAGCGCGCCAAGGCGGGTGAACGACGAACGGTTGATTTTGGTTGAGTCGGCGACCAGATAGACGCGCGACGCGGCGCGGATCATCGCTTGTTTGAGCTGTAGGTCGGCGAAGCTCGGGTACGTGAGGCCGGTGTCGAGCGCGACGCCAGCGGTGGCCAGAAACAGCTTGCCGGCGTAGACGTCCTGGAAATATTCGGCCGCCTTGTCGCCGCTCAGCGACAGCGTCGGCGCCTTGAACTGGCCGCCCGGCATATGCACGGCGTAGCCGGGCGCGGCGCCCAGCAGCAGCGCGATGTTGAGTGCGTTGGTGATGACGGTGAGCGCTGAACGGCCCAATAGGTTGTGCGCGATCTCGGTCGTCGTCGAGCCGGCGTCGAGGATGATCGTCTCGCCGTCGTGCACCAGGCTCGCGGCCTTCAGCCCGATCTTGCGCTTCTTGTCCATGTTCTCGCGGTGCTGGAGCGACAGCGTCTCGACCTGTTGCGGCACCGTGCGCAGGAAAGCGCCGCCGTGTTGGCGGGCGATGTGGCCGTCGACCTCGAGCTTCTCCAGATCCTGGCGGATGGTTGCTTCAGACACCGAGAAGGCGGCGCTGAGATCGCGCACGCGCGCGCTGCCCTCCTCCTGGAGCCAGTCGAGGATCTTGCGCCGGCGCGGTTCCGCCAGCAGCCCGTTGAGATCCGCCTTGCCCAGCGCGGCGGCGGCCGCGCGCGACCGGGCGGGGCTTTGTTGTCTGGTCATGGTCGAAATCTCTCGAAGTTCTCACTGACCAACGCGCTCGCCCGCCTCTCTTGAAACCTCAACAGCAAGCTTACGCCACACCTCGTCTCATATCGTCTGCCGAGCCGCTCATCCCCCTTGCGCCTGCAACGCGAAGCGCCGGTACATGCGACGCTGCATTTGATCCAGCACGACCGCCGCGATGATGACGAGACCCTTGATTACCATCTGCCAGAACGAACTGACGCCGAGCATCACCAGCCCGTCGCTCAGCACGCCGATGACGAAGGCGCCAACCAGCGTGCCGGCGATCGTGCCGCGGCCGCCGGAAAGCGAGGTGCCGCCGAGCACCGCGGCGGCAATGGCGTTGAGTTCGAAGGTCTCGCCCGAAGCCGGATGCGCGGCCACCAGTTCCGAGGCGATGACGAGGCCGGCGAAGGCGGCGCAAAAGCCGGAGATCATATAGGTGGAGACCGTCACCAATTCCACTTTGACGCCCGACAGCGCGGCGGCGCGCTCGTTGCCGCCGACCGCGTAGACATGGCGGCCAAATGGTGTCCGCGCCGCGACATAGGCGGCGACGGCCGCGAAGATGACGAGCGCGACGATCGAGGCGGGAACGCCGAAGATCAAGCCGGAGCCGAGAAACGGAAAGCCGGTGTTGCCAAAGCGGGGATCGCCGACGAGGTTGGAGAAGGTCGCGCCGCCCGAGATCAGCAGCGCCGCGCCGCGCGCGACATACAGCGTGCCCAGCGTGGCGATGAACGGCGCGACGCTGAGGCGCGTAATGAGCAACCCGTTGACGAGGCCGACGCCGGCGCCGGCGGCGAGCGTGATGAGCACCGTCTCGATCACGCTCGGAAAGATCGTGATGTGCAACGGCGAAATGGCGAGGCCCTGCGTCAACAGATAGCCGGCGATCATGCCGCAGAGGCCGACGATGGAGCCGACCGAGAGATCGATGCCAGCGGTCAGGATGACGAAGGTCATGCCGATGCCGAGAATGGCGTTGATCGCGACGTGTTTGGCGACGATGACCAGCGTCGGCAGGTCGAGGAAATTCGGCGTCGTGGCGCCGAAGAACACGAACACCACGATGAGCGCGATGAAGGTGCGAAAGCTCATCAGCAGCAGCGCCAGCGGCCGCCGCTGCCGAGTCTTGCCGCTGGTGACGGTGGGGCTCGCGCCGCTGCTCATGCCGAAGATCTCTCGTTGGTGGCGCCAGTTTCAAAGCTCGGCGCCGAGGCGGCGACGATCGCGGTTTCGTTGGCCTCGGCGCGCGCGAAGTCCGCCGTGACGCGGCCGCGCGACATCACGACGATGCGGTCGGCATAGCCGAGCGCCTCCTTGAGGTCGGAGGTGGAGAACAACACGCCAAGCCCGTCTTCGGCCAAGCGGCGCATGACGCGAAAAATTTCGGCCTTGGCCCCGACGTCGACGCCGCGCGACGGCTCGTCGAGCAGGAACACCTTCGGCCCCGTCATCAGCCCCTTGCCGATGACGACCTTTTGTTGATTGCCGCCGCTCAGCGCGGTGACCTCCACCTCCGGCGAGGACACCTTGATGGTGAGCCGCGAAATCATGTCGCGCGCCGCCGCGCGCTCGCGGTCGCGGCGAATGGAGAACAACCGGACGAACCGCCGCAAGCTGGCGAGCGTCAGATTCTCGCGCACCGACATCGTCTGCACGAGGCCCTCGCGCTGACGGTCCTCCGGCACGAGGACGAGGCCGCGGCGAATGCGGGTCGCCACCGAATCGCCGGCAATGTCGCGGCCTTGCAGCGACACCCGCCCGCGCGCCATCGGATGCATGCCCATCAGACACTCAAACAATTCCGACCGGCCGGCGCCGAGCAACCCGTAGAGGCAGACGACCTCGCCGGCGCGCAGGTTGAGCGAGACATGATCGACCAAGAAGCCGCCCGCCGCGCGCGGCAGAGTGACCGCTTCCAGCGACAGCGCGATCTCGGAGCTTGGCGCGGCGCGGCTCTGCGGGATCGCGCCCATCGGCCCCACCATCTTCTCAACCATCCATTCGACGGATATATCCTTGACCAGCGCATCCGCCTGCCGCCGCCCGTCGCGCAGCACCGTGACATAATCGCCGATGTGCAGAATTTCTTCGAGGCGATGCGAGATGTAGATGATGGCGACGCCATGCGCCTTCAGGTCGCGGATGACGCCAAACAGCGCCTCGACCTCACGCGCGCTGAGCGCCGAGGTCGGCTCGTCCATGATGAGGATATCGACGTCTTCGGCGAGCGCTTTAGCGATCTCGACGATTTGTTGCTGGCCAATGCGCAAGTCTTCCGCCAGGGCGTTCGGCTCGATCGGTTGTTCCATCCTCGCCAGCAGCTTGCGCGCCTTCTCGGTCTGGCGCGCGCGGTCGATGTCAAAGCCGAAGTGCGTCGGCGGGTCAATCAGGCTCAAGTTCTCCGCCACGCTCAGGTTGGGGCAAAGGTTGAGTTCCTGGTAGATGATGCCGATGCCCTGCCGCGCCGCGTCGCGCACTGAGGAGAAGCGCACCTCCTTGCCGCGCAACGCCAACCGGCCCGAGGTCGGCCGCTCCGCGCCGGCGAGAATCTTCATCAACGTCGATTTGCCGGCGCCGTTCTCGCCGACGAGTACGTTGACCGAGGCGCGGCGAACCTCGAAATCGACGTCCTTCAGCGCAATGGTGCCGGGGTAGATCATCCCGACGCCCTCGGCCCTCAGGATGACCTCGTTGGCCGGAGGCGGCGCGGCGCCGGCGCTCATGGCGCCGCCTTGCCGATTTCGATGGCGACCGGCGTCACGCTCATGCGCGCCGAGGCCGAGCCCGCAGTGGCGGCGCCATAGAAGGTCACGGTCTTGCCGACGACGGTCTTGGCGTCGAAAGCGCCCTTCAATCCTTTGCTCGCGGCGTCGTTCAGCGCGCGCGAGACTTGGGCGAACTGGATCTGGTTGACGAAATCGCCGAAATGCACGGACGGCAGGCTGTCGCGCAGCGCCGTGCCGAAGATGACGGGGCCGATCTGCAAATCGACCGCCTTCGCGCCATCCTTGGTGGCGATCTCGACCGTCAGCAGGCCATGGCGCGACGCGACGTCGATCGCCGTCGCCTTGCCCTGGCCTTTGACCTCATAAGACCAGGGATTTCCCTCGCCGCCGCCGCGACCATAAGCCTTGCCGGTTTTATCCGGGTCCGCCTCGATCGCCGGCAGCAGCATCGAAAGATCGACCGCCTTGGCTTTGAACTCGGCCACCGCCGGCGCCGTCCAGATCTTCGCCACATAGGCGTTGGCGTCGAAGGCGTCCGGAGATTTCTTCTCGTCAGCGGCGAGAACCTTGTCGCTGACAATTCTACAACCGCCAAGCGACGAGGCCAACGCCAGCGAGGCGAACAGGAGGGCGGCGAGGCGCATCATCTCTCTTAAGGTCTTGTGCGACGTCATACAGCCTAAGGCGGCGCGCCCGCTTTGCGGGCGCGCCGCCCTGCGCTCACTTCAGTTGGAAGTTGTTGAGCTTGTCAGCGTTGGCTTTGGTGATGAGCACGCAATCGATCGACTGCTTCTCCGGCTTGCCGGTCGATTTCGTCTTCAGGTACTGGTCGGCTTCCTCGACCGCGAGCTGGGCGATCTGATAGGCCGGCTGCAACACGGTGGCGGCGATCTTGCCGGCCTTGATCTGGTCGCGCACGTCGTTGGAGCCGTCGAAGCCGACGACGATCACGTCGGCGCGGTGCGCCGCCTGCAACGCCGCCGAGGCGCCCATCGCCATCGTGTCGTTGCCGGAGATCACGCCCTTGATGTCGGGATGGGCCTGGAGGATCGACTCCATCTTCGAATAGGCCTCGGTCTGGCTCCAGTTGGCGCTCTGCCGCGCCACCATCTTGAGATCGGGATATTGGTCGAGGACGTCGTGATAGCCCTTCGAGCGGATGCCGGCGTTGGTGTCGGACTCCTTGCCGACGAGTTCGGCGAAATTGCCCTTCTCGCCCATATCTTTGACGAACTGCTGGCCGCCGAGCGTCGCGCCCTGATAGTTGTTGGAGACGATCTGGGCGACGGCGACGCCGGTCTTGTTGATCTCGCGGTCGATGAGGAAGCTCGGAATGCCAGCCTTCTTGGCCTTCTGCACGGCCTCGATGGAGGCGTCGGCGCCGGCGTTATCGAGCACGATGGCCACCGCCTTGCGGGCGATCGCGGTGTCGATGAGTTGGTTCTGCTTGTTGGCGTCGTCGTCATGCGAAAGCACGAGCGTATCGTAGCCGAGCGCCTTGGCCTTGGCCGCCGCGCCTTCGGCCTCGGTGGCGAAGAACGGATTGTCATGCGAGGGGGTGATGATGGCGATCAGCTTGCCTTCCGCGCGCGCCGCGCCGCCACTCATGGCCATCGCCAGCGCAAGCGCCGCCAGGCCGACCGACTTCGAAAACCTCATGTGCGTCTCTCCCTTTTCGCGCCTTTAGTTGCGCGCGCGCCGCGCTTGGCCCACCCCTGTCAACCAGGGGCAGGATAGATGAAATCAGCCTGCGCCGCGGCCGGTGGCCTGGCGCGTTTGGCGATGATGTGCGGGTGTGTGCGTCGGGCTCCTTGATGAACCGGCTAGACGCTCTTCGCTGTCGCCTCCCTAAGGATTTATATCGATTTCTTTCGTTTGCTTCGCATCATTTCGGGTTGCTGTCAACGGCGCCTCCAACGGCCTTGTCAAAATCAGCCGACTCGGGCGCGCAAAGGCTTGCAGCGCCATGGCCCTTTACAGGAAGAGCGATATGATATTTATTGAAAACAATCGCAAGTTATCGAAACTGAGTGAGCAAAACATCGCGGCGGCGTCAGCGCCGCCAGGGAGGACCAATGACCAAGCAGATGCTGCGGCCGGTCAGGCTCGGGCTCGTCATCGGCAGCCGCGAGTTCTTCAACGGCGCGCCGGCGCTCGAATCGCGCGGCCAACTCATCGCGCATCTGGAAAGGCTCGGCATCGAATTCAGCATCCTGCCCGTCGAGGCGACCAAGCACGGCGCCGTGCAATCGCGCCAAGACGCGCACCTCTACGCCGAGCATTTCCGCAGCCAGCGCGATTTGCTCGACGGCCTCGTCATCTGCCTGCCGAATTTCGGCGACGAGATCGCGATTCTCGAACTCGTCACCCGCGCCAAGCTCAACGTGCCGATCCTGCTCCAGGCGAGCAACGACGAGATCGATAAGGTCGATCTCGCCAACCGCCGCGACGCCTTCTGCGGCAAGTTCTCCGTCACCAACAATTTCTACCAATACGGCGTCCCCTTCACCGACACGACGAGCCATACCTGCGACGTCGACGGCGCCGAATTCGCCGCCGATCTCGACCGTTTCGCGCGCACTTGCCGCGTCGTTCGCGGGTTGAGCAACGCCCGCATCGGCGCCATCGGGGCGCGCACCGGCCCGTTCCAGACGATGCGCTTCAGCGAGAAATTGCTCCAGGCTTCGGGCCTCACCGTCGTCACCGTCGATCTGTCGGAGATCCTGCACGCCGCCGGCTCGCTCGCCGACGACGCCGGCGAGGTGACAGCCAAGCTTGACGAGATCGCCGAATACGGCCGCATCCCCGCGCATATCAAGCGCGAGAACATCGTCAAACAGGCGAAGTGGACGATCGCCGTCAACCGCTGGATCGAGGACAACGAGTGCGACGCCAGCGCCATCCAGTGCTGGCGCAGCCTACAGGACAATTTCGGCTGCGCGACCTGCGTGACGATGAGCATGATGGGCGAGAAGCTGATGCCGAGCGCCTGCGAGGTCGATGTCATGGGCGCGGTCTCCATGTATGCGTTGACGCTCGCCGCCGATGCGCCCTCGGCCATTCTTGATTGGAACAACAATTACGGCCGCGAGACCGACAAATGCGTTTGCACGCATTGCGGCAACTTTCCCAAGAGCTTCATCGGCGACACGCCGGAGATCGGCGAACTCGGCGTACTCGGCACGGTGCTCGGCAGGGAGCGCTGCTTCGGCGCCGTCAAGGGCAAAGTGAAGGCGGGGCCGATGACGTTCTTCCGCGCCTCGACCGACGACCTGCGCGGCGTGGTCAAGACCTATGTCGGCGAAGGCCGCTTCACTGACGATCCGTTCGCGATGGACGGCGGCATCGCGGTCAGCGAGGTGGTGCGATTGCGCCGGTTGCTCGGCTTCGTCGCCCGCAACGGCTTCGAGCATCACGTCGCCATGGTGCGCGGCCATCATGCGGCGGCGGTCGAGGAGGCGGTGTCGCGCTACCTCGGCTGGCCGACGCATCGCCACGAGGCCGAGGGCGACGGACTCTCCTCCTCCGCCTTCAGATGAGGACGGTGCGGATCGGCGCCGGCGCCGGGTTCTCCGGCGACCGCATCGAACCGGCGGTCGAACTCGCCGAGCGCGGCGAACTCGATTATCTGGTGTTCGAGTGTCTGGCCGAGCGCACGATCGCGCTCGCCCAGCAGGCGCGGCGCGCCGACCCTGACAAGGGATACGACCCGCTGCTCGATCGCCGCATGCGCGCGGTGCTGCCGGCCGCCGCGCGCAACGGCGTCTCGATCGTCACCAACATGGGGGCCGCCAACCCGCTCGCCGCGGCGCGCCGCATCGCCGCGATCGCCGCCGAGCTTGGCCTGCCGTCGCTGAAGATCGCCGCCGTCGTCGGCGACGACGTGCTGGCGGCGTTGATGGCCGTCGACGCCGAAATCGCTGAGATCGGCGCGCCGCTTTCGCGCCTCGGGACGCGCGTCGTCTCCGCCAACGCCTATCTCGGCGCCGACGCCATCGTGACCGCGCTACGCGCCGGAGCAAACGTCGTCGTCACCGGACGCACCGCCGATCCGGCGCTGTTCCTGGGACCGCTGATCCACGCCTTTGGTTGGCGGCAGGACGATTGGGCGCGCCTCGGCGCTGGCGCGCTCGCCGGCCATCTGCTCGAATGCGCGGGCCAGATCAGCGGCGGCTATTTCGCCGATCCGCCGTTGAAATCGGTCGCCGGCCTGGCGCGGCTCGGCTTTCCGCTCGCCGAAGTCGACGAAGCCGGCGGCCTCGTCGTCACCAAGCTCGCGGGCTCCGGCGGCGCCATCACCGCCGCTACCTGCAAAGAGCAGCTTCTCTATGAGATCCACGATCCCGCCGCCTATCTGCAACCCGACGTGATCGCCGATTTCTCCGCCGTCGTCATCGAGGAGATTGCGCCGGACCGCGTGCGCGTCAGCGGCGCCACGGGCCGCGCGCGGCCGCCAACGCTGAAAGTCTCGGTCGGCTATCTCGACGGATGGATCGGCGAGGGACAAATCTCCTACGCCGGGACGGGCGCCGAGGCGCGCGGGCGGCTGGCGCTCGACATCGTCGCCGAACGCCTGGCGCTCACCGGCGCGGCGATCTCGCCGCTGCGCTGCGACCTCATCGGCGTCGATGCCCTGCACGGCGCCCGGGGCGGCAGCGCTTACGAGGTGCGCGCACGCGCCGTCGGGTGCGCTGGGAGCGCCATCGAGGCGGCGCGCATCGGCGAGGAGGTCGAGGCGCTCTACACAAATGGCCCCGCCGGCGGCGGCGGCGTGATGAAATCGGTCCGCGAGGTGGTGGCGGTCGGCTCCGCCTATCTGCGGCGCGAGCTCGCTCCCGCCGAAGTCCAATTCGTGGAGAGCGACCGATGAAGCTGCGCGAGATCGCGCATTCGCGCAGCGGCGACAAGGGCGACATCTCCAACATTTCGCTCATCGCCTACGACGCCAAAGATTATGCGCGCCTGCGCGAGCACGCAACGGCGGCGCGGGTGAAGCGGCATTTCGCCGGCATCGTTGCGGGCGAGGTTTTGCGCTACGAAATGCCGACCATCGCGGCGTTCAATTTCGTCGCTCGCGCGGCGCTCGGCGGCGGCGTCACGCGCTCGCTGGCGCTCGACGCGCACGGCAAGAGCCTCAGCAGCCTGTTGCTCGAAATGGAAATCGACGGCTAACGGGTCACGGGCGCGACCTCACACCGATCGACGCTCGACGATCGGACACTCCACCTTCAGTTGAGGCGGCCGCGCCGACGGGTTCTCGATGAGGTCAAACAACAACTCCGCCGCCGCCACGCCCATCTCGAAATGGGGCAGCAACACCGTCGTCAGCGGCGGATGGATGTGCTGGGCGATCTCGCGATCGTCGTAACCCATCACCGCCACATCCTCGGGTATGCGCAAATCCAGCTCGCGCAACGCCTCGTAGCAGCCAAGCGCCATCAGGTCGTTGCCGCAGAAGATCGCGGTCGGCGGCGCGGCGGCGCGCATGAGGTCGAGCGTCGCTTCGTAGCCCGACAGCGGCTGCCAGTTGCCAGGGCGCACGAGCGCCGGATCGAAGGGTAGCTCGGCGGCAGCCAGCGCTTGCCGATAGCCCTTCAAGCGCTGGCGCGAGGCCTCCATGCTCGGCTCGCCGATGATGTAGCCGATGCGGCGATGGCCGGCGCGAATCAGATAATCGGTCGCCGCATGGCCGCCGCCCGCCTCGCCCGGCACGACGCAGGCCAGGCTCGCATCGCCGATGCGGCAGTTGAGCAGCACGGTCGGAGCGTCGGGCAACTCGCGCGGCGCATGGATGAGGCGGGTGTTGATGGTGGCGTAGACGAGCCCGGCGATCTGCATCTGCCGCAGTTGCGCCAGTGCGACGCTCTCCATGTCCTGATCGCCGCGCGTCACCATGATCGAGACCGTGTAGCCGCGCTCCCACGCCTTTTCGCGCACGCCGTCGAAGCCGATCGCCGTCCACGGATCGGTGGAGATTTCGTCGCAGACGAAGGCGATGCAGGGGGTGCGCGCGAGCGCCCCGGCGCCGCCGCGCCTTCCGGAGCGATAGCCGAGCCGTGCGGCGGCGCGCATCACGCGCTCGCGCGTCTCGGCGGCAAGGCGCGCTCCGTCGGCGTGATTGAGCACCAGGGAAACAGTCGTCTGCGAGACCCTGGCCTCGTTGGCGACATCGATCATCGTCGGGCCTTTGCCGCTAGCAAAGGCCTGCCGCGGGCGCGGCGTCGGCTTGCCTTCTTCGTTGCTCGCGCCGCCCTCTGGCATTGCCGCCTTTTCGTCTCTCCCCATTCGATTACCGCCTTACAATACTGATTCAACGCTATAAATGCGACTCACGAAGATATTTGCTAATGCCAGATTGACAATTATTAGCAGCAATGGAATGGTCTGGGCAAGGCCGCGGCGCCGCTTGGGCGCCGCAAGTCTTGAGACTCGCAACGCCCGAGCCCAAATAGGGGGAACGCCATGATCTTTAATCGCCGTGAGGTTCTGATTGGCTCGCTCGCCGCCGCCGCGCTGGCTTCTAGCGCGCGCGCCGCCGTGCCGCCGCTGAAGAAGAAGGACAAATATAAGGTCGGCTTCGCGCAGACCGAGAGCAACAATCCCTGGCGCCTGGCGCAGACCGCGAGCATGCAGGCCGAGGCCAAGAAGCGCGGCGATCAACTCGTCTACACCGACGCCGCCAGTTCCGCCGCCAAACAGGTCGCCGACGTCAACAGCATGATCGCCCAGGGCGTCGATTTCATCTTCCTCGCGCCGCGCGAGGAAAAGCCGCTAATCCCCGCTGTCATGGGGGCCAAGAAGGCCGGCATCCCGGTATTGCTGATCGACCGCAGCGTCGATCCCTCGCTCGCCAAGGCCGGCGTCGACTATCTCGCCTTCGTCGGCTCCAACTTCATCCAGGAAGGCCAGCGCGTCGCTGAGTGGACGATCAAGAAATCCGGCGGCAAGGGCAAGATCATCGAGCTCGAAGGCACTGTCGGCTCCTCGCCCGCCAACGACCGCAAGAAGGGCTTCGACGACACCGTCAAGGCCAAGGCGCCCGGCTTGCAGATCGTGGCCAGCCAGTCCGGCGATTTCTCGCGCGACAAGGGCCGCCAGGTCGCCGAGACGCTGCTTCAGGCGCATCCCGACGCGACGATCGTCTACGCCCACAACGACGAGATGGCGCTCGGCGCCATCGCGGCGATCGAGGCGGCCGGCAAGACGCCGGGCAAGGACATCCTCGTCGTCTCCATCGACGGCGAGAAGGACGCGGTGCAGGCGATCATCGACGGCAAGCTCGGAGCGACCTGCGAGTGCAGCCCGCGCTTTGGGCCGAAGGCGTTCGACATCATGTATTCCTACGCCAACGGCGACAAAATCCCGCCGATCATCATCAACCCGGATCGCTTCTTCGACGCCTCCAACGCCAAAGAGATGCTGGCGACGGCGTTCTGATCTTTGCGCTGATCTTCCCGCGAATTCTCCTCCGGTTCGCGGGATTTGCCGATCCCGGGATTTGCCGTTCGCGGAATTTGCTTCCCGGCCGAACCTTTCGGCCGGGAGGGTCTTGTGTCTTGGCCGCTTCGGCGCTTCAATCGGGGCGTTCGGGGAAACGTTCAAACGGGGAAACGTTCAAGCGACATGGGCTGGTGGCAAATCGGGTTTGACCCGTGAATTCGACCGATCGCGACCCCAAAGCGCCGCTGCTGGCGATGCGCGACGTCGACAAGCACTTCCAGGGCGCGCAGGCGCTGCGCCGCGCCTCGCTCGAAGTCCACGCCGGCGAGACGATGGCGCTCGTCGGCCAGAACGGCGCCGGCAAATCGACGCTCATCAAGGTGCTGACCGGCGCCTACCATCGTGATTCCGGCTCGATCCGCTTCGACGGCGGAGAGATCGATTTCGCTTCGCCGCAGGCGGCCCAGAACGGCGGCGTCTCGACCATCTATCAAGAGATCAACCTCATCCCGCAGCGCTCGGTGGCCGAAAACATCCTGCTTGGGCGCGAGTTCAAGCGCTTCGGCTTGCTCGACTGGCGGCGCATCAACCAGGAGGCGGCGCGGCTGCTCGGCCGCTTCAAGATCGACATCGACGTGACGCGCCCGCTTGCCCATTACTCGACCGCGATCCAGCAGATGACGGCGATCGCGCGCGCGGTGTCGTTCAAGTCCAAGCTCGTCATCATGGACGAGCCGACCTCCTCGCTCGACGAGCGCGAGGTCGCGGTGCTGTTCGAGGTCATTCGGCAGTTGCGCGCCGAGGGCGTGGCGGTGATCTTCGTCAGTCACAAGCTCGACGAACTCTATGAGATCTGCGACCGCGTCACCATCATGCGCGATGGGCGCACGGTGCGCGTCGGCGCCATGGCGGAGATCGACAAGGTGAGCCTGGTTTCGGCGATGATCGGGCGCGAACTCTCCTCGGCGCGTGAGCGCTCCACCGGCTTTCGCGACGGCAAGGCGGGGGCCGGCGCGGAAGTGCTCGACGTCAACGGCCTCGGGGTCGGCTTCCGCGTCAAGAACGTGCGCGTCAGCGTGCGCGCCGGCGAGATCGTCGGCCTTGCCGGCCTGCTCGGCTCCGGCCGCACCGAGACGGCGCGCGCCGTGTTCGGCGCCGATGTCGCCGAGGCCGGCGAAATGCGCATCGCCGGCGAGCGCGCGCGGCCGCGCGAGCCCAGCGAGGCGATCGCGCTCGGCGTCGGCTTCTGCTCGGAAGACCGCAAGCTCGAAGGCATCGTGCCGGACATGTCGGTGGCGGAGAACCTGACGCTCGGCGTGCTGCCGAAGCTGACGCGCTATGGCGTCGTCGACGAGGCGGAGCGACGGCGCATCGTTGAGCGCTTCATTCAGCGGCTGTCGATCAAGACATCGAGCCCGGAGCAGAAGATTCGCGAGCTTTCCGGCGGCAACCAGCAGAAGGTGCTGCTGGCGCGTTGGCTGTGCGCCAACCCCAAGCTGTTGATCCTCGACGAGCCGACGCGCGGCATCGATGTCGGCGCCAAGGCCGAGATCCAGGCGCTGATTCGCGAACTCGCTGACCAGGGCCTCGGCGTACTGATGATTTCCTCCGAACTTGACGAGGTGGTCGAGGGCGGCGACCGGGTGTTCGTGCTGAGCGACGGCCGCACCGTCGCCGAACTCAGCCACGAGCAGGCGACGCCGGCCGCCGTCATCGCCGCGATGGCGCATGTCGAGCCGCAGGGCATGAGCCAGGAAGTCGGGCAAGGGGCCAGTCATGAGTGACGCGACCCTGATCGCCCGCGCGCCGGTCCTCGTCTGGGCGCGGCGTTACCCGGCGCTGGTGGCGTTGCTGCTACTGTTCCTGTTCGACCTCGCCTTCACGCCGCATTTCATCAGTTGGCAAACGCTCAACGTCAACCTGACGCAGGTGGCGACCATCGTCATCGTCGCCGTCGGCATGACGCTGGTCATCGCCACCGCCGGCATCGACCTCTCCGTCGGCTCGCTGATGGCGATCGCCGGCGCGCTGGCGCCGATGATCTTCCTGAGTTCGCTCGGGGTGGCCCATCCCGCGCTCGGCGTCGCGCTCGCCCTTATCGTTCCGGTCCTGGTCGCCGGGGCGTTCGGCTTCTTCAACGGCTGGTTCATCACCCGCTTCAACGTGCAGCCGATCGTCGGCACGCTGATCCTGTTCATCGCCGGGCGCGGCATCGGCCAGGTGATGACCAACGGCAATCTTCAGGCGTTCAAGAACCCGGCGTTCCAGTTCATCGGCCTCGGCCGCTTGTTCGGGCTGCCGGTGCAGACGCTCATCATGCTGGCGTTCATCGCCGCCGCCGCCTGGATGTTGCGGCGCACCCTGTTCGGCCGCCAGATTATCGCCGTCGGCGGCAACGAGAAAGCGGCGCGGCTCGCCGGCGTGCCGATCGCGCGCGTCAAGCGCCTCGTCTATACGATCAGCGGCCTGACCGCCGGCGTCGCCGGGCTCATCGTCGTCGCCATCAATTCCTCCAGCGACGCCAATCTCGTCGGCCTCGGCATGGAACTCGACGCCATCGCGGCGGTGGCGGTCGGCGGCACGCCGTTCACCGGCGGCCAGGCGACCGTCGTCGGCACGCTGATCGGCGCGCTCATCATCCAATTGCTGCGCTACACGCTGCTCGCCAACGGCGTGCCGGATGCCGCGGCGCTGGTGGTCAAGGGCGCGATCATCGCGCTCGCGGTGTGGTCGCAACAGCAAGGGCGGGCTTCGACATGACGTCCCTGGCGGCCTCTTCCGTCCCCACGCGCCGCCGTGCGGCGTCGCTCGGCGGCTTGCGCGTCGTCATCGCGCTGGCGGCGCTCGTCGCCTTCGGCGCGCTGCGCTACGATCATTTCCTCGGCGCCTACAATGTGTTCAGCGTGCTGCGCTACAACTCGATGTTCGCGCTGACCAGTCTCGGCATGGCCTTCGTCATCATGACCGGCGGCATTGACCTCTCGGTCGGCGCGACCGCCGCCTTCGCCAGCGTCGTCGCGGCGAAGTTTTCGTCCTACGGCCTCATGCCCGGCCTCGCCGGCGGGCTGGCGGCGGGGGCGCTGGTCGGCGCCGTCAACGCCTTCCTGGTCTCGGCCGCCCGCATCCAGCCGTTCATCGCCACGCTCGCCAGCATGCTGATGGCGAGCGGCTCCGGCCTGCTGATCGCGCAGAACCAGTCGGTTTCGGTCTCCTACGACACCGATTTCATCTCGCTCGGCCAGGGCGATCTGCTCGGCTTTCCGGCCCCGGCGTGGATCGCCGGCGCCGCCTATCTCTACGGCTCGGTGCTGCTCAATCTGACGCCGTTCGGGCGCTATGCGTTGTCGGTCGGCGGCAATGAGGAGGCGTCGCGGCTGATGGGGCTCTCGGTCAAGCGCGTCCTATGGGGTGTCTATGTGCAATCGGGGCTGCTGGCAGGGCTCGCCGGCGTCATCCTGGCGTCGCAGTTCGGCGCCGGGCAACCGGCCGAGGGCGTCGGCTGGGAGCTGTTCTCGATCGCCGCCGTCGTCGTCGGCGGCACGCTGCTGACCGGCGGCGAGGGCTCGGTGATGACGACGCTCGCCGGCGTCATGCTGCTCGGCCTGATCTTCAACATCCTCAACTTCGAGAACGGCATGGGCTGGATCAGCCTCAGCGCCTATTGGCAATCAGTGATCCGCGGCCTGTTCCTGATGGTCGTCGTCATCGCCGGTCCGGTGTCGCGCACGAAGCCACCCTGATGAACCTTGGCCGGGCCGCCAGGCGCCGCGTGAAAACGGCGCCAGGCGGGCGGAGGTCAGTTCGCCGCCTGCGCCAGCGCTATGCGCCGACGCAGGCGGGCGGCGTCGAGCAGCATTTGCGCCGCCCACAGATAGACGTTGCGCTGGCTGACGATATCGCGCATCGCGCGGATGCGGGCGCGCTGCGCGTCAGGCGACATGTGCAGCGCCGCATCGAGCGCGTCCGCCATGCCGTGGGCGTCGTAGGGATTGACCATCACCGCCTCGGCAAGCTCGCGCGAGGCGCCGGCGAAGCTCGATAGCAGCAACACCCCCTGCTCGTCGTCGCGCGCGGCGATGAACTCCTTGGCGACAAGATTCATCCCGTCGTGCAGGCTCGACACCACGCAAATGTCGGCGGCGCGAAACATGCGAAACACCTCCGCCGGTTCATGATGGCGGATCGACAGCACGACCGGCTGGTAGTCGCCGTCGCCATATTTGGCGTTGATCGCCTCGGCCGTCCTCACCGCCTCGGCTTGCAAGGAACTATAGGAATCGAGCTTGCTGCGCGTCGGCGCCGCGGCCTGCAAGAACACGAACTTGCCGCGCCACTCCGGTCGCAATTCCAGCAGCGTCTCGACGGCGTGCATGCGCTCGACGATGCCCTTGGTGTAGTCGAAGCGCTCGATGCCGACGGCGATGCGCACGTCCGCCTTCAGTCCGAATTTCTCGGTCACCAGCCGGCGACATTCCTCGACCGACGGCTGGCCTTCCATCGCCGCCGGTGGCCATTCGATCGAGATCGGATAGGAGCGCACCAGCGTCTCGTGGCCGCCGAGCGTCACGGAATTGCGCTCACGGTCGATGCGGCTCTCCAGGAAGCGGTCGACGCCCTCCAGGAAATTGTTGCAGTGGAAGCGGGTGTGGAAGCCAAGGATGGAGCTGCCGAGCAGCCCGTCGATGATCTCCTCGCGCCACGGACAGATGCTGAAGGTCTCGGGGTTCGGCCACGGAATGTGCCAGAAGGTGATGACGGTGGCGCGCGGCAGGCGTTCGCGGATCATGCGCGGCAGCAGCGCGAAGTGATAGTCCTGCACCAGCACGATCGGATCTTCGCGCGTCGCCTCCTGCACCACCGCCTCGGCGAAGCGGCGGTTGACGGCGACATAGTGCAGCCAGTCGCTGTCGCGGAAAATCGGCCGCACGAAGGCGATATGGCAAAGCGGCCACATGCCTTCGTTGGCGAAGCCGTAATAATAGCCGTCCTGCTCGTCCTCGGTGAGCCAGACGCGGCGCAGCGAATAGGCGGGCCGCGCCGGCGGCACGGCGACGCGGTCGTTGCGGTCGACCGCCTCGCGGTCGGCGGTGCCGGAGCCATGCGCGATCCAGACGCCGCCACAGGCGCGCATCACCGGCTCCATAGCCGAGACTAGCCCGCTCGCCGGAATTTGCAGCGTCACCTCGCCGTCGTCGGCGCGGTTATGGATATAGGGCTCGCGGTTGGAGACCACCATCACCTGCGCGCCCGGCAACTCTTCGACCAGCAATTGATGCAGCGTGTCCGGCGACCATTCGACGTGGATGCCATGCGCGTATCGGCGTTCGAGCCGGATTTCGGCGAGCATCGATTCGATATCGCCGCCGATCGGCGCCTCGGTGTGGCGGGGGCCGTCGCCGCCGCGCCCGAGATTGACCACCGCCGAGCGGAAGGCGCTGGTCCAGCCGCGCATCAGCACGAAGACGACCACCGCCCCCAACAGACCCAAGCCCGCCGCCACCCCGACCAGCGCCAGCGCCATGTAGAGTTCGGCCTCATGCGCACGCTTCTGGATGAAGGTGAGATCGTGCAGCACCAGCAATTCGCCGCCGCCCTCCTTATCCGGCAACGGAAATTCGGCGACGCTGACCGGGCGGCCGTGATAGGTGACCCGGTAATAGCTGTCGCCCCGCAAGGAGCCCTTCTCCGGGCATTTGACCGACTTCGGCATATCTTTGGTGGCGTAACGCAGTACGCCGTCGGCGTTGCAATAGCCGAGCGCCAGCAGGCGCTCGTCTTCGGCCAGTTCCTCGAAATAGGGCTGTAGGGTGAATTCCGGCTTGATCTCCAGCCCGCGCGCGACGCTGTCGTGGATCGAACGGAACACCAGGCTCGATCGCAGTTCGATGTCGCGCTGCGACCAATGGTCGACGACGACGAAGGCGACCTGCGTCATCGCGACGATGACGACGATCACGCCGGCCAGGCTGAGGCCGACGATCGGGTTTTTCGCCATGCGCAGGAACGAGGCGTTCCAGCGGCGCACGCGAGGATGGCGCAGCCACGCGCCAAACGGCAGATTCAACGTCCGTTCTCCCAGCCGCGCGACAGCCGCATCGCCGAAATGATGATGCCGACGAGCGAATAGGTCTGCGGGAAATTGCCCCAGAGTTCGCCGGTCGCGGGGTCGATGTCTTCCGACAATAAGCCAGCGTGGTTGCGCAGCGCCAGCAGCTTCTCGAACATCTCGCGCGCTTCCGCGACCCGGCCAACGGCCGCCAGCGCATCGACATACCAGAAGGTGCAGACGGCGAAGGAGACGGTCGGCGCGCCGAAATCGTCCGGCGCGTCGTAGCGCAGCAGCATGCCGTTGCGCGCCAACCGGAGGCCGATCTGCTCGACAGTGGAGACGAAGCGGGGATCGTCAGCGGCGACGAGGCCCAACTCATGCAGCAGCAGCACGCTGGCGTCGAACTCGTCGCCATCGAGGCTGCCGCAGATGGCGCCCAGCTTCTCGTTCCAGGCGCGCGAGAGTATCTCCTGTTTGAGGCTTTCGGCCGAGGAGCGCCAGTGCGCGGCGCGGTCGGCGAGCGACAGCCGCTCGGCGATGCGCGCGAGCCGGTCGCAGGCGACCCAGCACATCGCCGCAGAATAGGTGTGAACGCGCACGCGGCCGCGATATTCCCAGATGCCGGCGTCCGGCGTCAGCGCCAGCTTCAGCGCCATCAGGCCAAGCGGCTCCAGCCGCTCGAACAGCGAGACGTCGCCCTTCTTCGGCAAGCGCTCATCGAAAAACATCTGCGAGGCGGCGAGGATGACGCCGCCATAGACATCGTGCTGGGCCTGCGTGGAGGCGGCGTTGCCGATCCTGACCGGCCCCTGGCCGCGATAGCCGGCCAGCGTGGCGACGATGCGCTCGTCGAGATCGCTCTCCGGCAGGATGCCGTAGACCGGCTTCAGCGTCGGCTTGCGCTCGAAGGCGATGACATTGGCGATATATTCGATAAAGCGCTCCATCGTGTGGCTGGCGCCGACCCGGTTCAGCGCGTGGACGGTGAAATGCGCGTCGCGAATCCAGCAGAAGCGATAATCCCAGTTGCGCTGCGAATCCGGCGATTCCGGAATCGAGGTCGTCAGCGCCGCGACGATCGCGCCGGTCTCGGCGAAGGAGCACAGTTGCAGCGTGATCGCGGCGCGGATCACCGCCTCCTGATAGTCGAACGGCACGTTGAGATTGCGCACCCAGCCCTGCCAGTAATCATGCGTGCGCTCCTGGCAATCGGCGCCGACGCGCTCGACGGCGTCGGGCAAGGTGTCGTCGGGGTGCAGGATGAAAGTGAGCGGCCGCGTCAGCACGAAGCCGGCGCCGCCGAGGACATAGCTGATCGGCGCGTCGGTGGTGACGCGAAACGCCCCGCCGTCGCTGGCGTAGCTGACATGGTTGGAGCCTTGCACGGCGTTGGGGGCGCGGGCGCCGTAGTCGCGCAGCGGCCGCAGCAGCGCGCGCACGCGGCAGAGGCCGGAGAGCGGCTCGACCCGGCGCACGATCATCGGCGGCCGGTGCATGCGTCCGGAGACCGGAAACAGCGGCGCGAAATCGGTGACGGTGAAGGCTCCCGCGCGGGTGGTGATGGTGGTGCGCAGGATCGCCGAGTTGCGCAGATAGGTCTGTTCGGTGGTGTAACTCTCGTCGGGCACGATGGCGAACAGCCCGCGCTCCTGGTCGCCGTCGATCAGCGCGCAAAAGATCGGATCGCCGTCGAGCCGCGGCCAGCAGCCCCAAACCATGCGGCCCTCGCGGTCGACAAGCGCCGCTAGCGCGCCATTGCCGATCGCCGCGAGGTCAAGCGAAGGGGTTCGACTCAAAGGCAGCTCCATCTTTTTGCGGCGGCGATCCGCCGGCGAACGGCAAGGGCGCCCAGTGCAAACGCCACGGCGCCCGCAAAAGTTCAGGCGCACGTGCGATTGCCGCCTGCGATTGTCGCCAAGGCGCCGACGGCGGCAAGTCTTGCAGCCCCGACGGCAAGTCTTGCGCCGCCGATAGCTTCGCGGGTCGGCCCTACGCGCAGGCCGCAACGTTTATGCCGCCTGATAGCCGGTCTGTCTCGCCAATTGCAAAGAAATATTACGCCCAAGGGCCACCGATTGGGCGCCAGGATTGCCCGTCGCGCCCGATACATGTGCGCTTTTATGCCGTTGATGCGGTGGAACTTTCGCGCCATGCGCGCACCTCGGCGGCGCAGAAAGCCGCCGCCGAGCCGCCTACCGCCTTGACGCCGTCGCGCCCGTCGCGCCATGACGCGACAGGCCGCCGGCTGCGGAGCGAGCGAAATGCGCCCGCCCTCGGCCGCGGCGGCTAAGGATGCGCGAATGTTCCGCGAACCCCGAATGTTCCGCGAGCCCAAAGTGAACCTGTCGCCGAAAGTGGCCGACGAGGTTAAGCACTCCACCTGCTACATGTGCGCGTGCCGCTGCGGCGTCAAAGTGCATATCCGCGACGGAAAAATCCGCTACATCGAGGGCAACCGCAATCACCCCGTCAACAAAGGCGTGCTGTGCGGCAAGGGCTCCTCCGGCATCATGCAGCATTATTCGCCGGCGCGGCTGCATAAGCCGCTGAAGCGGGTCGGCGAACGCGGCGCCGGCGAGTTCGTCGAGATCGAATGGGAGGAGGCGATGGAGCTCGCGAGGCGCCGGCTCGACCGCATCCGCCGCACCGACCCGAAGCAATTCGCCTTCTTCACCGGCCGCGACCAGAGCCAATCGCTGACCGGCTGGTGGGCGATGCAATTCGGCACGCTGAATTACGCCGCGCATGGCGGCCTCTGCTCCGTCAACATGGCCGCCGCCGGCCTCTACACCATCGGCGGCTCGTTCTGGGAGTTCGGCGAGCCGGATTGGGAGCGCGCCAAATATCTGCTGCTGTTCGGCGTCGCCGAGGATCACGATTCCAACCCGATCAAGATCGGCCTCGGCAAGATGAAGGCGCGCGGCGCCAAGGTCGTCTCGATCAACCCGATCCGCACCGGCTATTCCGCCATCGCCGACGAATGGATCGGCCTGCGGCCGGGCACGGACGGCCTGTTCGTGCTCTCGCTCGTCCATGAACTCATCAACGCCGACGCCGTCGATCTCGATTTTCTGGTGCGCTACTGCAACGCCGGCTGGTTGGTCGTGCAGGCCCCGGGCGAGGCCGACCACGGCCTCTTCGCGCGCGACGCCGACGGCGAGCCGCTGAGCTACGACAAGCGCGCCAGCGCCTTCGTCAACGCCAAGGCGGCCGATATCGCGCCGGCGATCGTCGGCGAGTTCATCCTGCCCGACGGCCGCAAGGCGGTCCCCGTCTTCCAACTCATCGCCGCCCGTTACATGGATGCGGCTTACGCGCCGGCGGCGGTCGCTCCGGTCTGCGGCGTCGAGGCGAGCGTCATCCGCCGTATTGCGGCGGAGATCGCCGAAATCGCCTTCGAGCAACCGATCGAACTCGACGTCGCCTGGACCGATTGGGCCGGCCGCACGCATGACAAGATCGTCGGCCGGCCGGTGGCGATGCACGCCATGCGCGGCATTTCCGCCCATTCCAACGGCTTCCAGACCTGCCGGGCCATCCATCTGCTGCAATGCCTGATCGGCGCCATCGAATGTCCCGGCGGCTTCCGCTTCAAGCCGCCGTTCCCGAAGCCGATCCCGCCGGCGCAAAAGCCGGCCGGCAAGACCAGCGCGCCGATGACGCCGCTGCCGGGGATGCCGCTCGGCTTCACCAGCGGGCCGGAAGATCTGCTCGTGGACGCCGACGGCCTGCCGCTGCGCATCGACAAGGCCTATTCCTGGGAGGCGCCGATCGCCGCCCACGGCCTCATGCACATGGTGATCGCCAACGCCTGGGCCGGCGATCCCTACAAGATCGACACGCTCATGCTCTACATGGCCAATATGAGCTGGAACAGCGCCATGAACACGGCGCGCACGATGGAGATGCTGGCCGACAAGGACGCGAGCGGCGAATACAAGATCCCCTATATCATCTACAGCGACGCCTACGCCTCCGAGATGGTCGCTTATGCCGACCTGGTGCTGCCCGACACCACCTATCTGGAGCGCTGGGACTGCATTTCGTTGCTCGACCGCCCGATCTGCGACGCCGACGGCGTCGCCGACGCCATCCGCCAGCCGGTGCTCGCGCCCGACCGCGACGTGCGCGCCTTCCAATCGGTGCTGCTCGATCTCGGCGCCCGGCTCAAGCTGCCGGGCATGACCAACGAAGACGGGACGCCCAAATATCCGGGCCTCTATCCCGATTACCTCGTCAACCACGAGCGCTCGCCGGGCATCGGTCCGCTCGCCGGCTGGCGCGGCGCCGACGGCGACGCCGACGCCGACGGGCGGGGCGCCGTCAACCCGAAACAACTCGACGCTTACGTCGCCAACCAATGTTTCTGGCGCCACGAACTCGCCGAGCACGAGAAGTTCTACAAATTCGCCAACAAGGCCTATCTGGATTTCGCCGTCCGCATGGGCTTCATCAGCAAGGCCGAGCCCATCGTCTTGCAGCTCTACAGCGAGCCGTTGCAGAAGTTCCGTTTGGCGGCCGAAGGCCATGGCCCCGTACAGCCGCCGCAAGACATGCGCGAGCGTCTGGTCTCGGCTTTCGACCCGCTGCCGATCTGGTATGCGCCCTACGAGGAGGCGGCGATCGACCGCAAGGCGTTCCCGCTGCACGCGCTGACCCAGCGGCCGATGATTATGTATCATTCCTGGGGCTCGCAGAACGCGTGGCTCAGGCAGATACTCGGCCGCAACAAGCTCTATATCGCGACCGCCAAGGCGCACCAGCTTGGCCTCGAAGACGACGATTGGGCGCGCGTCACCAGCCACAACGGCTCGATCAAGGTTCAGATCCAGACCATGGACGGGCTCAACCCGGATACGGTGTGGACCTGGAACGCCATCGGCAAGCGCGCCGGCGCTTGGAACCTCGATCCCGAGGCGCCGGAAGCGCGCCAGGGTTTCCTGTTGAACCATCTCATCAGCGAGCGGCTTCCAGACCCATCGCCGCGCTCCAACTCCGACCCGATCACCGGCCAGGCGGCCTGGTTCGACCTCTGCGTGCGCATCGAGAAATGCGCCCCCGACGAGGCGACCAGCACGCCGCAATTCCCGGCGTTGCCACGTCTGGCGGGCCTGAGCCCGGCGCCCGACATCAACCAATATGGCGCCGATTTGAGCGAACGTCGCAGAGGCGCCAAATGACCAGCCTGCCCAACCTTCCGTCGCCGAAAAAGCTCGGCCTGGTCATCGATCTCGACACCTGCGTCGGCTGTCACGCCTGCGCCACCAATTGCAAGGAATGGAACGCCAGCGGCCACAGCGCGCCGCTCAGCGACATCAACGCCTATAAGGCCGAGCAGCGCGGCGTCTGGTTCAACCGCGTCTTCACCTACGAGGCCGGCGGCTGCGGCGCTGACGCCCGCACCGTGCATTTCCCCAAGAACTGCCTGCATTGCGAGAAGCCGGATTGCGTCACCGTCTGCCCAACCGGCGCCTCCTACAAGCGCGCCGAGGACGGCATCGTGCTGATCGATCACGACAAATGCATCGGCTGCAAGCTCTGCTCATGGGCCTGCCCTTATGGCGCGCGCGAACTCGACGAGGTCGAGGGCGTGATGAAGAAATGCACGCTATGCATCGACAAGATCTACAACGAGAACCTGCCCGAGGTCGACCGCGTGCCCGCCTGCGTCTCCACCTGCCCGGTTGGGGCGCGCCATTTCGGCGATTTCAACGATCCCGAGTCGCAGGTCTCGCGCCTCACCCGCGAGCGCGGCGGCTTCGATCTGATGCCGGAGACCGGTTATCAGCCGACGAGCAAATATCTGCCGCCGCGTCCGGGTAAGCGCGGCGCGCGCGCGGCGCTAGCGCCGACGGAGACAGCAACGGGAGAACCCACCGGCCTGCTGCGCTGGGTCGATCGCTTGCTGTCGCGGTAAATCCCGTGCATCCCGCCGCCTCCGTCATCCTGTTCACCACCGCCTCCGGCGCCGGGCTCGGGCTGCTCGCCTGGCTGGCGCTGTTGGGCGTTCTCGGCCTCGCGCCGGCGACCACCGGCTTCGGCTTCGTTGGCCTCGGCCTCGCCGTGGCGCTGCTGTCGCTGGGGCTTCTAAGCTCGACCCTGCATCTGGGCCGGCCGGAGCGGGCGTTGCGGGCGCTGACGCAATGGCGCTCGTCGTGGCTGGCGCGCGAGGGCGTGGCGGCGCTGGCGACCTATGTCGCCGCCGGCCCGTTCGCGCTCGGCTGGATCGTGCTCAACCGCGTCGACGGCCCCTTCGCCGTCGCCGCCGTCGCCTGTCTGGCGCTGGCGGCGTTCACCGTCGTCTGCACGGCGATGATCTACGCCAGTCTGAAGCCGATCCGGCAATGGAGCCAGCCGCTGACGCTGCCGCTCTATCTGTTGATGGCGGCGGCGAGCGGCGCGCTGTTGCTCGCCGATCTGACGCTGGCCTTCGGCGCCTTCCGGCCGGCTTTCGGCGCGCTGGCGGCGGCTTCGTTGGCGCTGACCGGCCTCGCCAAGCTCGCCTACTGGCGCGCCATCGACCGCGAGCCGCCGCGCTCGACGCTCGCCAGCGCCACGGGGCTGTCGGCCTTCGGCGCCGTGCGGCTGTTGGAGCCGCCGCATACGGAGGAGAATTTCGTCATGCGCGAGATGGGCTTTCGCGTCGCGCGCAAGCACGCGGTGAAGCTGCGCCGCTTCGTCGTCGCGGCGCTGTTCGTCGCCCCGGTGCTGCTGATGCTGCTGGCCAGCGTCGCCCCGCCGCTCGCAGCGCTCGCCGCAGCGCTCGCCGCGACGCTGCTGGCGGCCGCCGGCCTCGGCGTCGAGCGCTGGCTGTTCTTCGCCGAGGCGACGCATGTCTCGATGCTCTATTATGGCCGCCCCGCCTGAGCCGCAGACGCCGCTGCGACCTCGAATCGCGGCAACGCCGGCATTCTGCGGCGATCTGACGCGCCGTGGCCTGCGGCCGGCGCGCGGCGGCAAGCGGGGCTAGCCTCGGGCCGGGCGAGCTTTCGATCTTGCATACGAACTTGCATATCGGCTCGCGATAAGGGAAGGGATCGCGTCTCGCAAAGCCGATCCCGGCAGAGAGTCCGCGAGGCGGCAACGGGAAAGCGCTATGGGAAAGGTGACGGGTTTTCTGGAGATCGACCGCGCGGACCGGCGCTACGCCCCGGCCTCCGACCGCATCCGCCATTATCGCGAGTTCACGCTGCCGCTCTCCGAGGAGGGCACGCGCAACCAGGCGGCGCGCTGCATGAATTGCGGCATCCCCTATTGCCACACCGGCTGCCCCGTCAACAACCAGATCCCCGACTGGAACGATCTCGTCTATCGCGGCGACTGGCGCGAGGCGGCGCGCAACCTGCTTTCCACCAACAACTTCCCCGAGTTCACCGGCCGCATCTGCCCGGCGCCGTGCGAGGCCGCCTGCACGCTCAACATCCAGGACATCCCGGTCACCATCAAGACGATCGAATGCGCCATCGTCGACCGCGCCTGGGAGCAGGGTTGGATCAAGCCGGAGCCGGCAGCGCACAAGACCGGCAAGCGCGTCGCCGTCATCGGCTCCGGGCCGGCGGGCCTCGCCTGCGCCCAGCAGCTCGCCCGCGTCGGCCACGAAGTGCACGTCTACGAGAAGAACGCCCATCCCGGCGGCCTGCTGCGCTACGGCATTCCCGACTTCAAGCTGGAAAAGCGCCATGTGCAGCGCCGCGTCGAGCAGATGAAGGCCGAGGGCGTGATCTTCCATTGCAAGACCCATGTCGGCAAGGACGTCACCGCCGCCTCGCTGCTGGAGGGCTATGACGCGGTGGCGTTGGCCGGCGGCGCCGAACTGGGGCGCGATCTGCCTGTGCCGGGGCGCGACCTCTACGGCGTCAATTTCGCCATGGACTTCCTGCCGCAGCAGAACCGCCGCGTCGCCGGCGAGCCGCTCGACTCCAACGAGCCGATCCTGGCCGCCGGCAAGCATGTCGTGGTCATCGGCGGCGGCGACACCGGCTCGGATTGCATCGGCACCTCGATCCGCCAAGGCGCGCTGAAGGTGACGCAGCTCGAAATCATGGCGATGCCGCCCAAGCTTGAGAACAAACTGCTGAACTGGCCGGATTGGCCGGTGAAGCTGCGCACATCCTCCAGCCACGAGGAAGGCGCCGAGCGCGATTTCGCGGTGATGACGCGCAGGTTCGAGGGCGAGAACGGCGCCGTCAGCGGCCTCGTCTGTGTGCGCCTCGACGACAAGTTGCAGCCGATCGAGGGCAGCGAATTCACCATCAAGGCCGAACTCGTGCTGCTGGCGATGGGTTTCGTCTCGCCGATCAAGGAGGGGCTGATCGCCGACCTCGGCGTGGCGCTCGACGGGCGCGGCAACGTGCGCGCCGATACCAGCCGCTACGCCGCCTCGGTCGCCAAGGTGTTCGCCTGCGGCGACATGCGGCGCGGGCAATCGCTGGTGGTGTGGGCGATTCGCGAGGGGCGGCAGTGTGCGGCGGCGATCGACGAGACGCTGATGGGCGAAACGATCCTGCCGCGGTGAAGCGGTTCACGACGGCGCTCGTCGCCGTCGCCGCCCTAGCGGTGGTGGCGACGGCGGGGCCGTGGGCGTTGATCGAGCTTTCGTCGCGCTCGCATATTTACGATTCGACCGCGGCGCTGAAGCCGGCAACCGCCGGGCTGGTGCTGGGCGCCGCGCGGCTGGTGCGCAACTATGTCGCCAACCCGTTCTTCCACAACCGCATCGAGGCGGCGGCGACCTTGTTCAAATCGGGCAAGGTGGAATATCTCATCGTCAGCGGCAGCCAGGCCGGCGGCGGGCGGCCACGCGGCGGTTATGACGAGCCCGCCGACATGCGCGGCGCGCTGATCGCCGAGGGCGTGCCGGCGGCGCGCATCTATCGCGATTACGCCGGCTTCCGCACGCTCGATTCGATCGTGCGCGCCAAGGAGATTTTCGGCCAGCAGCGGGTCATCGTCGTCTCGCAGCCGTTCCATCTCTCGCGCGCGCTGTTCCTGGCGCGCTGGCACGGCCTCGACGATGACGGCTTCGCCGCCGCCGACGTGTCGCTGCGCTTCGGCTTGCGCACCTATCTGCGCGAGGTCGCCGCGCGCGGCGCCGCCATCCTCGACCTGCTGCGCGGCGCCGAGCCGCGCTATCTCGGGCCGCCGGTGCGGCTCGGCGTCGATGCGCCGACATGAGGGCGCGCCTGGCGCTGCTGTTGCTGGCCATCGGACTCGGCGGCGCCTCGGCCCCGAGCCTGGCGCCGTTCCTGCCGCCCGCCGCGCGTCAGCCGAAATTCCTGGAGGTGCTGACGCCGCCGGATTTCATCGATCGCGCGGTGATCGAAGCGTTCGAGCAGCAAAGCGGCCACATCGTCGCGCTCGACACCTACGCCAGCCCGGCGGAGTTCGCCGAGCGCAACGCCGAGCGGCGCTATGACCTCGTGGCGCTCAGCGGGCCGGCGCTCGCCCGCAGGCTGCCGAAGCTCTCGCGGCTCGACCGCCGCGCGCTCGGCAATGCGCGGCTCGTGCAACCGCTGGTCGCCGCCAAATACGCCGCTTACGACCGCGACGGCGCGCATGGCGTGCCGTTCGGCTGGTCGGCGTTCGGGCTGCTCTACGATTCCGACAGACTGAAGGAGCCGCCGACCTCCTTTGCCCAAGGCCTCGGCCTCGGCCGCGAAGGGCGGCGCTTCGCCGAGTGCGGCATTGTCTGGCCGAACGCGCGCGTCGAGAGTTTCCTCGCTGTGTGGCGGCTCAGCGGCCTCGATCCCGCGCGCGCGCGGCCGGCCGAAGTCAAATCCGCCGCCGCGGTGCTGGACCGGGCGCGCGGCGCCATGCTCGCCTTCGCCGCGCCCGACGAGGTCGGGGCGCTGGCCAAGGGCGCCGGCTGCCTTGGCGCCGGCATGGCGGGCGAAGCGGCGGCGGTCGCAACGCGCGGCGGCGACGGCGCGCCGCCGATCCGTTTCGCATATCCGCGCGAAGGCGCGCCGTTGACGATCTACGCCTACGCCATTCCCGCCAACGCCGCCTCGCCGCTCGCCGCCTATCAGTTTCTCGACGCGCTGCTTTCGCCCGACAACGCCCGGCGCGACGCGGCGCTCGCCGGCTTCAACAACGCCGAGGAGGCCATCGACCTCGAAGCGCTGAAACGCCTGGCGCCGCAGCCAGTGCTCGAACCTGCGGTCGATGCGGCGATGCAGAGCGAATGGAAGCGGCTGACGTCGGCGAAGTGAGGGGCGGTTCGGATTTCGGGCGCCGGCGCTCAAATCGGCTAAGAGCCTGACTCGAAATTCATGCGGCCCTCGCTAGTCTTCGGATAATCAGGAAGGCGATGGCGATTTGGAGCCAGGCTAGCGCAGACTTGATTGATGCCTCGAAATCCTTGGTGAGGCGACGGGCTCGGTTGATCCAACCAAAAGTTCTCTCGACCACCCATCGCTTGGGAAGTACGATGAAGCCCTTGATCTGCTTATCTGTTCGTTTCACCACGGTAATGGAGATGCGGCTGGCCTCG
>DATNDU010000128.1:0-22695 GCA_035606915.1 Roseiarcus sp. | reverse complement strand
GCTAAGTCGAATATCGCGGCAACCCTCCCTTCATCGCGCCGCCGTAACCTCGGCGCCGCCGCGCAGGAGGAGAAGGATCGCCGGGGCGACGGCGTCGGCGCAGGTTGCGCCGCCGACGAGGGGTTCACCCAGGATCGCCGTTGGTATCGCCACGCGCGGCCGGCCCGGATTTTCCGGCTGGCGCCACTCGGCGTCGCGCTCGGCGTGCATCTCGGCGTCGGCGCGGGGCGCATGTCTGAGCGCCGGCTCGGCTATGCGCAGATCGCCAATCCCTTGCATCTACTGCGACGCGGCACGATGCGGCCGCGAATTCGCGTTGCGGGTCGCCGCCGAATCGGGCGTTGCGCGCCTGGGCGCGCGGCGCGGCTGTAGCTCGACGCGGCGCGCGCGGCGTGGCAAGGATCACGCCATGAAACCCCTGGAACTCGGCCTCGACACCTTCGGCGACGTCACCCGCGACGCCGAGGGCGCGGAACTGCCGCAGGCGCAGGTGCTGCGCAACCTCGTCGAGCAGGCGATTCTCGCCGACGAACTCGGCGTCGATTTCCTCGGCGTCGGCGAGCATCATCGCGCCGATTTCGCGGTCTCCGCGCCCGAGACGCTGCTCGCCGGGATCGCGACGCGCACGCAGCGCATCCGCTTGGGCTCAGCGGTGACGGTGCTCTCCTCCGACGATCCGATCCGCGTCTATCAGCGTTTCTCGACCGTCGATGCGCTTTCGAACGGCCGGGCGGAGGTGATCGTCGGGCGCGGCTCGTTCACGGAATCGTTCCCGCTGTTCGGCTACGACCTCTCGCTCTACGAGGAATTGTTCGAGCAGAAGCTTGACCTGTTTGTCGCGCTGCTGCGGCAGCAGAAGGTCAACTGGAGCGGCCGTCTGCGGCCGCCGCTGGTCGATCAACGCGTGTTCCCGCGGCCGCAGGGCGGCACGATCAAGACTTGGGTCGGCGTCGGCGGCTCGCCGGAATCGGTGGTGCGGGCGGCGCGCTATGAACTGCCGCTGATGCTGGCGATCATCGGCGGCGAGCCGATGCGCTTCCAGCCCCACGCCGACCTCTATCGCCGCGCCTGCGCCAAGCTCGGGATCGCCACGCCCGAGATCGGCGTGCATTCGCCGGGGTATGTCGCCCTCAGCGATGCGGCGGCGCGCGAGGAGTTCTTCGCCGACTACAAGGGCATGCGCGACCGCATCGGCGCCGAGCGCGGCTGGGGGCCGATGACGCGCGCCGAATTCGACCGTGAGGTCGAGTTGGGCTCGCTCTATGTCGGCTCGCCGGAGACGGTGGCGCAGAAGATAGCGGCGACGGCGCGCGGCCTCGGGCTTTCGCGTTTCGATCTCAAATACAGCGCCGGCGGCCTCTCGCAGGCGCGCATGATGAGCTGCATCGCGCTTTATGCGCGCGCGGTCATGCCGCGTGTGCGCGAGCTTCTGACGCAGGGCTGACGCGGTGGGAAAAAGCCGCTTCCCTTCGCGGGGAATTCTGCTATACGCGCCCGGCCGGCGTTCCCCGATAGCTCAGCTGGTAGAGCATTCGACTGTTAATCGAATGGTCGTTGGTTCGAGTCCAACTCGGGGAGCCAATTTTCCAATAGCTTACAGGGCGCGGCCCGCCTTACGACATGATTAGGCCGCCATCGACATTCACGGTCTGTCCGGTGATGTAGGCTGCGTCGTCGCTGGCAAGGAACGCAACGAGGCCGGCGACGTCCTCGCCGCTGCCGGCGCGGCCCATCGGGATGCCGCGCACCCATTCGGCCATCAGTTCGCCGGGCTTGTAATCCCCGAGCAGCTTCCCCCAAACCTCGTCGTTATAGGCCCACATGTCGGTTTCAATGATGCCCGGGCAGAAGGCGTTGACGGTGATGGCTTCCTTCGCGACTTCCTTGGCGAGGCTTTGAGTGATGCCGACCACGGCGAATTTCGAGGCGGCGTAATGCGGCGTATAGATGAAGCCTTGGCGCGCCTGACCAGAGGCGGTGTTGATGAGGCGACCGCCGCGCTTGTGCTTGCGCATCCGCGAGATCGCCTCCTGACAGCACAGGAACACCCCCTTCGTGTTGACTTCCATTACTTTGTCCCATTCGTTCTCAGTCAACGCCTCGACGCGTGCGATGGTGATGATTCCGGCGTTCTGGATCGAGACGTCGATGCCGCCAAAGGCCTGCTCTGCCGCGTCATAGAGGGCGATCACGTCGTCCCTGTTGGTGACGTCGGCGACGAAGGCGATCGCCTTGCCGCCCGCCTTGACGATGTCGGCGGCGACGGTCTCGCAGGCGGGTTCGTTCGCCGAAACAACAACCGCGCCGCCTTCCCGGGCGAAGCGCTTGGCGAGCGCCGCGCCGATGCCGCGACTGGCGCCGGTGATGACGATGGTTTTTCCTTGGAACCGGGACATTGGCTTTCCTCCTTATGTATCGCTTGAAGATCCGTCAGAGCAGCTTTTCAGCCGTGAACTTGTCGGTGACGAGCACGTTGACGAGTTTGCCGATGAGGCAGGCGCGAATAGCCTCGACCTTGCGATCGCCGCCGGCGACGCCGATCGCCCTTGGCGTGGATTTCAACTCTTCGAGCGTGATGCTGATCACCCGCTCGTCGAGAGGCCCGTGCGCCGGCCGCCCTTCGGCATCGAAAAACCGCAGGCCGATATCGCCGACGGCGCCGGCGCGGGCGAGGTCGCGCAGTTCCGCATCGGTGAAGGCGTTGCCCGAATTGGCCAGCATGCCGGAAGGTTGCAGCGCGCCGATGCCTACGAGCGCGATCGTCAGTCGACGGAACTGATTCATCGCGGCGCGGACATAGGGATCGCCGACCATCACCAGGCGCGCGGCCGACGAGCTGACGACGCCTTGCGCCGGCAAGAGCTGCGGCTCCGCCCCTGTCAACACGGCGAGCCGCATCGTGAGTTGCGTCGCATGGCTTTGCACCGAAGGATCGCCAACGCCGCCGAGCGTCTGGACGACCCGCTCCGCCCTGATCCGCTTGAGCGGATGAATGGCGTCGACCATACGCAAAAGCGAAACGCTCCACGACGAAATGCCGATGACGTCGCCTTCGCTCAGCGTTGATTCCAAATAATGCGCCGCGGCCGCGCCAATGGCCGACAGAATGGCTTCTTCGCGGTCTTCGTAGCATTCGGCCACGATCGCCTCGTTAAGGTGGTAGCGCTGCCGAAGCGCGGCCTCATATTCGGGATAGGTGCCGCGCGGCGCGGCAATCGAGACGCGCACGACCCCCTCCTCCTCGGCGCGCTTGAGCAGTCGCGATACGGTCGCCTGAGAGACATAGAGCCGCTGGGAGATTTCGGCCTGCTTGAGCTTGTCGTCGTAATAGAGTTGCGCGACGCGAAGCAGCATCCGCAGCTCGTCGGTCCTCCCCATGGCGCGGGTTCCTAGGCGTTGGGCGCGATTTCGCGGTCGTAGCCGATCACGGTTTCGCATAAATATTCTTATTCGCATAGAAAATCAAACGCCGGTTGTCAATAGATGCGCAGATATTTTACGTAAATATCGTGTGATACACATCGCCATTGACGCTGGCTGAATGTTGCCGCGGCGCTTGACATCCGACTCATGCTCGGCTAACGGTGCAATTAGATGCAGTAATGCATAAATATCCAGACGGAGGAAACCTTGAGCCTCTCCTCAGCAATCACCGCAAAAGCGGGACTGGCGCCGCCGCTCCCGACAACCATCGGCGCCGATGAGCGCGCCCAAAGTTTAAAAGCCCAGGCGACGCTCATCCGTCGCAGCGTGGTCGAAATGATTGGCCGCGCCGGCCTCGGCCATATCGGCGGCGACTTCTCGGTCAGCGACATTCTGACCACGCTGTTTTTCTCGGTGTTGCGCGTCGATCCGACGGCGCCGAATTCGCCGTTGCGCGACCGGTTTATTCTGAGCAAGGGTCATTGTGCGGCGGCTCTCTACTCGACGCTGGCGATGCGCGGTTTCTTTGCGGTGGCTGAACTGAAGACCTTCCTCGCGCCGCTGTCGCCGCTGAATGGCCACCCCAACCGCCGCAAGACGCCCGGCGTCGAGGCCAACACCGGGCCGCTCGGGCACGGTCTGCCGATCGGCGTGGGCGCCGCGATCGGCGCCAAGCTCGCCAAGGCCGATTGGCGCACCTTCGTGGTGCTTGGCGACGGCGAGTTGCAAGAAGGCTCGAACTGGGAGGCGGCGATGTGCGCCGGCCACCGCGGCCTTGATAATCTCGTCGCGGTCATCGACCGTAATCGGCTTCAGCAAGGCGCTCGCACCGAGGACACCAATAGGCTGGAGCCGCTCGGTGATCGCTGGCGCGCATTCGGTTGGGATGTCGTGACCTGCGACGGCCATGACCATGCCGCGCTTTACGAGGCGTTCACAGCCGCCCATCCCGGCAAGCCGCGCTGCGTCATCGCCAACACCATAAAAGGCAAGGGCGTGAGCTTTATCGAGGACCGGGTCGAATGGCACCACAAGGTGCCGACGGCGGAGCAGGTCGAACTCGCATTCAAGGAGCTCGTGTGATGACCGCTCCCGCCCTGACTCCGGCGTCGGCCTTTGATTGCCGCGTCGCCTTCGCCGAAACGCTGATTGAACTGGCGAAGGTTGACGAACGCATCGTCGCCGTCTGCAACGACAGCGTCGGCTCCAGCAACCTGGTCGGTTTCCAGAAGTTGTTTCCTGAGCGCGTCGTCAATGTCGGCATCGCCGAGCAGAACATGGTCGGCGTCGCCGCCGGCCTCGCCAACGCCGGCTTCATTCCGTTCGCCTGCGGCGCCGGTCCTTTCCTCACCGGTCGGGCGCTTGAGCAGATCAAGGTCGACGTCGCCTACAACGGTTACCCGGTCGTGCTCTGCGGCATGAGCCCGGGCATGGCCTATGGCGAGCTTGGCCCGACGCATCACTCGATCGAGGACCTGAGCTGGTTGCGCGCCATCGACGGACTCGCCGTCGTCGTGCCCGCCGATCCCGCGCAAACCGCCGCGGCGGTGCGCTGGGCCGCGGCATCGGCAACCCCCTGTTACATCCGCGTCGGCCGCACGAAAGTTCCGGCGGTGACGCCGGAGCGCGCCGCGGCCTTCGCTTTCGGGCGCGCCGACGTATTGCGCCAAGGCGCGGACGTGTCGCTGGCGGCGACCGGCGCGATGGTGTCGCGGGCGCTCGCCGCAGCCGACGCGCTCGCCGAACGCGGCTGCAGCGCGCGCGTCATCAATGTCTCGACGATCAAGCCGCTCGACGAGGCGACGATCATCGCCGCGGCGCGCGAGACCGGCGCCATCGTCACCATCGAGGAGGCGGCGATAGAGGGCGGCCTCGGCGCCGCGATCGCTGAGGTGGTGGTGCGCAACGCCCCGGTTCCGATGCGCATCCTCGGCGTCACCGGCTTCGCGCCGACGGGAACCGCACAGTATCTGTTCGACTATTTTGGCCTCAACTGCGACGGAATCGTTGCGGCCGCTCTCGATCTGAAGAAGCGCTGAAATGCCCGGCCCGCTTCTCCTCGCGATCGACCAGGGCACGAGTTCGACCAAGGCGCTGCTGGTCGATGCGCGCGGCGAGGTCGTCGGGCGCGCCCAAGCGCCGGTTTCGTTGGCGGCGCCGCAGCCGGGTTGGGTGCAGCAGGATGGCGAGGAGATCTGGAGCAGCGTGCGCCGCGCCGCAAGCCAGGCGCTCGACGGCGACGCCGCCAAGCGCGTCGTTTCGGTGGGTTTGAGCACACAACGCGAATCCTGCGTCATCTGGGACCGCCGAACCGGCGAGGCGTTGACGCCGGTGCTGTCGTGGCAGGACCAGCGCACCGAAGGCGTCTGCGCGGCGCTGCGGGCCGCGGGGCACGCCGCGACGGTCCGCCGCAGGAGCGGCCTGCCGCTCGATCCGATGTTCTCGGCCGCCAAGGCGCGCTGGTTGCTTGACCAACTCCCACAGGGTCAGGGCCGCGCCAAGGCGGGCGATATTTGCATCGGCACGATTGACGCTTTTCTGCTTTCGCGCTTCGGCGGCGAGGTGGTGATTGAAGCCGGCAACGCCTCTCGCACGCAGCTTTTCGACGTCGTTGGCGCAAAATGGGACGAGGAACTGCTGGCGATCTTCGACGTGCCGCTCGCCGCGCTGCCGCGGGTGGTCGCCTCCACCGGACCCTTCCCCAAAGTTCGTGGTCTGGCCCCGCTCGCCGATGGGACGCCGGTCGGCGCGGTGCTGGCCGATTCCCATTCCGCCCTGTTTGCGCACGGCGCTTTCGCGCCCGGACCGGTCAAGGCGACGCAAGGCACCGGTTCCTCGATCATGGGCCTTGTCGACCGCTCGGCGGCGCCCGATGGCAATGCCGGCGCGCCCGGCGTCTGCCTGACGCTTGCGTGGCAGCTCGACGCGCCGATGCTCGCCTACGAAGGCAACATCCGTAGCGCCGGCTCGACGCTGATCTGGGCGGCGGAACTGCTTGGCGTCTCAACAGAGGAACTCGCGGCGCTCGCCGCCAGCGCCCCCGACTCCCGCGGCGTCTATCTGGTTCCGGCTTTTGGCGGCCTCGGCGCGCCTTGGTGGGACGCCAGCGCCTCGGCGACGGCGACGGGTTTTTCGTTCGGCGCCACCCGTGCGCCGTTTGCGCGCGCCGCGCTCGATTCCATCGCGCACCAGATCGCCGATGTCGTCGACGCCTTGCGCGCCAGTGGCGCGCCGGTTGAGCGCCTGCTGGTTGACGGCGGCCCGACCCGCAATGACCAACTCATGCAGTTCGAGGCCGACATGGTTGGGCTGCAAGTTGAGCGCACAAAGGTCGCCGAGTTGTCGGCGATGGGCGTCGCGCATCTGGCGGGCGTCAGCGCGGGCCTGTTCACGCTGGAAAGCCTGGCCAAGCTCGATCGCGGCGCGGAGCGGTTTGCGCCGCACATGGATGGCGCGGTGCGCGCCCACGAACGGCGCCAATGGGCGCAGGCGGTGGCCCGCGCGCGTCTGCTCCCTGTCCCGCAGGAAACGCGGTCGGCGCCACAATAACCCCCGGCATCTGAGGGCAGGAGTCAACAATGACGATCGGAGGAATGACCATACAGGCGAGGAGCGGTGGCGCGCTCAACTTCTTGCGTGGCGCGACGGGACCGCTGATCGGCCTCATCTTGCTCTGCGGCTTCCTCTCGGTGTCGACCGACACATTCCTGACGCTGCGCAACTTCCTCAACGTGCTCGATCAAGTCACGGTGCTCGGCGTGATGGCGGTCGGGATGACGCTGGTCATCCTGATTGGCGGCATCGACCTTTCCGTGGGCTCTATCCTGGCTCTGTCAGGCATGGTGATGGGCTATGTCGGCAACCACCTCGGCTTGCCGTTCGGCCTCGCCATCGTCGCCGGGCTGATCGCCTCATCGCTTTGCGGCGTCGTCTCGGGCCTCATGGTGACGCGGATGTACATGCCGTCCTTCATCGCCACGCTGGCGATGATGTCGATCGCGCGCGGCCTGGCGAGCATCATCACCAATGGCGAACAAATCGTCGGGTTCCCCGATTGGTTCTCCAATCTCGCCATCATACGCCACTTCGGCTTCCTGACCGTGACGGTCGCGGTGATGATTGTCATCGTCGTCATCACCTGGATCGTGCTGACTTTCCGCCCGGCTGGACGCTCGCTCTACGCCATCGGCGGCAGCCCCGAGGTCGCCCGCCTCGCCGGCGTCAACGTGCGCGAGGCGACGCTGCTGGTCTATACGCTCTGCGGCTTGGCGGCGGGCTTTGCCGGCGTCATCCTGTCGGCCCGCCTCGACTCCGCTCAGCCGAGTTCCGGCATCGGCTACGAGTTGGACACGATCGCCGCCGTGGTGATCGGCGGCGCCAGCCTTTCGGGCGGCGTCGGCGGCGTCGGCGGCACGGTGGTCGGCGTGCTCATCATCGGCTTCCTGCGCAATGGCCTCAACCTTCTTCAGGTGTCGCCGTTCGTTCAGCAGGTGATAATCGGCCTCGTCATCGCCATTGCGGTCGCCGCCGACACGATGCGCACCAAGCGCGCTTGAGGAGCCTTTCAGCGCCGCGGCGTTCCGCGTCGCCACAAGACTGCGCCGCACCGGAGTCGGAAGCGGCTCGGAGGTCCGAAAGGACCGAAAGCGACGGTCCCGCTGAAAGGTTCCGCAGGACGTCAGTCAATAGGGTAGGAGGAAAGCATGGGTATCGGGAAAATCTCGCTTCTTGCAGCCGTCGCAGCGGCTGCGATGGTCGCCGCGGTCGGGGCCAACGCCAAGGAAGCCAAGACGATCGGCTTGGCGGTCGCCAACCTTCAGGCCAACTTCTTCAACCAGATCAAGGAATCCGTCGAGGCCGAAGGCGCCGCGAAGGGCATCAAGGTCATCACTGTCGACGCAAAGGGCGACGCGGCGACGCAAGTCAACCAGGTCCAGGATCTGCTGGCGCAGAACATTGACGCGTTGATCTACATCCCCGCCGGCGCGACCGCGGCCGCGGTTCCCGTCAAGGCCGCCCATGCGGCGGGCGTGCCGGTCATCAACGTCGACCGCAACGCCGCAGGCGCCCCCGGCGACACCTTCATCGCCACCAACAGCGTCGAATCCGCCAAGGAAGTCTGCGCCTGGATCGCCAAGGCGGCCGGCGGCAAAGGCGAGATGCTGATTATCCACGGCCAGAAGGGCACGACGCCGGAAGTCGATCGCTCAAAAGGCTGCGCCGAGGCGCTCAAGGACTTCCCCAACATCAAGGTTGTGGGTCAACTCTGGAGCGAAGGTTGGCATCAGGACGAGGGCTTCAAGCTGACGCAGGATCTCTTGCAGGCGCATCCGAAGGTCGACATCGTTTGGGGCCAGGCGGACGCGCTGGCGCTCGGCGCCGCCCAGGCGATCAAAGTCGCCAATCCCGACCACAAGATCTGGGTCGCCGGCTTTGACGGCGACACCGCCGCTTTGAAGGCGATGAAGGATGGCGTGTTCGACGTCACCGCGACCCAGCAGACGCAGAAGATGGGCCGCTTGGCGGTCGATTCCGCGATCGAGTTGGTTGAAGGCAAGAAGGTTCCGGCTGAGCAGTTGCTTCCGGCGACGCTCACCACCAAAGACAACGTCGCCCCCTTCATCGCCAAGCATCCGTAACAACGACAGCGGCGGGCGGCGCCATTCCGCGCCGCCCGTCCCCCTAGGCAATTTCGTCATGACCGCATCCGCTGCATCCGACGCCGGCCTGTCGCTCCGCGACATCGGCAAGCGCTATGGCCCCAACCTCGTGCTCAGCGACGTCACACTCGACGTAAGTCCCGGCGAAGTGCTTGCCTTGCTAGGCGAGAACGGCGCCGGAAAGTCGACGCTGTCCTCGATTGTGGCTGGGGTCGTCAAACCAACCACGGGAACCATGACCTGGCGCGGTCGGCCTTACGCGCCGCACACCCCCGGCGATGCGCTCTCTGCCGGCATCGGCCTCATCCATCAGGAGATGCGGCTGCTAAAGGATCTCTCGATCGCCGAGAACGTCTTCGTTGGTCGCCTGCCGGTTCGTCATGGCAGAATCGATCGTCAAACGATGAATGTGCGCGCCGCCGAGCAACTGCATCGTCTCGGCCTCGACGTCTCGCCGACGACCCTGGTGGGCAACCTGCGCGTCGCGGCGCAGCAACAGGTGGAGATCGCCAAAGCGCTGACGCAGAGCGCGCGGCTGCTCATTTTCGATGAGCCGACCGCAGCCCTCGGCGCCGAGGAGACGGCGCGGTTGTTCGAACAGATCGGTCGCCTGAAGCAAGAAGGCGTCAGCTTCGTTTATATCAGTCATCGCCTCGACGAGATCGCCCGTATCGCCGACCGCATCGCGGTGCTGCGCGATGGCAAGCTTGTGCGAACGCACGAGACGGCGCAAGTTCCAACCAAAATATTGATTGAAGACATGGTCGGCCGGCCGCTCGACCGCATGTTCCCGACCATCCCGCCGCCCGACCCAGAGGCCGCGCCGTTGATCGAAGTGCAGGGTCTGACCAGTGCTGAAGGCGCCTTTTCCGACGTGAGCTTTTCGGTCAGGCCGGGCGAGGTGTTCGGCGTCGCCGGCATTGTCGGCGCCGGGCGCACCGAACTCATGCGCGCCATCGCCGGCGTCGACCCCATCTCCGCCGGTTCGGTCAGGGTCAACGGTGAAGTTGTTCGGCTCCATGGACCGGCCGACGCGCTGGCGCATGGCGTGGTGCTGGTGCCCGAGGATCGCAAGGCGCAGGGGCTCATTCTATCGCAGACGATCGGCGAGAACCTGGCGCTCGGCAACTATCCGCGCGTCGCGCCCTCCGGCTGGATCACCAGCGGTCGCGTGCGCGCTTTCGCCGGTCGCGGCATCGCGCGCTTTCTTATCAAGGGCGCCGCCGATCAACCGGTTGGCACGCTCTCCGGCGGCAACCAGCAGAAGGTGGTGATCGCCAAGAGCATCCTGCGCGCGCCTAAGGTGGTGATCCTCGACGAGCCAACGCGCGGCATCGACGTCGGCGCGCGCGCCGCCATCTACGATATTGTCGCCGAGCTTGCCCGCGAAGGCTTGGCGGTGATTGTCGTCAGCTCCGACCTCGACGAAGTGCTGGGGCTCTCGCATCGCGTGATGGCGCTGAGTCGCGGCGTCAACCGCGGCGTTCTCGATCGCGCGGCCGCCGGCCGCGTCGCGGTGATGGAGCTCGCGACCCTCTGAACCCTGTTGATGAAGGAGACGTTGCAGTGAATATGTTCGGTCTCGACAATGAAATCGCTTTCGTCACTGGCGCAGGCAGCGGCATCGGCCAGGCGATCGCGATTGGTCTCGCGCAAGCCGGCGCCGACGTCGCCTTGTTCGACCTTGGTGCCGGCAAGGGGCTCGAAGACACGGCGAAAGCGGTGGCCGGCAAGGGGCGCCGGTCGGTCACGATCACCGGCGACGTCACCGACGCCGAAGCGTTGGCGAGCGCGGTGACCAAAACAGAGCAGGCGCTCGGCGCGCTCACCCTCGCCGTCAATTGCGCCGGCATCGCCAACGCCCGGCCGGCGGAGGAAATGCCGCTCGATCAGTGGCGCAAGATGATAGATGTCAATCTGACCGGCGTGTTCCTGTCCTGTCAGGCGGAAGGTCGCGCCATGCTTGCGCGCGGACGCGGCGCGATCGTCAATATCGCCTCGATGTCCGGAACGATTGTCAATCGCGGCCTGACCCAGGCGCATTACAACGCCTCGAAGGCCGGCGTCATCCACCTCTCGAAAAGCCTTGCCATGGAGTGGGTCGGACGTGGCATCCGCGTCAATGCGATCAGCCCCGGCTACACGCTGACGCCGATGAATTTGCGCCCTGAAGTCGCCGAGCAACGCAAGATCTTCGAACGCGAGACGCCGCTCGGCCGCATGGCGACGGTCGACGAGATAGTCGGTCCCGCGGTCTTCCTGCTAAGCCCCGCGGCGTCTTTCGTGACTGGCGTCGATCTGCTCGTCGACGGCGGGTTTGAGTGTTGGTGAAGCTGGGCAAAGCGGCCCGCGGCGCTTGCCGAAGACCGCCCAACCCTTGAGTCCCGCACCAGATTTAACGGGTGACCCAAAACCCAAAAATACGAGCCAATCAGCCGAAAGCCGTATGATTACATCAGCGCCTCGGGCCGGATCGGGAAGCGGCGGGGCCTGACGCCCGTTGCGTGCCAGACCGCGTTGGCGACCGCGCCCGCCGAGCCGGTGACGCCGATCTCGCCGACGCCTTTGATGCCCAGCGCATTGACGAAGCGGTCGTGCTCCTCGACCAGAATGGCCTGCATCGCCGGCACGTCGGCGTTGGTCGGCACGTAATATTCACCGAAATTGGCGTTGACGATGCGCCCGGTGCGCCGGTCGAAGATCGCCTCCTCGTGCAGCGCGAACGACAAGCCCCAGATCATGCCGCCGAGATACTGGCTCTTGGCCAGCCGCGGATTGATGATCCGCCCCGCCGCGAAGGCGCCGACGAGGCGGCTGGCGCGCACCATGCCAAGCTCGGGATCGACCTTCACCTCGGCGAACACCGCGCCGTGGGCGTGCATGGCGTATTGCTTCTGCGCCGCCGGGTCGGTCGCGCCGGCGCCCTCGCCGACGATCTCGGCGAGGCCGGCGCGGGCGAGGATGGCGGCGAAGGGCTCGCCACGGGTCTCGTCGTCGCGACGCACGAGGCGGCCATCGCGGGCGAAAAGGCCGGCGTTGCCGGCGCCATAGAGCGGCGATTGCGGGTCTCGGGTCGCAATCTCGGCGAGCTTGGCCAGCGCATCGGCGCCGGCGTTGTGGATGGCGAGGCCCGCCGTCGCCGTATGGGCGGAGCCGCCGGCGAGCCCGGCGTCGGGGAAATCGGAGGTCCCGGAGCGCAGTTCGAATTTTTCCAGCGGCAGCGCCAGCGCATCGGCGCCGATCTGGGCCAACGCCGTCAGTGCGCCCTGGCCCATGTCGTGGGCGGTGGCCTCGACTGCGCCGGTTCCGTCGGCCTTGAGGACGGCGCGCGCCGCGCCCTGGAACATCAATGCCGGGAAGGTGGCGACGCCGACGCCCCAGCCGACCAAAAGCCCGTCCTTGTCGCGCATCTGGCGGGGCTGAAGCGGCCGTCCCTGCCAGCCGAACGCCTTCGCGCCTTCGGTGAAACATTCGCGCAGCGCCTTGGAGGAGAACGGTTTGCCGGAGATCGGCTCGGTCTCGGCGTAATTGAGGAGGCGGAATTGCAGCGGGTCGATGCCCGCCGCCGCCGCCATCTCGTCGATGGCGCTTTCGAGCGCGATCGAGCCCGAGGCCTCGCCGGGCGCGCGCATGAACAGCGGCGTGCCGGTGTCGAGCCGCACCGCCTCATGCGAGGTGCGGATCGCCGGGCTCGCATAGAGCGTGTGCGAGGCGTCCGCCGAGGGCTCGTAGAACGCATCGAAGCTAGAAGTGGCGATCTTGGCGTGGTGGGCGAGCGCGGTCAGCCGGCCGTCGCCGTCAACGCCAAGGCGCAGCCGCTGGCGCGTCGGCGAGCGATGGCCGAAGGGGCCGTAAAGTTGCGCGCGGGTGGCGACCAGCTTGACCGGACGCCCGGTCAACTTCGCCGCCATCACGCCGAGCACGATCGGGCCGGTCAGCAGCCCCTTGCCGCCGAAGCCGCCGCCGATGAAGGGGCTGCGCACCAGCACCTCGGCCGGCGGCAATCCGAAAATCTGCGCCAGCCGCGCCCGCGTCATCGCCATTCCCTGGGTTGGGGTGTCGACGACGAGCCGGCCGCCGTCGAAAGCGGCGACGATGGCGTGCGGCTCCATGGCGTTGTGGAATTGCCACGGCGTCTCGTAGGTGACATCGATGGTCAGCGCGGCGGACTTGAGCCCGGCCTCGACGTCGCCCTTTTCAACAATGGCGGGATGGCCGACGCCGACATAGGGCGGCGTATAGCTGTCGGCGGCGTCGAGATGCGTGCGCGCTGGTTCAGTCTCGTAAACGGCCGTCAGCCGCGCCGCGCCCTCGCTCGCCGCCTCCAGCGTCTGCGCGATGACGACGGCGATCGGCTGGCCTGCGTAGACCACGCGATCGTTTTGCAGCGCCTGGAAGCAGAAGTTGAACGGCTGGTCGTGGAGGTCGGGATCGACGAAAATCGGCGGCTTGTTGGCGGGCGTCATCACCTCGACGACGCCGGGATGGGCCTTCGCCGCCGCGACGTCGAGCGAGACGACGCGGCCGCGGGCGATGGTGGAGACCGCCAGCGCGGCGTGCAGCAGGCCCTCGGGGCGCTGATCGGCGGCGTAGGCGGCGCGGCCCGTCACTTTCAGCGGCCCGTCGAGGCGGGTCGCCGGCTGGCCGGCGTTGGAGCCGTGGCGGGCGCGGGCGGGGTCGTGCGAAAGGGCGACGTCGATCATCGGGCGGCTCCGAAGGGCGAGGCGGGCAGAGCGGGGATGCGGGTTCCCGCCGCCGCGAGTTTCAGCGCGCGCGCCGCGACCCGGCGCGCCAGTTCGATCTTGAAGGCGTTGTCGCCGACGGGCGCCGCCCCGGCGAGGGCAATCGCGGCGGCCTTGGCGAAAGTCTCGTCAGACGGTTTCGCGCCTTGCAAAGCCGCTTCCGCTTCGCGCGCCCGCCACGGCTTCGGCGCGACGCCGCCGAGCGCCAGCCGCGCCTCGACGATAACCCCGCCGTCGAGCCTGAGCGCCGCTGCGGCGGAAGCCAGCGCGAAGGCGAAGGAGACGCGGTCGCGCGCCTTCACGTAGCGGCAATGGCCGGCGAATTCAGAAGCCGGCAACCGCGCCGCGACGATCAGTTCGCCGGCCGCCAGTTCGGTCTCGCGTTGCGGTTCGTCGCCGGGCAGGCGGTAGAAGGCGTCGACCGGCATTTCGCGTCGACCCGCAGGCCCGGCGATCTCGACCACCGCGTCGAGCGCCAGCAGCGCCACGGCGAGGTCGGAAGGGTGGGTGGCGACGCAGGACGGGCTGGCGCCGAGGATCGCCGCGCCGCGCGATTCGCCGCCGATCATGTCGCAACCGGCGCCGGGCTGACGCTTGTTGCAGGCGCTGGCGGGGTCGAAGAAATAGCCGCAGCGCGGCCGCTGCATCAGGTTGCCGCCGAGCGTCGCGGCGTTGCGCAACTGCGCCGAGGCGCCGGAGAGCGTCGCCTCGACCAACAGCGGGTAGCGCTCGGCGAGCGCCGCCAGATCGGCGTTGCGCACCAGCGCGCCGATGCGAAGGCCGCCGCCGGGCAGCGTCTCGATGCGGTCGAGCCCTTCGAGGCGGCCGATATGGACGAGCCGCGCCGGCCGTGCGACGCCCGCCTTCATGAGATCGACGAGATTGGTGCCGCCGGCCAGATAGACCGCGCCCGCCGCCCCGCCCGCCGCCAGCGCCTCGTCGAGCGTGCGCGGCTCGATGTATTCGAACGAATTCATGCCGCGTCCTTTCGGGTTTCGAGCCGCCGCCCCGCCGCTTGCACGGCCTCGACGATGCCGGCGTAGGCGCTGCACCGGCAGAGATTGCCGCTCAGGCCCTCGCGGATCGCCTCCGGGTCGCGCCAGTCGCCGCCCTCGCTGAGGAAGGCGGTGGCGCTCATGATCTGGCCTGGTGTGCAGAAGCCGCATTGCAGCGCGTCGTGTTCGATGAACGCCGCCTGCACGGCGCTCAGGGTCTCGCCGCGCGCGAGGCCCTCGATGGTGAGAATGTCGGCTCCGTCGCAGGTCGCCGCCAGCACCAGACACGAATTGACGCGCCGGCCGTCGAGGATGACGGTGCAGGCGCCGCATTGGCCGCGGTCGCAGCCTTTCTTCGCGCCAGTTAACCCGAGGCGCTCGCGCAGCAGGTCGAGCAGCGTCACGCGGGGGTCGTCGAAAACGACGTCGCGTCGGACGCCGTTTAACGTCGCCGAGATCGCAAGATTCATGCGAGACTCCGAGAAAAGATCGACTACCGATGTTTGAATTTCGGCAAATCAAGCGGAATGGGCGAGTTGATTAGATTTGAGGTGAAGCGATGTTCCAGCTCGGCTATAGCGCCAGTCCATCGGCTCGACGGGACAATACGGAGGCATCCTCCGTTTTGCAACAAGCGCCTGGACACGAATAAGTGAAGTCGCGTGAGTGAAGTTCCGTCAAAACCCACAACCCGCGGTCCGCGCGCCGACGCGGCGCGCAATCGCGAGCGGTTGCTCGGCGCGGCGAAAGACGTGTTCAGCGCCGGCGGCCCGGAGGCCAGCCTGGAGGCGGTGGCGCGCCGCGCCGGCGTCGGCATTGGCACGCTCTACCGGCATTTCCCGACCCGCGAAGCGTTGTTCGAGGCGGTCTACCGCCGCGAGGTCGACGAGTTGGCGGCGCTGGCCGAGGCTTTGGCGAGGCAAGGGCCGCCCGCCGAGGCGCTGCGGCGCTGGGTGAAGGCCAATGTCGCCTTCGTCGCCACCAAAAAGGGCATGGCGAAGGCGCTGGCGCTGGCTGCCTACAACAAGGACTTATCGGCTTACTCGATCGCGCGGCTGAGCGCCGCCGGCGGGCTGCTCATCGAGCGCGCGCGCGAGGCCGGCGCGCTGCGCACCGACATCATGCCGCAGGAGATGATGCGCGCCGTCTTCGGCTTTTGCATTGTCAACGACCAGCCAGGATGGCGCGAGACGGCGCTGAAGCTGATCGACGTGTTTCTGGATGGGCTGCTCGTCGGCGAGGGCTAACCCTCACATCTGCTCGACGCCCTTCACCTCCGGCAGGAAGTGCTTGAGCAGGTTCTCGATGCCGTGCTTGAGCGTCGCGGTCGAGGACGGGCAGCCGGAACAGGCGCCCTTCATGCCGAGATAGACGATCCCGTCGCGGAAGCCCTTGAAGATGATGTCGCCGCCATCGCCGGCCACCGCCGGGCGGACCCGCGTCTCGATCAGATCCTTGATGGTGTCGACGACGTCCTGGTCGGCGCCGTCGAAAAACTCCTGCGAGGCCGAGGCGCTGCCCAACACCGCCGGCGCACCGGACATGAAGAACTCCGTCACCACGCCGAGCACCGCCGGCCGCAGATGCGTCCACTCGCCCTCGCCCTTGGTCACCGAGATGAAATCGGGCGCCAGGAACACGCCGCGCACGCCGTCGATCTCCATCAGCGCTTTGGCGAGCGGCGAGCGGTCGGCCTCGGCCGTGCTGGTCGCCTCGAAGGTGCCGGAATCCAGCACCGGGCGTCCGGGTAGGAACTTGAGCGTGGCGGGGTTGGGGGTCGGCTCGGTCTGGATGAACATCGGCGCTCTCTCTCGGTTGGCTCCAGATAGGCCCGCCCACGCGGGCGCGCAAGGAGGCGGCCGCCTTGCCGGGCGCGCGGGCGGGGCGATAGACAAGCTTGAACGTCTTGATCGCGCCAACGGAGAACGCGATGACCCGAGGCAAACGGCTGCTCGCGACGCTCGCATTCGCCGTCGCGCTGGCGGCGGCGAGCAGCGCCCGTGCCGGCGAATCGGTGATCGGCGCGATCTGCGGCCTCATCGATTCCTCTGCCCGGGCGCAGGGGCTGCCGGTGGCGTTCCTGACCCGCCTGATCTGGCAGGAAAGCAACTTCGAATCGAACGCCGTCAGCCCCGCCGGCGCGCGCGGCGTCGCGCAATTCATGCCCGTCACCGCCGGCGCCCGCGGTCTCGCCAATCCCTTCGATCCCGAATCCGCCATTCCCAAGGCGGCGGCGCTGCTCGCCGAGTTGCGCAACCAGTTCGGCAACCTCGGCCTCGCCGCCGCCGCCTATAACGCCGGCCCGGCGCGCCTTGCCCGCTTTATCGCCGGCGAGGCCGACTTGCCGATCGAGACGCAGGACTATGTCTCGATCATCACCAGGCATTCCGTGCAGGAATGGCGCGGCAAGGACGCCGCCAAGCTGACCGACGAGGCGGTTTTCCCCGCCGCCTCCTGCGTGCAGATCGTCGCCAAGTTCCGCCGCGCCGAGCCGACTTTGTTCGCCCATTCGCAATTCTGGGCCCCCTGGGGCGTGCAGATCGCCGGCTCCTTCAACAAGGCGGCGGCGCTGCGACAATATTCCCGCGCCGAAGCCGCCTATGCCGCCGTTCTCGGCGGCGTCAGGCCGATGGTGCTCGCCGGCCGGCTGATGAGCCGCGGTTATCGCCCCTATTACCGCGTGCGCGCCCCGGCGCAGACGCGGCGCGAGGCCGAGCGGCTGTGCGCCAAGCTACAAAAGATCGGCGGCGCCTGCGTCGTGCTGCGCTCTACCTGAAGCTCACAACAAGTCGGGCCGGTTCGCCTGGAGATAGGCGAGATAGGTGTTCGGCCCTGCCGCGAACGGATCGGGATAGCGCGCGCCGAACTCGGGATCGCGGCGATAGAGCCTTCGCGCCATGTCGGCGATCGGCGCGCCGTCGTCGAAGCGCCCGTAGGCCCAGCCCTCGCGGCCGGGCGCGGGCGCGCCGCAGGCGGCGAGCGCGCGCCTGCGGAAAGCGGCGAGTTCGTAAACGGCCAGGCGCCGGCCGGCGTAGCGCTCGGTGAGGATCGCGGCGTCGCCGTAGGGATTGGCGAAATTGTAGAATTTGAGCGGGAAGCGGCCATTGACGAGAATCCGCCCGTCGCGTGCGATCTCGATCTCGCGCCGGCTGAGGTTCCAGCTCGCGACATGGCAGCCGGGATCGCGCAGCACCTCGACGCCGCCGAACAGCGCCGGCGCGAGGTCGAAATGCTTCTGGTCGTTGTAGGCCCCGCCGGCGTCATAGCTGGCGCGGTCGAGCCGCGTCGCCCACCAGCGCGCCAACGCCAGCCCCGCGGGATCGCGGCGCACGCCCAGGAAGCTCAAGTTGTAAACGCCGTAACGCATCGCCAGCGCCTCGTTGTCGGCGATCGCCTGGGCGGCCTCGTTAGGTTCGCCCTGATGCGGCGTCAGCAGGATCGAGGCCGCGTCGAGCCGGCCTTCGAGTTCGTCGAGAGCGTCGAAAACGGCGATCTCGGGGGCGAAATAGAACGCCTTTTCAGCCCCCTCGCCGAGCAGCGCCAGCAGCGCGCGGCCCTTCACCGCCGCTGCCGCCTCGGCCGCATCGTGCTTGAAGACGAAGTGCCGCCACCCCTCGCCATAGAGCGCCCCGGCCTCCAGAACGCGGTCGAAGGCGTCGCGCCAACTTTCGTCGAGCCCGTCGGCGGCGTGGTCGACCAGCACGCCGACCCGCCGCCATTCAGGATGGCGACGCTTGAGGTCGCGCGCCAGCGTCAGCGCCGGCGCGAGTTCGGCGCAAGTGAAGCTGGTGAATGCGACGACGCCGTCGGCCACCCCGCGCTCCTATCCGATCAGGGCAGCCAGGACGTCCTCATTGCGGACGGCCTGGATGAGGCGGGGGAAACGGTCGCGCTCGCGCGCATAGGCGATCGCTTTGCCGGAGGTGAAAAACGCCACGACATCGTCGTCGGTCGCGAACGCCTGCCCGCGCCGCTCGCGCTCGACGAGAACGGCGGCATGGCCGCTGTGGTCGAGCGTCACCAGATCGGCGCCCGCAGCCAGCGCCTCCAGCGCCAGGGCCGAGAACGGCTCGCAGCCCTCGTTCGCCATCGCCACGAGATCGATGCGGTGCGCGATCAGCAGGTCGCGCAGCGGCCCTTCGACGGCGAGGCTGACCAGGTTGCGGCTCGGGCGCAGGTATTCGGGCGCCGCGAAATGGTGGAAGGCGTAGGCGACGAACTCGCCGCAGGCCTCCAGAATGCGCGCGAAGGTCGGCCAGCCGTGGGCGAGCGTCGGCGGTCCCAGGAAGGCGACCCGCAGCGGCCGGCCCTCGGCGCCGATTTCGCCCCCCTCCGCGACGGCCTGCGGCGCCGGCGCGTCTTCGAGGCGCGCCGGAGCGATGACGGTCGCGGCTTCGTAGGGCAGGGCGGTCGCGCCGCGCCAAAGCGCCAGCGTTTCCGCGGAGGGGGCGACGACGGTGAAGCGGCAGCGCTCGAACAACCGTTCGAGCCCGGCGAGCAGCGCGTGGCGGGACTCGCCATAGATGCAGATGGCGCAGCCTTGCGAATCCGGCGCCGGCGCGCCGCAGAAAGCGACGTCGTTGCGCAGCAGGCGCGGGCTCTCGCACAGCGACGAGAAATCGTCGAGGAACAACAGCCGCCGCTCCGCAGCCAGCGCCGCCTCGACCGCCAGCAACCCTTCGAGCGAAGCCCCGACCAGGGTGCGCACGGCGAGGATGCGGCGCGGCGGCAGCGCCTCGCCGAGGGCGTCGAGCGCCTTGGCGATGGCCGCGTCGGTGGCGACGCCGAGCGTCTCGCCGTCGAGGGCGAGCCGCGTCTGCGACCAGGCGGCCGGCAGCAGCTTCAGCGTGTGCGCGGCGCGCAGCGGCGAGGCTTGCAAACACAGGAAGCCCGGGATGACGCTTGGCGCCGCCGGCGCGGCGGCGTCCAGGCAATAGAGCAGGCCCTCGGCGCCGGCGAGGCGCGCCTGAAGCCGCGCCGCCAGCGCCTCGGCGCCGAGGCGCGGCAGGTCTGGCGGCGGCTCGGCCGCGCGCGCCTCGGGGGCCACCAGCGCATCGAGGATCGCCCGCTCGGCGGCGCGCGGCGGCTGCGTCGCCCGCCCTTCTGCGCGGCCCTTGAAGATATAGTGCCAGAACGGGTTGTCGCCGGAGGCGAGCACGTCAGGGTTGCCGGCGAGGTAATAGGCGGTGTCGAACCAGGCGGCGGGATTGCGCAGGCTGCGCCAGCCGAAGAAATTGAAATGTTCGAGCTCGTCGAGCCCGGAGGCGGAGAAATCCGGGTTCTCGAAGGCGTAATAGGCATAGTCGAAATAGGGCGCGAGCAGCGTCAGCCGGCCGTCGCGATAAAGCCGGGTGCGCGAAGGCGCCCGGCGGGCTTTCGGCGCCTCGTAGCGGCCTTGCGCGACTGCCGCCTCATAGGCGGCCTGGATCAGTTTCACCCGCGATTCGGCCGCCGGCTCCTGCACGCATCTCACTCACACATCCTGGCCGGAACCGCCCGACCCGCCGTCTGCATAGCATCCTTCGCGGCGTTTTTGCAGCCTCAACCCGCCAAGCGGCGGAACGGGTGGGCGGGATAGACGCCGAGGATGCGCACCTCGTGGGAGAAGAAGCCGAGTTCCTCCAGCGCGCGGGCGAGCGGCGGCTCCTCGGGGTGGCCGTCGACGTCGGCGAGGAATTGCGTGGCGGTGAACTCGCCGTTGACCATGTAGCTTTCGAGTTTCGTCATATTGACGCCATTGGTGGCGAAGCCGCCGAGCGCCTTGTAGAGCGCGGCCGGGACGTTGCGGACGCGAAAGACAAAAGTCGTCGCCACCGGCCCGTTGCCGGCCGGCGCCCATTTCGGCGTCTTCGACAGCACGACGAAGCGCGTGGTGTTGTGCGCCTCGTCCTCGACGTTCTCGCGCAGGGTCTTGAGCCCGTAAATCTCGCCGGCGAGACGGGTGGCGAGCGAGGCGCGGCTGGGATCGCCGGCCTCGGCGACCTCGCGCGCCGAGCCCGCCGTGTCGGCGGCGACGACCGGCTTGAGGCCGAGTTCGCGGATGATCTTGCGGCACTGGCCGAGCGCGTGGACGTGGCTGTGGACGCTGCGCAGATCGGAGAGCGAAGCGCCGGGAAGCGCCAGCAACTGGAAGCGGATCGGCAGGAAGGTCTCGGCGATGATGTGCAGGTTGGAGGCCGGCAGCAGGTTGTGGATGTCGGCGACGCGGCCGGCGATCGAGTTCTCGATCGGGATCATACCGAGTTCGGCCGCGCCGTCGCGCAGCGCCGCGAAAGCGTCCTCGAAGGTTGCACAGGGCAGCGGCTCGCCGTCGGGAAGGTTCTCGACGCAGGCGATATGCGAATTGGCGCCGGGCTCGCCCTGATAGGCGATCTTCGCTTTGCTCATGTCCATCCTCTAACCGCCAGCCGTTCGCGGGCGCGCTCCAGATCCTGCGCCGTGTCGACGCCGAGCGGGGCGGCGTCGACGAGGGCGATGTCGATGCGCAGGCCCGCCTCCAGAGCGCGCAACTGCTCCAGCCGCTCGCGGGTCTCCAAGGGGGAGGGCGGCAACCGCACGAAAGTTTCCAGCGCCGCCCGGGCATAAGCGTAGAGGCCGATGTGATGCAACAGGTCGCCCTCGCCCCAGGGCGCGGCGGCGCGGGTGAAATAGAGCGCGCGCAGCCGCCGTGGGCCGATCGGCGTGCCGATCGCCTTGACGACATTGGGATCGCCGCGCTCCTCGGCGCGGCGGATCGGCGTTGCCAGAGTGACGATATCGGCGTCGCCCAGGCTGGCTGCGGCGCGCACGGCGTCCGGCTCGATCGTCGGCAGGTCGCCCTGCACATTGACGACCGTGTCGTGGCGCCTGTCGGGATCGAGGCGGGCCAGCGCCTCGGCGATGCGGTCGGAGCCGGAGGCATGGTCGCCCTGCGTCAGAATGGCGCGCCCTCCCGCCGCTTCAACCGCCGCGACGATGGCCAAATCGTCGGCAGCGACGACCACGGGGCCGATGTCGGCCTCGCGCGCGCGCCGCCAGACATGAACGATCATCGGCGTCCCGTTGATATCGGCGAGTGGTTTGCCCGGCAGTCGGGTGGAGGCCATGCGCGCGGGGATAAGGACGATCGGACGCAACGTTGGGCAAACCTGTTAATGAGCGGACACGCTTATACGTGTTGCCAAGGCGGCGGCAAAGCGGCTAATCAGCGGTGCGACCGTGGCGTCCAAACGGGGGCGCTGGCAGCTTGGAGTTCGACCACGTGTCTGGGGGCGGAATCACCACGACCGACACCAACAAGACCGCGCTGGCGGTTATGATGGTGCTGCTTCTCACTATGGCGCTCGGGGTGTTCTCCAGCGCGCTCTACGCGCCGGACAAGGCGACCAAGCCTGGCTATAACCTGCCGGAGGGGGGCGAAAAGACGGCCAAGGCGGCAGCGCCGAAAGAGCCGCCGCTGGCGCTATTGCTGGCCAAGGCCGACCTCGCAAAGGGCCATTCGGACGTTCGCGTCTGCGAGGCCTGCCACAATCTGGAGAAGGGCGCGGGGGCTAAGGTTGGGCCGCACCTCTGGGGCGTGGTCGGTCGGCCGAAGGGCTCGGTTGCCGGCTTCGCCTATTCGGACGGCATGAAGGCCAAGGGCGGCAACTGGACGTTTGCGGATCTCAACACGTTCCTCACCAAGCCCTCGGCCTATGTCTCCGGCACCAAGATGACCTATCCCGGCGAGGCGGACCCGCAGAAGCGCGCCGACATCATCGATTATCTGCACACCCTCTCCGATTCGCCGCTGCCGCTGCCGAAGGAGGCCGAGGCGGCCCCGGCGGCGAAGGCGGCCCCGGCTGCTGGCGCCACCCCGGCCGCGAAGGAAGCTCCGGCTGCGAAGGAGGCTCCGGC
>DATNDU010000107.1:0-15563 GCA_035606915.1 Roseiarcus sp. | reverse complement strand
CTCGGTCCAGGGCATCGTGGTTTCCTCTGAGTCGTCGTAAACCCAGAGAATCAGAGCCTACGGGGCCGATCAACCCCCACCATCCGCTCACGCCATAAAGCGCCACTTCCGGAATAACCAAATTTCAGGTCAGGCTCTCAGTCCGACGGGCGGCTCGCCCGTGTCCGCGGGCTGAGGTTCTGGATGATGACCGCGTTCACGTCTCGGGCGTCGCGGGCGCTGGGCTATTGGTTCCAATCTGACGCTCGGCGCCCGGTCGCGGGTCGGCGGATCGCGGACTCCCGCGCAATCCGCCGACCTCGCCCTGAGGCGCGAAGCGAAGCGTAGCCTCGAAGGGCGCTCCAGCTTGCGCCGCCAGTTGTGCGAGGCAGCGGTTGATGGCAGAAAGGTCGGGTCAACGAGCGTCCTTCGAGGCCCCTTCGGGGCTCCTCAGGACGAGAGGGGGGGTGGGTGGCGCAGACGCGGCCCGCTCGGTTCGAAGGCGGGCATTGCAAGTGACCGGCGGCTGGGCGCCAGCCGTTAGGTTTGAATCACTAATACACCCGCGTCTTCGGTTCAATATAGCTCACTTCATTGCTCATCGTATACGTATGCACCGGCCGGTAATCGAGCTTCACCTCGTATCGCGCCGGGTCGATCCAGGCCAGCGTATGCTTCATCCACTCCGCGTCGTTGCGCGCCGGGAAATCCTCGCGGGCGTGGGCGCCGCGGCTTTCCTGGCGGTTCAGCGCGCTATCCATCGTCACCACCGCCTGGACGATGAGGTTGTCGTATTCCAGCGTCTCGACGAGGTCGGAGTTCCAGATCAGCGAACGGTCGGTCACGTTCACGTCCTCGCCTGAACGCCAGGCGTCGTGAATCTTGCGATGGCCGTCGGCGAGCGTTTCGGCGGTGCGAAACACCGCGCAATCGGCTTGCATGATGCGCTGCATCGCCAGCCGCAGCGCCGCCGTCGGCGTGCCGCCCTTCGAAAAGCGGAATTTGTCGAGCCGCGCCAGCGCCATCTCGGCGCTGTCTTTGGGCAGATCCGGCTGCGGCTCGCCCGCCTTCAGCGTCTCCGCCGCGCGCAGGCCGGCGGCGCGGCCGAACACCACGAGGTCGATCAGCGAATTGGAGCCGAGCCGGTTGGCGCCGTGGACGGAGACGCAGGCCGCCTCGCCCAACGCCATCAACCCCGGCACGATGGTGTCGGGATCGTCGCCGTAGCGGGTCAGCACCTCGCCGTGATAGTTGGTCGGGATGCCGCCCATGTTGTAGTGGACGGTCGGCAGCACCGGGATCGGCTCCTTGGTGACGTCGACGCCGGCGAAAATGCGGGCGCTCTCGGAAATGCCGGGCAGGCGCTCGTGCAGCACCTTCGGGTCGAGGTGATCGAGGTGCAGGAACAAGTGGTCCTTCTGCTTGCCGACGCCGCGGCCGTCGCGAATCTCCAGCGTCATGGCGCGGCTGACGACGTCGCGCGAGGCCAGATCCTTGGCCGAGGGGGCGTAGCGCTCCATGAAGCGCTCGCCCTCGCTGTTGGCGAGATAGCCGCCCTCGCCGCGCGAGCCCTCGGTAATCAGGCAGCCGGCGCCGTAGATGCCGGTCGGATGGAACTGCACGAACTCCATGTCCTGCAACGGCACGCCGACGCGCAACGCCATCGCGTTGCCGTCGCCGGTGCAGGTGTGGGCGGAGGTGGCGGAGAAATAGGCGCGGCCGTAGCCGCCGGTGGCCAGAATCGTCGTCTGCGCACGGAAGCGGTGGAGGGTGCCGTCGTCCAGCTTCAAGGCGACGAGGCCGCGCACCCGGCCGTCCTCGTCGCGGATGAGGTCGATGGCGAAATATTCGATGAAGAACTCGCACTTGGCTTTCAGCGCCTGCCCGTAGAGCGTGTGCAGCAGGGCGTGGCCGGTGCGGTCGGCGGCGGCGCAAGTGCGCTGGGCGACGCCCTTGCCGTAATCGGTGGTCATGCCGCCGAACGGGCGCTGGTAGATCTTGCCGTCCTCGGTGCGCGAGAACGGCACGCCCCAATGGTCGAGCTCGTAGACGGCGGCCGGCGCGTTGCGGCAGAGGTATTCGATGGCGTCCTGGTCGCCGAGCCAGTCGGAGCCCTTGACGGTGTCGTACATGTGCCAGCGCCAATCGTCCGGCCCCATGTTGCCGAGCGAGGCGGCGACGCCGCCCTGCGCCGCGACGGTGTGCGAGCGGGTCGGGAACACCTTGCTCACGCAGGCGGTACGCAGGCCCGCCTGGGCGCAGCCGACGCTGGCGCGAAGCCCCGAGCCGCCGGCGCCGACGACGACGACATCGAACGTGTGATCGGTGATCGGATAGGCCTTGCCGTTCTGAGCGGGGGCCGCGACGCCATTGCCAGCCATTTCAACGAACCTCAAACGAAACCCGAATCTTAGATGAAACCAATGCGCAGCACCGCATAGGCGCAGGCCAGCCCGAGCGCGATCGCCGCACAGGCGTTGACGATGAGCGCCCACTCGCGCAACTGACCGTGCACATAGTCGACGATCACCGAACGCATGCCAAGCTCGGCGTGATAGACGCCGCCGAGCACGAACAGCAGTAGGAGCACCGCCGGCAGCGGCTCGCCGAGGAAGGCGCGGGCGCCGTTGTAATCCCGGTGCAGCAGCATGATGACCATGACAACGAAGGCCAGGCTGAGCGGAATCAACGCCAGCGACGTCAGCCGCATGCGCCAGTTGTCGGCGGCGCCGAGCCGGGCGCTGCCGAGCCAGCGCACCTTGCCAAGCGGCGTGCGAAAAGATTGCGGCATGATCTCCCCCTAGCGGACGGCGTAGCCGATGATCCAGGCGATGACGGCGAGCGCCACCCCGCCGATCAGGTTTGCCTTGGCGAGTTGCTCGCGCAAGGGGGCCTGGAAGCCGATCCCGGTATCCCACAGGAAGTGGCGCAGCCCGCCGAGCAGATGGTGGAACAAGGCCCAGGTGAAGCCGAACAGCAGCAACTGGCCGATGAAGGAATGGATGAAGGCCGAAAAGGCGGCGAAGGTCCGCGCATCGCCCGCCAACGCCAGCAGGAACCAGGCGAGCAGGATGACGCCGATATAGAGCCCGACCCCAGTGATGCGATGGGTGATCGACATCATCATCGTCAGCGTGCGGCGGTAAATCCCGAGGTGGGGCGAAAGCGGGCGCGGCTTGAGGGCGGTCCCGGTCGAGGCCATGAGGGCGGATCCTGGTGAGTCTGTTTCCGATGTAGCGCCGCCGGCCTTGCGCTGCAACATGCCGGTGGATCGTTCTTCGTTCAGTGCGCGCCTTCGACCTCGGCCAGCGTCGGCGGGTTCGAGCCTTTGCGGGTGCAGGTGATGGCGGAGGCGCGGGCGGCGAAATCGGCCCAGGCGGCGAGTTTGTCGCGCGTCGGCTTGGCCGCGCCGCGCCCCAGCGCGCCATCGCGGTTCATCGCGAACAGCAGCGACGACATGAAGCTGTCGCCAGCGCCGACGGTGTCGACGACCGCGACGCGGCGCGGGCCGATCTCCAGCCGCTCGGCGCCGAGATAGACCAGCGCCCCCTCGCTGCCGAGCGTGGCGATGCAGAATTGCGGCCCCTGCGTCGCCCAGGCTTTGAGCGTGTCTTCCAGCCCGCGGCCGGGATAGAGCCACGCCAGGTCCTCCTCGCTGGCCTTAACGATATCGGCGACGGCGACCTCCGATTCGACCCGCTGCAACACGCCCTCGCGATCGGGGGTGACGAAGGGGCGGATGTTGGGGTCGAAGCTGACGGTCGCCTGGATCGCCGCCTGTCGCATCGCCTCGGCGACGCGCGCGCCGTGGCGCTCGACCGACGCGAACGAGCCGACATGCAAATGCCGCCCGCTCGCCGGCCACTGCGCCGGGAACGGCCATTCGCCGTCGTAACAGGTGCCGTCGAGATAGAAGCTGTAGCGCGAGCCGGTCTGCGCGGTGCCGCGCATGACGAAGGCGAGCGGGCTCGGGCGCGGATCGCGCGCCACCAGCGATAGGTCGACGCCTTCGGCGACGAGCGCGGCGGCGAGGTTCTCGCCATTGGCGTCGGCAGAAAGGCGGGAGATGAAGGAGGTGGGGCCGCCGAGCCGGGCGAGGCCGATGGCGACATTGAACGGCGAGCCGCCGAGCACCGCGTCGTAGCGCCCGTCGCGCTCGGGATCGGGGATGAGATCGATGAGCGCTTCGCCCGAAATGAGGATCATGCCCATTCTCCCCCGAGGTCTTTCGACCCTTTATGCGATTTTTGCCGCGCGTGGGAAGGGGCGCGGGCGCAGGCGAAGGCGGGATCGCCCATTGCGGATGGCGGTGAGGTTTGAGGATGTCTCTTAGGCTCTGCTGCAAATGCGATGGAGGCTGAACCGTTTGGAGCGCCGTCGTGGCTTCGCGCGCCTCACGGACGCCAACGCAATTCGACATTGGCTCCGTCGCCGCAAGGCCCCTCAACGAAGCCCAGCCGCGCGAACATCCTTCGCGACGGCGCGTTGCCGACGTCGGCGAGTGCGCTGACTCCGCGCTGTCCGCTAGCGTCCATGACGGCGCGCACCAGCGCCGGTCCGATCCCGCGCCCCTGATGCCGCGGGTGCAGCGTGATGTCGACGATATGCGCGCCGTCTTCGCGCGCGTCGACGATCAACTCGCCGATCTGTTCGTCGTCGCGCTCCACGATCAACCAGCGCGCGGCGGGGAAATTCTCGCGATAGCTGGAGCTTCGGGCGCGGCGCTGTAGGTCGAGCAGGTTGTCGATCGCAGGCCCCGGCAATCGCGCGTGTCGCAGGAGCGGGGCGCGCTGGTCGCGAAACAGGGCGCACTGGAAAGCCTCGTCGGCGGGCGTGGCCGGGCGCAGGCGATAAGGACCGCCGGCCGCGTCGATGCATCGCGTCTCAAGGTTCATCGACGACCGGCTCCTCTGGCGCCGTTGGCGAATTTACGCCACATTGGCTCCGTTGCGCCAGAGAAGGGCAGACGCAAAGATGGCGAACGAATCGGACGGAAAGCCCGCGGCGGCGCAACGGCTGGAGGCGGAGCATTTCGAGCCGCATATCGGCAAGACGTTTCGCTTCGAAGGCGCGCGTCTGGTTTTGACGCTCGACCGCGTGATCCGCGAAGGCGCAAGCCCGCTGCGCGGGAGCAAACGTCAACCGTTCACGCTGATCTTTCGGGCGCCGAAGGCGCGCGAGGTGCTTTGCGAGGGTTTCTACGCCTGCGAAGTCGAAGGCGGTCCAAGCTTCAGCCTCTATGTGGCGCCGATCCACTCGCCAGCGCCGAATCGGCAGGACTATCAGGCGGTCTTCAATTGAGCTGCAACGCCCTCGACGGCCACGCGGCGGCGCGCCGATGAGCCGGACCGCCCCATCTCGACGCCGGCTGACGCCGGCCGAGGTGCTGGGTCTCGCTCGGTCGCTGCATGGTCAGGGCCGGCTGGCGGAGGCTGGGGACGCTTATCGTCACGTCCTCGCGCAGACCCCCGCCGACGCCGCCGCCATGAGCGGACTCGCCGAGCTGTCGCTGGCCCAGGGCCGCGCGGAGGAGGCCGAAGCGCTGCTGCGGCGCGCGATCGCCATCGATCCCACAAGCGCCGAGACCCGCAACCATCTCGGCCTGGCGCTCGCCGCGCTTGGCCGCCTCGAAGAGGCGATCGGCCAATATCGCCGCGCCGCGGAGATCGATCCCGCGCATCTCGCCGCATTGAACAATCTCGGCGCGGCGCTGCTCGCGGCCGGCCGGGCCGGCGAAGCGGTCGCATATTTCGAGGCGGCGCTGCGGCTCGATCCCCGCCTCGCCGAGCCGCACAACAATCTCGGCAACGCGCTTGCGGCGCTCGGCCGGCTGACCGAGGCGCTGCCCGCCTATGCGCGCGCCCTCGCCTTGCAGCCGGATTTCGCCGAAGGCCGCTACAACTACGCGCTGGCGCTGGCCGCGCTTGATCGCGCCGCGCAGGCGATCCCCGAATTCGAGCGCGCGCTGGCGCTTGCGCCGAGGCACAGTCGGGCGCTGGCCGGCCTTGGGCGCGCGCTCGGCGCTTGCGAACGCTACGAAGAGGCGGTCGCGCGGCTCGAACAGGCGGTCGAGATCGGCCCGGCGACGGCTGAGATGCACAACGACCTCGGCGCCTATCTTGCCGCCCTCGGGCGGCACGAGGAGGCGGCGCGGCGGTTCGAAAGGGCCGCAGCGCTCGCTCCCGAGTTCGCCATCGCCCACAACAATCTCGGCAACGCCCTGGCCTCGCTGCACCGGCATCGCGAGGCCGTCGCCGCCTTTCGCAGGGCTTTCACGCTGAACCCGAGGTTCGCCGAGGCCTACGCCAACATGGGCAGCGCGCTGGCCGAACTGCACCACCCCGGCGACGCGCTGCCGTTTTTTGAGCGCGCCCTGGCGTTGAACCCACATCTGGTCGAGGCGCACAACAAACGCGGCCAGGCCTTTGTCGCGCTCGGCCACCTCGGCGACGCGCGCGACTCCTTCCGGCGCGCTATCGCGCTGAAACCTGATTGCGCCGAGTACTACCAGGGGCTGGCGGGCTGCGCGCCACTGGGCCCGGACGATCCGCATTTCCTGGCGATGGAAGCGCTCGCCGAAAACCTGACGTCGCGCGCCGAAGCAGATCGGGTTCCTCTGCATTTCGCGCTCGCCAAGGCCTATGAGGACCAGCGGCGCTTCGCGCCGGCCTTCGCCCATCTCAGCGCCGGCAACGCCTTGCGGCGACGGCGCGTGGAATACGACGAAGCCGCGACGCTGGCGCGGATCGGCCGCTTCGCTCCGGTCTTCGATAGAGCCGTCATGGCGCGCGCGGCCCCGCGCGGGCCGCTGCCCGATGTTGCGATCTTCATCGTCGGCATGCCACGCTCGGGCTCGACGCTGATCGAACAGATACTGGCGAGCCACCGCGACGTGTTCGGCGGCGGCGAGCTGGCGTATTTCATCGAGGAGGTTGAGCGGCTCGGCGCGGCGGAGGGCGCACTCTCCGACCCAGTCTGCGCCGAAATCGGCGCCCGCTACCGCCGCAAGCTACAGGCGCTGGCGCCCGCCGCGCCGCGCATCACTGACAAGCAGCTCTCCAATTGCCAGCATCTCGGCTTGATCCGCATGGCGCTGCCCAACGCGCGCATCATCCACACGCGCCGCGATCCCGTCGACACCTGCTTGTCGTGTTTCGCGCAGACGTTCTCGGCGGGGCTGGCGTTCAGCAACGACCTCGGCGATCTCGGCCGCTACTATCGCGCCTATGCCGACCTGATGGCGCATTGGCGCGCCGTCTTGCCGCAGGACAGCATGCTCGAAGTGCAATACGAGGCGCTCGTCGCCGATTTCGAACCGCAGGCGCGCCGCATCCTCGACTATTGCAGCCTCGATTGGGATCCGCGCTGTCTTGCCTTTCACGAGACGCGCCGTCCGGTCATCACCGCAAGCGCGGCCCAGGTCCGCCTGCCGATCTACCAGCGCTCGTCCGGGCGCGCGGAGGGCTACGGGCGGCTGTTGCAGCCGCTGTTCGAGGCGCTGGGCGACGATCTGATGGCCGCGCGCGGCGCGCGTCATACGGTTTCCGAGTGAAGGACTCGGAAACGATCGCGCGAACTTCTTGTCGAGAAAGGGAAGTTCGCGCGAACTGATACGGTCTTCTGGCGAAAACCGCATCAGTTCTGCGACGGGAAGATTCCCGAGAGCGCGATGCAGTAGTTAAGCACGAGGAACGGTTGGCGGTTCTCATGCGGCTGGCCGCCGGTCTGGCCGACCGCCGACGGCGCCATCGTGGCGTTGGCGGCGGCGGTCGAGTAGATCGAGGTCGGCACGACAGGATTGGTCCCTTCGTAGACCGCGGCCTGGGCGAGCGCCAGCGCCGGACCCGGCGTCACGCCCGCCGGAGCGGTGTCGGCGGCGACGTTGGCGGCCTTGAGCGTATGGGTGTGCGTCGGCGTTTCGGCGATCGAAAGCGAATGCAAGGGCTCGCCGCCGACCTGCCCGAGGACATAGGTGTCGCCGAGCCCGTCCGGGCCGTAATGGAGTGGCGCCCGGCCGCGCAGGTCGGGCAGATTGAACGTGGTGACGCCATTGCCGCCGTAGGTCGTGCCAAGCAGCGCGAACAGCGCCTGGTACTGTTGGATCGGCACTGTCTGCCCGTTGCACTGCGCCCAGCCCTTCGGCGCAAAGCCGAAAGCCATGAGGCGAATTTCGGAAAGATAAGGTTCGCCCATGGCGTTCAGCTCCGCTGCGGATATATGCCCGTCAGGGCGATACAGAAGTTGAGCGTGAGGTAGGGCATCATGTTGTTGTGCGGCTGGCCGCCGCCCGCTAATGCGAGCGCATTGGCGTTCATGGCGACGCCGGGGGCTTGCGCGCTATAGGCCTGCACGATGCCGGCGGTGGTCGCTGTCTTGTAGTGCCCCTTCTGGTAGATGGCTCCGGCGGGGCTGGCCGAAGTCGCGACTTCCGTATCGGCGTTGAGCGAATGCGAATGCGCCGCGTTCTCCTGCGCCGTCAGCGTAATCGTCGGAGCGCCGGCCGATTGTCCCACCGTATAGGGCGACAGTCCCGGCCCCTGACCCTGATCGACGGGGATGCGGCCTTGCAGGTTGGGGAGCGCGAAATTCGAAGTGCCGTTGCCGCCGTAATAGGTGCCGAGCAGCGAAAACAGGGCGCTGTATTGTGAGATCGGCAGCAGTTGGCCGTTACAGAACGCCCAGCCAATAGGCGGAAAATTGAAGGGAAACAGCCGAATTTCGGCGACGAATTGGTCCGACATGGGACGCCTCTTCCCGAATGAGCGCTCAGCGTTTCAGTTTTGCGACGGATAGACGCCGAACAGCGAGATGATGAAGCTGATCGCCAGATACGGTTGGATGTTTTCGTGCGGCAGGCCGCCCGTGCTGACGGTGATCGAGGCCGCGGTCAACTTCGTTGGGCCCGTCGTTCCATTGCCGTATTGCAGCGTCCCGGTCTGGCTGCTGGTTGATACGCCCGGCAAGCCGTTGCTTGGCGATTGCACGCTCACGCCCGAGCTTACGGCGTTCAACGTGTGGGTATGCGCGCCCACTTGCGCCGCCGTCAGCGTGAGGTTCTCGACGCCGCCCGACATGCCTTGCACATAGGTGTTGCCAAACGAATCCGTGCCCATGTGAAACGGCGCGCGCGATTGTAAGTTGGGCAGCGCGAAGGTCGTCTGGCCGTCGCCGCCGTAAGTCGTGCCGATCAGAGTGTACAGCGCCTGAAATTCGGAGATGGCCAACAGCGCGCCATTGCAAAAGGCCCAGTTCAGCGGCGCGAAATTGCCCGCAAACATCCGAATTTCGCCGATGTACGGTTGGCCCACGAGCGCCTCCCCTGCCGCCGCGCCGCGTCGGCGCCAATAAGCAACCGCTCGCCGCATGGGCGCGCGAGCCATGCATCTTCGCCCTTGAATGCTGGACGTTGCGAGAGCCTATATCACGCCTCCCTAGCAAGCAACCCCGCCTGCGCATGCAAGTACAAGAATTGCGCGCATATTCGCGACGTATTCGGCGGGCCGGCTGCCCATCCTGAGCATGGCGTCGTCATATCGAATCTTGGCGATGGCGTCGAAAGCCGCCTAAACTGGCGGCGCCGCCCGAAGCCCGCGCAATGGGTCGCTTCGCGTCGGCGGGGAGAACCGAATGGCCATTCAGCAGCAAGCGCCTCTTGCCGTCAACCACGTCGATATCGCCGAATTGGCCGAGACTTTCGCTGACTCCGTTCACAACGTCGTCTGGGACGGGCAGACGCTTCGCATCGATCTTTGCGTCACGCGCTACCCGCCGCCCGAGCAAATGGCGTTGGGCGCCAAGCGTTATCCCACCTGCCGGCTGGTGTTGACCGCGTCCGCCGCCGCCGATCTGTTTGATCGCCTGCGCCAGTCCTCGGCGGCCGTCGCCAAGGGCGCGCCGACGCCCAAGCCTGCAACGTGAATGCGCTTGCGAGGCCGGCTCCGCATTGCACGCCGGGAATGTACTTGTTCGAGTTGCGTGGCTCGGCTATGTTTTCGCGGCGATCGCATGCCGCACCGTCAGCATGGGTGCGTTCGTAATATACCAATTGCAGTTCATATGACTTTCAGGACTGCGCCATGATTAGGGTAGGAAGGCGCCATGACCGCCACCTCGAACTTGTTTTATATTCTCGACAATACCAACTCCGGGACCGACCAGATCGACCGCATGCCGGCTACTGGCGGCGGCGCGGCCGACCTGGGCGACGACACCTCCGGCGGCGTTCTCTACGGTCTCTCCACTGACGCCGCCGACGGCGTCTATTTCGTCACGTCGCTGAGCGGCGCCAGCAGCTTCATCTACGAAGAGCATTTCGGCCAGACGCCGCAGTTTTCGTCGCCGATCGGGGGCGGCGCCATCGCCACCGGCATCGATGACGATGTGACTTCGCTGGCGCTGAATGCAAGCGACGACATTCTTTATTTCACGTCCGGTTCGGGCTTCTACGAGGAGAAATTCGGCGCCGGTTTTTCGGGAACGCCGACGGAGGTGAAGCTTGCGACGTTCACCGGCTTGCCGGGGCCGAACTCGGCCGTCGCCGCCACGCAACAGATCGCTTTCGATGCTGACGATCACGCCGCCTATTTCGCCGCCCCGAGCTACAGCGTCACCCAGACAACGAATACGGCGGGAACGGCGATCATCACCGTCAGCAGCATACACAGCAATTACATTTACAAGGTGAGCGGCGTCACCTCCGGGGCGACGGCGGGTTCGTTGACCAGTAACGAGAGCGTCGTCAATCTCGGTGGCCCCGACGATCAACTGCCGTTCGCCGACGGCGCCATTTCGGCCGTCACGCTCGACGCCAAGACCGACACGCTCTACATCGCCACCAAGGGCGTCGTCGGCACCGCCGCCAACCACGCGGGAATCTACGCCTACGATATCGGCACGGGCGCCGTCTCCACGGTCTGGTCGGAGTCGGTCGCCGGCGCCACGTCGCTGACCGACATGAATTACATCACCGTCGACGCCACGACCGGCGACTACTACGTCACCGACGGCGCTCTGTCCCCGCATCCCGGCATTTACGAGGGCAACATCAACAGCAGCGCTGCGCCGACGGTGCTTGTGCCGGAATCGGCGAGCGGCGTGTCCACCGCGGGGCTGGCTATCGACCCGGCGCCAACCGTCGCCAGTATCGCGGTGACGGCGATCGACGGCAACCCGGCTCACACCACCGGCACGGTGACGACCGCTGACAGCTTGGCCATTTCGGTGACCTTCAACGAGAATGTCAGCGTCACCGGAACGCCGACGCTGACGCTTAATGACGGCGGTTCGGCGACTTATGTCAGCGGCGCGGGCACGAGCGTGCTGGTCTTCAGCTACCAACCGGCGAGCGGACAAAACGCGACGACCTTGGCCACAACGGGCGAAAGCGGCGGCGCGATCACCGATTCGGCGACCACGGCGGCCGATTTCGCGGATATCGTGAAAAGCTTCACCGGCCTGAGCGTGCAGACGACGGCGCCCAGCCTGTCGGTCACTGGCGCGACCGGCGAGGAGTTGCAAGGCGCGGGCATCGCGTCGACGCTGCTGCAAACCGATTCGATCTCGGATGCCTCCGGCTCCGGGACGCTGACGCAGGCGACGATCACCATCGCCGACGCGCAGGCGGGCGACAGTCTGTCGATTGCGGGGCTATCGGGCGGAACCGTCGACGGCGGCGCCGTCACCGTCACCGGCGCGGGGACATCGGCGCTGACGCTGTCCGGCGCCGCATCGCTGGCGGAATATCAGAGCTTGCTGGCGAGCGTGACCTATCAGGACACGGGCGCGGATTCGAGTGCGGGCGCCCATCCGACGCGCACAATCGATTGGAAGGTCGACGACGGGGTTCTCCCCTCCAACACCGCGACGACGACGGCGACGATCGAGCGCGCGCCGACGATCAACGCCGGCGGCGTGGCGGACTACAGCAAGATCGGGCCGCCAGTCGTGGCCGATTCCACGCTGACGGTAAACGATCTCGACGGCGACCAGATACAGGGCGCCTCGGTGCAGATCTCCTCGGGCTTCCTGAGCGGCGACGAGTTGTCCGCCGGCCCCGGCGTTTCGCCTTCCATCAATGTGTCCTACGACGGCGCCACCGGCGTCCTGAGTCTTACCGGCTCGGACACGGTGGCGGACTATCAGGCGGCGCTGGATGCGGTGACCTTCTCCACCACCGCGCCGATCGGCGCCGATACCAGCCGCACACTTACCTGGACGGTCGACGACGGCCTCGCCTCGAATGCGACGACCGAGACCAGCACGGTCGACGTCGCGCCGTGTTACTGCCGCGGCGCGCGCATTCTCACCGAGCGCGGCGAGGTCGCGGTGGAGGATTTGCGCGTCGGCGATGGCGTCGTCACCGCGCAGGGCCGGACACGACCGATTGTGTGGATCGGCCATCGCGACATCGAGGTCGCGCGGCACGCCTTCCCGTTGGAAATCCTGCCGGTGCGGGTGCGCGCCGGCGCCTTCGGCCGCGGCCTGCCGCATCGCGATCTCTGGCTCAGCCCGCAGCATGCGGTCTTCGTTGACGGCGTTCTGATACCGATCATCCGGCTCGCCAACGGCGCCAATGTCGCACAAGTGCGCGTCGAACGCGTGTCCTATTTCCACGTCGAACTCGAAACTCATGACGTGTTGCTGGCCGAGGGGCTGCCTGCCGAGAGCTTTCTCGATTGCGGCAGCCGGTCAGGCTTCGCCAACGCGCCAGGGCCTGTCGATCTGCACCCGACGTTCAAGCCGCTAAGCTGGAACGACGCCTGCGCGCCGCTCGTGGAAAGCGGCGAACTTGTCGAGGCCGTGGGCGACCGGCTGCGCGCGCGTGCCGAGACGCTCGGCTTCCGGCGCAGCGACGATCCCGGCCTGCACATTGTCGCCGACGGCGAGACGATCTGGCCGCAGCGGCACGCGGATGGAGGGTTCGCATTCGCTCTGCCGGCCGGGGCGCGCACGATCATGCTGGCGTCGCGCAGTTGGCGTCCGGCCGACGAGGCCGCAAGCGACGACAAACGCTGCCTCGGCGTCGCGGTGAGCGAAATCGAGATTGACGGACAGATGCTGCCGTTGACCGCCCTGGGCGGGGGCTGGCATCCGGTCGAGCGCGAGGCGGAGCGCGCGTGGCGCTGGAGCGACGGGCTGGCGTTGCTGCCGGTTGGCGCGCGGAGCATCTTGGTGCGCCTCGGCGTCGGTCGCTATTGGGTCGAGACGGAGCCGCGGGAGGCGCGGGAGGCGGCCTAAGGCGACGCCCAGGAATTGACGAATCGGGCGGCCCATTTTTCTGACCGCGTCCGTACCGGGATTTCGGTCGGCGGGGAACGCCTGACATCTTGGAGCCCGTTCCCGATCCGCCGCCCACGTAGCCGTTTGCGCCCAAGTCCGTAGCCGAGTCGCCGCCTAGGCCGTTGCCGTCGCCGCCTTGGTAAAGCTGCGTCGCCGAGTCGTCCTGGGGCGCGCCGGAGACGGAACCAGACCACTGGTCGGGGGCTTGGGCGGTGAAGGTGCTGTCGCCGAACTCGTCTTGCCCGGAGGCGTTGACATAGGTCGGAGCGCCGCCGGTCGAAGGGGTTGCATCGGCAGTCTGGATCGGCGCGGTAAGGCCGCCGGCATCGCCCTGGGTGGCTGGCGTGTTGTCCGCATTCGCTTCAACGTCCCAATATGGCGAGGTGGAAAGATCGACGCCGGGTATCGTATAATTCTGCGACCCTCCCGTCCCCGCCCCGTCGCCCAGCGGGCTGTCAAGATTGTAAAGCGGGCTGGTTGCTGTGCCGATCGTATAGTCATTTCCGGCGCTTTGCTGCGCCGGCGTGCCTGGACCGCCAGTGTTGATGGCATTGACTTCAGAAGGAGTATCTTGGCCAGTTCCCGGACCAAAGTAATCAGGGGCGCCTGGAGCGCCAGGACCGCCGGTATTGAGGGCATTCGTTTCGGAGGGAGAGTCTTGACCTGATCCCGCATACTGGATAGGCGTCGCACCAATACCATATCCATATTCTTCTGCGGAACCTGGAGTAGAATTAATCAAGTCCGAGTAAGTGTTCGCGGAGGCCACCGCAGGACGAGCCATACTGTTCCATACATAATTCGCGCCAACATCACTGAGCGGCCCTGGAAGACCGTTTCCTTCGCCCACGGTCAGTGTGTAAAACTGGTTGCCCGGTCCCTGAAAAACTGATCGCATCACTAATCCTGGATATAGAACATGGCCAAGATCAGTTATGTTAAATATGGTACCGGTATCTGGATTTACATAAGTTGTAACGGGTCCAAAAAACTGCAAATTTGTCTGCGTTCCATTTTCAATACCCGTCGGAAAATAGGCCCCGGGTGCCGGGTTAGTTAATAGCATAGCTTCTTGTTCGTCGTAAGTCGATGAAGAATAATCGCTGAGGACCGAATAATTATGATACATTAAAGAATTATCATTTAAACCAAGCACCGCTGAAAAATACGACAAGGCATACGAATCCGATGTGTATGTGGACGAATAGAACGGAACCGTCGAGTAGTCAGGAAAGTGTGTAGACTGATTTGCCATGGCCAACCTCACCGCTCTTCCTTATAAAACAACATTAGCGCATATGTTTAAAGTTTTGGATTAGAGCATCGCATTGGTCTTTTGGGCCGCCACATTTAGCTTCTATCTGCGTATGCCAAGTGCCATCAGCCGCTTGCACGGGATAACGACACACATAAGCAGGGTTCGCCGGATGGCCCGCTTTTGTAAATGTCCACACAGATCCTCTTTCTTCGTCGTGGATCGAAAGATACTTGTCATTGTCAAGTATTATTTTGTTAGATTTGCTTCTCAAGAGGTCAAGGATGATTTTTGTGAAATTTACTTCTGGAGTATAGCAGGGGGACTCAGATAAAGCTCCGTGAGGGGAGAGAATAATAAGGCAACAAACGGTGGAAAACACACCCGCCACAACGTAGTTTATATTGAAGACGGACCTCTTCATGCGATATTCCTTTCGCCATTATTTTCCCCACGTTTACAGTAGAGTCACCTTACTCCCCTCTCACCATCTCCCGATCCCCCGGCCCCCTCGGACAGCGCACGTCAGGCACGACGGCCACGTCGAACAGCTCCATGACATCCCCCTCGATCCGCATCCATTCCACGATATCGCCGTTGGCGAGATCGACGATCAGCAGCCCGCGCCACGGCGACGCCCCGCGCGCCTTCAGCGATTGCATGAGATCGAACATTTCCAGCGACGCCGAGCGCGGCAGCGAGATCGTCAGCACCGCGTAGCGCCCGGCGAACGCCAGCCCGCGCGCGAAGCCCGGACAATGCGTCACGTCCTCGCGCCGGCCGGAGGCTCGGTCGATGCGAACCAACGCCCCGCGCCCGGATTCGATAAGATAGACCGCCGCGCCGGCGACGCGCGGCGAATGCGGCATCGACAGCCCCTCGGCGATCACCGCGTCGGTCTCGATATCGATCAGCACGCCGCCGTCGCGCTGTTGCCGCGGCCCGCGCCAGCTCTCGATCGCATCGCCGGTCGAGCAGCAGGTGACATAGCGCACGCGGCCGTCTTCCAGCGCCAGCCCGTTAAGGTGGCAGCGGTCCTCGGGCGCGAGGC
>DATNDU010000106.1:0-23582 GCA_035606915.1 Roseiarcus sp. | reverse complement strand
GACCTTCCCCAACGGCCTCGATCCGCAATTGCATATCTTCGGCATTGACCGCGTCACGAGCGAGTCGCTCTTCCTCGTGCGCGATCCGATCGACGTCCTGAAGGCGTTCGAGGCCGGCACGGGGAACGCCGTCTGCTTCCTCACCGAAGAGATCGCCGCGATCCAGCTCGAAGCGCTGGCGTCCCTGATGGACGAGCGAAAATGCGAGTCTCTTTCGTTGTTTTGAATTGCATCGAGCCCCGTGGATCGCGGTGCTCGCTTTTTTTGCGCAGTCAGTCTTGACCTAAAGGGCTGATAGGAATTGGGTATCGATATTGCGAAGGCCGGGGGGATCACATGCAACGAATTGCCGCACTGATTCTGTTTTTCATATCGTTCTCAGTCGTCGCGCCGGCGCACGCCCAGGTGACCCAGCAAGACGATAGCCTTCAGCAACAACTCGTGCCCGACAGTTTCAAACTTCAGGCAGACGCCGTCGCCGCGAAATTCAATTGGTTTTGGAATACGACGATCTCATTTTCGATCACCAATAATTCCGGCATGAACCTCTACATGGGCGTGATGCGCGGGGGCGTCACCATCGGCAATTGCACCGACGCCGAGCAGATTCAGGGCTCGCTGCAATTCCTTCCGAACCCGCGCGCCACCGCCTACAGCGTCAACCCGATGGATGGGCCGCCGCGCGGCGTCTTCGTGCCCGCCGGCGCGCGCGTTGCAGGCGATATCATCGTCGCCAACTGCGCCGCACCCAACCCCGGACATCCGACCGCCCCCGTCTCGCTCACGCTCATGGTCGGCAATACGCAGGCGTTCCGGACGATGACGACCTTTCCACTTTCGTTCGATACGCCGATCCGGCAGCTGCGATCGCAATAGCCAGCGGCCGGAACGAGAGCGCGCGTGCGCGATCCCTACGACATCCTCGGCGTCAAACGCGGTGCGAGCTTTGACGAGATCAAGGCCGCCTATCGCCGCGCCTGCAAGACGCGCCATCCCGACATGGGCGGCTCGCACGAGGCGATGGTCGAGATCAACACCGCCTACGCCTTCATCCTCAACGAACTCAAGCAAGGTCACGCGCACGAGCGCGAGGAGCCGAAGCAAAACGAACAGCGGCGCTCACAGTCGGAGGGTGCGAAGCAGCGCGAGCGGTCGTGGGAGCAGACCTACCGCGACATCGACGAAGAGCTCGAAGCCATGCGCCGCGCCGCCGAGGAGCGCGAGGAAGCGTTGCGCGGCATGCGCTCCCACGCATGGAAATCCGGCGACCGCACCACCTGGGCGAAACTCACCTGGGAAGACCTGGCGCGCTTTTTCCGGAGCATCGCCCGCAGCGGCGTGAAGGGGCTGGCGCTCATCTTCGCGGCGCTCGTCGGCCTCGGCTCCGTCCTAGTCGAAGCGAATTTCGTGAGCGGTCTCATTCTCCTCGGCTCAGGCCTCGGCTTCGCGTTCTCCCTCGCCCTGAAAAACGACAAGGGCGGCATTCTCAGCGCGGCCCTCTTGCTCTTCGGGATCATGACGATCTGGCTGCCGCCGGTACGCGCGGCGCTGTTCCTCTATCCGCTGGCGACGATATCCGTCCTCATTCTCCTCGCGCTGATTTTCAAGTTCGCGCAAGCGGGCGGCACGGTTGGCCTCATGACCGGCGGCGTGCTTGCGCTCTTCGTCATAGCCGCGATCCTCAACGACACCGCACAGCATCAGAACGGTGGCGCGATTTTCCGACCACGAGCACCGCCGCCACCGTATCAACCGCCGGGCGAAAACCCGCAACCGACCCCTTTCGTCCCTACGCCGCCTGCGCCGAGCCCGACCGTCGCCGTCGCCCCGCCCGCGCCCCGAACGCTGCTTGCCGCCAACGGCGCGATCCTGAAATTCGTCTCCGGAATCCCGTACCACCTGAAAGTCAGGAACGGCCGAGCGACCTTCCTGCACGCGACAGTCGGCACCGTGAAGCTGATCTCGGGAGACGACGGAAGCGGCGAATGCGTCGATTTCCTCCACTTCCACCCCGAGCCCTCAAACGGCCCCTGGCACAAAATCGACAGGACGTTGCGGGCGTGCGAGGGAGATGCGATCGTCTCGGTGCAGACATCGCCATAGCGGTTCAAGGCGGCACAACTGACGCGAATTTTGCAAGCGGAGGAGGTGTTTGGGAATCGAACCCCAACCGTTTGGGACTCGGGACTCAATGTGGAGCACGCTTTTCTTTGATTGATAATAATTTGTGTTTTTCAATACATTATGCGATCTATTCGAGTCCTTTCCTGGCACCATTACGTCTTTTCATAGTAGAACATAGCAGCACTTTTTCGCTGCAATTTCAACGAGATACGCTGAAAGCGGTACGCATAGCGACGCATCGGGACGCATTGCTTCGTGCCGTTTTGTGTTCGAACATTGCAGGTTGCCAGCCTCACATCGGCGGCATGCTTAGGTTTGACGGTCTCGTTAGTTGGAGGCGCCGGCGCTTGGAGCTGCGATGCCCAAACGCGCGGCGACGCGCTTGGCCGTGGCTTCCCGGCGCGTTATCAAGTTTCGCATTGCCTCGCGCGCACCAGACACAATGGCCGGCGACGCTGTTTCCGGCGTACCGCTGTTGAAGGGCGGCTCGGGAGCGTAAGCCATTTCGAGTTGAATGGTCTGTGCTGCCGCGTCGCCCCGCAACTCGGCGGCGAGCGTCAGGGCGCCGTCGATACCAGCCGTCACGCCGGCCGCGAACACCCATGCCCCGTCGACGACCACACGCTCGTTCACCGGGACCGCTCCGAAATACGGCAGCAGGTGAAACGACGCCCAGTGGGTGGTCGCCCGGCGCCCGCGCAGCAGACCGGCCGCCCCGCACAGAAGGGCGCCCGTGCAGACCGAAAACATGGCGCGCGCGCCGGCCGCCTGCTGGCGGATCCAGTCGAGCACGGTCTCGTCGTCCATCAGCGCTTCCTGACCGGGGCCGCCCGGAATGTGCAGCACGTCCAGTTGCGGCGCGTCGGCCAGCGCGGCGTCGGGCGTCAACCGGAGACCCTTGACGTCGCGCACCGGCGCCAGCGACTTGCCATAAAGTCGGTAGGAGGCGTTCGGCACGCGCGAAAGAACCTCAAACGGACCCGTGAGGTCGATTTGATCCAGCCCCTCGAACAAAAGGGAGCCGATGGTGAGATGGCTGTCGGTTGGGAGCATGTGCGGTCCTCTCTGGTTGACATAGCCGCGCCGTGACGACAACGGGCGCCTGCTACGCGCCGCAAATCAACTTCTCGCCCTTCATGGCGGCGTGCGCCGCCGCCAAAATGACGGCCGTCACCTCGTCGGGGCGAGACACTGGGGAAGCATGGGACGCTTCAACCTCCGCCACCGGCGCCTTTGCCCGTGCGGCCATGAATCGCTGCGCCTCGGGCGGCAGCGAGTCGTCGCGAGCGTCCATGATGGGAGCCTGCGGCGTGCTGCCCCCCCTTTCGGACTGGACAGCGCCAGCATAACCGGGCACAGATGGCCCTCATGCCAGAGACCCCACCTTTCTCGCCAAAGTTCGATGCGTCCAACTCCCCGCGCGTCGTCGAGATCGTCGGCTTCGACGGCGTGCAGTTGCTGGATGTCAGCGGGCCGATTCAAGTCTTCGCCAGCGCCAACGAAATGCTCGCGAAATCGGGCGCGCCGCCCCGCTACGCCGTCCGCATCGTGGCGCGAGCCGCGCCAAGCCTGACGTCCTCCTCCGGCATCGGGCTTACGAGCCAAGAGCTTCCGCGGCCCGACTCATTCCTCGACACGCTTCTCGTCGCCGGCGGCCCCGGCGTGTCGGCCGCGACGCAAGACGAGGCGCTGGTGGAATGGCTGACCGCCCGCGCGCAAACGGCGCGGCGCACTGCCTCGGTTTGCACCGGCGCTTATCTGCTTGCAGCCGCCGGGTTGCTCGACGGCCGCCGCGCCACGACGCATTGGGCTCACTGCGAGGATTTTGCGCGGCGCTTTCCCGCGGTGCGCGTCGAGTCCGATCCCATTTACCTGCGCGACGGACCTATCTGGACCTCGGCAGGCGTGACCGCCGGAATCGATCTCGCACTCGCCCTGCTGGAAGAGGATCTCGGCCGCGATGTCGCGTTGGCCGTCGCACGATACCTCGTGATGTTTCTCAAGCGGCCCGGCGGTCAGGCACAGTTCAGCGCCGCCCTGGCGTTGCAGGCCGGCGAGGCCCCGTTCGGCAAACTGCACGCCTGGATGGAGGCCAATCTCGCGTCCGAACTCTCGCTGTCCGCGCTTGCAGCGCAAGCCGGGATGAGCGAGCGCAACTTCAGCCGCCGCTATGTCGAGGCCACAGGCCTCACGCCGGCGCGTGCGGTCGAGCGGCTTCGCGTCGAGGCCGCTCGCCGGTTGCTGTGCGAAAGCAAGACCCCAACCAAGCGGATCGCGCGGCAATGCGGGTTGGGCACGGAAGAGACCATGCGCCGCAGCTTCCAGCGGCTGCTTGCCTGCTCACCGCAGGATTATCGCGCTCGCTTTAGCGCCTGAGCCTGTGTGGCAAGAAATGTGGGGTCTTTGGCAATACGGCCGGATCGACCGCGCTTAAATCAGCCTCGTGCGATGCGCTGGATTTCAATCCAACACGCATCCTTTTTTGCCACGAAAGGCACGGGTTCATGACCGCCTTCCCCATCTACACGCTCGAGACCGCCCCGGAAGCCTCCAAGTCCGCCTTGCGCGATTTGAACGCCACGTTCGGCGCCATCCCCAACATCGCCGGCGCGATGGCGACGTCGCCGGTCCTGGTCAACAGTCTGGTCGGCCTGTTTGGGCGCGTCCACGGCGGCAGCTTTTCCGAGGCGCAAATCCAAACGCTGCTGCTCACCAATGCCTTCACCGACAATTGCGCCTGGGCGGTCGCCTTCCACAGTACGCTCGCGCTGAAAGAAGGCCTCGCCCAAGCCGACGTGGACGCGATGCGCGACGGCCGTTCGCCAAGCGCCGGCAGGCTCGGCGCGCTCTCGACGCTCGCGCGGGCGCTCATCGAGAAGCGCGGCCACATCACCCAACAAGACCGCGAAGCCTTTCTTGCGGCCGATTTCGGCAAGGACCAACTGCTCGAAGTCATCGCCGTCAGCGCAGCTTCGACGATCACCAACTACACCGGAAACGTCGCCAATCCGCCGCTGGAGGCCACGTTCCAAGCTCACGCGTGGAACCGCTGACGCTGGTAAACGCTGAGTTCGAGCCTTTCAACTCGCGCTTGCCGGCGCGCCCTTGGACTTGAGGTATCGGAAGAAACGTTCGACTAAATTCCGTTCGGCGTATAGGGCGAAGTCACAAGCGCGCTTGGATTTCCGATTTGCCTGCTCCTGCGCTTGGCCCCACGCCAGGGCGCTGGCTCAGAACCACTCGACCTCCGGCGTCGGCGCCATGATCGACTCCAGCGCCGGAGACTCCTGCAACGCCTCGAACAGCAGCACGCGGTTGCGGCCGCGGCGCTTGGCGACATAGAGCGCCTGATCGGCCCGGCCGAAGGCGGCCGAGCCGGTGTCGTGCAAGTGCACCGAGGTGACGCCGATGCTGACCGTCACCTCGCCGATTTGGGGAAAGCGATAGGCCGCCACCGCGGCGCGGAAACGCTCGAACGCCGCCAGCGCGTCCTCGATGTCGCAATTCGATATCAGCGTTATGAATTCCTCGCCGCCGAAGCGGAATAGCTTGTCGCTATCGCGGAACGCGCTGCGCATGATATCGGCAAACAACACCAGCACTTCGTCGCCATAGGGATGGCCGAAACGGTCGTTGACCTGTTTGAAGAAGTCAATGTCGGCGACGCCGAGATGGGCGCGCGCGCCCCAAACGTCGCCGAAGCGCTTGCCGCCGTTGCGGCGCGCCTCGGCGAGCGCGAGGCGGCTGAACTGATCGTCGAAGGTGCGGCGGTTGGCGAGCCGCGTCAATTCGTCGATATCGCCGTAGTCGAGCGCGGCCAGATGGCCGCGGTAGATGCGCAACACACCTTTGAGCAGCGCGATGCGCTCGCGGTCGAGTTCGCAGGCCAGCTCGATGTCGACAAGGGCCACCGGCTCGGCCTCGCTGGGCACCGGTAGCACGCAGCCGTTGCGCCGGCTCGCCCGGTCGCGCCAGCGCACCAGAGTCTTCAACTCGAAGGCGAGCTTCAGCGGCGAACCGGCCTCGCCGATGGGCGCGTCGTCCTCCTGCGGCTCGCAGCCCGCAGCCGTTGGCGGCAGCGTGACGCGCTTTCTCAACCACACCCCGTCGGAGCGGCGAAAGACCCGCCAGAAGGTCAGCGCGCGCGCCCCCGCCAGCTCGAAAGCGACGCGCGCCAGCGTCACTTCGAGACCTTCGCGGTCGCGCTCATCGATGAGGTCGGCGACGCTATGCATGAGGTCAATCATCGGCGCGCCAGCGTGCGCGCGCTGACTTGCGCGGGCCTTGCGGCGGCCGTCCCGGCAAAGCGCGAAAACTCACACCGCCAAGCGCTTGCGCACTTCCGCCTCGTCCATGTCCTTGCGTTGCCCGGCCAGCGCCACGGCGCCGCGCTCCATCACCACGTAATCGTCGGCGAGGTCGCGCGCCCATTCGAAATATTGCTCGACGATGAGCAAAGCGAGATCGCCGCGCTGGCGCAGATAAACGATGGCGCGACCGATATCGCGGATGATCGAAGGCTGGATGCCTTCGGTTGGTTCGTCGAGGATCAACAGCTTCGGACGCGTCAGCAGCGCGCGGGCGATGGCGAGTTGTTGCTGCTGGCCGCCGGAGAGGTCGCCGCCACGGCGGCCAAGCATCTCGCGCAGCACCGGAAACAGACTGAAGATCTCCTCGTCCATGCGCCGCTTGTCGCGCGGCTGGACGACGAGGCCGGTTTGCAGGTTCTCCTTGACCGTCAGCAGCGGAAAGATCTCGCGCCCCTGCGGCACGTAGCCGAGGCCGCGGCGCGCCCTGACGAACGCCGGCAGAGCCGAAATCTCCTCGCCGTCCCATTCAATCGAGCCGTCGCGGATTGGCTGATGGCCGACGATGGCGCGCAGCAGCGAAGTCTTGCCGACGCCGTTGCGGCCGAGCACGCAAGTGACGCGGCCGACCGCGGCGGTCAGCGATACCGAACGCAGCGCCTGCGCCGCGCCGTAAAACAGATTGACGTTGTCGATTTTCAGCATCCGCTCAGCGCCCGAGATAGACTTCGACGACCCGCTCGTCGGCGCTAACCTGGTCGAGCGAGCCTTCGGCCAGCACCGCGCCCTCGTGCAGCACCGTTACCTTGGCGTCGAGTTCGCGCACGAACGCCATATCGTGTTCAACCACCACCACCGAATGCTGCTTGGCGATCTCCTTCAGCATCGAAGCGGTGGCGGCGGTCTCGGCGTCGGTCATGCCGGCGACGGGCTCGTCGATCAGCAGCAGCTTCGGGTCCTGCGCCAGCAACATGCCGATCTCCAACCATTGCTTCTGCCCATGCGACAGCGCGCCCGCCAGCCGCGCGCTGACGTCGCTCAGGCGGATGCGCTCAAGGATGCGGGCGATGTTTTGATCGATCGCGGCGGAGCCTTTCGCGCATAGCGTGGCGCGCACGCTGCGCGGAGCCTTGGCGGCGAGCAGGATGTTGTCGTTGACGCTGTGGTTCTCGAACACCGTCGGCTTCTGGAACTTGCGGCCGACGCCGAGCGTGGCGATCTCGGCCTCGTCGAGCAGCGTCAGATCGTGGCGGCCCTCGAAATAGACATCGCCGACGTCGGGCCGCGTCTTGCCGGTGATGACGTCCATCATCGTCGTCTTGCCGGCGCCGTTGGGGCCGATGATGGCGCGCATCTCGCCCGGCGCCAGGGCCAGCGACAGCCCGCGCAACGCCCGATAGCCGTCGAACGTCACCTGCACGTTGTCGAGATAGAGCAGCGACGAGGTGAGCCTGGCGTCGTCCTCGCTCATGCCGCCGACTCAGTCGTCACTTGGTTGCGCTTGCGTCCCAGCCGCAACAGGCCCATGACGCCTAAGGGAAAGAACAGCGTCACGCCGACGAACAGCGCCCCGAGCGCGAACAACCAGTATTCGGGGATCGCGCCGGTGAAATAGGTCTTGGCGAAATTGACGGCGATGGCGCCGATCGCTGGCCCGACCAGCGTGCCGCGGCCGCCGACCGCCACCCAGATCGCCGCCTCGATCGAATTGCCGGGCGCGAATTCCGACGGGTTGATGATGCCGACCTGCGGCACATACAGCGCGCCACCGACCGCCGCCATCACCGCCGAGACCACGAAGGCGAACAGCTTGATGTTCTCGACGCGATAGCCGAGGAAGCGCATGCGGCTCTCGGCGTCGCGTACGGCGATCAGCGCTTTGCCGTATTTGGAGCGCACGATGGCGCGCGACACCAGATAGCTGAGGATGAGCGCTGCCGCGCTGATCGAGAACAGGCCCACCTTCACCGCGTCAGATTGCAGCGGGAAGCCGAGCAGATCCTTAAAATCGGTGAGGCCGTTGTTGCCGCCGAAGCCGAAATCGTTGCGGAAGAACTCCTTGTAGAGCGCAAACGTCATCGCCTGAGTGATGATCGACAGATAGACGCCGGTGACGCGCGAGCGGAAGGCGAACCAACCGAAAGCCAGCGCGAGCAAGCCCGGCGCCAGCACCACCATCAGCATGGCGTAGGCGAACCCGTTGAAGCCCCACCATGCGACGGGCAGCGAGTGCCAGTTGAGGAACACCATGAAATCGGGCAGGTTCGGATTGGCGTAGACGCCGCGCGCACCGATCTGGCGCATCAGATACATGCCCATCGCGTAGCCGCCGAGCGCGAAGAACGCGCCGTGGCCGAGCGACAGGATGCCGCAATAGCCCCACACCAGATCGAGCGCCACGGCGAGAATGGCGTAACAGAGATATTTACCGAACAACTGCACCAGATAGGTCGGCATATGCAAGGCCGCGCCCTCCGGCGTCCCCAGCACGGCGATCGGCACGAGCACCGCCGCCAGCGCCATGACGGCGACGAAGATCCAACCGGCGATGTCGAGTTGGCGGCTCATGACTCCACCGCCCGGCCCTTCTGGGCGAACAGGCCGCGCGGCCGTTTCTGGATGAACAAGATGATGAACGCCAGCAGGACGATCTGCCCCTGCACCGCGCCGATGATCGGCTCCAGGATCTTGTTGGCGAGGCCCAAGGTCAACGCGCCGAACGCCGCGCCCCAGAGATTGCCGACACCGCCGAACACCACGACCATGAAGCTGTCGATGATGTAGCCCTGGCCCAGGTTGGGCGAGACATTGTCGATCTGGCTCAGCGCCACGCCGGCGACGCCAGCGACGCCGGAGCCGAGCCCGAAGGCGAGCATGTCGACGCGCGTCGTCGAAATGCCCATCGCCGAGGCCATGCGGCGGTTCTGCGTCACCGCCCGCATCTGAAGCCCGAACGAAGTCGCGCGCAGCACGAACAGCAGCATCGCAAACACCATGACTGACAGCACGATGATCCATAGCCGGTTCTGCGTGATCTCAAGCCCGCCGAGATGGAACGCGCCGGAGAGGAACGGCGGCGAATAGACCTGCCGGTTGCTGGCGCCGAACAAGGTGCGCACCGCCTGTTGCAGGATCAGCGATACGCCCCAGGTGGCGAGCAGCGTCTCCAGCGGCCGCGTGTAAAGATAGCGGATGACGCAGCGCTCGATGGCGACGCCCGCCGCCGCCGAGACCAGGAAGGCGATCGGCAGCGCCAGCACTACCGACCAGTTCGCCATCGCCGCCGGCACAATCATTTGCACGACATATGTGGAATAGGCGCCGAGCATCACCATCTCGCCATGCGCCATGTTGATGACGCCCATTACGCCGAAGGTGATCGCCAGACCAATCGCGGCGAGCAGCAGCACCGAGGCGGCGGATATCCCATACCAACCATTCTGCGCCATTCCCCAGATCAACAACGAACGGTCGATATCGGCGACCGCCGATTGCGCGGCGCTGACGATCGCGGGGTCTTGGTGTTTGGCGGAGACCGCGTTGATATAATTCTTCGCCGCCTCGCCGCCGCGCGCGGCGAGCGCGGCTATGGCGCGCCTCGCGTCGACGGCGCTGGCGTTGGCGGTCGAGGCGACGATGGCCGCGCGCGCCTGCTCCAGCGCGGCCCTAGCGGCGGCGTCACGCTCCTCGGCGAGTTGGGCGTCGACGACGGCGAGCGCTTTCGGGTTCGGATTGTTGAACAGGTCTTGCGCGGCGCGGATGCGCTGCTGCGGATCGGCGGCGCCAAGGCTCAAGGCGCCGATGGCGGCTTCGAGCGCGCGGCGCACGCCGTTGTTGACCCGCACTTTCTTCAACCCCTCGACGCCGTCGATCCGCGCCCCGGTTCTGGCGTCGAAGGCGGCGCCGGCGGAAGTCTTGTAGACGACGCGCTTGCCGGCGGGGTCGAGAAAAAGCCGGCCGTCGCCGAGCGCCTTGAGGATTTCGGCGCCATGCGGCGGCGCTGCGATGGCGAGGCCGGCGATCGCCTGCTCGGTCTGCGAATATTTGTCGGCGAACAGTTTGTTGAAGGCGTCGTCGCGCCCGTCGGCGACGGCGAGGCTCGACAGGCCAAGGCACAACAAGGCGAACAGAACCATCGCGCCCGACGCCCTTACTGCAACTTTTTTGACCATGATGCGCGGCGCGCCCTGCGACGGGAGCGCCGTGCGCTCCCTGGGGAAAAGCCCCGGCCGGTCAACCCGCCCGGGAGTTCAGCCTCTGGCGCCTCAGCCGCCGCACTTGCCGGTCTTGACGTTGAAGTTGCCGCAGGAGAGCGGCTTGCGCCAATCCGAGATCATATCCTTGGAGCCCGGCAGATAATCCGACCAGGCATCGCCCGCCACCGTGCCCGGCGTCTGCCAGACAACGTTGAACTGGCCGTCGCCCTGGATCTCGCCGATATAGACCGGCTTGGTGATGTGATGGTTGGGCATCATCGTCGCGATGCCGCCAGTCAGGTTCGGCACGGCGACGCCGATCATCGCGTCGATCACCTTGTCGGGATCGGTGCTGCCAGCCTTTTCGACCGCCTTCACCCACATATTGAAGCCAATGTAATGCGCCTCCATCGGGTCGTTGGTGGTGCGCTTCGGCTTCTTGGTGAAGGCGCGCCACTCAGCGACGAAGGCCTTGTTGGCGGGGGTGTCGATTGATTCGAAATAGTTCCACGCCGCCAGATGGCCGACGAGCGGCTTGGCGTCGAGGCCGGCGAGTTCTTCCTCGCCAACCGAGAAGGCGATGACCGGAATGTCGGTGGCCTTGACGCCCTGATTGCCGAGTTCCTTGTAGAACGGCACGTTGGCGTCGCCGTTGATGGTGGAGACCACCGCCGTCTTCTTAGCCGCCGAGCCGAACGCCTTGATCTTCGACACCTCCGTCTGCCAGTCGGAGAAGCCGAACGGCGTGTAGTTGATCATGATGTCGGCGGCAGCGACCCCCTTGGCCTTCAGATAGGCTTCGAGAATCTTGTTGGTGGTGCGCGGATAGACGTAATCGGTGCCTTCCAGCACCCAGCGCTTCACCGCGCCACCGTCCTCGCTCATCAGATAATCGACCGCCGGGATCGCCTGCTGGTTCGGCGCCGCGCCGGTATAGAACACGTTGCGTTCGCTCTCCTCGCCCTCGTATTGTACGGGGTAGAACAGGATCGAGTTGTATTCCTTGAACACTGGCAGCACGGACTTGCGCGACACCGAAGTCCAGCAACCGAAGACGACCGCGACCTTGTCCTTGACGATCAACTCCTTGGCCTTCTCGGCAAACAGCGGCCAGTTGGAGGCGGGATCGACGACCACCGGCTCCAGCTTCTTGCCGAGCAGACCGCCCTTCTTGTTCTGCTCGTCGATCAGCATCAGCATGACGTCCTTCAGCGTTGTCTCGCTGATCGCCATCGTGCCGGACAGAGAATGCAGAACGCCGATCTTGATTGTGTCCTCGGCCCGCGCCGCCGCGCTCGAAAGCGCCGCCGCGCCGAAGGCGAGCGCTCCCGCCGCGCCGACAATGAAACGTCTGGTGAATGACATAAGCGCACCCCGTGATGGGCGGGCGCAATGTCGCGCTCCTGCCCGTGCGGATTGCGGATCGCAAAGCGTGTGCCAGCGGCGGCCGCGTCGATTTCGCGTCAACGCCGGCTTTTCGATCAAATCTTAGGCGCCGGCGCTACTTTGGCGCGCGTTTGGCCAAAATGCGCTGCAACGTGCGGCGGTGCATGCTCAATTGCCGCGCCGTCTCCGAGACGTTGTGATCGCAACTCTCGTAGACGCGCTGGATATGCTCCCAGCGGGCGCGGTCAGCCGACATCGGATGCTCGACGTTTTCTGGCCGTTCGCCGTTCTCGGTCGACAGCGCGGCGACCACTTCGTCGGCGTTGACGGGCTTGGCGAGATAATCGAAGGCGCCGAGCTTCACCGCCGTCACCGCCGTGGCGATCGCGCCATAGCCGGTCAGGATTACGGCGCGCGCCTCGGGCCTTTTGGCCTTCAGCGCCCGCATAAGGTCGAGGCCGCTGCCGTCGCCGAGCTTGAGGTCGAACACGGCATAGGCTGGCGGCGCATCGTCGAGCGTGGCGGCGGCCTCGGCGATGCTGTTGGCGGTGCGCGGCGCAAAGCCCCGCGCCGCCAGCGCCCGCGCCAAGCGGTCGCAGAACGGCTTGTCGTCATCGACGATGAGGAGCGTACGGTCGGCTTCGAAGGGACTATCCATGACTCATATTGATTTAGTCGTTGCGTCGTCGCCTGCAAGCCTTAGTCGCCGCTGCGAGCCGAAAAGCCGTCGCGGCCAGACCACGATCGCCTGCGCGCCGGTCCGCGGCGGCGCCAGATTGCCGATCCTGAGCTCCGCGCCGGTGCGCTCCAGCAACGCCTTGGCGATGAACAGCCCGAGCCCGAGCCCCGTCTCGGCGTCGGCGCGGCGGGCGGCGCTGCGGTCCGAGATATAGGGCTCGCCGAGCCGTTGCAGCACGGCGGCGGGAAAGCCCGGCCCATCGTCGGCGATCGAGATTTCCAGCTTGTCGCGGCTCCACGACGCCTCCAGGCGCACCTGCGCGTCGGCGAAGGCGACGGCGTTCTCCACCAGGTTGCGCAGGCCATAAATCAGCGCCGGGTTGCGCGCGCAGGTGGGGCGCGGTTCCGGGCCGTTGACCGAGACCTCGATGTCGATGCCTTGCAGCCGATGCGGACCGGCCGCCTCTTCGAGCAGCGCGTCGAGATCGACCTCGTCGAACGCTTCGCCCTCGACGCGGTTGGCGGTGGAGAGCTGGCCGAGAATGTTGCGGCAGCGCCCGAGTTCCTGCCGGGCAAGCGCCAGATCCTCGCCGCACAGGGCCGCGACCTCGGGCTGGTTGGAGAGTTCGTGCACGACGACGGTGAGGGTCGCCAGCGGCGTGCCGAGTTCGTGCGCGGCGGCCGCCGCCAGTCCGTCGAGTTGGGTGAGGTGCTGGGCGCGGGCGAGAATAAGCTCGGTGGCGGCGAGCGCCTCGGCGAGTTGGCGCGCCTCCTTGGCGACCTGGCCGCCGTAGAGAGCGACGAAAATGGCGCTGACGACGATGGCGACCAGCGAGCCCGCGGTCTCGAAGGCCGGCGGGCTGACGAGGGTTCCGTCGGCCAGTTGCAGCGGCAGCCGCCAGAACGCCAGCACGCAGGCGCAAAGGATGGCGAAGGCCAGCAGCTTGCCGGTTTCGATCCAGGTCTGCGACATCGCCGAGATCATCGTCGGCGCGATCAGCAGCACCGCGAACGGATTGGCGAGGCCGCCGGTGAGGAACAGCATGACCCCGAGTTGACCGATGTCGACGGCCAGGATCAGCGTCGTCGCCTTCTCCTGCAACCGCGTCGCCGGGGAGAAATAGAGCCGCAGCAGGGCGTTGAAGGCGAGCAGCGCGCCGGCGCAGAGGATCGTGGGGCCGGTCGGAAAATCGATGTGCAACACCAGCCGCGCCACCAGCAGCGCCGCGATCTGGCCGCCGCCGGCGATCCAGCGCAGCCTGACGAGCGTGCCGACGCGCAGCCGCCGCGCCTCGTAGCCGAAATCCATCTCCGCCATATCGCCGCGCTTCCCGCCGTGGCGGCGCGGGTTCGCCCGCGCCGCAGCGCAAAAGCGCCGCCAAGCCGCTATACGAAAAGCAGCAACTCGGAAAGCCGCGACCGCTGGCCGCTCATTCCCCCACCACCGCCTCGCCCTCGAACCAGGGCCGCCGGCGCTCGATCTCCTCGACGAGGAAATCATAGACCGCACGCACGCGCGGCGCGCGCAACGCCCGCTCGTGCGCAATGAGCCAGAGGTCGCCGTCGATCTCGGCGTCGGCTTTGCCGACCCGGTGCAGCGCCGGCTTCGTCACTCCGACATAGCACGGCAGCAGCGCGACGCCGAGGCCGCGCGCCGCCAGTTCCGCCATCAACAGGTCGCTGCCGGCGGTCGCCGAACGCCGCCAACTCTCGACATGGCGGTCGAACCAGCGCCGCGCTTGCGGCGAAAGGAAGCTCTCGGACGGGGCTACCCACAACGCGTTCGCCGCCGGCTCGCCTTCCGCACTGGTCAGCGCCGGGACGGCGTAGATCGCCCACAGCAGCGGCGCGACTGGCTTTCCCGTCAGGCTTTCCGGTGGCGGCTGCTTGAGGCAGCGCAGTGCGATATCGGCCTCGCCGCGTTCGAGGTCGAGCAAGGATTCCGTCAGGATGATTTCGACATGCAGCCCCGGATGGGCGACCGCCAACGCGGCGCAGATCGCCGGCAGCACCAGCGCGCCGAGCGAGGCCAAGGTCGTCACCCGCACACGGCCGGACAGCTTGAGGTCGTTGCGGCTGACGCGGCGCTCGAACTCGGCGATGGTGTCGCCCATCAGCGTCGCCAGCGCCACCATGTCCTCGCCCGCCACGGTCGGGCGATAGCCCGAACGCTCGCGATCGAACAGCCGCAGGCCGAACCTGCCCTCCATCGCCGCAAGCCGGCGGAATAGTGTGGAATGGTTGAGCCCCAGCAACTCCGCCGCGCCGCTCAGCGACTGCGCCTCGCCGATCGCCTTAACGATGCGGAACTCGTCCCAGTTGAGCGGCTCGGTCATCTTCGCTCACGCCGCTTGAGGAGGAGGGCGCGGCGCGGCGGCGCGGCGCAATCGATCGTTGATCGCCGCGCCGAGCCCGCTTTCCGGGATTGGCGCGACGAAGATCGCCGCCGCCCCGGTAGCGTCGAGCTTCCTGAGCGCGGCGAACAGATTCGCCGCCGCCTGCTTCAGATCGCCGGCCGGCGAAAGATCGAGCCGGGGTCCGTCGCCCGGGCCGAGCCGGCCGCCGAAATCGAGCCCCGCCGCCCCGGCCGGAACCCCGACCGCGTTCAGATGCAGCAGCGCCCGTGGCGCGTAATGCGAGGCGAGGCCGCCGGGAGCGATCGGGACCGGCCCCGACGCCGCCTCGGCGAGCGCGACGCCGAGCGTCGCCTCGATCTCCTCGCGCGCCACCGCGCCGGGCCTGAGCAGGCGGGGCGCGCCGCCGAGACAGGCGACGACCGTCGATTCGACGCCCCAACGGCAGGGGCCGGCGTCGAGGATGAGGGCGATGCGCCCGTCGAGATCGGCCAGCACGTGCTCGGCGCGCGTCGGGCTGACGGCGCCGGAGCGGTTGGCGGAGGGCGCGGCCAGCGGCGCGCCGGCCGCCGCGATGAGCGCGCGCGCGACCTCAGCGCCCGGCACGCGCAGCGCCTGCGTATCGAGGCCGGCGCGGGCCAACAGGCTAATGCGGCAATCGGCGGCGACGGGAGCGACCAGCGTCAGCGGCCCCGGCCAGAAGCGCTCCGCCAGCCGCAGGGCGAAGGCGTCGAACCGCGCCTCGCGCGCCGCGGCCTCGGCGGTGGCGAAATGCGCGATCAGCGGGTTGAAGGTCGGCCGGCCCTTGACGGCATAGATCTCGGCGACCGCGGCATCTGAAGTCGCCAGCCCGGCCAGGCCATAGACGGTCTCGGTCGGCATGCCGACCACACCGCTGGCGCGCAAAATCGCTGCGGCGTCCTCGATCCCCGCAGCATCGGCGGCCACGACGCGCGTCGGCGTTCGCTCAGCGCTTCTCTTCAATAAACCGATCACCCCCGATAAATGCAAAGCGGGTCGGCGCTTTCGCAGCGAAATTGCGGCAGCTTTTGTTACGCAATAGCCTTCGTTAGACGCTGCGGTCAAATGTAGCGTTCGCCGGCCTCCGCCGCGAAACGGCTGGGCGGGCCTTCCCACACGATGCGCGCGTGCTCCAGCACATAGACGCGATCGGCGTGCGGCAGCGCGAACGTGACATTCTGCTCGCCGAGCAGCACGGTGATTTCGGTGGTTTGGCGCAGCCGCTCCAACGCCTTGGAGATCTGCTCCATGACGATCGGCGCCAGGCCAAGGGTCGGTTCGTCGAGGATGAGCAGGTCAGGCTTGGTCATCAGCGCGCGTGCGATGGTCAGCATCTGTTGCTCGCCGCCGGAAAGCGTGCCCGCCGTCTGCCGCAGCCGCTCCTGGAGGCGGGGGAACAGGTCGAACAGCCAAGCCAGCCGCTCCGTCCTGTCGCCGGCCGAGAGCCGCAGCGCCCCCATGTCGAGATTCTCCGCCACTGTCATCTCGGTGAACAGGTCGCGCCCCTCCGGCGCCTGAACGACGCCGCCGGCGGCGATCGAGGCCGCCGAAACGCCGGTGAGCGAACGTCCCTCGCGGCGGATGGCGCCGCGATAGGGGATCAGGCCGGATATGGCGTTGAACAGTGTCGTCTTGCCGGCCCCGTTGAGCCCGACGACGGCGACGAACTCGCCGTGATGCACATGCAGCGACACTTTCTCCAAAGCCTGCGCGCGGTCGTAGAATACATCGACATCCTCGACCTCCAGGAACGGCGTCGCCGCATCCTTGAAGGCGCTCTCCGGCCGGGAGGCGGTGGTCAAGGCGCCGCCGAGATAGACGCGCCGCACTGTCTCGTCGTTCATCACCGCCTCGGGCGACCCCTCGGCGATGCGCTCGCCGACATACATGGCGAACACGCGGTCGGCGAGCGAGGATATGCTTCTGACATTGTGGTCGACGATCAACACCGCGCGGCCGTCGCGCCGCATCTCGGCGATCAGTTCGGCGAAGGCGGCGGTCTCGCGCGAGGTGAGGCCGGCGAAGGGTTCATCGACCAGGACCACGGCGGGATCGCGGGCGATCGCCTTGGCGAGTTCGATGCGGCGCAGATCCGCGAACGGCAGCGTCGCCGGCTTGCGGTCGAGCACGCCGGAAAGGCCGACCCGCTCGGCAATGGCTCCAGCTTTCCTGTAGGTGGCGGGATCGGGCAGCAGCCGCAGCAGCGAATCCGGCGTCAGCGCCAAAGCGATGTTCTCCAGCACCGTCTGGCGGTGAAGCGGGCGCGAATGCTGGAACACCATGCCGACGCCGAGGCGGGCGATTCTGTGCGGCGGCCAGCCGGCGACCTCGACGCCGTTGACGCGCACCGAGCCGGCGCTTGGCCGCTCGACGCCGAGGATCGATTTCATCACCGTCGACTTGCCGGAGCCGTTCGGCCCGATGAGGGCGAGGATCTCGCCGCCCTCGACGGAGAAGCTGATGTCGCGCGCGGCGGCAAGGCCGCCGTAATGCTTCGACAGCCTCTCGACTTCGAGCGCCTTCATGCCGCCCCCCGCGAGCGGCTCGCCAAGCCGATGAGACCGCCGGGAAACGCCAGCACGACGACGAGCGCGATGGCGGAGACGATGAAGGTGGCGAGATCGCCGAGCGGGCGCAGCAACTCGCCGGCGCCAATGAGGAAGATGGCGCCGATGGCGCCGCCCAGGATGGTGCGCCGGCCGCCGAGCACCGCGCCGACGATCACCTGCACGCCGACCGAGATGTCGATGAAGGTGCCGACCGAGGCGACGCCGAGATAGAACACCATCAGCGCGCCGGCGAGGCCGGAGAAGAACGCCGAGACGACGAAGCTCGCCAGCTTGTGCTTGACAATGTTGAAGCCGAGCGCCCCCGCCTGCACCGGGTCCTGCCCGCTCGCTTGCAGGATGAGCCCGACCGGCGAGCGCGACAGACCGTAGAGCACCAGGCCGCTGAAGCTCATGAAGCCAAGCGCGATCCAATAGTTGACGTTGGCGTTGATGCTGATGACGTCGGGCACCGTGAGCCCGATCTCGCCGCCGGTGAGATCGGCGAACACGACGACGAAATTTTGCAGGATCAGCACCGCGACCAGCGTCGTCAAGCCGAAGTAGGGGCCGCGCAACCTCAGCGCCGGAAGCGCCAGCAGCACGCCGCCGACCACCGCGGCGAGCGCGCCGGCGGCGATGCAGATCGCGATCGGCGGCTGGTATTGACTGTCGAGAATGCCGGCGGTGTAGGCGCCGAGGCCGATGAGAAAGGTCGGGCCGAAATTGACCTCGTTGGCGAAGCCGAACAACAGATCCCAGGCCATCGAGAAAACGCCGAAATAATAGGCGATCGTCAGTAGTCCCAGAACATAGCCGGAGACCCACAGCGGCAAGAACGCCAGGCAAAACGCCACCGCCAGCGCGATGATCGCCGGAGCGAAGGCGCGCCCCATCTCAGCGCCGCCCCAATAGGCCGCGCGGCCGCACATACATGACGATCACCAGCAACAGCAGCGCCGGAATCTCACGATAGGCCGGCGAGATCAGATAGGCGGTCAAGGTCTCCAGATAGCCCACGACATAGGCCGCGATCAGCGAGCCCGAGACCGAGCCGAGGCCGCCAAGCACGACGATCGAGAACGCGCTCGCCGTCAGCGGCCCGGCGCTATAGGAGGAGACGCCGAGAAACATGCCGAGCAGCACGCCCGCCACGCCCGCCAGCAGCCCGTAGATCGCCCACACCGCGAGATAGACCCGGCTCAACTCGACGCCGAGCAGCGTCACGCCGCGCGGGTTCATCGACGCCGCCAGCAGGATCTTGCCGGCGCGCGAGCGGTTGACCGCCAGCCATAGCGCCAGAATGGCGATCCAGCACACCGCCGCCGTGAACAGCTCGTTTTTCGGCGTCCGGACGCCGACCAGTTTCACCACGCCCTCGACGATCGGCAGCACGGTCTTGGCGTTGTCGGTGAAGAAATAGGCGATCGCCTCCTGGATCATGATGCCCCACAGCAGGGTCGCGGTGAGGATGAAAATCTCCTTCTCCTCCTCGCGGATCTTGGTCGTCAGTTGCAGGCGGCGCACGATCAGGGCGTAGGTCGCCAGCGCCAGCGCCACACAGACGCCGACGCCGACCGCCGCGCTCGCCAGCGCGCCGAAGCCCCAGTAGGCGCCTGCCGCCCACGCCCCGACCGCCGCCGCCACCATGAGGCCGCCATGCGAGAGGTTGAGCACGCCGGTGACGCCGAAAATCAGCGTGAAGCCTATCGCCCCCAGCGCGTAGAGCGAGGAGATGGCGAAGCCGTCGATGAGAATTTGCCAGCCGAGCAACAAGGGATCAGCCCGCCGCTCGGTTGACGCCCGCGCCGCGCCGGCGCGCGGGGCGATTGCAACTCACGCCGCAGCGCCGCAGCGCCGGCGTCTGGTGTTTTCGCCGCGCGCGCACCGGCGCCCCCGTTCAAAGCCGCCCTATTTCGCCGCGCCCAGCTTTACGAAGGACGGGAACTTGATCTTGCCATTGGCGAGATTGGCCGGCCACAGGTTGACCTGCTTGCCGTTCTGCCATTGCAGGAACAACCCGGTGATGAAGCCCTTGCCGATGCGCAGTCCATGCACGTGGGGGTCGCCCTTGGGCAGGAACTCGATGCGGCCGATCGTGCCGACGTAATCGGTGGCCTCCATCGCGGCGACCAGCTTGTCGCTATTGGTGGAGCCGGCGCGCTGCACCGCCTCGGCGATCATGTAGACTTCGTCATAGGCGGTGTAGCCGGCGTAGGCCGGCAGATTGCCGAACCTTTTCTCGAAGGCGGCGACGAACGGCAGCGTCTTCGGGGTGACGGCGACGCCCGGGCCGGAAACCGCCTGAAACAGCACGCCGTCGGCCGCGCCGTTGGTGTCCTTCCAGAACGTCGAATTGGTCGCCTGGCTGGAAATGCCGAACATCGGGAACGGCACCTGCTGGCTCTTCCATTGCACCGTCGGCTGGACGCCGACATGACTGATGCCGGTGATGATGACGTCGGGCTTCAACCCCTCGATCTTGTTGAAGATCGGCGTGAAATCGGTGGTGCCGGGCGAGAAGCGGATCTCGTCGAGCACTTTCAGGCCGATCTCGGGCAGGCATTTGAGGTAGCCGGCGTCGAGCGGTTTGGTCCAGGCGGCGTCCTCGCTCATCACCACCGCGGTCTTCATCTTATAGGCGTCGACCAGCATGTCCTTGGCGGAAGCGCAGACGAGTTTCGCCAAAGACCCCGAGGTCAGATAGCCGTGGAACGTATATTTGTTGGCGTTGTAGTTCTTGGCGATATTCTCCGTGATGACGTCGGAGGCGGCGCCCGGCGTAATCATCACGGTCTTCAGCCGCGCCGCCCACGGCTCCAGCGACAGCACGACCTCGCTGGTGTAGCTGGCGATGACGGCGTTGACGTGATCGTCGCTGACGGCGCGCTGGAAGGCGCGCACCGCCTCAGCCGAGGAGGAATGGTCGTCGTAGGAGACGATCTCAACCTTGCGGCCGCCGACGCCGCCCTTGGCGTTGATCTCGTCAGCGGCGAGTTGGGCGGCTTGCGGGATCGAGGAGCCGGCGACCGCCTGATTCTCGGCAATGACGCCGATCTTGATCGGCGCTTCGTCGGCCAAAGCCGGCGCCGCCGTCATCGCCACCGCTAGCGCCGCAACGAATCCTGCCCCGTGAAGGGAATGATTCATGCCCTGTCCTCCCATAGCTTCCCATCCCGCTCGAACAGGATTTCGCCGCGATCTTGACCGCTTTTTTCCATCCCCGCAAGCCGCTTGCATCGCCGCCAGCGACGATTGGCCGCGCCGAGCCTGAGCCGCCGCCGCAATATTGGCCGCGCATGGCGCCAAAATGCGCGCCCGCCGCCCCGGCGGCCGCATACAGCCCTTGCGCGCGCCGAAGCCCGTCCCGATACTGTCGATTGGGCTCCCCTAAAAAAACGTCGAGGCGCGAACTTTCAACATGATGCGGCAGTACGAACTGGTCGAACGAGTCCGGCGCTATAATCCGCAGGCGGACGAGGATTTGCTCAACCGCGCCTATGTGTTCGCCATGCAGGCGCACGGCGCGCAGAAGCGGGCGAGCGGCGATCCCTATTTCTCGCATCCGCTCGAAGTCGCCGCCATTCTGACCGAGTTCAAGCTCGACGACGCCACCATCGCCGCCGCCATGCTGCACGACACGATCGAGGACACGCAGGTCACGCGCGAGGAACTCGACCGCGTGTTCGGCGTCGAGATCGGCGGCCTCGTCGACAGCCTCACCAAGCTCAACAAGCTCGATTTCGCTTCCAAACACGCGGTGCAAGCGGAGAACTTCCGCAAGCTGCTGCTCGCCATCGCCGACGACGCCCGCGTGCTGCTGATCAAGCTCGCCGACCGTCTGCACAACATGCGCACGCTGCATTTCGTGCCGCCGGCCAAGCGCGCCCGCATCGCCCAGGACACGCTGGAGATTTACGCGCCGCTGGCCGGCCGCATGGGCATGCAGGGCCTGCGCGGCGAATTGGAGGATCTGGCGTTCCGCTACCTGATGCCCGAGGCGCACGCGCTCATCATGTCGCGGCTGGAGGAGTTGAAGGCCAAGAACGGCCCGATCATCGCCCGCATCGCCGACGAACTGAAGGACCAGTTCGCCCGCCGCGGCATCAAATGCGACGTGCATGGCCGCCAGAAGCTGGCCTATTCGATCTGGCGCAAGATGGAGCGCAACCAGATTTCATTCGAGCAGCTTTCCGACGTCTACGGCTTCCGCATCCTGGTCGACAAAGTCGAGGACTGCTACGAGGCGGTGGGCGTCGCGCATACGACGTGGCCGAGCGTCATGGGCCGCTTCAAGGACTATATCTCGACGCCGAAGCAGAACGATTATCGCTCGATCCACACCACCGTCGTCGGCCCCGGCTCGCAGCGCGTCGAATTGCAGATCCGCACTTTCGACATGCACGAGATCGCCGAATACGGCATCGCCGCCCATGCGCTCTACAAGGACGGGCGCAGCGCCATCGACACGGGCGAGAGCGGCGCCTACCGCAATCTGCGCCAGATCATCGAGGCGCTGTCGAGCGACGATTCCGAGAAGTTCCTGGAACACACCAAGCTGGAGCTGTTCCAGGATCAGGTGTTCTGCTTCACGCCGAAGGGCCGGCTCATTGCGCTGCCACGCGGCGCCACGGCGATCGACTTCGCCTACGCCGTTCACACCGACGTCGGCAATTCCGCCGTCGGGGCCAAGATCAACGGCCGCATCGCGCCTTTGATCTCGACGTTGCACAACGGCGACGAGGTGCTGATTACCCGCTCCGCCAGCCGCACGCCGCCGGCGGCGTGGGATTCCATCGTCGTCACCGGCCGAGCGCGGGCGGCGGTCAAGCGCGCCACCCGCGAGGCGGCGAAAGCCCAGTTCGGCGGCTTGGGACGCCAGATCGTCGAGCGCGCTTTCGAGCGGGCGGGACGCACGTTTTCCGACGCCAGGCTCAAGTCGGCGCTGCCGCGTCTGGCCCGCCATTCCATCGACGACGTGTTCATCGGCGTCGGGCGCGGCGAGATCTATTCCGCCGACGTGGTGCGCGCCCTGTATCCCGATTTCCAGGAGGAGCGGAAAGCGGGGCCGGCGATTTCGCCCAACGAGAGCGGCTGGTTCGGCCTCGCCAAGGCGAACCAACTGGTGTTTCGCGCGCCCGGCCAGGATTCGACGTTGCCGCTGCGCGGGCTCGATTTCGATACGCCGGTGCGCTTCGCCCCGAAGGGCGGCGCGGTGCCGGGCGAGCGCATCGTCGGCATCCGCACGCCGGGCGAGGGCATCACCATCTATCCCATCCACTCGCCCTCGCTCATCGAGTTCGACGACCGGCCGGAGCAATGGCTCGATGTGCGCTGGGATTTGGACAAGGCGAAGAAGTCGCTGTTTCCGACGCAGATCCTGGTGACGACGCTCAACGAGCCGGGCGCGCTGGGCGCCGTCGCCACCACCATCGGCGAGACCGGGGCCAACATCGATTCCGTCGTCTTCAACCCGACCGGGCCGGATTTCCGCGAGATACGGTTTGATCTGGAGGTGTCGGACATTCAACATCTCAACGCTGTCATCGCGCAATTGCGCGACCGGCCAGTGGTCAGCAAAGTCGAGCGGATCAGCGGCTAGCGGGATCGGGGCGGCTGCGAGCGCGCGAGGGGTCGCGCGCAAACAAACTAATGAGGACTGCTGAGTTTCATCATCGCCAGGCCGGCGACGATGAGCGTCGCTGCGATGAGCCGGGTCGTGGTCGCTTCCTCGCCAAGCACCACAATTCCGGTCGCGAACGCGCCAATGGCGCCGATGCCTGTCCAGATTGTATAGGCCGTACCGAGAGGCAGCGTTCGCATTGCGAGCGCGAGAAGGCCAACGCTTCCGAGCATCGCTGCGATCGTGACGCTGGTCGGCCCAATCCGGCTGAAGCCGTCCGATTGCTTCATCGCGAAGGCCCAAACGACTTCGAGACCGCCCGCGACAACAAGATAGACCCAAGCCAC
>DATNDU010000105.1:0-5105 GCA_035606915.1 Roseiarcus sp. | reverse complement strand
GCCGAACGCGCGGGCCGGCATGAAGGGCGTGTTCGCGCCGGTCGGCAGCTATGTGCCAGGCATCGACCTCACGCTGACCAAGGCCAAGATCAGGGGCGTCGAGTCGAACGGCATGCTGCTGTCGGAGCGCGAGCTCCAGCTGTCCGACGAGCATAGCGGCATCATCGAGCTCGACCCGAAGGCGAAGGTTGGAAGCCCCGCCGCGGCGGCGCTGGGTCTCGACGATGCGGTGGTCGAAGTCGCCATCACGCCGAACCGTCCCGACTGCCTCGGCGTGCGCGGCATCGCCCGCGATCTCGCCGCCGCCGGCCTCGGCACGCTGAAAACCCCGCCCGTCGTCGCCGTTCCCGGCGCCTTCGACTGCCCGGTGGACGTCAAGCTCGACCTTGACGCGAAGCTCTGCCCGGCGTTCGCGCTGCGGCTGGTGCGCGGCGTGCGCAACGGCGCCTCGCCGGAATGGATGCAACGGCGCCTGCGCGCCATCGGCCTGCGCCCGATCAACGCGCTGGTCGATATCACAAATTATCTGACCTTCGATCGCGGCCGGCCGTTGCATGTGTTCGACGCCAACAAAGTCAAGGGCGATCTCGTCGTGCGCCGCGCCCGGGCCGGCGAAAGCCTCGTGGCGCTCGACGGGCGCAGCTATGCGCTCACCGACGCGAACGTCGTCATCGCCGATGACAACGGCCTCGAATCGATCGCCGGCATCATGGGCGGCGAACACTCCGGCTGCGATCAGGCGACCACCGACGTGCTGATCGAAAGCGCGTTGTGGGACCCCAACAACATCGCCCGCAGCGGCCGCGATTTAGGCATCGTCACCGACGCGCGCTATCGCTTCGAGCGCGGCGTCGACCCGGATTTCTGCGTCCCCGGCGCGGAACTCGCGACCTCGCTCATCCTGGAGTTCTGCGGCGGCGAGCCGTCGCGGCTGCGGGTCGCCGGCGACCCGGTTCGCCCACTAAGGCGCGTCGCTTTCCCCTATAGCGAAGTCAAGCGCCTCACCGGCCTCGACATTGCGCAGGCCGAGGGCGAGGCGATCCTCGCCCGCCTCGACTTCGGCCTGGAGAACGGGCAGGCCATCGTCCCCAACTGGCGGCCCGACATCGACGGCAAGGCTGACATCGTCGAGCAGATCGTGCGCATCGCCGGCCTCGGCCGCGTGCCGCTGACGCCGCTGCCGCGCCCGACGCCGGGCTTGCCGGCGCCGGTGCTGACGCTGTTGCAGAAGCGCACCCGCACCGCCAAGCGCGCGCTCGCCGCCCTCGGCCTCGACGAGGCGGTGACGTGGTCGTTCATCTCGCAGCCGCACGCGGCGCTGTTCGGCGGCGGCGGTGCGGCGCTGGCGCTCGCCAACCCGATCGCCGCAGACATGTCGGACATGCGCCCGAGCCTGCTTCCCGGCCTCGCGGCGGCGGCCGAGCGCAACGCGCGGCGCGGTTTCGGCGATGTCGCGCTGTTCGAGGTCGGCCAGGTGTTCCTCGGCGCCGGCGAGGACGACCAGCGCATGGCGGCGGCGGCGCTGCGGCGCGGCCTTGCCAAGCGTCAGGGCGAAGGGCGGCACTGGAGCGGCGGCGGCGGCGTCGATGTGTTCGACGCCAAGGGCGACGTGCTCGCCCTGCTGGCGGCGCTCGCCGTGCCGGCGGCGGCCGTGCAGATCGTCCCCGGCGGGCCGGCCTTCCTGCACCCCGGCCGCTGCGCGACGCTGCAATTCGGGCCGAAGAACGTCATCGGCTGGTTCGGCGAATTGCACCCGGCGGCCTGCGAGAGGCTCGACGTCGCCGGCCCGCTGGTCGCCTTCGAGATCACCCTGGACGCCATTCCCGCCCCCAAGACGCGGCCGACCAAGGCCAAGCCGAAGCTCGACCGCGCCGAGTTCATGCCAGTAGCCCGCGACCTCGCCTTCGTCACCGCCGAGGCGACGCGGGCGGGCGATGTTCTCAAGGCGGCGCTCGGCGCCGACCGCGCCTTGCTGGCAGGCGCCGAGGTGTTCGACGTCTATCGCGGCCCCGGCCTGCCGGAGGGCCACAAGTCGATCGCCGTCAACGTCGTCCTCCAGCCGCGCGAGCGCACGCTGACGGAGGCCGAGATCGACGCCGCGGTCGCCAAGGTGGTCGCCGAAGTCGCCAAGAAAACCGGGGCGAGGTTACGGGCATGAAGACCGCGTTGATCGCCATCGCCCTCGGCCTGTTCGTCGGCGCGCCGACCGCGGCGGCCGATTGCGCCAAATACGCCAGCGCGCTCGCCTATAACGCCTGCCTGGCGGCGCATGGGCCGAAGGCGCGGGCTGTCCATGTCGGCGTGGCGCCTGCCGCGCGCGGCCCGAGCCGGCGCCGCCACAGCTTCGCCAGGGGCCGGCGCGGTCGTAGCTCGATGACGTTCTCGGTCGCGAAATAGCGTCCTCCTCCTCGACGCGCGGCGCGCAAGGCGCCAAATTGGCGTGGCGAAGCGGGGGAATCGCATGCGCGGCATGTTGTCGTTCGAGAGGCTCAAGAGCGCCGTCGCTTCCGGCGAGATCGACACGGTGATCGTCGCCTTCGCCGATATGGCGGGCCAACTCGTCGGCAAGCGTTTCCACGCCGAGCATTTCGTCGAGAGCGCGCATGACGAGACCCACGCCTGCTGCTACCTGCTCGCCAACGACATCGAGATGCAGCCGGTCCCCGGCTACGCCGCCGCAAGCTGGCGCCAGGGCTATGGCGATTTCGCGCTGCGGCCGGATCTGTCGACCCTGCGCCGCATCCCCTGGCTGCCGGGGACGGCGCTGACGGTCGCCGATGTCGTCGATGCTCGCGCAGACGACGCGCCGCACAGCCCGCGCGCCATCCTCAAGCGCCAGATCGCGCGGCTGACCGAGCGCGGCCTGAAGGCGTTCTGCGCCTCGGAACTCGAATTCTATCTGCTTGACGAGACTTACGAGGCGCTGTTCGCGCGCGGCTATCGCGACGCCAAGACCGCCGGCTATTACATCGAGGATTATCACGTCTTCCAGACCTCGAAGGAGGAGCCGGTGATGCGGGCGATCCGCAACGGGCTGCACGGCGCCGGCGTGCCGGTCGAGAGCTCCAAGGGCGAATGGGGGCCGGGACAGGAAGAAATCAACGTGCGCTACGCCGAGGCGCTGGAGATGGCGGACCGCCACGTCATCCTCAAGAACGGCGTCAAGGAGATCGCCCATGCCGCGGGCAAGGCGGTCACTTTCATGGCCAAGTGGCGCGACGATCTCGCCGGCTCGTCGAGCCACATCCATCTGTCGCTGTGGGATCTCAACGGCCGCGCGCCGCTGTTCTTCGACGCCGATGCGCCGCGCGGCATGTCGGCGCTGATGCGCCGTTTCCTCGCCGGCCAGCTCGCGCACGCCGCCGACATCGCCTATTTCCTCGCCCCGTTCATCAATTCCTACAAGCGCTTCCAGTCCGCCACGTTCGCACCGACGAAGGCGGTGTGGAGCGTCGACAACCGCACCGCCGGCTTTCGCCTGTGCGGGCAAGGCACGAAGGCGGCGCGCATCGAATGTCGCATAGGCGGCGCCGACCTCAACCCCTATCTCGCCTTTGCGGCGCTGATCGCCGCCGGGCTGGCGGGCGTCGAGGGCGAAGCGGAGTTGGAGCCGCCGTTCGTCGGCGACGCCTACAGCGCCGATTTAAGGGAAATCCCGCGCACGCTGCGCGCGGCGACGCAAAAGCTGCGCGACTCGACGATGCTGCGCGCCGCCTTCGGCGAGGCGGTAATCGATCACTACGTCCACGCCGCCGAATGGGAGCAAGCCGAGTTCGACCGCCGCGTCACCGATTGGGAGCTGAAGCGCGGCTTCGAGCGCTGCTGAGCGGGATTCGCAATCACGACAATCGGGGCGCGGACGCTCGGATATATTAACGGCCGGTCGCGCTGCCTCGTTGTGCCCGGGCATCCACGTCGCGCCGCTCCTGCGAAGGTCGGCGCCTATCTCCTCCACCTCGGTTCCTTATGGGAACGGGACGAAGGCTCGACGGCGTGGATGACCGGGACAAGCGCGGTCAAGACGGCGGTTGGTCCACAAGGCCGCTGATACTATTGCGCGTCGGCGTCGGCGCGCTTGCGCGCGTCTTCGTGCAAGGCGGCCATGCGCACCGGTGCGTCGAGCGAGGCGGCGCGGCGCGGCGGCAGCGGCGCGTCGGAGGGGATCGGGCTCTGCGGCTCGTAGACCTGCACCGCCGGCGACGCATCGCTCGCGGTGCGGAACAGCTTGTTCATCAGGCTCTTGCCACTCTCCAAAAATCCGCCGTGGGAGGCGGGCGCGGCGGCGATCACCGTCGTCGCCGCCGCCGGCGCCGGCGCGCCCTTCGCGCCCTTATGCTTGCCCTTGGAAAGCGCGGTCTTGACAGAGGCGGCGCTCGCGACTTCAACCACTGCCGGCAACGGCTTGCCGTCATTGCCGAGCACGATCTCGCGCGGACCTTCAGCCAGCGCGTCGGGGCGGCTTTCGTCGAGGCCCTTGTTGGCGAAATAGGGGTTCTGGCCGCCGTCGGCGTAGACGAGACGGATCGGCCTGACGCCCTTGGCGACCAGGGCGGCGACCTGCGCGTCGTCCTTGCGCTCCAGCGCGGCGACCGCGGTCTCGGTGGCCTCCTCGCGGATCAGCTTCGGGCAGGCGCCGCGCGCCGAATACTCGCCCACAGCCTTGGCGCCGAACACGTAGTGACGGTTGCAGACGGTGACTGGCACTTCCGCTTTCGTCACCTCGAAATGGTCATAGCCGTTCTTCAGTTGCTTCCAGAATGCGATGTTGGGGTCGAGCCGCTCCTTGGCGAGGTTCGCCGTCGTCATCCGGAACGGGTAGGACTGGAACTGAATCTCGCGCTGGCCGCCGTTGAACGCCTCGCGCGCCAGAGCGTAGATCTCCTCGATCTGCGGGTCGGTCATCGAGAAGCAGCCGGCCGAGGAGCAGATGCCATGCACCATGATGTCGGCGCCGGTGCGGTCCCAGGCGCGATCGTAAGCGTTGGGATAGCCGACGTTGAACGACAGGTAATAGTGCGAATTCGGGTTCATCTGCCCGGGCGTGATCGAATAGAAACCCTCCGGCACCTGACGGTCGCCGGCGCGCTTCTTCGGGCCGAGTTGGC
>DATNDU010000104.1:0-19722 GCA_035606915.1 Roseiarcus sp. | reverse complement strand
ACCAACTCTTCACAGGCAAAGACCTGACCGTCTCCATCGAACAAGACAACAGCAATATTCGCCACTTCGTCGCGAGATTTCGTCGGCGCACCAAGGTCGTCTCCAAGGTCGTCGAAATGGTTGATCTGTCGCTGAGGGCCTGCCACCATTTCCACGACAACATCCAAGCCTTCATCGAAAAAGCCACGGTTTTCCGCTCTATCTTCAGTTAGGACTCTCCAGATTTCGAGTGCGCCATGACGTCGCTGTAGCCCTCCACCTTCGAGACGTCGAAGTGAAGCTCCTTGTAATCACAGGTCTCTGGAGGAATGAGGGGCGATTTGTGGTCTTCAGTGTACTTTATCTGCTTCTCGAGAATCGCCTTCAAATCGGCGCCTGAAACGCTGAGAAGACTCGGGGCGGCTGGATTGGGCCAGGGCCGAAGGTCAAGATATTGGATGCCTTTCGTCTGCAGGGTCCCGTTGAGATATTCGATGGCTTCGGGGATTGCGAAAGCGCCGTAGTAGGGAGGGCACTCCATTGACATCATGGCCTGTCCGTTGGCCACATACTTGATGAAATTGACGTCCCCGTCCTTCGAATCTATGCGCCCATCGAGCAATTCATTTCTGCCCGCCGCCTTGATTGCCTGAACGGCCCCTAAGCCGGAAGCGTCTGCATAGGTGAAAATGACGTCCATCTGATCGTTGGAGAAGCGCTGTAGAAATCCCTGCATCACCCGACGACCGCCGTCGTTTGACCATTTACCCTCCTCGGTCGAAAGAGCCCAGTTCACCCTGGATCTCGACGATGTTGCCCTTGTACGCTCCGTGCTTGCGGTCGAACTCGACAACCGGCTCGTTCAGCGGCGGCGTTGACGGGCGGGATCGAAACGGCACGGAAAAGATGATGGAGGGGATGAGGGACTTGGTGAAATGGCGCCAAAAGACCACGAGCCGTTTATGACGATGTTGCTCGCCATCTGCGAGGCGGTCTGCGCTCGCGACCCCGAGCGCGCCGCGGCCGCCATGCAGACGCATCTCAATAAAACCGCGGAGCGCATCCAAGATTTTCTCCGCGAAGCGAGCCGCCGATGATTACGCAGCGACGCCCGACGCGCGTCGGACTCGGCCACGTTTGAATTTGGCCGGCCTTGATGGAACTGGAAACCACCGCCGGCCGCACCTCATATCGGTAATGCCCAATACGCCACAATCGCCGGCGCGGGCGATGGACGGCTATCGCAACCTGCCTCACGTCTCCAACAAAGCGCGGCCGATATAATCTCCTTCGCGCGCGCCGCCGGGACAGGCCCAATGCCCGCCGCCGGTGTTGGTGACGAACTGGTTCAACATGTCGAAGCGCGACATCTTTTCGAAAATCGGGATGAAGCCCGTTCTCAGATCGCGCTGGAAACAGACGAAGACCAGCCCGGCGTCGAATTCCATGCCTTGCCGCCACGGCGGCCAGCGCTCGGCGATCATGTTGGCGCCGTCGTCGTAGGAAAAGGCGCGCCGCAAAATTCGATGGCCCGCTTCCGTCGCCCGTCGCCCGAGGCCGACATGCGAATTCTCGGGGATGATCGGATTGCCGTCTTTGTCCACCGCGGCAAGATCGACGGCGTCGAATTCGCCTTTGCGCCCTAACGGCGCGCCGGAGAGTTTGTCTCGCCCGAACGTCTGCTCCTGAAACGCGACCTTCGTGCGCTCCCAATGTTCAAGCGCCATGCGCGCGCGCCGCACCACGACATAAGAGCCGCCACGCATCCATACCGGCGCTTCCGCACCCGCCCAGACAACTTCGTTCATGGCCTGCGGGCTGTCGGCACGCGGATTGGCGGTGCCATCCTTAAAGCCCATCAGGTTGCGCGGTGTCTTGCCCGGCCCGTAATTGGAGACGAAGCCCGATTGGACCCAGCGCAGCGCGGCGACGCCATAGGCGCGCTGCGCCAGCGCACGGCCGGCATGAAAGGCGACCTGCGGATTGTCGGCGCAAATCTGTACCAACAAGTCCCCTCCAGTGCGCGCCGGCGCGAGTTGGTCGCCTGGAAATTTCGGCAACTCGACGAAAGCTTCGGGCCGCAGCGACTTTAAGCCGAAGCGGTCGCGCCCGTCCTGCTCGAACAAGCCGGTCCCGAAGCCGAAGGTGATCGTCAACCGCGCGGGATCGAGGCCGCTCATCTCCGTCGCATCCGGCGCGGCGGCGTAGTCGCCCTCGCCGACGCCGAGCGCCGGCTCGCCAATTGTCAACCGGGCGGCGGACTGCGACCAATCCCGCAAGAGCGCTGCGACCTCGCCGCGCTTGGCCGTCGTCAGATCGAAGGCGGCGAAATAGGCGTGGGTTTGCACGGGCGTGACGATGCCAGCCTGATGGGCGCCGTAAAACGGCTCGACGCTCGCCTTCGTCGTTTGCGCCGCCGCCGATGACGGCGGCAGACCCGCCAGCGCCGCAGCGCCGGCGAAAGCGGAGAGAAACCCGCGCCGCGTGGCGCGGTCAGGGCGTTCGCTCATTTCGAAACCTTGGCCAACATGTTCGTATCGTCTTCGACATAGTAGATCGCATCGCCTTTAGGAGAGAGCGCCAAGCCAAACAAATCGCCGTTGCCGGGCGGCTGCTGGGCCTGGTCAGTGTCCACCCATCGCGCGGCGAGTTGCTTGCCGTCGGCGGGGTCGATCTCGACGATTTGGCCGTTCTTGCCGTTCGTCGTCAACAGATGGCCATTCGGCGTGGCGACGAGGGCGAGCGGTCGTTTTAGCATGCCGTCATGCGTGACCGTGCGGCCCGCGCCGGCGCTAGTCGTGCGCTTCAACGCGTCGGGGATCGCCAGGATCCGATTGTCCGCGGTGTCGGAGACATAGAGCGTCGAACCGATGAGCGCCAGACCGGTTGGCCCAATCAGGAATACGTCCTTGTCGGCGCGCTGCGCCAGGCCGCTGGCGACAACGGTGCGGTTCACCACCTTCGGCGGCGCGCCGGGCGCGATTTTGAGCTGAAGCCGCATCACCGTGGCCTTGCGCACGGTGACGGATTCGCCCTTCTTGTCCTTGATGTCGGCGCTGAGTACGTCGAAGCCCGACATGGAGATGAACAGCGTCGCGGAATCGCCTTTGTCGACCACCGCCATGTTGCCCCAGGGATCGTTGATCTCAGCGTCCGCCCAGACGGTCGCCAACTTGCCGTTGGAATCGAACACCAACAGGCAGCCCTGGCCCTTGGTGGCGGTCGTGCCGTCGGTGGAAGGCGTCGAGCCGACGATTACCCAACCCGAGCGCAACATCGCCATCGCCGTCGAGAGCCCGATGCCGCCCGGGCATTGGCTGAGGTTCTGCGGTAACTTCGCGAACAACTTCATCGCGCGGGTTTCGGGATTGACCAGCACGATTGAGGCGCCGGTCCCCTGAAGGTTCTTGCCGTTGTTGAAATTATCGACGAGTACATCGCCCTTCTGGATGACGCCGGAGAATGCCGGCGCGACGAAAACCGCATAAGGGTTTAGGTCGCCATTGTCGGGAATCGTCGAGGCGACAGTCGAAAGACGCTTGAAACCCTGGAGCATGCTTTCCGCGCTCGCCGGGCCGGCGCTTAACGCCGTCACAGCCGCCACAGCGGCGAAATTGCACAAGACGGCTTTGAACGACATGCTGCTTTTCCTTCACGAGTTCTGGAACTGGGCGCCGGCGCGTGCGCGTCAGCGAGTAATTCGTCGGAGATTTGGTTGGTCGGCGAACTTGGATCTAGGCGCCCACGACAGGGATTGAACGCGGCTCGCGCGTCCCACTCGACCTGAAGCTGCGCGGTCGCCCGATATTGGTCGGCTGCCTTGGCGAAGCTCTCGCTGCGGCGCGTCGGCCAGAGCGGACGGGGGGTTTTGCGATGCCTCGGCGTTGTTATTGGCTGGCGCGCTCGCGATCCGCCTTGCGAAACTGCGGCGCCGGCGCCGGCGCCGGCAGGCGGTCGCGTCGCTCATCGGGTTCGGAGAAAATCGGCGTCGGAGTCGATCGCGCAGAGCGACATCGAGAACGCGCTGGAGCTTGCAGGCAGCGCCGCTTTTGGCCACACAGATGCGCGCCTGGTCATCGTAATCTCCTGCCGCTCGTCTTGAATGGCGGCAAGTCGCAGATATTCCCGGAGACTACGGGCGCCAATCACTGTGGCGCTGATTTGGAGTCGTTGCAGCCATTTTGCAATCGTTCTAATCTCGGCCCAATCCGCGTTTGGGCGCCAAAGCGAAAAGCTAAGAAAAGGGTTGCTATTCGCCGAGTTGACCGACGCGGCGGCGAGACAGCGGAGGTCCTTGCCGTGGCGCAGCAACCCTGAGCGTTGCCGGGAAACGCTGCCGACTGTCTGCTCGGCGGTTGGATGCCGTCACCGCCGCTAGCCGGGCCTACGCACGCCGCGCCACGGCGAGAAACGCGCGGCGGCCGGCCTCGGCGTTCATGTGTCCGAAACGCCGGCGCTCGATCCGCGCGACTTCAGCGCCTCGGTCAACGCGGTCACGCCTGTCACGGCGCCCAGTTGCATCGATTCGACGGCTGAACTCGGTACGATGACGATCGTCGCGTTCTTGCCCTTCAGGCCCTCATACAGCATGTTCATGGCGCGCAAATGGAGCGCGGTCGGATTGTCGGCGTAGGACTTCGCCGCCTCGCCGAATTTCTCCGCCACCTGACGTTCGGAATCGCCGAGGATGACGCGCGCCTGACGCTCGCGCTCCGCCTGCGCTTGCATCGACATTGCGTCTTCGAGCGCTGGCGGTATGTGAACATCCTTGACCTCGACGGAAATGACGTTGACGCCCCAGGGCTCAGCGCGCGCGTCAATAATCTTTTGCAGGTCGGCGCTGATGACTTCGCGTCCCTCCAGCATGTCGGCGAGCATCGTCTTGCCAATGACGTCGCGAAGCGCCGTCTGCGAGGCCCAGTTTATCGCTGTCCGGTAATCGGCGACGTCGAGGGCGGCCTTTTTCGGGTCCGTGACCTTCCAGAACAACACGGCGTCGACGTCGACGGGCACGGTGTCCTTGGTCAGGGTTTTCTCCGCCGTAAAGGCGCTGGTGATGACGCGGGTGTCGATCCAATAAGCGACGGTCTCGATGATGGGAATGAGCAGGAACAGTCCGGGGCCCTCCAGCGAGCGGAAACGGCCGAGGCGCAGAATGACCGCGCGGTCCCACTGATTTGCGACCTTGATGGCCGACGAACTGATCGACGCCGCAACGATCGCGACGAGGAGGATCGCAACAGACGTCGCATACTCGTGAGGAGAATAGGCGGCGAAGGCGACCGCGGCGCCGATGGCGACGATCAAAGACGAGATCAGCGTCGGCAAGGCCCCAGATTGGTTCATGGCGGCACTCCCTTTATATCCGCGACGACGGGTCGGCTTAGCGCTAGCTGAGCCCCGTGATACGAAGAATTCCAGCTATGATCCAGCCGGTGATGTTTGTCACCCAACGCCAGACGAAACCAAGGTCCATCCCCGTCTGTGCGCTCAGCATCGGCGCGATCAGCAATAAGGCGATGAGAATAAGCATGCCGTAGGGTTCAAGGGCGGCCAGCGGCTTCGATAGCGGTTCTGGCAGCAGGCCGACGGCGATGCGGCCGCCGTCGAGCGGCGGGATCGGCATCAGATTGAACACCGCCAGGAAGACATTGATCTGAAGCGAGTTGATGAGATTGCTCAGCGCCCAGGGCTGTGCGGCTGTCGGCACATAGGCCATCAGATGGACGACGACGGCGCTCAATGTCGCCAGCGCCAGGTTCATCGCCGGTCCCGCCGCGGCGACGAAAACCGAATCGCGCTTGGGGTGGCGCAGCGCGCGGAAATTGACCGGAACGGGCTTGGCGTAGCCGAACAGAAATGGCGCCCGCGTCAGCAGCAGCAGCCCCGGCAGCAGGACGGTGCCGAACGGATCTATATGTTTGAGCGGATTGAAGCTGACCCGCCCCAGCCGCCAGGCGGTTTCGTCGCCGAACAGCCTCGCCACAAATCCGTGCGAGGCTTCGTGAAAGGTTATGGCGATCACCAGCGGGAGAATCCAGGTCGAGGCCGCATAGGCCGACGCGGCGATTTGCGGGCTCATCTGGCAAATCCTGGGCGCATCGCGCGGTTGACGAAAGTACGGGGTCTGTAAATTGTGGTTGAATTTGACATGATTGCAATCGAGTTCGTGGGCGAGTTGCGTCGCAACGGGCGTCATCGCCAAACATCGCCCGCCGCCGCCTTGCGGCTGTTTCCAGTCCCCCGGTTCGATGCCGATGGTAACGCATGTTGGCGGACGCGCAAGAACCGGCGATTGTCGCTATGCGTTTGCGGGCCTCGGCGGAGACGCGTCGCGCGCAGGCGGCCTTTGATATGACGCGCGTTTTAGGGCAGGTCGGCATCGGCGCCGAGCCATGCAAGCACGGCCGCGCGGCGGCGACGATGTAGAACGCCTCGTTCGGGACCACCGGAGCGCCGCCTCGAACCAACGCGGCGATTTGCGGCAGCCGGCGGCGAGCGCCGGGCTGCACACCGGCTCCACGCGCTCGGCAAACAGCAGCCGCGCCGCGCCGTCGTCCCGATGTCCGACGCCGTATCGGCGGACGATCGCCGAAAGACGAGTGGCTTGGCTGCGCTCGCCATGACGGTGTTTTGCTTGATTGGGACGGCGCTGAAGCGCGGTCAAGTGACCGCCCCATGCTCTTATTGCAGGCTATCGTAGACCGCCGCCTCGAAGGCGTAATAGAGCGGCACCGATTCCTTATCGGCGAACGGGAAGATCTGCGTCAGCAAGGCGCCGCCGACGCCGGTCTTGGGGTCGATCCAGAAGAAGGAATTGGCCAGGCCCGCCCACATCAAGCCGCCAGCCGGGCGGCCGGTGAACACCGGCGCATCGTTGATCTGGAACCCGAGGCCCCAGCTCTTTTCGACGCCGGGGAAGAACTCGGCGTCGTTGGTCAGCGGGATGGCGGCCTTCAACAGCCGGACGCGGTTCGAGCCCATGTGGTTGAGGCCGAGCAACTGCACCGTCTCCGGCTTCAATACCCGCTGCGGGCCGAGTTGGCCGCCGTTGAGGATCATGCGGATGAACTGGAGATAGTCGCCGATCGTGCCATAGAGCCCGCCGCCGCCCATCTCGAATTCCGGCTCCTGGGTGATTTCGAACCGGAACACGCTGAGCGTGTCGTCGGCGCCGCGCAGATGCGTGCTGGCGAGGCGGCTACGCATGTCAGGGGTGATCTTGAAGGCGGTGCTGGTCATGCCGAGCGGGTCGAACAGGTTCACCTTGAGGAATTGCCCGAGCTTGAGGCCGGAGACGGCCTCGATCATCTTGCCCGCCCAATCGATGCTGACGCCATATTCCCAGCGTTCGCCGGGATCGGCGACCAGCGGCAGCGCAAGCGCCTTGTTCTTGCATTCGGTGACGCTCGGAATGGCCAGCGCCGCCTGCACCTTGCCCATGTCGTAGTTCCAGATCTCGTAGCTGCAACCGGAAGTGTGGGTGAGCAGATGGCGCAACGTGATCGGCCGCTTGGCCGGCCGAAGCTGCGGCGCGCCGTCGGCGGCGAAGCCGGTCAGCACCTTCAACTCGGCGATGTCGGGCACGACCTTGGCGGCGGGCGCGTCGAGGTCGAGCCTGCCGCGCTCGACGAGTTGCATGGCGGCGACGGAAGTGAGGGCCTTGGTCATCGAGGCGATCCAGCCGACGGTGTCGACGGTCATCGCCTCGCCGCCGCCGAGCGTGCGCTCGCCGAAGGCGCCTTCGTAGATGATTCCGTCGCGGTCGGTGGCCATCGCTACGACGCCCGGCACCAGTCCGGCCTCGCAGGCGTCCGACAACAGGCGGTTGGCGCTATCGTGCAGGTTCATGGTTTCCTCCTGGGATTTTTTGATTTTGCGGTAGAGCCTGGCTTTCAGTTCGCATCATCATAGCGAGTGCGAGCCAAAGCCATCCCTGCGTGGAGGATTTTTTTGTTTGCCAAGGGGGCGGTGTTGCGGCGAGTCGAGTAGCTACGGCTGGCTCGCCAAGACGGCGCCTGTGTTCGCCCGCTTCGAGGCGAGATTAGCCAATCCCGCGCCGCGGCGCGCCGAGGCTCGGCGACCGCCGTCGGGGAACGGCGGCCCGGAAGCGCAGCGCTGCGGCCCGACGACGCTCAGGCTTCGTAATTGTGTACGAAATCGGCCGGCACGTTCGGCCCCCAGACGTAGAACGAATCCTCCGCCGGATGATCGCCCGACGGCCAGTCGCAATCGACCGGAACATAGTCGATGTCGGCGGAATATTCGCAGAAGCTGCCCCAGGGGTCTTGCACATAATGGAAGAAGTTCGAGCCGAGCACGTGCCGGCCGAGCCCCCAGCCTTTGGCGAAGCCCTTGTCGAGCATGTGCATGGCGCCGGCGCCAATGTCGTCGACGCTGCCGACGTCCCAACTGAAATGATGGTGACCGGGCGCATCGGAGCGCGCGAAGGCGATCATGTGATGATCGCTGCCGTGGATGCCGTGCAGGAAGGCGATGTTGTCGCCGGATTGGTCGGACAGCCTGAGGCCGAGCACGCGCGTGTAAAACTCGATCGCCTTGCGCACGTCGCGGGTGAACAGCAGCACATGCGCGAGGCGGCGCGGATAGGTGCGCTTGACCGCCGAACGCGCCGGCGCGCCGCGCTGGCCAGGGGCGCCACTTAGCTGGGCGAAGGTCGATTTCTCGTTCGGCGACACTTTCGCCGCGGCGCTGATCTCGACCGGCGTGCCGTCGTGATCGAGGAACCACAGGCCGTTGGAATCGATGCCCGGCGGCGGGTCGAGGCGGGCGATTCCCATCGCCTTCAGCCGCTCGGCGAAGCGGTCGATGTCCTCCTCATAGGCGCCGAAGCTCAAATAGCCGAGCTTCTTGCGCGGGCCTTCGCCAATCGAGCCCCAGACCTGGGGATTGCCGAAGGTGCGCATGGCGAGCCGGTTGGCGCCGGCCTGAAGGTCGAGCCCGAACTCGCCATAGAAATTCTGCGCTACCGAGAGATCGGGGACGTTGAAATGGAAATGGTCGAGCGAGTGGACGCCGAGTTCGCCGGGTCGGCGGCTTGGCTTCACGAAGCCGTGGATTGCAGTCATCGCCTGGCCTCCTATTCGTCTACGACGGGGTTCGACAATACGCCGATTTTCTCGATTTCGACCTCGATGCGGTCGCCGGCCTTCATGAACACCGGCGGCTTGCGCGACTGGCCGACGCCGGACGGCGTGCCGGCGACGATGACGTCGCCGCTCTCCAGCGTGATCGCCTCGCTGATGATGGCGATGAGGGTGGCGATGTCGAACACCATGTCGTCGGTGTTGGCGTCCTGCATGATCTCGCCGTTGAGCCGCGTCTGCAAGCGCAGGCCCTTGGCGCCGGCAGGCAGTTCGTCGGCGGTGACGAAGACCGGGCCGAACGGGCCGGTGCCGTCGAAATTCTTGCCGACCGTCCATTGCGGCGATTTGAACTGATAATCACGCACCGAGACGTCGTTGAAGATGGAATAGCCGGCGACGTGATCGAGCGCGCGGGCGTGCGAAATATGCCGCCCGCCCGCGCCGACGACGGCGACCAGTTCGCCCTCATAATCGAACTTGTCGGAGACCTTCGGCCGCACCACCGGCGCGCCGTGGCCGACGAGCGAGGTGGCGAAGCGGGCGAACAGTGTCGGGTAATCGGGCTGCTTGAAGCCGGATTCGGCGGAATGGTCGCGATAGTTGAGGCCGACGCAGATGATCTTCGGCGGGGCGGGGAAGGGCGGCAGGAACTTGGCTTTGCTGAGATCGACGGCCGGGCCGGCGGCGAGCGCCTCGCCCGCCTGGCGCAGCGCCTTTTGACCCTTGGCGACCAGTGTCGCCAGCGTCCCCGGGAAGCCGCCGTCGCGCTCGGGCAGCCCGTGCGCCACGCCGTTCGCCTCTACGGCGAGGCCGGCGCCGTGAGCGTCCTCAAATCGGATGAATCTCACTTCGACGTTTCCTCTTCAATAATAGCTCGCCCTGCGGCGACTGTCGCACAGGTAGGGCGCACACATTTGGCTGTCAATGAAAAAATATTTTCGTTGCATTTCTAGATTTTCGACCGCAAAGTCAATTTATGGACGGCCAAACTGTCTCCACCAGCGCCAAGACCCAAACCGACGCCGCCTATGCAGCGCTGCGCGAGGCGATTCTGTCGTGCCGGCTGGCGCCGGGGGCGAAGATCAAGATCAGCGACGCGGCGGCGGCGTTCGATTTCAGCCCCGGCGCGGTGCGCGAGGCGCTGTCGCGGCTCGCCGCCGAGCGCATGGCGGTGGCGACGGCGCAGAAGGGCTTCACCGTCGCCGCCATCTCGGCCGAGGAACTCGTCGACCTGACGTGCACGCGCATCGCCGTCGAGCAGCTTTGCCTGCGCGGCGCGATCGCCAACGGCGACGTCGAGTGGGAGGCGGGCATCTTGGCCGCCTATCACCGGTTGCACCGGCTGCCGATCAGCCTCGGGCCGCGCGAGAACCTGAGCCCCGCCTGGGCCGCCGCGCACAACGCCTACCACGCGGCGCTGGCCTCAGCCTGCGGCAGCCGCTGGACGCTGACCATCCGCGAGATGCTCTATGCGCAGACCGAGCGCTACCGCAGCCTGTCGAAGATCGCCGATTCCTCGCGCGACGTCGACGGCGAGCACAAGGGCCTGCTCGACGCCTGTCTGGCGCGCGACGCCGAGGCCGCCTGCGCGCGCATCGCGGCGCATCTGAGCCGCACGATGGAGATCCTGCTCGCCACGCCGGCGCTTGGCGGGCGGGCTTGAACGGTTCGCCCGACGGGTGATTATATCGCTTGGCGAGCTGTGGTTTGGGCAATGAGGAAACGCGCGGCGAAGTCGCGGAAGACGAAACGGGAGGAAAGAATGGCAGTGGAGAGCAAGAACGCCGGCGGTCTGACGCGCCGTCGCATGGTGCAGCTTGCCGGCGCCGCGCTCGCGGCGCCGGCATATATCGGGCGCGCCTACGCCGCCAGAACCATCAAGCTCGGCTTCATCAGCCCGGAGACCGGCCCGGTCGCCGCCTTCGGCTCGGCCGACCAGTTCATCGTCGGCGAGATCCGCAAAAAGATCGGCGACGGCCTCGACATCGGCGGCAAGAAGATACCGATCGAGATCCTGGTGCGCGACAGCCAATCGAACCCGAGCCGCGCTGCCGAACTCGCCGCTGAACTCATCACCAAGGACAAGGTCGACCTGATGCTGGCGTCCTCGACCTCGGACACCACGCTGCCGGTCTCCGACCAGTGCGAGCTGAACAGCGTGCCCTGCCTGACCACCGACACTCCATGGCAGCCGTGGTTCTTCGGCCGCGGCGGCGTGCCGGGCAAGGGGTTCGATTGGACCTATCATTTCTTCTGGGGCGCCGATCAGGTCGTCACCACTTACACCGGCTTGTGGAAGGAGATCGAGACCAACAAAAACATTGGCGCGCTGTGGTCGAACGACCCCGACGGCGTCGGGCTTTCCAACCGCAAGCACGGCTTGCCGCCGGGCTTCATCAAGGAAGGCTTCAACTATACCGACATGGGCCTGTTCACGCCGCTGTCCAACGATTTCTCGGCCCAGATCGCCAAGCTGAAGGCGGCCAATTGCGACATCGTCACCGGCGTCTTCCTGCCGCCGGACTTCGCGACCTTTTGGGCGCAATGCGGCCAACAGGGCTACAAGCCGAAGGCGGCGACGATCGCCAAGGCGCTGCTGTTCCCGGCGTCCGTCGAGGCGCTCGGCAATCGCGGCGTCGGGCTTTCCTCGGAGGAATGGTGGTCGCCCAACCATCCGTTCAAGTCGGGGCTGACCGGCCAATCCGCTGCCGAGCTTTGCGCCGCCTTCACCAAGGCGACGGGCCGGCAATGGGTGCAGCCGATCGGCTTCAAACATGCGCTGCTCGAAGTCGCCATCGACATATTGAAGCGCGCCAAGAGCCTCGACGATCCGCAGGCAATTGTCGACGCGGTGGCGGCGACCAACTATCAATCGATTGTCGGGCCGGTCAATTTCAAGACCGGGCCGATCAACAACGTGTCTTCGACGCCGTTGGTCGGCGGCCAATGGGTGAAGGGCAAAAAGTTCAAATACGATATCGAGATCGCCAACAACTCGGCCTATCCCGGCATCCCGACGACGAAGAAGTTCGAGCCGTTGGCGTATTGAGGGCGGAGTCGGGCGTGTCGTGGTGGCCGGGCCTGTCCCGGCCATTCGCGCCGAGGTAGACCCGTCATGGCGGGCGAAGCGAAGCCATCCAGCGTGGCGAGATCGTCAGCCAATCGGAAAGGGCGTCGTCGCCGAGGCATGGATGGATTCGGCTCACGCTCGCAATGACGAAACTATGATTGATCGACGATGACCCCCGCGCTCGAACTCAGACAGGTCTCGAAGGCGTTCCGCGCCATCCGCATCGCCACCGAGCTTGACCTCAGCGTCGCCGAGGGCGAGGCGATCGGCGTGCTCGGCCCCAATGGCGCCGGCAAGACGACGCTGCTCGGCCTCATCACCGGCACGCTGGCGCTCGACGCCGGCGCGGTGTTCTATTTCGGCCGCGACATTGCGCGATTGGCGACCGAGGAGCGCTGCCGGCTTGGCATCGCGCGCGCCTATCAGGTGCCGCAACCGTTCGGCGACATGACGGTGTTTGAGAACCTGATGGTCGGCGCCGCCTTCGGCGCCCGCTCAGGTCTGGCGCGGGCGCGCGACCGCTCGCTGCAAATCCTGGAGGAATGCGGCCTCGGCGCCCACGCCAACACGCCGGCCGGCCGTCTGACGCTGCTCAACCGCAAGCGCCTGGAGCTTGCCCGCGCGCTCGCCACGCAGCCGAAAGTGCTGCTGCTCGACGAGATCGCCGGCGGCCTCTCGCAACATGAGTGCGGCGACCTCATCGCCCTGGTTCAGCGTGTGCATGCCTCGGGCGTGACGATTGTTTGGATCGAGCATGTGCTGCACGCGCTGTTGTCGGTGGTGAGCCGGGCGCTGGTGCTCTATCAGGGCAAGTTCATCGCCGACGGGCCGCCGCAGGAGGTGATCCGCGACCCCAAGGTGGCCGAGATCTATATGGGGATCGAGGCCGATGCCTGAGGCGCCGCTGCTGAGCGTTACCGCGCTGGAAGCCTTCTACGGCGATTTCCAGGCGCTTTACGGCGTCGATGTCGAGGTCGGGCGCGGCCGCATCGTCGCCGTCATCGGCGCCAATGGCGCGGGCAAGAGCACGCTGCTCAACACGCTCGTCGGCCTCAACCCGGCCCCGCGCGAGGCGATTCGCTTCGCCGGCGAGGCGATCGGCGGCGAGCCGCCTTATAAGATCGTCAAGCGCGGAATAGCGCTGGTGCCGGAGGGGCGGCGGTTGTTTCCTTCCCTGAGCGTCGAGGAAAACCTGCTCATCGGCGCGCAGGTCGGCCGGCCCGGGCCGTGGACGCTGGAGCGGGTGTTCAAGCTGTTTCCGATTCTCAGCGAGCGCCGCCGATTGCCCTCGATGTCGCTGTCGGGCGGCCAGCAGCAGATGGTGGCGGTCGGCCGGGCGCTGATGTCCAACCCGATGCTGCTGCTGTGCGATGAATTGAGCCTGGGTCTGGCGCCGATCGTGGTCAAGGAGATCTATGCTTACATCCGCCGCATCGTCGCCGAGGGCGTGTCGGCGGTTATCGTCGAGCAGGACATCAGCCAGGCGCTGAAGATCGCCGATCACGTCTATTGTATGCTGGAGGGCCGGGTCGCGCTCAGCGGTCCGGCGGCCACGGTGACGCGCGAGGCGATCGCCGCCGCCTATTTCGGGGTTTGAGCGCATGGGGGGGTTCGCCAACGCGGTGGTGCAGGGGGTGATGGTCGGCGGGCTCTACGCCATGTTCGCCATCGGCCTGGCGCTGATCTTCGGCGTGATGAAGCTGGTCAATATCGCGCATGGCGATCTCATCGTGCTCGCCGCCTATATCGGCCTCGTCGTCACCCAGACCCTGCATCTCAATCCGCTCGCGGCGCTGGTGTTCGTCGTGCCGATCATGGCGGTCGTCGGCTACGGGCTGCAACGCGGGTTGTTCAACCGCACGATGGGCGACGACCTGATGCCGCCGCTGCTGGTCTCTTTCGGCCTGTCGATCATCATGGAGAACGGCTTTCTCGCGCTGTTCTCGGCCGACAACCGCCGCCTGCAAGCCGGCGCGCTGGAGGTGGCGAGCGTCAAGCTCACCGACGCCATCAGCATCGGCGTGCTGCCGCTGCTGCAACTCGTGGCGGCGATCCTGGTCATCGCGGCGCTGCAACTGCTGCTTTATCGCACCAGGCTCGGCCGGGCGTTCCGCGCCGTCAGCGACGATCCCCGCATCGCGCAACTGATGGGGCTCAACAACCGCCATGTGTTCGGGTTGGCGATGGGTCTGTCGCTGGCGATCGTCGGGCTCGCCGGCGTGCTGCTGGCGATCAGCGCCAACTTCGATCCGGCGTCGGGGCCGACGCGGCTCATCTTCGGCTTCGAGGCGGTCATCATCGGCGGCCTGTCGAGCTTCTGGGGCACGCTCGCCGGCGGCATCATTCTTGGCGTCGTGCAGAGCGTCGCGGCGACCGTCGATCCCGGCCTTCAGGTGCTGGCTGGCCATGTCGCCTTCCTCATCGTGCTGGCGATAAGGCCGCAAGGCCTGTTCGGGAGACCGGGTTGATGAGCTATGTCGTCTCGCGCTCATCGCGCGCCAGCCTCGGCGCCAGCTTCGTCGTCGTCGTCGCGCTGGCGGCCGGCGCCAGCGCGCCGCTGTGGGCGAGCAGCGACCAACTGCGGCAGATGATCGAGATCTTTCTCTATGTCGCGCTGGCCTGCCTGTGGAACTTCCTCGCCGGCTACGCCGGCCTGGTCTCGGTTGGGCAGCAGGCTTATGTCGGGCTCGGCGGCTACGCCTTGTTCGCGCTGGCGGCGAAGGCGGGCGTGGCGCCGCTCTATTCGCTGCCGCTGATTGGCGTCGGCGCGGCGCTGCTCTCGGCGCCGATCGCTTTGCTGCTGTTCCGGCTGCGCGGCGCCTATTTCGCCATCACCTCCTGGGTGGTGGCGGAGGTGTTCCGCTTGACGGCGATTCTCATCGTGCCGCTGGGCGGCGGCTCCGGCATGAGCCTGCCGTTGCAGGCGGCCAAATCGCTCGGGCGCACGCCGCACGAGCGCTTCGTGGCGATCTATATCACCTCGCTGGTGTTGTTGATGCTGGTGCTGGCGCTGATCTTTCTCACCTTGCGCTCGCGCCTCGGCCTGGCGCTCACCGCCATTCGCGACAACGAGTTGGCGGCGCGCTCCAACGGCGTCAACGTCGATCGCACCAAGCTCATCGTCTATGTCGCCGCCGCTGCCGGCACGGCGATGATCGGCGCCGTGATTTTCTTGCAGAAGCTGCGCATCTCGCCCGACAGCGGCTTCAGCGTCAACGATTGGACGGCGCTGGTCATCTTCATGGTGGTGATCGGCGGCATCGGCACGTTCGAGGGGCCGATCCTAGGCGCGCTGATCTATTTCCTGCTGCGCGAGACGCTGTCGCAACTCGGGCCGTATTATCTGATGGCGCTCGGCGCGGTGGCGATCGCGGTGATGTTGTTTGAGCCGCGCGGCCTGTGGGGGGCGCTGCGCGCTCGCACCGGCCTGCAATTCCTGCCGTTGAGCTTTGTTGTCAGCAAGCGCGGGTAGGGCGGCGTCGTATCCGCGTCATGACGGAAGCCGCCACGCCCGCTTAGAGATATTCGTCGTCGCCGGCGATCGCCGAGTACATCTTGCGCAACTGGCGGAAGCGGCGCACGCCGTAGAGCAGGGCGTCCTCGCCCGCCAAATGCCGCGTGGCGATGACGTCGCCGAACAGCACGGAATGCGTCGACTGATCGCAGATCGAGGCGAGCCGGCAGTCGAAGCAGGCGGCGGCGCCGATCAGCGCCGGCGCGCCGGATTTCAGCTCCATCCATTCGCCGAGCGCGAATTTGTCGGTGACATCAGCCATGCCGGCGAAGGCCAGCGCGACGCGGTCTTGGCGCTCGGTCAGCACGTTGACGCAGAAGCGGCCGGAGCGCAGGATTTTCTCGTGGCTGAGGCCCGATTTGTTGACGCAGACCAATAGCCGCGCCGGCGTCGCCGAGACCGAGGCGACGGCGGTGGCCGTGAGCCCGAAACGCTCGCCCTCGCAGGCCGTGGTGATGACGCACACCGACGAGACATGCTGTGTGACGGCGGCGATGTAATCGGCTGCGGATACCGGCGGCAAGTCGGCGAGATCGGCGTTCATCGGCCGAGTCTAGATCACGCCGGTGCCGGGGTCGAGGCCAAGCAGCACGCGGCCGTAAATCTCCGCCCCCGCCTCCTCGAGCAGCAGACCGTGCATGCTGGCGGCCTGGAGATTGCGGAAATTGAGCTGGATGGCGCTTTTCAGCGACAGGCCGGCGGCGCCGCCCATCGTCAGCAGCTTCTGCACTGCGTCGCGGCACAGTTTCGGTACGGTGGTGATGTCCATGCGGATGCGGGCGCGCAGCGCCATCGGCATTTTCTCGCTCCGACGCGCCCAGGCGTCGACATCGTCGGCGGCGCGGTAGAAGATCAGTTCCGCCGCTTCGATCATCGAAGCCGCCTCGCCGAGCGCGATCTGCAACGCCGACCATTCGTGCGAGAGATGGGCGGTGTACATGACGCGCTTGCCGGGCACGACCCTGAGGAACTCTTCGAGCGAGCGGCGCGCCGCGCCGAGCGCCGAGGTGGCGATGAACATTTCGAGCGCCGGACCCGCCTGGCTTTTGTGGACGCTCGGCGTGTCGGGGTGGGCAAAGGCCGGCGTCTGGTTTTCGAGCAGCGCCGGCAGCGAGATATAGCGATGCGCGGGGACGACGGCGTCCTTGACGCGCACGGAATTGGAGCCGGTGCCGGCGAGGCCCGCGACATGCCAATCGTCGATGCGCTCGATGTTTTCGATCGGTACGGCGAAATCGCCTTCGTCGAGCTTGACGCCGGCCTCGTCGAACACTTCCGCGCCGAGCAGCATCCAATGAGCGGCGGCATTGCCGGAGGCGAAAGGCCAGAAGCCGTTGAGCAGATAAGTCCCATCGGCGCGGCGCACCGCCTTGCCGCGCGGGCTGATGACGGCGGCGACGCATTGAATGTCGCCGGTGGTGTAGATTTCCTCCTGCGTGCGCGGGTCCAAGTGGCCGATGATGTAATCATGCGCGTGGTAGACGCCGAGCACCCAGGCGGTCGCCATGCAGCCCTTCGCCACGGTGGAAACCGCATCGACATGGGCGCGCATGGAAAGCTGCGAACCGCCCCATTTCTTGGCGCGAAATATGCCGAGCAAACCGCTATCGGCGAGCAGCTCGATATTTTCGGGCGGAACTTTGCGATCCCGCTCGGTCTGCAATTCGCGCGGCGCGAGGTGCGGAATCAGACTCTCCGCGACGGCCTTGACGTCGCTCTCGGCGAGCTGCGGACGCATGTTCATCGGTTCTCCTCCCTTGCGAGGCCGGCGGCTGGCGCGGTCGCGATAAAATGAATATCATTCAAGTTCGAGTGTCTGTCAATACCGAACCATAGGCTGGGCGTCTATCGTTCATTATCGAATAAGATTCGATCTTGACGATTAGCCGCCGTCGGCGCATCCGTGACGCCGAAGCCGGGAAGGTTCGATTGCAGAAGTCAGCGGGAAAAGGCCGCGTCGCGTTGCGCCAAGAGCGCAACCGCGAAGCCTTGGTGCAAGCCGGCCTCAGCGTGATGTCGGAAAAGGGCATCGACGCGGCGACGATGCAGGAGATCGCCGAGCGCGCCGATGTCGGCGCCGGCACGGTCTATTCCTATTTCAAGTCAAAGGATGAACTCGCCGTCTCCGTCATCGAGCGGGTCATGCACGATCTGGCGATGCGCATCGAGGCGGTGACGAACACGTTCTCGGACCCGGCGCAGGTCTATGCTTACGGGGTGCGCACGGTGATCGAGGCGGCGACCAGCGACCGGCGTTGGCGGCAATTGCTCAACCGTCCCGAGGTGATCGCCGAGGCGATGTATCGCTGCCACGGGCCGTTCGCGATGCGCGATCTCGAAAACGCGGCGCGGGCGGGGCGGTTCACCTTCACCGACGTGCGGTTGACGTTCAAGCTCGCCTGTTATGCGATGGTTGGCGTCAGCTTCGCCATCGTGCAGCAGGATATGGCGGCGGACGTCATCGAGCCGGCGGTGGTGCGGCTGCTATGCATGGCCGGGCTTGCGGAAGCCGACGCCGTCGAACTCGCCCGTCGCCCGCGCCCGCCGCTCGCGCCCGAAGCGCCGCCGGTCTCGTGCGGGGGATTCAACCCCGGCGCGACAGGCGCCGGTTAGCGGTGGCGCCGCAGGCGAACGCCGCCGTTCAAAGCCTGGCTTTCGTGCGGCCGATTGACTGCGCTTGACGGTCCGCCGGCCGGCCTTTAGGGGCAGAAGCCGTATGGGGCGGAACCTGCCGGCGATGCGGGATAGCCTTCATGGGAGCTTCCCGACGCGGCGGCGCGCCGGGGATGGGGCCATTTCGATGTCTGACGAGAACACCCGCGCGCGGCGACTGCTGATGATCAACGGGCAGTTGCGCACCAGCGACGTCAACGATCGCGACTTGCTGGCGGCTTTCGCCGCCGTGCCGCGCGAGAATTTCGTCGCCGCGCCGCTGCGTGAACTCGCCTATGGCGACGGCGACATCCTCTCCTCAGGGCCGCCGGGGCGTAAGTTGCTGAGCCCGCGCACGCTGGGACTGATGCTAAAGGCGGCGACCCCGGTTGCGGGCGAGCGCGCGCTGACCGTCGGCGCCGGCGCCGGCTATTGCGCGGCGCTGTTGGCGGCGCTGGGGCTGGAAGTCGTTGCGCTGGAAACCGATTCGAGCGCCGCGCGCGCCGCCGGGCTCGCCGGCGTCGAGTGCGTCGACGGCCCGCTGACGCAACCGCCGGCCGGCAAGGGAACGTTCGACGTCATTGTCATCAACGGCGCGTTCGAGGTCGCGCCGGAGCGACTCCTCGCCGCATTGAGCGCGAAAGGCCGGCTGCTCGGCCTCAGCGCGCGTTCGAGCGCGAAGAAAACTGTCATCTTCGAGCGTTCCGGCGACGGCGTCAGCGAGCGTTCGCTCGAAGACGCGCCCGGCGACGTGCTGCCGGGCTTCGCGCGCGCGCCGACTTTTGCGTTTTAAGGATGCCGAAGGTGTCACAAGTTTGCGACATGACTGGGAATATCGTGGCGATGACGCGCGCGCGCGTTGCAATGCGGTAGCCTCGGAGCGTAGATCGGCTTAGCATTGGGCCAATCCGATCCGGGCGAGTCGTAAGGTTTGGCCGGGGGTAAGGCTTGGTGAAGGCGGGCATGGGTGACCAGAAGAGCGGTTCGGGGCGCAGAGCCGCCGCGACCTGCGGGGCGGCCTTGATCGCGTGGGCGATCGCGGGCGGCGCGCAGGCGGAGACCATCGGCGGCGCGCTGATTAAAGCTTATCTCAACAATCCCGATATCAATACCGAACGCGCCGCCGTGCGCGCTTCGGACGAGGGGTTGCCGCAAGCCAACGCCGGCTATCTGCCGACCGTCACGGCCAACGCCAACGCTGGCGTGAACAACGCGAGCGGCGTGCCAAGCTTATTCGGAGGAACAACCGACCAGACGACGTTTCCGCGCGGCTACGGCGTCACCGTCCAGGAAAACATATTTAACGGCGAAAAGACGTTCAACTCGGTGCGCAAGGCGGAGTCGACCGTGCTCGGCACGCGTGAGCAGCTTCGCTACACCGAGCAGAACACGCTGCTGAG
>DATNDU010000059.1:0-4562 GCA_035606915.1 Roseiarcus sp. | reverse complement strand
GCGGCCATCCGGCGCGCTGGTCTATGACGGGCCGGAAGGCGCGGTGATGTCGGACGCGCAATTCGAGCGGCTCAAGAAGGAGCTTGCCGGCCAGTACCAGGGCACGGCCAATGCCGGGCGGCCGATGCTCTTGGAGGGCGGGCTCGACTGGAAGGCGATGTCGCTGTCGCCCAAGGACATGGATTTCATGGAGGCCAAGCATTCCGCGGCGCGCGAGATCGCGCTGGCCTTCGGCGTGCCGCCCATGCTTTTGGCGATACCCGGCGACAATACGTTTTCAAATTACCAGGAAGCCAACCGCGTGTTCTGGCGGGCAACCGTGCTGCCGCTCGGCAATCGCATCGCGGCTGCGCTGACGCAATGGCTGGCGCCGGCGTTCGGCGACGGGCTTGAGCTTACGGCCGACACGGACAAGATCGACGCGCTGGCGGCCGACCGCGCAGCGCTGTGGGACCGCGTCACCAAGGCACCGTTCCTGACCGTCAACGAAAAACGCGCGGCCACCGGTTACGGCGCGGTCGCGGGCGGGGATACGTTTGCTTAGCTGCTCCCCGTCATCCTGAGGTGCGAGCGAAGCGAGCCTCGAAGGATGACGCCGGTGAATTTGCGGGCCGTCGCCCTTCGAGGGCCGCGCAGCGCGCGGCCACCTCTGGGTGACGGATTACATATGCCCGACTTGATCCAAACCTTCACCACGCGCGGCGATCTCGCGCATCTGGCACTGTTTCTGTGGGCGTCATCGGCGAGCGCGCTCGCCTGGTTCGCCTTGCGCGAACTCACCGCGGCCAGCCGGCGGTTCGACGATTTCGTGCGCGAGCTGGCGCGCTTCAACGAGCATTTCGCCAAGAACTTCACTAAGAATATTGGAGGCAAATAATGGACACGCTGCATACCGTGCTGCGCTCGATCCGCGGCGAGACCAAAGCCCGGCGCGGCCATCTCGACGTTTTCCGCGAGTTTCTCGACCACCTCGACCGCGCCTCGCGCCGCCGCAATCCGCCGCGCACGACCAAAGCGGCGAAGGGCAAGGGCCGGCGCGGCAAGCGCTAACGCCTTCACATTTTCGATGCGTTGGACGCCCTCCTGTCGCGGGGAGGGCGAAGGAAGACTCATGCTCGCACCCAATACGCCACCCACCGTCGCGTCGGTATTCGCGCCGCGCACCAAGATCGAGCCCGACGGCACGGTCGAGGGTTACGCCAGCCTGTTCGGCGAGATCGACCAGGCGCGCGACATGGTGATGCGCGGCGCTTTCGCCGGCACGCTTGCCGCGCGCGGCGTGCATCGCATTCCGATGCTGTTTCAGCACGATCCGTCCGAGCCGGTCGGCGTCTGGCTCGAATTGCGCGAGGACCATCGCGGGCTGTACGCGCGCGGCCGGCTCATTCCCGAGGTGGCGCGCGGACGCGAGTTGCTTTCTCTCTTGAGGGCCGGCGCCATCGACGGACTGTCGATCGGCTTTCGCACCGTCAAGGGCACCATCGATCCGCGCACCCGCATCCGCCGCCTGGTGGCGGTCGACCTGTGGGAGATTTCCATCGTGACGTTTCCGCTGCTGGCGGGAGCGCGCGTGCGCGCGGTGAAGCAGGCTGCCTCCCGGCCCTCGCTGTCACATGCGCGTGCGCGCGCCGAGCGGGACTGGCGCATGTTGATGGGCGAGACGGTCGCGCCGCTCGAAGCGCGGCGGCGCCGGTCGCGGCTGCACGCGAGGTAGTGACGTGGAGAATTTCTGGCAAGACTACCAGCGCCGCCGCTGGATGCGCCCGAACGCGCATTTGTATGTGCGGCCGGACGCGGCGCGTTGGCTACGGCCGAACCAGCAGCTTTGGCAAGGGCCGAACTACGACGAACGCAAATACAACCCCAATCAGCCGCGCGTGCCGGCCGGTGGTCCCGATGGCGGTCAGTGGACGGATGGCAGCGGCGGGCGGGTTCGTCTCGCATCGTCGGAGATACCGCGCCTTGGCCCGAGGTCAAAACTCGGAATTGCGATATTTGTGGCACGACAAGCGATTAAGCTTTTTCGCGACCAAAATCTCTTACACAATCTGTTCGGACATGAAGAGGGCACCGTCGCTTATACAAAAATCAATGACGTTGCCATTTATGGCGTTAACTCGGATTCGTCGGAATACAAAGATCGCGACTTGATCGCTGCTGAACAGTTGCGCGGCGAGCTAATAAAAAAGTACCCTGATGACATGGCCACAGAAAACGTAGGCCAGAAACCAAACGACGCGGTTTTTCATGCTGAATCTAACACCCTTCTACGGGCGGCAAGAGAAAACGGCGGTTCGTTGGCTGGTCAAAATCTGGAAGTTCACGTCGATCGTCCGATGTGTTCGAGCTGCGATAGAATATTGCCATTGATCGGACTTGAACTCGGCAACCCCACTGTTACTTTTATTGGGCCATCAGCTGTACCAAAAACGATGCGCGATGGTGGGTGGGTAAGATAATGCGCAAACGTTCCGATTTTAATTCTAGGCATCTCTTTGACTGGCCGGCGCTGGACAAGCTCGAGCCGTATTTTGTCTTACCGCCCGGCGAACGTTGGTTTTTTCAGACTGGCAATGACAGTGCGTTCCTCGCGATCGAAGGACTAAACAACACCGAACATCTTCGCCCGGGTGCGGGACGCATCGATATTCGGCTCGAAATGTACGGCCACCCCGAACTCGGAGTGTTCTTATATTACCTTAAGACCGGAGGAGACGGTCGAGGCGCCTTCAGTTCGAAGGGGGATCTCACGAAATTGCACGAGTGGGTACGCACGCTGCACAACGATCCAATGCCTGTTGGACTTTATATTCCCTATGCCGATGCCTGGCGGGCGGTGAAGGAGTTTATCGAGACCGACGGCGAATTGCCGAAAAGCATCGCGTGGGTCGCCAACAACGATTTGCCACACGGTACGTTTCCGGACCCCTGACGCCTCCACGTCTCGTGACGTAGGTGGGGTAGGTTGTGTGTTAATCCAGCTACAACTACTATGCTGCGTCATGCGGGCGGGGAAAGCGCGTGGCGGACGCTGAATTCAAAGCAATGAGCGACGATACGCTGGGCGAGCGCTTTCGTTCGCTTATCGGCGCATATGATGGGGCTTGTAAGGCATACGAGCACGCCAAAGCGGCAGAAATTCATCGCGAATTTTATGCAATCGAAGATGAACTGCGGCGACGGCGCAAGGATGAAGATTGGCGGCGCACCGGATTGGAAGCTGCCAGCCTAGAAGAAATCATTGAGCGATTCAAAGAGTGTGCAATCGCGTACGAGGATGCTGATGGGTCGGATGAAACAGAGTACCTCTATTGGGATCTAGACAAAGTCAAAGATGAGTTGCAGCGCCGGCCAGGTGACCAGCGGCGCGTTCTTTTCGCCCTTTATACACATCCCGATATCCGAGTGCGGCAGGCGGCGGCCGACGCAACGCAGACGTTAGCGCCGCTTTTGTCACGACACCGAAAGCTAAATATCGACGATGACAGCTGGGCGCCGCCGGCCGAGGGACTCGATATAGAGCGGGCCAGAGTTGAGTCAGTGTTCGCGACGCGCGCGCAGAAGCCGAATAAATTGAGCGAGTTAAGTATCGAACAATTGAGACAGCGCTTTGTCGATCTGACGTTGCGGCAATCCGAGGCTGAAATGTACGGACAGATTGCAAAGTACAATCGGTTATATGGCCAAATAGACGCCATTAAAGATGAGCTCAAAGGACGATCGGGCGATCAGCGGATCGCATTGATTCCGCTTTTTGAGCATCCAAACGCACATGTTCGGTTGGTAGCGGCAACGGCGACTTTAACAGTTGTGCCGGAGGCAGCGCGAAAGGCGCTGGAAGAGTTGGCGGAATCGAAGGAGTATCCCCAGGCGGGTACGGCTAGTGGACGCCTTCGTCATTTAGACAGCGGCTTCTTCAAGCCGACATAGAGTCCTCATAGCTCGCGGTCAGACAACCGATCTCTCCCGCCCTACTTCCCCGCCGCCGCCTTCAGGATAGGCGTTAGCCGCGAGCCTCGAAGGGCGGCGGCCGTCATCCACCTATGTCGGGTTTACCCGACATAGGATTCTTGAGTGCGCAAGTCGGCTACAGCCGACTTGCGATGGCTCGCTTCGCTTTCAGATCCACAAGGAGAATCTCAATGGATATCGACACCGACAATAATCTCGAGACCAAAGCGGGCATTCCGCTCGACGCCGTGGTGACGCATGGCGAGATGATGCGCGCCTTTGAGGCGTTCAAGGACGCCAATGACGAGCGCCTGACGCTTAGCCAGTCGCGCGCCGGCGACGTCGTGCTGGAAGAAAAACTCGCGCGTATCGACCGGACCATCGATGCGCAGACGCGAAGGCTCGACGAAATCACGTTGAAATCGGCGCGGCCCGCGATCGGCGGCGATCGTGCTCACCCGCGCAGCGTCTCGGCGCTGGAGCACAAGGCGGCCTTCGAGGCCTATGTCCGTTCGGGCGAGGCGAGTGGTCTGCGCGCGCTTGAGGTCAAGGCGCTGTCGGCGGGCTCCAATCCGGATGGCGGCTATCTGGTGCCGCCCGAAGTCGAGACG
>DATNDU010000057.1:0-87203 GCA_035606915.1 Roseiarcus sp. | reverse complement strand
AGCGGCGGGTCACATAGCCTGTTGCGGCGATCAGGTATTCGATTGTGAGATCAGCACCCGAGAGCGGCGCCTTTAGCACGAACCCCAGTTGGCCTCGACGCGCAGACCGATGAAGCCGCTCGACCGCAACGGCGCCGCCGTGCCTCAAACACCATACTTTGCGTCAGAAAGCCGGAATCCGGCGTGTCGATGCCGACGGCCACCTGCATCGCCTTCGAGGTACGACCTGCAACGCTCGCCGTTGAGCGAGTAGATCATGAACAACGTCGCACCGAGCGCGCGGTCGAGATCGGCGTCGTCAAATATGATGGCAGGGTTCTTGCCACCGAGTTCGAAATGCACGCGCTTCAGCATCGCCGCGCCCTGATGCATGATATGCAGGCCGGTCGTCGTCTCGCCGACGAAGGCGATCGCCTTGATCGCGGCATGTTCGGTCAGGCGAACGGCGTGTTCCACGGCGTGATGACGCCGACGGGCAGATGGGTTGGCGCATCGGTTAGTTGAGATGGTGCTCGTTCGGCATAGCGCGGCCGTCGTTGGCGCACGGTCAGCGCAGAAGCGGAAGTTCTCGGCGCCCCGCAGCGCCGCCTTCGCCATGTAACGGATCGGCTGGCCGGTGTCGCAGGATTCCACCTGCGCGATCTCTTCGGCGGGCGCCTCGATCGCATCGGCGATGGCGCCGGAAAGCACCGCCATGCAGGGAAGGCGGCCGCCGCCGCGCGCCGCCGCGTCGATGTCAGCGGCCTCGCCCGAGGCGACGGTCGCCTGCTTCTGGTTGCCGCCGGGATCGAGCGTGTCGAAGGTGGTCCCCGAACGCGACAGGGTCGGCGCGTCGGCGATGAAGTGCGGCACGACGCCGGATTGGAAGCGCGCAAGATATTTCGCGGCGCGGCGCAGGCTGGCGGTCAGGGCTTCGGACATCCGCTCTTTCCCTTCGAGCCCACATGCTCGCGCAGGGAGTTGCGGCGCGTCATGCCGGCGCCGTCGAGTTCCGTCACTTCGACGGAGAAGATGAGGCCGCGGCTTTGGTAGATGGACTCCAACGCGCCATAGAGCGCCGCCATGATCGCCTCGGAGGCGGATTTGCGCGCTTTCTGTGTACGTCGGGGGCCGATGCGCGCCGTCACGGCGACGAAAGCGTGGCTGGGATCGCCATCGGCGATGAGGAAATGCTCACGCCGCGCCGCGCGGTGCGCACGCCCGGGGGCCTCGAAGATGGGCTGCGCGAGCACAGCCTCATGCACCGCGCGCACGTGCCGCATCGGCTCGATCTCGGCTTCCAGACTGGCCGAATATTCGATGACCACGTGCGGCAAGCCCGGCGTCTCTCCGAGCAGTTACTTAACGTGTTTAATATCACCTGTAAGCGCCGACGACGAAAGCTTGCGCGGCAAGGGCGCTCGAAAGCGCCCTCGCCAACTCAGGGCCAGGGGCAAGCGAGCGGCCTCAGCGTTTCGGCGCGAGAAGGCCGAACATCGCGCCCTCCCGATCGACGCATTGCGTCGCCCAAGACCCGCCGGGAACCTCATGCGGCCCGTGCAGAACCTTGCCGCCGTTCGCGGCGACGCGGGCTGCGGCGGCGTCGGCCGTCTCGACGTTGAAATAATAGAGCCAGCACGGGCCCGGCCCCTGCGGCGTCTTGGTCATCATGCCGCCCTGCTGAGCGCCGTTGTCGAACAGGCGGTAGACGCCCATCGGTCCCATGTCGAACTGGCTCGTCTCAACCCAGCCAAACTGGCTGGCGTAGAACTTGAACGCCGCCTCGCCATCGGCGGCGTGTAACTCGCGCCACCCGACGAGCCCCGGGGTCTCCGGTGGCGGCGGCGACGGCGGCACGCCGCCCGAGTCGCGGAACAGGGCGAACGGCGCGCCCTGGGAGTCAGCAACAATGGCGAAGCGCCCGACCCCGGGGATGTCGGTTGGAGGTCGCATCTCCCGGCCGCCCGCCGCTTTCAGCTTGTTCAAGGCCGCGTCTACGCTCTCCACCCAGATATAGGCGGTCCAGCAAGGCGGCGCCCCCTGGGCTTCGGGTGGCGTCGCCAACAGCCCGCCAACGGGATACTCGCCGGTGGAAGCGATTTGATACGCAAACGCCGCCATCGGCGAGGCCGCGAAGTCCCAGCCGACGACCTGACGGTAGAAATCGACGGCGCCGGCGAGGTCGGCGCCGATCCATTCGTACCACACGAACTTGCCGGTATTGTCGGTCATGGTCAGTCTCCTCCTGAGAGTTCGGCGGCGTGTTCGAGCGCGGCGAGATCTATCTTATCCATCCGCATGACCGCCTGCATGACGGCGGGTCCGCGCGAAAGTAGGGCCGGCAGGCTGCGTGGCACGATTTGCCAACTCAGGCCGAACTTGTCGACGAGCCAGCCGCAGCGGCTCGGCGTCCCGCCCTCGCCAAGACGGCGCCAGAAATAGTCGATCTCGGCCTGATCGGCGCAATCGACGACGAGCGAGATCGCCGGGGTGAACTTGAAGTGGGGGCCGCCATTGAGGCCGAGGAAGCGGCGTCCGCGCAGCTCGAAGGCGACGGTCAGCGCCGGCCCCGCTGCGTCGCGACGGAAAACCTCTGTGATGCGCCCGTCGCCGAAAATGTCGAGATAATGCGCGACGGCGGTCTCGGCCTGATCGTCGAACCAGAGGCAAACGCCGAGATCGCCATCGCGGGCCGAGGGTGTCGTCATGGGCGGCGTCCTTTTCTATTGTACGTTAATACCGACTGGTCGGTATAAGATCAAGCCGCCTTTGCGACATTGCGGCATCTGTACAGGGCGCGGGGGTTCGCCTATGGAGTCGCCGGCTTTTCGAGCTTTGAGGATGGGGCGTATGGCCGAATTTCCTGAATCCGGCGATCGTCTGGCGACGGTCTTCGGTGGCTCCGGATTCATCGGCCGCTATGTCGTGCGCACCTTCGCACGCGCCGGCTGGCGGGTGCGCGCCGCGGTGCGGCGCCCGGACCTGGCGGGCTTCCTAACCACCGACGGCGTAGTCGGGCAGGTGCAGCCGGTGCAGGCGAACGTGCGCTTTCCCGCCTCCGTCGAAGCCGCGATCGAGGGCGCGGAGGTCGTCGTCAACCTCTGCGGGATCAAGCGCGAGGCGGGGCGACAGCGCTTCGAGGCGGTTCATGCTTATGGCGCGCAGGCGATTGCGCGGGCCGCCAAGGCTGCCGGCGCGCGGGCGCTCGTTCATGTGTCGGGCATCGGGGCGGACGCCGGCTCCGCCAACCGCTATGTCGCGAGCAAGGGGCGCGGCGAGCAGGCGGTGTGGGCCGCTTTCCCGGAGGCGACGATCCTGCGGCCGTCCGTCGTGTTCGGGGCGGAGGATGAGTTTTTCAACCGTTTCGCCGATCTCGCCCGCTCGCTGCCGGTGCTGCCCGCCTTCGCGGAGGGCACGGCGAAACTGCAACCGGTCTTTGTCGGCGACGTCGCGCTCGCTGTGGCCAAGGCGCTCGACGGGACACTGGCGCCGGGCGCCATCTACGAACTCGGCGGTCCCGAGACGGTGACGCTCATCGAGGCGATGCAACTGGCGATGCGTTTCGCCGAGCGGTCCCGCCCCATAGCGCCGCTTTCCCTCCGCCTTTCGCGGCTGATGGCGCACGCGACGGAGATCGCGAGCATCGCATCGCTGGGGTTATTCCCGCAAATGTTGACGACAACCCGCGAGCAGGTCGACCTGTTGGGCGGCGACAATGTCGTTTCCGCCGCCGCGGTGGCGCAAGGCCGCACTTTGCAAGGCCTCGGCATCACGCCGCGAGGTTGCGAGGCCATCCTGCCGCTTTATCTCACGCGCTACCGCAAGACGGGGCAGTTCGCCTCCAACCGCTTCGCCTGATGCGCGGCCTTCCCGGCGCGCAGCCATCCGTGTTAAGAGGCGGCGCGAGGGGAAAAGTGATCGCGATGAATCGGTACGAGAAGCCTGCTAGCGCCGCCGAGGCCAGGGTGCAGTATCTGGATGGCGAATATCGCGTCTTGCGGCCCGGCATGTTCGTCATCTGCGCCGTGACCGGCCAACAGATCGCGCTTGAGGATCTGCGCTACTGGAGCGTCGACAAGCAGGAGGCCTATGCGACGCCGGAGGCGTCGATGCAGCGCACCCTGCAAAGCCGCCCGGCCGACTGAGGCTTCTTTCATACGAACGGGCGACTAGCGTGCGGCCGGGAGTCCAAACTGGTCAAGTCCGACGCTTTGCACGCAATCTCCGCTATCGTTGGATCCGCCCCGAGACCCACGCCTCTCCGAAACCGTTCGCAGCGTTGACTTGCGCACCCTGCGTCAGTTCGGGCGTCGCCGGATCATCGTTCACATCTCAAATCTCCGGTTGCAAAGCGAAGGATTGCCGAGGGCGCGCGACATTCGTTTGACGCGCAGGGCCTTACGAGTGGGGTCGGTGCGAAAAGGCGCGTGACAAGCGCGCAAAATCGGTCAAAGTGGCGGCAGAAAAGAGAAGCGACAAAGGGATCGATGACGCCTGGGGAAGAAGCGAACGGCGCAAGACCGGCTACGCCCCCTCACGTTTTGCTGGGCGTCGAGGGCGTAACGGTGCGCTTCGGTGGCGTCACCGCGCTAGACGACGTTCGGTTCGAGGTCGGGACGCGCCAGATCTGCGGCCTCATCGGCCCCAACGGGGCCGGCAAGACCACTTTATTCAACTGTATCTCGCGACTCTACGAGCCGAGCGCCGGCGGAGTCTCCTTCGAGGGCCAGCCGCTGTCGGGCGTGCCGCGCTCAAAGATCGCCAAGCTCGGCGTCGCCCGCACTTTTCAGAATCTGGCGCTGTTCTCAACCATGACGGTCCGCCAGAACGTGCGCGTCGGCGCGCATGCCTTCGCGCGCGGCGGTTTTTTCGCCGAGGCGCTGGCGCTACCGCCGGCCCGCCGCGCCGAACGCGAGATCGCCGCCCTCGCCGATCGCCTGATCGAGGAATGTCGCTTGGAGGGGGTCGCCGATCGGTTGGTCGGCGAGTTGCCGTTCGGCCTCCGCAAGCGGGTGGAACTGGCCCGCGCGCTCGCCATCTCGCCGAAACTGCTGCTGCTCGACGAACCCGCCGCCGGCCTCAACCACGAGGAGGTCGACGCGCTGGCGCAGGAGATCGTATCGCTGCGCGACCGGCGCTCCTTGAGCGTACTGCTGGTCGAACATCACATGAATCTGGTCATGCGCGTCTCCGATCAGGTCGTCGCGCTCGATTTCGGCAAGCTCATCGCCAAGGGCGCGCCGGCGGCGGTGCGCGCCCATCCCGACGTCATTCGCGCCTATCTCGGAAGCGCGGCATGAGCCCTTTTGCGAGCGCCGCATGAGCGCGATCCTCGCGGCGAAAAGCCTGAAGGCGTTCTACGGCCAGATCGAGGCGCTGCACGGGGTCGATTTCGAGGTCGAAGAGGGCGGCGTCACCGCATTGCTCGGCGCCAACGGCGCGGGCAAGACGACGACGCTGCGCGCCATCTGCGCGATGATCCGCCGTGAGGGCGAGCTCGAATTTCGTGGCCGGCGCCTCGCCGCCCGCGCGCCGGAGGACGTGGCCCGCCTCGGCGTCGCTCATGTGCCGGACGGGCGCGGCACCTTCACCGATCTCACCGTCGAGGAGAATCTGCGCCTGGGCGCCTATGTGCGGCGCGACCGAAGCGCGGTGAAGGCGGATTTCCAGCGCATCTTTGGCTATTTTCCACGACTTGCCGAGCGCATTGGACAGCAGGCCGGCACGTTGTCGGGCGGCGAGCAGCAAATGCTGGCGATCTCGCGCGCCCTGTTATTGAAGCCGAAACTGCTGCTCCTCGACGAGCCCTCGTTTGGCCTCGCGCCGCTGGTGGTGGCCGAGATTTTCCGCATCCTGCGCGCCATCAACGAGAACGAGGGGGTCAGCATTCTCATCGTCGAGCAAAACGCCAATCTCGCACTGGATCTGGCGACGCGTGCCTATCTGCTCGAGACCGGCCGCGTCGTTGTCGGCGGCGCGGCGAGCGAGATTCGCGCCGACGATTCGGTGCGCCGCGCCTATCTTGGCTATTGAGGGGGGACCGTGGTCGAGCTTCTCCACCAACTCGCTTCCGGCCTCGCCCTCGGCGGCGTCTACGCGATCACCGCGCTGGCGCTGGTGATGATCTTTCAGGCGACCCAACTGGTGAATTTCGCGCAGGGCGAAATGGCGATGTTCTCAACCTATATCGCCTGGTTCCTGATGCAGAACGACTGGGACTATTGGTCAGCCTTCGCCGCCACCGTCGCGCTCTCGTTCGTCGGCGGCGTCGTCATCGAGCGGGTCGTAGTGCGCCCGTTCGCCCATGCGCCGGTGCTCGCCTCGGTTATCGTGTTCATCGGCCTAAGCTTCATCTTCAATGCTTTAGCCGGCTTCTTCTTCGGCTATTCCGTGCAGAGCTTCGACACGCCTTTCGACGGTCGCCCATGGTTCGGCAACCGTTTCATGTCGGCGCATGAATCGGGATCGGTCGTCGTGTCGCTCATCGTCCTTGTGCTGGTGTTCGCGTTCTTCCGCTTCACACCGCTTGGTCTGGCGATGCGCGCGGCGGCGCAAAACCCGACCTCGGCGCGACTGGTTGGCGTGCGCGTCGGCTGGATGCTGGCGCTTGGGTGGGGGCTTGCCGCCGCCATCGGCGCCATCGCTGGCATGATGGCGGCGCCGATCGTCTATCTCGATCCCAACATGATGGGCGGTATCCTGCTTTACGCCTTCACCGGCGCGGTGTTCGGCGGCATCGACAACCCCTGGGGCGCGGTGTTCGGCGGCTTCGCGGTCGGCGTCGTCGAAAACCTGCTCGGCGCCTATGTCGTGGGCGAGCAGCTCAAGCTCTCGGTCGCGCTGGTCATCATCGTCGGCGTGCTGGTCGTCAGGCCCTCGGGGCTGTTCGGCCGTCGAATCGTGGCGAGGGTCTGATGGCTGAGCGTCTCGCCTGGGGCCTCGCGCTTATCTTTGCAATCTCCTCGCCGTTCTGGATGAGCGGCTATCATCTCTACCAATTTTCGCAGGTGCTGATCTACGCCATCGCGCTGCTCGGCCTCAACCTGTTGACCGGCTATAATGGCCAGCTCTCGCTCGGCCACGGCGCCTTCTTCGCCATCGGCGGCTATGGCGCGGCGATCCTCATCGTCAGGTTCGGGCTGCCGTTTTGGCTGGCGATCCCGATCGCCAGCGCGGTCTGTTTCGTCACTGGCTTCCTGTTCGGCTTTCCCGCGTTGCGCTTCGGCGGCCTTTATCTGGCGCTGGCGACTTTCGCGCTCGCGGTGGCGATGCCGCAATTGCTCGCCTTCAATGGCCTCGATTTTCTCACCGGCGGTTCGCAAGGCTTACAGGTGCCGAAGCCCGGGGCGCTGTTCGGCCTGCCGATGACGGTCGACCAGAGCGTGTTTTGGCTTTGCCTCGCCGCCGCCGTCGTTTTGTTCGTCATCGCCGGCAATCTCATACGCGGGCGGTTCGGGCGGGCGCTCGTCGCCATCCGCGACCACCCGATCGCTGCTGAATCGATGGGCGTCAACGCCGCGCTCTACAAGACCATCTGTTTCGGCGTCAGCGCGTTTTACGCTGGTATTGCTGGCGGCCTCGACGCCATCGCGGTCGGCTACATCGCACCTGAGAGTTTCGGGTTGGCGCTGTCGCTGGCCTTCCTGGTCGGCATCGTTGTCGGCGGGCTTGCCTCGATCGGCGGCGTGCTGTTCGGGGCTTTGTTCATCGAGTTCGTGCCCAACTACGCCGACCAGCTCACCGTCTATTTCGGCGAGAACGCCAAGGCGCTCCCTGGCGCGGTTTACGGCCTGCTGATGATCTTGATAATGGCGGCCGCGCCGTTGGGACTCGCGGGTCTGCTGCGGTCGCTGGCGCGCGCCGGCGGCGCGTACATGAGGAGGAAGCCAACATGATGAACCGACGCCAGTTTCTGACCACCGCCGCCGCACTTGCCGTAGCCACGCCGGTCCGCGCCGAGGCCACGCCCGGCGTCACGGCGAAGGAAATCAAGATCGGCCAGACCATGCCTTACAGCGGGCCGGCCTCGGCCTATGGCGTGATCGGCCAAACGGAGGCCGCCTATTTCAAATGGATCAACGAACAGGGCGGCGTCAACGGCCGCATGATCAATCTCCTCTCGCTAGACGACGGCTACAGCCCGCCCAAGACCGTGGAGCAGACCCGCCGCCTCGTCGAGCAGGAGAAGGTCGCCTTCCTGTTCAACCCACTCGGCACCCCGTGCAATCTGGCGACGCGCGAGTATCTCAACAAGAATGGCGTGCCGCAACTGTACGTCGCCACCGGCGCGGCGACGTTCTCCGATCCCGAACATTTCAAATGGACGCTCGGCCTCCAGCCCAACTATCAGACGGAGGCGGGAATCTTCGCCAGGCATGTCCTGGCAACCAAGCCGCAGGCCAAGATCGCCGTCCTCTATCAGAACGACGGCTTCGGCAAGGATTATCTGATCGGATTGAAGGCCGGCCTCGGGGCCGACCATGCTCGCATGGTGATCAAGGAGGCGTCCTACGAGACTACGGAACCGACGGTCGACTCGCAGGTCACGGCCCTCCAGGGCTCAGGAGCGGACGTGTTCCTGATCGCCGCGACGCCGAAATTCGCCGCACAGGCGATCCGCAAGAGCTTCGACCTCGGCTGGAACGCGACGCGCTACGTCACCGACGTCTCGCTATCGATCGCCAGCGTGATGAAGGCGGCCGGCTTCGCGAAGGCCAAGGGGCTCATCACCGCCAATTACGGCAAGGACGCGAGCGATCCGCGCTGGAAGGACGACGCCGGTTTCAAACAGTACAAGGACTTCGTCGACAAGCGGATGAGCGCGCGGCAGCTCGTCGATTCCAACGTGATTTACGGCTACGACGCCGCGATCTTGATGGTCCATGTGCTCAAGCAATGCGGCGACGACCTGAGCCGCGCCAACGTGCTCAAGCAGGCGACCAATATCAACGGGCTCGATCTGCCGATGCTGCTGCCGGGGGTCAAGATCAATACCTCGCCGACCAATTACAGCCCGATTCGGCAGATGCAGCTTCAACGCTTCAATGGGTCGAGCTGGGAGTTGTTTGGAGACATTTTACAGGGCTGAGACCCGCTTCAACACTAAACCGCAGGAGGAAACATGCTTGATCGTCGTCAATTTCTCGCCGCCGCGGCGGCCTCAGCGACCGTCTTCTCGATAGGGCGCGCCAACGCCGCCAATGCGCCGGGGGTCACCGACAAGGAGATCAAAATCGGCCAGACCATGCCCTACAGCGGCCCGGCCTCGGCCTACGGCGTCATCGGCAAGGCCGAGGCCGCCTATTTCAAGATGATTAACGATCAGGGCGGCGTCAACGGCCGCAAGATCAATCTGATCTCGCTCGACGACGGCTACAGCCCGCCCAAGACGGTGGAGCAGGTGCGTCGGCTGGTCGAGCAAGAAAAGGTCGCCTTCCTGTTCAACACGCTGGGCACGCCTTGCAATCTCGCCATTCGCGAATATTGCAACAAGAACATGGTGCCGCAGCTATATGTCGCCACTGGCGCAGCCGTGTTCTCCGATCCCGCGCATTTCAAATGGACGACGGGCTTCAACCCCAGTTATGTCAACGAAGCGCGCATTTATGGCAAGCACATTCTGCAAACCAAGCCGAAGGGAAAGATCGCGATCCTGTTTCAAAACGACGGCTTCGGCAGAGAATATGTACAGGGAATCAAGGAAGCGCTGGGGGCGGCGAACGCCGGCATGATCGTCAAGATGGCGTCCTACGAGACGACCGAGCCGACCGTCGACAGCCAGGTGGTCACCTTGCAGGCGTCCGGCGCCGACATCCTGCTGATCGCCGCGACGCCGAAATTTGCGGCGCAGGCGATCCGCAAATCAGCCGATCTCGGTTGGAGCGGCGTGCGCTACGTCACCAATGTCTCGGTCTCGATCGCGACTATCCTCAAACCGGCGGGGTTGGCAAAGTCGAAAGGCCTCATCACCGCGACCTATCTGAAGGACGTGACCGATCCACGCTGGAAGGACGATCCCGACACCAAGATCTGGCGCGACTTCTGCGACAAGCACATGAGCCGCGCGACCTTCACCGACGCCAACGCCGGTTACGGCTTCGTGGCCGCCTCGGTGATGACGCATGTGCTGAAACAATGCGGCAACGACTTGTCGCGCGACAACGTGCTGGCGCAGGCGGAGGGCCTCAAGGGGCTGCGCGTGCCGCTAATGCTGCCGGGGCAGACGCTCAACACCTCGCCGACCGAATACGACCCGTTCACCGAGATGCAACTCGCCCAGTTCGACGGCACGAGCTGGCAATTGATCGGCGACCTCATCAAGGCTTGACGCCGGCCTCGTCGCGCGTCGAATTCGACGGTTAGCCGGACGCCGCGAGGCGTCCGGCCTCGTCTGTGGCCGTCATGCCTCCCGATTTCGCCGTCAACGCATTTTGAGAGTTCATTTTCTTGGCCAAAAGGCGCAAATTCATTCCTCGAAGCTGCGAACGAACAGGGGTTGCCCGATGAACGCCACGCCGGAACCCGCTGCGCATTCCGAACCCCGGCGCGGGCGCGAGGCGCGCCGGGCGGCGCGCGCGCGCACCGGCGCCGCCTCCGTGCCCTACATCAACCGAGCCATTCCCCTAACCGAGATCCTCAGCGAGGAAGGGCTCGCCGTCATCGAGGCCAACGCCGAAACCCTGTTGCAGGAAGTCGGCATCGAATTCCGCGACTATCCCGCGGCTCTCGATCGCTTCCGTCAGGCCGGCGCCGACATCAAGGGCGAGCGCGTGCGCTTCCCCAAGGGCCTCGCCCGCAAGCTCTGCGCGACGACGCCGGCCGTCTACACTCAGCACGCGCGCAACCCCGAGCGCAGCGTGCAGATCGGCGGCAAGGCGACGGTGTTCGCCCCCAATTACGGCTCGCCCTTCGTGCACGATCTCGATAAGGGCCGGCGCTACGGCACGATCGAGGATTTCCGCAATTTCGTAAAGCTCGCCTATCTGTCGCCGTATATCCACCATTCCGGCGGGACGGTGTGCGAGCCGGTCGATCTGCCGGTCAACAAGCGCCATCTGGAGATGGTCTACGCGCATATGCGCTTCTCCGACAAACCGTTCATGGGCTCGGTCACCCATCCCGAGCGGGCGCGCGACACGGTGGCGATGTGCGAGATCCTGTTCGGCAAGGAATTCGTCGAGACCAACACCGTCTGCACCAGCCTCATCAACGCCAATTCGCCGCTGGTGTGGGATTCCACGATGCTTGGCGCGGCGGAGGCTTACGCGCGCGCCAATCAGGCCTGCATCATGACGCCGTTCATCCTCTCCGGCGCGATGAGCCCGGTGACGGTCGCCGGCACACTGACACAGGTGCTGGCGGAGGTGATGGCAGGCACGGCGTTCTGCCAGCTCGCGCGGCCCGGCGCGCCGGTAGTCTTCGGCACCTTCGTCTCGACGCTTTCCATGCAGTCCGGCGCGCCAACCTTCGGCACGCCGGAGGCGGCGTTGGCGATCTATGGCGCGGGCCAACTCGCGCGGCGCATGAACATGCCGTTCCGCACCGGCGGTTCGCTGTGCGCCTCGAAAATCCCCGACGCGCAGGCGGCCTACGAGAGCGCGCAGACCCTGCTGCCAACCATGTTCGGGGGCGCGAATTTCGTGCTGCACGCGGCGGGCTGGCTCGAAGGCGGCCTCTCAGCTTCCTATGAGAAGTTCGTGATGGATTTCGACCAGCTTGGCGCCATGCACGTGCTGGCCAAAGGCGTCGACCTCAGTGAGAACGGCCAGGCGATGGAGGCGTTCACGCAGGTTGAGCCCGGCGGCCATTTCCTCGGCTGCGCGCATACGCAGGCCAATTTCGAGACTGCCTTCTACCGCTCCACCATCGCCGACAACAATTCGGTCGAGCAATGGATGGAGGAGGGTCGCAAGGACGCCGCTCAGCGCGCCAATGCGGTGTGGAAGAAGATGCTCGCCGATTACGTTGCGCCGCCGATCGATCCCGGCATCGACGAAGCGCTGCGGGAGTTCATCGAGCGCAAGAAGGCGTCGATGCCGGACGCCAGTTACTGATATCAGGGGTTTGCGGATATGCGCTCTACTGCTCGCGCGGTTGTCATCGGCGGCGGCGTCGTTGGCGTCTCGACGCTCTATCATCTGGCCAAGAAGGGCTGGAGCGACAGCGTGCTCATCGAGCGCAAGGAGTTGACCTCAGGTTCGACTTGGCACGCAGCCGGCCTGCTGCCGCTGTTCAATCTGTCCTATTCCGTCGGGCAGTTGCACAAATATTCGGTTGGGCTCTACGGCAAGCTCAACGCCGAGACCGGGCTCGACGTCGGCTTCCGCCAAGTCTCCAACATCCGACTCGCGCGCACGCCAGATCGGCTCGACGAATACAAATATTATGCCGGCGTCGCCTCGACCATCGGCGGCATCGAGGTCAAGTTCCTGACGCCGGATCAGGTCAAGGAGATTTGGCCGCTCTGCAACATCGATGGTCTGCTTGGCGCCATCCAGCATCCGCAGGACGGCTACATCCAGCCGGCCGATCTCACCCAGGCGCTTGCCCGCGGCGCGCGCGAGCGCGGCGCCGAGATCAACCGCAACACCACGGTCACCGCCATCGAGCGACTACCCAGCGGCGAATGGAAAATCATCACCGACAAGGGCGAGATCGTCTGCGAGCATGTGATTTCGGCGACTGGCAATTTCGCCCGCCGGACCGGCCAAATGGTCGGGCTCAACGTGCCGGTGATCCCGGTCGAGCACCAGTATATCGTCACCGAGGCGCATCCGGAAATCCAGGCCCGGCGCGCCAAGGGCCTACCGGAGATGGGGGTGCTGCGCGAGTCCGACAGTTCCTGGTACATGCGCGAGGAGGCCGGCGGCCTGCTGCTCGGGCCTTATGAGATCGGCGCCCCGGCCTGCTATGTGCAGGGGCCGTCGAAGGACAGCGAATACGAGCTGTTCCAGGAGGATCTGGAACGCCTCGGGCCTTACATCGAAACCGCGATCGCCCGCGTGCCGGCTTTCGGCGAACTCGGCATCAAGAAGGTCTATAACGGCGCCATCGCCTATACGCCGGACGGCTCGCCGATCGTCGGTCCGGCGCCGGGCCTGCGCAATTTCTGGCTCAACGAGGGCCATTCCTTCGGTGTCACTGCGGCGGGCGGGGCGGGTTGGCAGCTTGCGGAATGGATCGTCGAGGGCGAGCCCTCCGTCGATATGCTCGGCGTCGATCCTCGCCGCTTCGGGCCTTACGCCCAACAGGGTTATCTCGTCGAGAAGAACGAGGAGGCCTACGCCAAGGTCTTCACCGTGCATTATCCCAATGAGGAGCGCGGCGCGACGCGGCCGCTCAGGCAGACGCCGTGCTACGATCGCATGAAGGCGCTCGGCGCCGTGTTCGGCTCCGTTTATGGTTGGGAGCGGCCAAACTTCTTCGCGCCGCTCGATTATGCGCTGAGCGAGGCCGAGCTTAACAAGCCCGATGTGCTGCTCAACGACAACCATCCCAAGGGCGAGCGCCCGCGCGAGAAATGGAGCTTCCGCCGCTCCAACGATTTCGCCTTCGTCGGCGCCGAATGCCGCAACGTGCATGAGAATGTCGGCTTGCAGGACATGTCGGCGTTCGCCAAGTTCGAGGTCTCGGGGCCGGGGGCGGAGCGTTGGCTCGACTCCATCTTCACCAACAAGATCCCGAAGGCGGTCAACCGCGTCAGCCTGACTTATCTGCTCACCAAACAAGGCGGCGTGCGCGCCGAGTTCACGCTGACGCGCCGCGGTCGCGATCGTTTTTATCTCATTTCGGCCGGCGGTTTGGAGGCGCATGATTACGACTCGCTGCTGCGCCTGCTGCCGGCGGATGGCTCCGTGCGCATCGACAAAGCGACGACGCAATATGGCGTGCTGGTGCTCGCCGGGCCGCGCTCGCGCGAGGTGCTCGCCAAGGTCGCCGACATCGACGTCTCCAACGCCGCCTTCCCCTGGCTCACCGCGCGCCCGCTGTCGATCCGCGCCGCCGGCTGCACCGCCATGCGCGTCAATTTCATCGGCGAACTCGGTTATGAGATCCATCATCCGATGGAGATGCAGAACTATATCTTCGATGCCCTGATGGAGGCGGGCGCGGCGTTCGGAATCAAACCGTTCGGCATCCGCGCCATGGATTCGCTGCGACTGGAGAAATCTTACAAGCTGGTCGGACGCGAACTCTCCATCGAATACGCCGCGCTGGAGTCGGAGCTTTCGCGCTTCATCGACATCAACAAGGATTTCCTCGGCAAGGAAGCCCTGCTCAAAGGACGCGACAAGGGCTTCGCCAACAAGCTGGTAACGCTGGAACTCGAAGGCGTGCGCGATTTCGACGCGCGCGGCTCGGAGCCGGTGTTCAAGGACGGCGCGGCGGTCGGTCGCACGACGTCGGGCGGCTATGGCTGGCGCACCGGCAAGTCGCTGGCGCTGGCGATGGTCAAGCCGGAACTGGCGAAGCAGGGCACGGGACTCACCGTGCGCGTGCTCGGCGAGGATTTCTCCGCCCGCGTCGTCGGCGACAGCCCCTATGATCCGGAGAATGCGGCGCTGCGGGGATGACGTGACTTGCGGTCCGATTTGTGACCTTTTCGCGCGGAAACCGCATCCTCAGACGCGTCGCGCTAAGCAGCGAAGCCCTCTTCGCCTCAACCGGACGGAGGAGACGGCTCGGCCAGCTATCTCTCAGTTGGCGATGACGTCGCCATGTTCGCCCTGACGCCGCGTGCGGCGCACCATCACTCCGTCGGCTGCGCTTCGGTCTGGCGCGCGCGCAGCAGCGCGCGATAGATCTCGTCATCGCCGCAAAGGCCGGCCATGCGGCCGAGTTGATCGACCAGCACGATCGGGTTGCCGGACATGCGGCGCAACTCGATCGCCATTCGCATCTTGAGGTCGACCGGGGCGACGATGATGTCGGCAGCCTGCTCCTTGTTTCCTGTCGCCTGTTCGGCGCTGATCAGCGCGCCCGCCGCGCCGTCGAGCGTGCAGCCGAGCGGCCGGCCCTCCTCGTCGAGCGCGACGCGGATGCGGCCGCGCTTGTCGAGCCACACATGCGAGCCTTCGCGCGCCAGGGTGGCGGCGGGCGTCATCATCGCCCCGCCGCGCAGCACATTGAGCGGGTTCATGTGCTTGACGAATTCAGCGACGTAATCGTTAGCGGGCCGAAGCAGGATTTCCTCGGCCGTGCCCCATTGCACCACCCGGCCGCCCTCAAGGATGGCGATGCGGTTGCCGAGCTTCATCGCCTCGTCGAGATCGTGGCTGACGAAGATGATGGTCTTCTTCATCTCCTTCTGAAGCGCCAGCAACTCGTCCTGCAACTTGTCGCGAATCAGCGGATCGAGCGCCGAGAACGGCTCATCCATCAACAAGATGTCGGCGTCGGTGGCGAAGGCGCGGGCGAGGCCGACGCGCTGCTGCATGCCGCCGGAGAGTTCGTGGCCGAACTTGCCCGCCCATTGCGACAACCCGACGAGCGCCAGCTTCTCGTTGACGACGCGCGCGATCTCGGATTTCGTGGAGCCGCGCAATTCAAGGCCGAGCGCGACGTTTTCGCGCACCGTGCGCCACGGCAGCAGCGCGAATTGCTGGAATACCATGGCGATGCGGCGCGTGCGCAGCGCGCGCAGTTCCGTCGCGCTGCAATGGGCGACATCGACATGACGGCCGCTGTCCTCAACCAGCACCCGGCCGCGCGCGACTTTATTAAGGCCGTTGACGGCGCGCAAGATCGTCGATTTGCCGGAGCCCGAAAGCCCCATCAGCACACAGATCTCGCCGGGCTCGACCGACAACTCGACGCCCGCCGCGCCGAGCACGACGCCGGTCTCTTTCAGAATCTCGTCGCGGGTCTTGCCCGCGTCGATCAACGCCAGCGCCTCGCGCGCACGGTTGCCGAACACGATGTCGACATGGTCGAAGACGACAGCGGACATTTAGGCGGCCTTCCTGCGCTCGGGCGCGCGGCAGACGCGATCGAGCACGATCGCCAGCAGCACGATCGCCAAGCCCGCCTCGATGCCCATCGGGATGTTGACGGTGCCGAGCGCGCGCACCACCGGCGTGCCTAGCCCGGCGGCGCCGACGAGCGCGGCGATCACCACCATCGACAGACTCAGCATGATGCACTGGGTCACGCCGGCCATGATCGTCGGCGCCGCGTAAGGCAGTTCGACCTTCCACAGTAGCTGACTTTTCGTCGCCCCGAAGGCTTCGCCGGCCTCGCGCAATTGCACAGGGACGGAGAAGACGCCGAGATAAGTGAGGCGAATCGGCGCGGCGATGGCGAAGATCACGGTCGAGATGAGGCCCGGCGCGGAGCCGAGGTGGAACAACACCAGCGTCGGGATCAGATAGACGAAGGTCGGCAGCGTCTGCATGAGATCGAGAAGCGGCCGAACAAGGGAATACAGCCACGGCCGGTGCGCGCAGGCGATGCCGATCGGCACGCCAAATGCGACGCTGGTCAGCGTCGCGAAACCAACCAGCGAGATCGTCTCCAGCGTCGCCTGCCAATAGCCGAGGTTGGTGATGAGCAGGAAGGCGAGGACGACGAACAGCGCCAGCTTCCAAGAGCGGTGCAGCCAATAGGCGAGCCCCGCGAAAACCGCGATGACGACAATGACCGGCACGCCGGAGAGGATCTGCGTGAGGCCGTCGACCATAAAGTCGATGAGCGTCGTCACCAGATCGAAGAAACCGCCGGCGTTATCCTGCAACCAGGTGATGCCCTCCTTGGCGAGCCAGCCGAGCGGGATTTTCCAGACGGTGAACCAGCTTTCCAAGCGGGTCTCCTCAGCCCTTCGTTATGGCCAGGCTTGTCCTGGCCATCCGCACGCAATTCAACCGCACGCGGTCCTTCAGCGCATTTCACGCCGAGTTCGCCGCCGCCGCAAGCCAGATTGAACGCGAATGCAACATCAGGGCAGGGCAAGCCCGGCCCTGAGCGCACGGCGTTCCAAGTTCCGTGCCGGCGCTGGCGTCGATCGCCGCGGCGCGGCTTAAAGGCCGAGGCTCGCCTTCACCGCCGGCAGGCCGGGCTTGCCGTCGAAGGTGGTCACGCCGTCGAGCCATTTGACGAGTTGCGGTGGATTGGTCTTCAGCCAAGTGTCGGCCGCCTTCGGCCCTTGCATGCCGTCGGTGAGGATCTTGTTCATCACCACATTCTCGATGTCGACGGTGAATATGAGCTGCTTAACGAGCTTGGCGGCGTTCGGGCATTGCTCGGCCCAGCCGGCGCGTTCGTTGGTGTAGACGACGGCGCCGCCGAAATTCGGCCCGAAGCTATCGTCGCCGCCGGTCAGGTACTGGATCTTGAAGTTGACGTTCATCGGATGTGGCGCCCAGCCGAGAAACACGATGTCCTGCTTGCGCTTGGTGGCCCGCTGCACCTCGGAGAGCATCCCCTGCTCGCTGGACTCGACGAGCTGGAAGTTCTTCAGCCCGTCCTCGTCCTTCTTGATGAGGTTGAGCACCAGCCTATTGCCGTCGTTGCCCGGCTCGATGCCGTAGATCTTGCCCTTGAGGGAATCTTTGAACTTCACGATATCTTTAAAGTCCTTGAGGCCCTTGTCATAGGTATATTGCGGCACGGCGAGGGTGTATTTGGCGCCCACCGGCAGGTTGGCGCCGGTGACGACCACCGATTTGTCGGCGACATACGGCTTACGGTCGTTCTCCATCGACGGTTGCCAATTGCCGAGAAACACGTCGATGTCCTTGTTCTTCATCGAGGTGTAGGTGACGGGCACCGAGAGCACTGTGATCTTTGGCTCGTAGCCGAGACCTTTGAAGATCTCGTTGGCGATGGCGGTGGTGGAGGTGATGTCGGTCCAACCGACATCAGAAAAACGCACCGCTTTGCAGCTCGCGGGGTCGCCGGCGAGGGCCGTGCCGACGCCCAATCCGAAAATCGCCGCGCTCCAGCCCACGACCTTGAGGAAACTCATGCCTACCTCCCGTTTGCTGGGCTCGTTTACGCCCGGCCATGGGTCTAGTTAGCGGCCCGCGAGGCCCTGCGTCAATTTGAGAGTCGCGGTTGCGACCAAGCCGCGCCCGCCTAAAAGGCACGCCGCCATGCCAAAATCGGGAACCCGCTGGGACCACGGATGGCGACAACGCCGCCAATGCATCCGGCAATTTCAAGCTTCGGCGAGCCGTCGCGATTGCCCGCCGCCGCTGGCGCCGGTAGAAGGCGCGACGTCACTGGAGCCAGAGAGCGTTGATGTCGGCCCCGCGAGAAGTCAGCCCGCACGAGCAGTCCGAAATTCTCATGCAGGCGCTGCCGCATATGCTGCGCTATGACGATTCCACTATCGTCGTAAAATATGGCGGCCACGCCATGGGCGGCGAGGGCGAGCGCGATTTCGCCCGCGACATGGTGCTGCTCGAACAATCCGGCGTCAATCCCGTCGTCGTGCACGGCGGCGGCCCGCAGATCGGCGCCATGCTGAAGAAGCTCGGCATCGAATCGCGCTTTTCCGGCGGCCTGCGCATCACCGACAAGGCGACGGTGGAAATCGTCGAGATGGTGCTGGCGGGCTCCATCAACAAACAGCTCGTCGGCGCGATCAACGCCCAGGGCGGGCGCGCCATCGGGCTGTGCGGCAAGGACGGCAACATGGTCACCGCGCGCAAGGTGACGCGGCCGCACGAGGGCGGCGACGGCGAACCGCCGGTCGATCTCGGCTTCGTCGGCGAGCCCGACAAGATCGACGTCGCCGTGCTCGACGCCATTCTGGGCCGCGAGTTGATTCCGGTGCTCGCGCCGGTCGCCGCCGCCGCCGACGGCGAGACCTACAACGTCAACGCCGACACTTTTGCGGGCGCTATCGCGGGGGCTTTGCACGCCAAGCGCCTCATCTTCCTTACCGACGTGCCCGGCGTGCTCGACAAGGACAAGAACCTCATCAAAGAGCTGAAGGTCGACGACATCCGCGGGCTGATCGCCGACGGCACGATCACCGGCGGCATGATTCCCAAGGTCGAGACCTGCATCAACGCGCTGGAGCGCGGCGTCGAGGGCGTCGTCATCCTCGATGGCAAGATCCCGCACGCCGTGTTGATCGAACTGCTCACCGATCACGGCGCCGGCACGCTCATCACGAGGTAGCCATGCGCGTGCTCGCCATCGACACTTCGCGCGCGGCGTGTTCCGCCGCTGTTTACGACGGTGCGCTGCGTTATACCTTCGCGCGCGAGAGCGAACCGATGAGCCGTGGCCATTCGGAGGCTTTGGCGCCAATGGTGGCGCGCGTGCTCAAGGCGACCGAAGGCGGCGCGGCGTCGCTGACCAAGATCGTCGTCGCGATCGGGCCGGGCTCGTTCACGGGATTGCGCATCGGCGTGGCGATGGCGCGGGCGATGGCGTTGACGCTCGGCGTCCCCGTCGCCGGCGTCTCGACGCTCATCGCCTATTGCGGCCCGATGCTCGACGATCCCAAGCCCGGCGTCATCGCCGCCGTTGTCGACGCCGGCCACAGCCACGTCTATTTCCATCTCATCGATTCCAAGGCCAAGCAGATCTTCTCGCCACGCGTCGTCTCGCTGCGCGACGCGGTGCGAGCGATCGGCGGCAGCCCGGCGCGCATTGTCGGCGACGCGGCGGGGCTGTTGGCGGAGGAGGCGCGGCGCGCCGGCGTCGAGGTCGACGCCAGCGCGGCGGCGCCCTATCCCGACATCGTCGCCATCGCCCGCATCGGTCTTGCCGCCGATCCCGCGCAATGGCCGGCGCGGCCGCTCTATGTCAAAGCGCCGGACGCCGCGCCCGGGCGCGACGATGCGATCGCGCGCGTCGAACCATGATCTTCCTCTGGGGCCGTCCGTCACCCTCGGCGCTGCGCCCGTTGCGGGCCGAGGCGGCGGCGGAATGCGCGCGTATCCACGCCGCCGGTTTCGCCTATCCCTGGGGCGAGAGCGAGCTTGAAAACCTCATTTCCGACCCGAGCGCGCTTGGCACGGCGGCGCTCGATCCGTCGAGCGGCAAGCTGCGCGGCTTCGTGCTGTCGCGGCTGGCGGCGGACGAGGCGGAGATCCTCGCCATCGCCGTCGATCCGGCGCTGCGCAAGGCCGGCGTCGGGCGCGATCTCCTGCGCGCGCATCTGGCTGAAGTAGCCGCGGCGGGGGCGGCGCGAATCTTCCTGGAAGTCGACGAGCACAACGCGGCGGCGCTGGCGCTTTATGCTCGCTTCGGCTTCGCCAAGGTCGGCGAGCGGCGCGGTTATTACAAGCAACCCGATGGCAAAACGGTTTCGGCGCTGGTCATGCGCCGCGATCTGACTTGAGCGGCGGCGATGATGCGGCTCAGGGTCGCGGCGGGGCTGCTGATGGCGGCGGCCTTTGTCGCGGTCGCGGCGCCGCTGACGGCTTGCGGCTGGCGGTTCGGGGCCTCCGTCGCGCTGCACCGCTGGCTTTGCGCGGTGCTGCGGGTGCGGCTGCGGCGCTATGGCGAGCCGGGGCCAGCGCAGCGGCTCATCGTCGCCAATCACGTCTCCTGGCTCGATGTGCTGGCGCTCGGCGCGACGGAGCCGATGGCCTTCCTGGCCAAGAGCGAGGTCGGCGCCAGCGCCTGGACGCGCTGGCTCGTCGATCTCCAGGGCGTCGTCTATGTCGAGCGCGCGCGCAAGCGCTGCATCCCTGATGTCAATGCGGAAATGTCGCGGCGCATGACGGCGGGCAGCCCAGTGACGCTATTTGCCGAGGCGACGACCAGCGACGGCACGCGGCTGCTGCGCTTTCGCTCCTCGCATTTCGAGGCGGCGCGGCGAGCGCAGGCCTATGTGCAGCCGGTGTATCTCGACTACCGCGCCATCGGCGGCCTCACCGCCACGCGGGCCGAAAAGCCGATCGTCGCCTGGTACGGCGACATGGCGTTCCTGCCCTCGCTTTGGCGCGTGCTCGCCTGCGGCGGCTTGACCTGCGACATCCACTATGGCGACGCCATCGCCTACGACCCCACCGCCGATCGCAAGGCGCTGGCGCGGCGGGTTGAGGCGGCGCTGCGCGAGCTTAAAGCGCGGACGCGGCGCGGGCCGCTTTCGGCCCCGCACATTTCGCGCTAGAAGCGTGCGAGACGGGTTTTTGCAAGGAGCGATGGTTTTTGTCCCATCCGGTTTCCCCTGACGCGGCCGAGGCCGCCGGGGCGCGCGGCGAACGGGTGTTCGTCAAGTCGTTCGGCTGTCAGATGAACGTCTACGATTCGCAGCGCATGACCGACCTTGCGGTGGCGGAAGGTTACCGCGAGACCTCCGAGATCGGCGACGCCGATCTCGTCGTCTTCAACACCTGCCACATTCGCGAGAAGGCGGCGGAAAAGCTTTATTCCGAGCTCGGCAAGGCGCGCGAGATCAAGCAGGCGCGGGCCGCCGAGGGCAAGGCGACCAAGCTCGTCGTCGCCGGCTGCGTCGCCCAGGCCGAGGGGCGCGAGATTCTGCGCCGGCAAAGCGCGGTCGACGTCGTCGTCGGCCCGCAGAACTACCACCGCTTGCCGGCGCTGTTGCGCGCCGACGGCGCCGTCGTCGACACCGAATTCGCCGTCGAGGACAAGTTCGAGCGGCTGCCGCCGCCGACGCCGGAGGCGACGCGGTCGCGTGGCGTCTCGGCCTTCGTCACCGTGCAGGAGGGCTGCGACAAGTTCTGCGCCTTCTGCGTCGTGCCCTACACACGCGGCGCCGAGGTCTCGCGGCCGGCGGGCAAGATCCTGGCCGAAATCGAGCGACTGGCGTCCGCCGGGGCGCGCGAATTCACCCTCATCGGGCAGAACGTCAACGCCTATCGCGACGCCGACGGGCTGGGTCTGGCCGCCCTGCTGCGCCGGGCCGCCGAGCTTGCGGGCGTCGAGCGGCTGCGCTACTCGACCTCGCACCCCAACGACATGGACGACGAACTCATCGCCGCCCATACGGAAAACCCCAAGCTGGCGCCGCATCTGCATCTGCCCGTGCAATCCGGTTCGGACCGCATCCTGCGGGCGATGAACCGACGCCACGACGCCGCCGCCTATCTCGACATCCTCGCCCGTGTGCGCCGGACACGGCCGGACATCGCCTTTTCCTCCGACTTCATCGTCGGCTTCCCCGGTGAGACGGAGGCCGATTTCGAGGCGACGGCAGCGCTCATCGGCGAGGTCGGTTTCGCTTCCGCCTTCGTCTTCAAATATTCGCCGCGGCCCGGCACGCCGGCGGCCGAGGCGCGGGATCAGGTCCCGGACGCGGTCATGCAGGAACGGCACGCCCGCTTGCTCGCGTTGCTGGAAAGCCAGCGTCAGGCGTTCAACCGCGCCAGCGTCGGTCGCCGCTTCGGCGTTATTTTCGACAAAGCCGGCCGCCACGAGGGTCAGCTCATCGGCCGCTCGCCCTATATGCAGGCCGTGCATGCCGAGGCGGCGGCGGAGCGCATCGGGCGAATGACGGAAGTGGAGATCGTCGACGTCAGGCCGAATTCGCTAAAAGGCCGGCTTGTCGAGGCGGCATGAACAGGAGCGGCGATTGAAGAGCCCGGAACCGACGGTGACCCGCCTCGCCCCATTCAAGCGCGAGGCCGAAAAATCCGCGGCGCACGAGATCACGCTGGCTTTTGACGACAACCGCCTGGTTTCGCTGGTGTTCGGGCAATACGACCAGAACCTTGCGCGCCTCGAGCGCAGGCTCGGGGTCTCCACCCATGTCAACGGCAATCAGGTGATGGTGCGGGGGCCCCGCGAGGCCTGCGAGCAGGCGCGGCGGGTGTTGCAGACGCTTTATCAGCGCGCCCGGCTCGGCCAGGCGGCCGACGAGGGCGACGTCGAGGGGGCGCTGGAGGAATCTGCCTATCAGAAGACGCTTTTCCCCGCCGAGGTCGAGACGCCGGGCGAGACGTTCGGCGAGTTGCGCACCCGCCGCCGTGGCATGGTGCGCGCCCGCAACGCCGCACAGGACCGTTATCTGCGGGCGCTGCGCCAGCACGAACTGGTGTTCGCCGAGGGGCCGGCGGGAACCGGCAAGACCTGGCTCGCCGTCGGCCATGCCGTCTCGCTTTTGGAGCAGGGCGTCGTCGAGCGGCTCATCCTGTCGCGCCCGGCGGTGGAGGCGGGCGAACGGCTCGGTTTCCTGCCCGGCGACATGAAGGACAAGGTCGACCCCTATCTGCGCCCGATCTACGACGCACTTTATGACTTTATGGACGGCCGCATGGTCGAGCGCGGCTTGCAGACGGGCATGATCGAGATCGCCCCGCTCGCCTTCATGCGCGGTCGCACCCTCGCCAAGGCGGCGATCCTGCTCGACGAGGCGCAGAACGCCACCGCCATGCAGATGAAAATGTTCCTCACCCGCCTTGGCGAGGGCTCGCGCATGATGGTCAACGGCGATCCGACTCAGGTCGACCTCGCGCCCGGCCAGACCTCGGGCCTAGCCCAGGCGGTGGAACTGCTGGCCGGCCTCGACCGCGTCGGCCATGTCCGCTTCGCGCATGGCGACGTGGTGCGCCACGATCTCGTGCGCCAGATAGTGGAGGCCTACGAGAGCGCGCCGAAGCTGCAAAGCCGAAACTGACAATGGCTCCGCGGGTTGAATTCGTCGAAGGTGAAGCGCGCTGGCGGCGGGCGCTGCCGGCGCGCAAGCTGGCGCGCGAGGCGGTGGCGGCGGCGGCCCAGGAGGCCAGGGAGGAGGCTGGCGTCAGCTTGGCGCGCGGCGCGGAACTGACCATCCATCTTATCGGCGATGCCGGCATCCGCAAACTCAACAAGCAATGGCGCGGCAAGGACGCGGCGACCAACGTGCTCTCCTTTCCCGCAGCGCCGGCCGAGCGGCTGGCGGGCGCGCGCCTGCTCGGCGACGTGCTCGTCGCGCTCGAGACGCTGGAGCGCGAGGCGGCGGCGCAAAGCAAACCGCTCGCCGACCATTTCCGCCATCTCGTCGCGCACGGCTTTCTGCATCTCCTCGGCTTCGACCACGAGACGCCGGCTGAGGCCGAGGCGATGGAGCGGATCGAGGCGCGCGCGCTGGCGCGCCTCGGCGTCGCCGACCCCTACGCCGGCGCGGAGCTCGCGTCATGAGCGAGGACGAGCGCCCGACGGGCGCCAACCTGTTCGAGCGGCTGCGCGCGCTACTGGGCTTGAGCAACGGCTCCGTGCGCGACGACCTTGAGGAGGCGCTGGAGGAGGACGACGCGGGCGGCGATTTCTCGCCCAAAGAACGCTCGATCCTCAAGAACGTGCTGTCGCTGCACGACGTGCGCGTCGCAGACGTGATGGCGCCGCGCGCCGACGTCATCGCCCTGCCGCTCGACGCCACCGTCGCCGAGGCGCTCGCCGCCTTTCGCAGCGCCGGTCATTCGCGCCTGCCGGTTTATCACGAGACGCTGGATGACCCCCGCGGCATGATTCACATCCGCGATTTCCTCGACTTTCTCGCCAGCGACCCCACCTTCGGCCTCGTCGCCAGCGATTCCGCGCCCGACGAGCGCAAGCGCGCCTTCGACATGGGCACGCCGCTGGCGCAAACGCCGCTGGTGCGCCCGGTGCTGTTCGCCCCGCCCTCGATGCCGGCGCTCGACCTGCTGGCGCGGATGCAGGCTTCGCGCATCCATATCGCCCTCGTCATCGACGAATACGGCGGCACCGATGGCCTGGTCTCGATGGAGGACATCGTCGAAACCATCGTCGGCAATATTGAGGACGAGCACGACGAGGCCGAGGGCGAGCAGATTTCGCGCGGGGCCGACGGGAAATTCACCGTCGAGGCGCGGGCGCCGCTCGACGAGGTCGCTGAGGCCATCGGACTCGACCTTTCAGACCTCGAAGAGGCCGAGGAGGCCGACACCATCGGCGGCTTGGTGGCGGCGCTCGCCGGCCGGCTGCCGGTGCGTGGCGAGATCGTCGCCGGCCCGCAGGGCTTCGAATTCGAGGTGCTCGACGCCGATCCGCGCCGGCTGAAGCGGGTGCGCATCCATCCGCCCGGCCCGGTCGCCGCGCCGGCAGCGGTCGAGGCGCAGCCTGCGACGCGGGAAACGACTTGAATCGCCGGCTCTTCCGGCCTCATGCTCGCCGAAACGAATCGGCGGGGGACGGTCGGCTTTGACGGCTTCGATTTCGCCTGCTCATGGCGCGCGGCTGGAGGCGCTGGCGAGCGCGGTGATCCTCTCCTGGGGATGGCCGCGCCGGCTGATCGCTTTCGCCGCCGGCGCCATCGGCGGATTGGCGCTGGCGCCCTTCAGCTACGCGGTGGCGATGATCGCGCCGATGACCATCGCCGTCTGGCTCATCGACGGCGCGGCGGAGACTTCGGTCTCCGGGGCGACGCGCTGGGCGACGTTGAAATCGGCGTTCGCAATCGGCTGGTGGTGGGGCTTCGGCTATTTCCTGGCCGGGCTGTGGTGGCTCGGCGCGGCGTTCCTGGTCAATGGCGACCAGTTCCTCTGGGCGCTGCCATTCGGGGTTGTCGGGCTGCCGCTGTTTTTGGGCGTCTTTCCGGGCTTCGGCTTCGCGCTGGCGCGCGCCATCTGGCCGCAGGGCGCGCTGCGGCCGTTGGCGCTGGCCGTCGGCCTCACCGTCTCGGAGTTCGTGCGCGCCAATGTGCTGAGCGGCTTTCCTTGGAACGAGTTCGGCATGGCGCTCGGGACGCATCTGTGGCCGGCGCAGGCGGCGGCCTTTGTCGGGCTGCATGGCCTGACCTTCATCACGGTGGCGATCTGCGCCGCGCCGGCGACGCTGCCCTCGGGCTGGCGGCCGACGCTGTTGGCGGCGCTGACCGCGGCCCTGCTCTGCGGTTTCGGGGCGCTGCGCGTCGACGAGCCGCCGCCGCCGCCGGTCAAAGGCCCGAAGCTGCGGCTGGTGCAGCCCAATGTCGCGCAAGGCGCGGATTTCTCGCCGCAAAACGGCGCGGCGATTCTCGGTGGCTATCTAAAGCTCTCCGACCGCGCGACCTCGCCGCAGCGCAGCGGCGTCGCCGACGTCACGCATCTGTTCTGGCCGGAATCGGCGTTCCCGTTCATCCTCTCTTATGAGCGCGGCGCGCTGGCGCGCATCGCCGATTTCCTGCACGGCGGCGCGGTGCTCGTCACGGGCGCGGCGCGGGCCGAGGAAAGCGGCGGGAAGACCCATTATTTCAATTCAATGGAAGTGCTCGACCGCACAGGGTTGGAGGCCGAGCGCTACGACAAGCACAAACTGGTGCCGTTCGGCGAATATCTGCCGCTGCGGCCGCTGTTCGAGCGCCTGCACGTCGCCCAATTCGTGCACGTGCCGGGCGGCTTCGATGCCGGCGCGGGCCCTCGCGTGCTGCGCGTCGCCGGGTTGCCGGAAGCGTTGGCGATGATCTGCTACGAGGCGATTTTCCCCAACGAGACGCCGGTGCGCGTCGGCGACACCGCCGATGTCGGCTATATCCTCAACTTGACCGACGACGCCTGGTTCGGCCGCACCGCTGGCCCCTACCAGCATTTCTCGCAGGCGCGGCTGCGCGCCATCGAACTCGGCCTGCCGATGCTGCGCGTCGCCAACACCGGCATCTCCGCCATCATCGACGCGCGTGGGCGGGTGATCGAGGACGCGCCGCTCGGTTTCGAGGCGGTCATCGACGGCGTGCTCCCCGGCGCCTTGCCGCCAACCTGGCAGGCGCGCTGGGGCGCGGCAACGGCGGCGCTAATGACGGCGCTCGCAGCGCTCGCCTGCCTGTTGGCGCGCCGCCGGCGCTCCCCAGCCTAAGCGCGCCTCTCTCGTCAATGGCAAGTTGCGTCGCCGCCGTTTATGGGCTAAAGGTTGCAATGTTACGTAACGTTAATTGGCGGCTCGCCTGGGCGTGGCAGGGGACCGGCTTGATATGAACAAAACCCCAAACCCTATCGACCGTCATGTCGGGGCGCGGGTGCGGATGCGCCGGCTGATGGTCGGCCTTAGCCAGAGCAAACTGGCCGGCGCGCTCGACGTGACTTTTCAGCAGGTGCAGAAATACGAGAAAGGCGCCAATCGCATCGGCGCCAGTCGTCTGCAACAACTCGCCCGCGTGCTCGAAGTGCCGCCGTCGTTCTTTTTCGAAGGCGCCCCGGCGAGTCCAGCGCCGGGGCTCGGCTTCAACGAGGATCCCGGCAACGCCTATGTCGTGGACTTCCTGTCGACGGCCGAGGGTCTGCAACTTAACCGCGCCTTTTCCGCCATCAAGGATCCGAAGCTGCGCAAGACGGTGCTCGACCTCGTCGAACGCATCGCCGGCGCCGCGGAACCGCCAGCCGCCCCGGGGGACGATGTGCGTTAGCCGCCTGCCGGAGTTGAGCGCAGCGGCCGTGTTCGAGCAAAAGCGCGGCGCGGCGACTGCTGAAAGCGCGTATCCGGTTGAAAGCGGACGCTTGAGCCCCCTTGGCGCCGTCGTCCAGGTCCTCTACATGGCGCGCAAGAGGACATCGCATGCGCGCTGAAGCCGAGACTCTGGTTCATGACATCAAGCAGTCCATGGGACTGCTGAGGAGGCATCTTTGACGTCGAATCTTCGACGCGCCGCCTCGCCGAACTGAACGCCAAATCCGAACATCCCGATTTCTGGAACGACGCCGAAGCTGCGCAAAAGCTGATGCGCGAGCGCACTGTGCTTGAGGATCGGCTCGGTGCCCTGGCGAAGCTCGAGCGTGAGCTCGACGACGGCGCGATTCTGGTCGAACTCGGCGAGTCCGAAGGCGACGAGGCGACCGAGCAGGAAGGCCTCGCCGCGCTGCGCGCCTTGAAGGCGGAAGGCGATCGCCGCCAGCTTGAGGCGCTGTTGTCAGGCGAAGCGGACGCCAACGACAGCTATTTGGAGGTCCATTCCGGGGCCGGCGGCACCGAAAGCTGCGACTGGGCGCGCATGTTGCTGCGCATGTACGTGCGTTGGGGCGAGCGGCGCGGCTTCGAGGTCGAGGTGATCGAAGAGACCGCCGGAGACGAAGCGGGCGTCAAGTCCGCCACCATCGTCGTCAAGGGCTACAACGCGCATGGCTGGCTGAAGACGGAATCCGGCGTTCATCGCCTCGTGCGTATTTCGCCGTTCGATTCCAACGCGCGCCGGCACACCAGTTTCGCCTCGGTATGGGTCTATCCCGTGGTCGACGATCGCATCGTGATCGACGTCAATGAGAGCGATTGTAAGATCGACACCTACCGCGCATCTGGCGCCGGCGGCCAGCACGTCAACAAGACCGAGTCGGCGGTTCGTATCACGCATATGCCGACCGGCATCGTCGTCGCCTGCCAGATGGAGCGCTCGCAGCATAAGAATCGCGCCACCGCCTGGAACATGCTGCGCGCACGGCTTTACGAAAAGGAGCTTGAGAAACGCGAAGCGGCGGTGAGCGCCGATGCGGCCTCGAAGACCGAAATCGGCTGGGGCCATCAGATCCGCTCCTACGTCCTGCAACCGTATCAGATGGTCAAGGACTTGCGCACCGGCCATACCTCCGGCACGCCGTCGGAAGTCCTCGACGGCGGCCTCGACGATTTCATGGAAGCGTCGCTGGCGCAAAAACTCAGCGGCCGCACAGCGCAGGTCGAGGACGTGGACTGATTTCCCGTTACGCCCAATCCGCCGGCCCGATGCGGCCGTCGTGCAAAGCGCTCGCCGCCAGCACGCCCGCAGCCCCGACAGCCTTTAGCGCGGCGAGGTCGGCGGCGTCGCGGACGCCGCCCGCCGCGTAGATCCGGCGCCCGCCGGCGCGGGCGCGGATCGCCGCCAGGCGCTCAAGATCCGGGCCCGTCGCGCCGCCGATACGATGCAGCGTCATCACGATCACCCGATTCGGCCACAGCTTCGGCTGCGACAGCAACTCCGGCGGCCCCTGAAACGCTTCGCCACGGAAATCCAACGACAGCAGCGCGTCGGCGCGCGAGGCGACGAGCGTCGCATCGCTTTGCGATTCGCTGCCGAGCACGGCAACGCCATAACGCTGCGTCGCCTCGACCATCGCCGACGTCGCCGCGCCATTGTCGATCCAAAGCTCGACATCGGCAAACGCTTGGCGCAGCCGGGCGAGCGCGGCGAAATTGTCGCCGCGGCCGCGAATGGCGTCGAGATCGGCGATATAGAGCGTCGGGAAGCGGCCGAGCCGCATCAGCCCTCTCGTCACGTCGACGGGATCGGCGGTCGCCGACAGCGGCGACTCGATGGGCCGATAAGCGTCGCGATCGCCCATTTTGGCGCGCACCACGAGCCCCTCGATCAAGTCCAGAACTGGAATCACCTGCATCACGCGCCTCCTTCAGCCGCCACTCTCGCCTCAAGCCAGCCGAAGGCCTCCGCCTCGCGGGGCCCAGCGGTCTTGGCGACGATGACCTTCAGGCGCGCGAACTCGGCTTCGATCTCGGCGCGCGGCAGCAGATCGAGCCGGCTGGTGAGAACGGCGGCCTCGATCACGGCCGCGAAGGCGCGATTGAAGCCGCCGAAGGGTGCGTGCGCCTCCGCATGCGCGACTCGGCAGACAAAACGCGGGCGCAGCGCATCCTCGCGCACCTCGACCACCTGTAGCTGCCAATGCGCCAACGTTTCGGCGAGCCGAAACCCGGCGTCGACGGCGACCAGCGGCCAGTCGCGCCGGCCGGTCAGACAGCCCGCGAAAACACGCGCATCGTCGGTGAGATTGGCGACGGCAAAGGGCCGGGCGCGCAGATTCTCCAACGTCGTCGACGGTCGGAACGGCGCGATGATCCAGTGTTCGCCCTCAGCGATGAGACCGAGCGGCGCGATATGGGCGCGCCCGCTGGCGTCGGCGGTGACGACGATCGTCTCGCGGATCAGCGGCATGTCAGCTTCCCGCCTTGGCGCGCAGAGTGTGGCCGGCCGAGGCGAGGCGCGTGCGGTCCTCGGACGGGCGGTCGGCGGCGACGCCCCAACGGAGCGGTTGGTCCTGCACGTAACGCTTGCCGAGGCGAAAGGCGATCTCCGCCTTCTGCAATTCGGCGCCGAGATAGAAGGCGTGCGCGCCATCCTTCTCGACGCCAAGCTTGTCGAACAGCGCCAGGGCGTCGGTCGCGATCCAATGGCCTTGCCTATTGAAGACATGGATGCCGTCGACGGCGACCTCGATGCGAAAATTGTCGTCCTTCACCTGCGCCGCGGCGGCCTCGATCTCGGCCGGCGTATTGGGAAACGGCGAGCGGTCGTGAATCTGCAACAGCGCGCCGCCGTAGCCCTTGGGCAGGCTGTGGTCACGCCGCGCGGCGAACAGCAGGCGCCGCGCCGCGTCATGCTCCTCGACCGTGCGGCGCGTATGCGGGCTCACCTGCACGGTCAGCGCATTGGCGATGTGCAACTCCGAGCAGACCCCGAGCAGCATGGCGGTGACGCCGGCGCTGTCGGCCTCGGTCAGTTCGGTCAGATTCCCGGTCCCCATCATCATCTCGGCTTCCGGCAAGCGCTTGCGCAACTCGCGGTAGCGGGAAAGCGAGTCGGAAAAGCCGAAATGGATGGGGTCGAGGATCGGATCGAGGATCGGCCGCAACGGCTGCGCCTGCTCGTAGGCGCGCACGAGCGAGTCGAGATCGCCGTGGCTGGCCGGGATCAACACCGGGCGCGAGGCGCCGGCGAGGTCGAGCGTATGTTCGGTCAGGCTTAGCAAATAGTCCGCCCCCGCCGCTGCGCCACGCCGGAGCTCTTCCGGATTGGCGGAATCGACGCTAACGGCATAGCCCAGCGTCTTAAGCCGCCGCACCGCCTCTTCGAGATGCGGGAACGGAGTGTCGGGCAGGCAGCCGAGATCAATCACGTCGGCCCCAGCCTGGCGCAGAATGCCCGCGCGCGCGCTCAGCGCGTCGAGCGACAGCGCCGAGGCGTCGACGATTTCGGCGAAGATGCGCAGATCGTGTCGCGAGAGATCGGGCGGCCCGCCGCCTTTGCCGAAATAGACCGGAAGATCCTTCACCTCATCGGGCCCACGCTCGAAGCTGGCGCCAAAGGCCTGCGCGAGACGGTCAAGATCGGCCCGGCAACGGCCGGGCAGCACCACGCGACTCGCCGGCAGCGGGCGCGGCAGCCGATTCATCAGGATCGGCTCGGTCATCAGCGCCGCGACCTTCACGCCAATGTCGAGGATTTCATAGGCGAACGGCGGCGCCATCGCGGCGAGCACGGCTTCGAGCCGAGGCCTCGCCAGCCGCCCCGTGACGAACAGCAGACGCTCGCTCATAAGGCGAGGTCGGCGCGCCGACGCGCAATCGCTTCGGCGAGCTCGCTCGGAGAATCGACCGCGGTCACACCGGCGAAACGGCCGAGCTTTTCGCGGTTTTCGAGGTCGATGGGGCGTGGGTAGACCTTCACCATGCCCTTCGGCGCTTCGGTCAGCAATTCCGGCGCGGTGTCGCAGGCAAAGACGATGATCGGCACGCGCGTCTTGCCAGCGTGAGCGAACACATTGGAGACCAGATCGTCGGAGACGCCATAAACAAACTTCGCCACCGCGTTGGAGGTCGCGGGCGCAACGACGACGCTGTGATAGACGCCGTAATAGAACTGGCCAATCGGCGCGGCGCTCGCCGTCCTGTCCTGGAACACGCGGCAGGTCTTGGGCAGGTTCAACTCCTGCTTGTACATGCGCAGCACTTCCGCCGCCGCCTTGCTGAGGAAGAGGTCGAGGTCGGGCAGATCGCGCACCAGCGCGAAGGTCTCTCGTATGTAGTGGCCGGAGCCGGTGATCGCCCACGCCCAGCGTGGCGTCTTGGGTTTGCTCATGCGTCAAGCCGTATCTCGGCGAAGGCCGCGCCGTCGAGCCCTTCCGCAAGCTGAGCGGCGGAATCCGGCGCGGCGAGAAAGGCGCGAACCCCCGTCTTGGCGAGATAGACCGGAAACAAGGGATCGACGACGCCGCCACGAACAAGCTCGGCGGCCGAGCCCGGCAGCCCATGCTTGACCAGGATCAGCCGCTCGGCGCCGAGTTGACCCGCGAGCCAGACGGCGAGGCTGTCGGAAGTCAAATCCCAACTCGCCCGCAGCCCCGCCGCCAGCGCCATGCGTTCTGGCGACCAGATCGGCGTCCTGCCGCGCCGCAGCGCGTCACGCAACGCCGTCTGCGAGCCGGCAAGCTCAAATCCAGGCCTCAGACTCGCCAGCGCGCGGCCGAACTGGCTCATCGCCATCATCGCCATCTCATGCGCGGCGATATCATCAAAGCCGATCTCATTTTGTGTGGCGCGCACGGCGTCGGCGAACGGACCGCCGCCAGGAACGACAACCAGGCGCCCGGCGTGGGCGGAGATCGCGTCAAGCCATTCGCCGAGGCGGCCGCCGCGCGCCTGTGCGCCGCCGAGTTTGAGGACAATCAGGGGTTTCATACTGCGCCCGCAGGTAGAGTTGGGCGCGAGCGACGGCAAGCCCCGGCTAATAGGCGTTGGCCCAATTCATGTTGCCGTTCCGGTATCGCCAATAGCCGCCGGCGCCGGTTCGGCGCGAACGCCGGGCGGACAAAGCGAGACCCTTGATGGTCGACAGCAATTTCTCGAAAAAGCCCGGCTGCTCGGCCTCGAAGGCGTCAAGCGATGCGATCGAGCGGAATTTCCACGGCGTCGCCGGATCGGCGCGATTGCCGAGCGTCAACTTGCCAGTGGCCCAATCGACGCAGGCGGTGGCGTTCTGATCTTTGGCGATGAGACAGACCGAGCGACCCTTGTCGGTCGCGAGCAGCCGCGTAAAACTGACATAGGAGCCATCGGGCCGCTGGAAAATGTATGAGGCGCTCTTGTCCAATTTGGTTTCGACGCCGCCATGCGCCTGCGCCTGCGCGATCAGCTTGTCCCAACCCTGATCGCGCTCGGCCGTGCCTGCGAAAACCGAGCCGCAGGCGAGCAAAGAAACCATCGCGCTTATGCAAAGCGACCGCAAGTCCGGCTTCGTCAAAGCAATCTATACCCTGAAGGCGCTGCCATTGCCTGTCGTTATGCGAACTCTGGAACAGGAATGCAAACTGGGGCGCATGTAAGCGCCGAATGGATGGCTTCGCTTCGCTTGCAAAGACGGCGGTTCAACTCGATCGGCGACTGCGCTAGCCGCGTCGGTCCTTGCGCCGTTGGATCCTCAGCGGCAGACCGTTGGCCGAGCGCAAGGTCAGCCGCGACACCGGCTCCGGCGTGTGGCCGGGCACGGGCGAGAATTCGAAGCGGCGCAGCAGCTCCGCCAACGCCAGCGTCGCTTCCTGCATCGCAAACGCGGTTCCCGAGCAGACGCGCGGCCCCATGCTGAACGGCAGGAAGGCGCAGGCGCGCGCCGATTTCGTTGCCGGGTCGGCGAACCGGTCGGGATCGAACTGATTGGCGTCGCTCCAATAGACGCCGTGACGATGCATGAGCCAAGTCGGCACGATGGTCTGGGCGTGCGCCTCGATCGCCTGCTCGCAGAGTTGCGTCGGCGTCGCCGCGTCGCGCGCCAGGAACGCGACCGGAGGATAGAGCCGCAGCGTCTCCTGGAATACGTCGCGCACGAACGGCATGCGGCGCATGTCCGAGAATTCCGGCGCCCGGTCGTCGAGCGCAGCATCGATTTCAGCGCGCATGCGCGCCTGCACGTCCGGGCGATTGGCGATCAAATAGAGCGCCCAGCCGAGCGCGGCGGCCGAGGTCTCGTGTCCCGCCAGAAACAGCATGGCGACCTCATCGAGCAACTCTTTCTCGTCGAAGCGGGTCCCGGTGACGGGATCGGGGGCCGAGATCAGGGTCGCGAGAATATCGTTGTCCGGCGTCGGCTCGCCGCGCGCGATCCGGCCGAGCCGGCGCGCGATCGGACGCTGCAGCGCGCGCCTGATGATCGCCGCGGCGCGCCATCCTCGCCAATGCGAAGGCAGAAAATAGGTCGGCGCGCCGAGCAGCGCGAGGAACCCGTGCGCATAGGCGATGCGCTGGAACCGTTCGAAGGACGTGAAGATTTCGTGCGCGTCGCGCTCGTTCATCGGCTCGGAATAGAGCGTGCGGAAAATTACGTCGCCGGCGAAATGCATGGTTTCGACATCGACGTCGATGACGGAGCCGCCGTTCTCGGCCGCGCGTTCCGCAAGCCGCGCCCCCATCGCGTCACAAGCGTCGCGCATCAACCCGAACACTTCGCGCACGCGCGCATTCGCGAACGCCTGGTCGATGATCGCGCGCTGTCGCCGCCACGCCTCGCCGTTCGAGACGAAGATGCTGTAGCCGGTCAGGGCGCGCAGCATCGAATCCATCAGATGCGACTTGGGATAGCGCGCCGCGTCGCTCACCAGCACCTGACGGATCGCCTGGGGCTCGCGCGCGAGATAGATGATGCGCTGCGGCCGAAACGGAATGCGCGGCAGCGGATGGCGGCTGACGCCAATGAAATTGTAGGAGCCGCGCAGGAACACCGAAAGCCCGGAATTGAGAAACTGGCGCGCCCGCGCCAGCGCCGAAGCCCTCTGCTCCGGCGCGACCGGGCGCGGGGGGACGAACGCGCTCATCGCGGCGCCTCAGCAAAGAACGGCCGCGCCGAGCCCAGCATGCGCACGAGATCGAAGCCGTCGTCGCGGTCGGCGGGCTTCAAATATTGAAAGTGAAAGTCGAGCGGGCGGCGGCGGATGTGGCGGAAGCGCTCGGGCGTCAGAATGCGATGAAACTCCGGGTCCCAGCGCGTCACTTGCACATCGGCGCCGACGAGTGGGCCCATGCGGCAGGCCGAGGCCGGGTCGGAGCCCGAGGTCACGTCGATCCATTCGACGAAGGGCGAGCGGGCGACCGCTTCGCCTTCGCGCATGGCGCGCCGTCCGGGCTCGATCCACGTATAGAAAGGAATGATGTTGCCAAGCGTCGCGAAGACGATGCGCCGTCGCGGTCGCTCGCCGAGCGCCAGGTAACGGGCGAGCGTCATCATCGCCAGAATCGCGCCGAGGCTGTGCCCGACGACGACGATTTCGTCCGTCCCGGCCTCGCGTTCGACTTCGGCGATGCGGGCGGCGAAGGCGGCGCAGCGCGCCTCCCAAGAGGGCGCTTCGCCCTTGGCGGTCTCGACGATGCAGGCGAAGCCCTTGGCCAGCCATTCCAGATTAAGTTTGCGCCAGGCGCGGTCGCCGACGACGAGCGCGCCAATCAATGCCGGCGCCGCCAACCAGCCGCCGTAAGGCAGCGCCCAAGCGCCGAGGCCGCCGACGGCGAGCGTGAAGACGAGCGCCGCGACCGCCATGACGAGCGGGCCGAGCCCCATCGCCAGCAGCGCCCAACGCACCGCCCGCGCGCCGTCGGCGGCGCGCGCCAGCAATCCGCAGCGATGGTAGACCAACAGCGCGCGCGCCGCCGCGACCTGCGCGCCAAGCCGCCCCTTGGCGCGCCAATGCCGATCAACGATGTCGTCCCATTGCAGAAATTCGAATGTCGTCTCCGCCGACATCGAACGCCAGCGCCAGAGCGCGCCGTTGTCGCCCTGCCGCTCCAGCGGACCGACGCTGGCCACCGGCGCCACAGCCTCGCTCAGCCTTTGATAGTAACCCCCGACGCCGCGCGGATCGAAGCCGGCGATGAAGAACACGCGCCGCCGCATCGTCACGGCGACGCCGGCGGGGGGAGGTTCGGCGAGCTTGTCCGAGATCACGATGGGTCCGGCGGGAGATAAATTTGCAAATCTCTCATAGCCGCCGGAGCCGCGGCAGGCAAAGGGCGGCGTGCGGCAACCGACGGAACGGGAGTGTGACATGGCGGCGACACTTTGGCGCCGATGACGAGACAGCGGGGGCTCAATAAAGATTTAACTGTGTCAACTATTTAGAGTCAAAGCGGCCCGACGCTGCGGCAAAGAGGGGTTAATTGTGGCTCCGATGGGTCGATTCTGCCACGTAGCGGCGAGAAAGTTTTCGCCGCCGCGCGCGGCGAGGCGCGACGGAGCTTATCTCGTTTTCAAAGCCTTGGCGGAACCCCTCGGCAAAAGCGGCAAACAAGCGCGCCGCGGACGCACTCGGCGGCTTCTGTCAAGCAGGCATTTCGATTGCCGCCCCGCTTCGTGCGTGCCATATAGAGGCCAGGGAAACTCGGCAGGCGGGGCCGATCATGATAGCGGAAATCAAGTATTCTCATGATGATATGAGTAACGCAACTCCGCGAGACATTGTCGGCATTAATGTTACCCTAACAGATTGCGTATATGGCGCATACCCTATTGGGTAGGATATGTCTTTCTGATCCGGCCTCATCAAGATGCGACGCGGCTAAAATGGAAGCCTAAGTCGTTTTAATTCGCCGGTCGTAAGTATAGTCAGTAAATTCTTCTCAACGATGAACCCGGAATTGCCTCCGGCACGGATGGTCATGGACATATGATGCGACAACTCGGGAAATACTGCGTCAATATTTCTTCCGCGCCGTATTCTGATCGGAAGCGAGACGCTGGAGAGGCCGTTCGTGTGAAGCCATGCGGTGAAGCAAGCCGGCGCTTGTAGCTTTTGAGCCGTCCCGAGCGCGGAGCAAACCGCGTCGCGACCTTCCGTCCGTCCGCGAAATTCGCCGAGATTTCTCCATGACCCCTATTATCCCCCTCACGCTCGAAGGCACAGGCTCATGAGCGCGAAAGGCCCAATGCGCGCCATCCCGAAAACAGCCTCGATCTCAGTCGAGGAGGTGTGGCGGCGCGGCGCCGAACGGCTGCGCGTCGGGCTAGGCGAAGATGTCTTCAACAGCTGGTTCGGCGGCCTGCGGCTTGAGGAGTTCATCTCCGGGCGGGCGCGATTCTCGGTCTCCACGCGCTTCTTGAAAAGCTGGATCGAAGCGCATTATCAAGAGAAGCTGTTTTCCGCGCTCGCCGCCGAACTCGACGGCGTCATCGCCGTCGAAATTCATGTGCGCTCGAACCAGCCGAGCCCCGTCCGCCTCGCCGACACGCAATCCACGGCCGCGCCCAACGACGCCGCGCGGCCGACGCTACTTGCCGCCAAGCGCTTGTCAGCGGGCGAGGCGAGGGCGCAACTGGGCTCGCCGCTCGACCGTCGGCTGACCTTCGCCACTTTCATCGCCGGACGCGCCAACGAACTGGCGCTGTCGCTGGCGCGCAAATTGTCGGACGAGCCGGGCGCGCCGACGCCGCCTTTGTTCTTTCACTCCGCCGTCGGCCTCGGCAAGACCCACCTCTTGCAGGCGATCGCCCATGCCGGGATCGCGCGCCGTCAGTCGGTCGCCTATCTCACGGCCGAGACCTTCATGTACGGCTTCGTCAACGCGCTGCGTAGCCAAGCGGCGATCGCCTTCAAGGAGCATCTGCGCTCAATCGACCTGCTCATTTTCGACGACGCTCAGTTCCTGCAAGGCCGCGTCATTCAAAACGAGTTCGGCCATGCGCTCAACGCCCTGATCGACGCCGGACGCAAGGTGGTGATCGCCGCCGACCGTCCGCCCTCCGAACTCGACGCCGTCGACGAGCGTGTGCGCTCACGGCTGGCCGGCGGCATTTGTGTGGAGATGCGGGGGCTTGATGAAGGGCTGCGGCTCAAGATTCTCGAAGCGCGGCTCGCCGCCGCCAAACTCGCGCATCCTTCGCTTGTAGTTCCGCACGAGGTGCTGCTTTTCGTCGCCACCGCCGTTGCGTCAAACGGCCGCGATCTCGAAGGCGCGATCAACCGGCTGGTCGCTCACGCCCAGTTGGCGGGCCAACCGATGACGGTGGCGGCGGCGGAGGCGGCGGTGCGCGATCTGATTCGTTCCCGCGAGCCGAAGCGGGTCAAAATCGAAGACATCCAGAAACGCGTCGCCACCCATTACAACGTCTCGCGCGCCGATCTGCTTTCCTCACGGCGCACCGCGGCGGTGGTGATGCCGCGTCAGATCGCCATGTATCTCGCCAAATCGCTGACTTTGCGTTCGCTGCCTGAAATCGGACGCCGCTTCGGCGGCCGCGATCATACGACTGTCCTTCACGCCGTGCGCAAGATCGACAATCTCTGCAACAACGACGCCGCGCTGCGCGAGGAGATCGATCTCCTCAAGCGGTTGCTGCAGGAGTGAGGCGGTGGGGCTCGTCTACAAGGTGGTCTCGCAAGCGCAATGGTCTGAGGCCGAGCGCGACGGAATATTCCGCGGCGCCGAGATCGATCATCGCGACGGCTACATTCATCTGTCGAGCGGCGAGCAGGCGGAGAAGACGGTGTCGCTCTATTTCGCCGATCGCGACGATCTCGTACTGGTGGCGCTCGACGCCGAGCGGCTCGGCGAGGCGCTCAAGTGGGAGCCCTCGCGCGGCGGCGCGTTGTTTCCGCATCTCTACGCGCCGCTGCCGCTCGACCTCGTCGTCTGGTCGAAGCGATTCTCGTCGCGCGATGCGCAGTCGCTGCGCGCGCTGATCGCGGACGACTCCTAACCCGTGCGGCTCGCCGCCTCGCTGCTTGGCCGGCTTGCGCCGGAGACCGCGCATCGCGCAGCGATTCGCGCCGTTGCCGCCTATCCATTCTCCGCTCGACCCGACGCCGACCCGCGCCTGCGGGTCGAGGCTTTCGGGCTCGCGTTTCCTAATCCGTTGGGGCTGGCGGCGGGTTTCGACAAAAGCGCCGAGGCGGTCGACGGCCTCGGTCGGCTCGGTTTCGGTTTCGTCGAGATCGGCACGCTGACGCCGAAGCCGCAGGCCGGCAATCCCAAGCCGCGCCTATTCCGGCTGAAGGCCGACGGGGCCATCGTCAACCGCATGGGTTTCAATAACGATGGCTACGCCGCCGCGACGACGCGACTGAGTCGCGCCCGGCGGCGCGGCTTGATTGGCGTCAACATCGGCCCCAACAAGGACGCTGCCGACCGCATTGCCGATTACGTCGCGGGGATCGAGACGTTTGCGCCTTACGCGGACTATTTCACCATCAACATTTCCTCACCCAACACGCCGGGTTTGCGCAACTTGCATGCGCGCGGCGATTTCGACGCGCTCGTCGCCGCCGTACTCGCCGCGCGCGACCGCGCGTCGCCGCGACGGCCGACGCTGGTGAAGATTTCGCCCGATCTCGCCGCCGAACAACTCGAAGACGTGCTCGCCGTTGCGCTGGCGCGGCGCGTCGATGGGCTCATTGTCGCCAATACTTCCGTCGGCCGGCCAGCGACGCTGGCGTCGCCGGCGGCCACGGAGACTGGCGGTCTCTCTGGCCGGCCGATCTTCGAGCTATCGACGCGCCTCGTCGCACGCTGCTACTTGCGCTGCGGCGGCGCGCTGCCGATCATCGGCGTCGGGGGCGTGGAAAACATTGAAACCGCGCTCGCCAAGATCGAGGCGGGCGCAACGCTGATCCAGATCTACACCGGATTGATTTATCGCGGGCCCGGCCTTGTGGGCGAGATCCTGCGCGGCCTCGGCGCCGAACTCTCGCGGCGCGGACTGCCTTCGCTGAAGGGATGCGTGGGCACCCGCGCCGAGGAGATAGCGGCGCGCGGTTTATAGAAGAGAGCCGGGAGCCAAGCGCTCCCGGCGATCGCCTCAGTTCGGGGCGAAGGGATGCTTGGCGGAATCGCGCTTGGAGACCACCTCCTGGGGCGTCGGGTGGCCGGCGACGGCGCGCTCGATCGCTTCCTTGGTCGCCTTGTAATTGAAATCCTGGATCTTCTTGTCGTCGTTGGCTTCCCAATGGATGAACACGCCGACGCAGATGAACAGGTCATCGGCTTCCCAGGCGGGAATCGTGCCGTCGGCGACGGAATCGGCGACCGCCTTGGCGACGCCGTGCTGCGCCGGGCCGAACATCTGCACCGCCTGCTTGGCGCCCTTGATCGTCACCTTGTTGAACATGACGGTGGCGGGTTTGGTCAACAGATTCGGCGCGATGACCGCCAGCAGCGAGGTGAAGCCGTCCTTGTTGTTGCACAACGCATTGGCGAAAGCGGTCTCGACGGCGCTGCCGCGCGGCCCGATGAGAAGGTCGATATGGGCGACTTCGTTACCGTCGCCGACCAAGGACTCGCCGACGCACATCTTTGTAATCTTAGGCATGTAATTCCTCCCAGCAAACATACGGGCCTTCCGGATCGCGGCGCCCGAGGGCCGCCGACCGGCTATCCTTGTTGTCAGCATCCCACGCGCTAAGTGGAATCGGTTGGCCGGATAGGCACGGCCACCGCGGCCGCGCAAGCTAGTCAATCATTGTTGCGCGGGCGGGGCAAGCCGTTCGTCGCACATGCGGGCCATTCCTCGCACTTGGAGGCGAGGAATGCGGCAAAAAGCGTCGCCACGGTGAGGTCGGCGCAGGCCCCGGGGTTGAGCCCGCGCCGCTTCAGGTCCGCGTCCCATGCGGCGAGCGCCTCGGCCCGCGCCGCAGCGGGCGCGCGTTCGAGCGCCGCGACGCGCTTGGCGGCGTCGGCGCGCACCGCCTCGGCCGTCTCGACGCTGAACTTGCGCGCAATATGCGAATCGGGATGGGCGCTGAGGAAAGCCAGATAGACCGCTTGCGCCGCCGCCGCCGACGAGCCGCCGGCCGCACAAACAGCGGCGTAAGTCTCGCCGCCGAGACCGAGCACGTCGGCGAATCCGTTGGCGAATTGTCGCGCCACGAGATCGCGCTGCGCGGCCGCCGCCATTGCCTCGCGCAGGCCGACGTCGGCAGGCGCGCGCACGTCATGCGCCGGCGCCGACCCGAGGCCGCCGGGATTGGCCAGAACGATAGCGGCGAACACGTCGCGGGCGTCGCCGATATCGAGTTCAGCGAGCACGGCGGCGAGATCGGCGCGCAAAACTCCGCCGCGCTCGGCGGCGGCGGCAAGCGGCGCGCACAGCAGCGCGATGCCGAGATTGGTGTTCTGCCCGACGGCCGCTCGGGTGGCGACGATCGCCTCGCGCACCCGCGCGCCGACGCGAGCCCCGCGACGGGCGATCGCCGGCGCGCTGACGCGGGCGCTGCGCTCGAAATCCGCCACCGTCATGCCGTGGCCCTGGGCGTGCCGATGCACGTTGCCGGGCTTCAGCGCTTCGAGTTCGGCCAGGCAGGCGGCGATATAGGCCGGCGCGATGGCGCTCAAGCCGGCAGCCGCCGCAGCACGTCGTCGGCGATGGCGCCGGCGATGTCGACGGATGTCACCTTCTGCAATCCGCTCCATGCCGGCATGCTGTTGACCTCCAGCACACGCGCGCCGTTGCGGCCGACGATTACGTCGACACCGGCGATCTCGGCCCCGACGGCGCGCGCCGCCGCGATCGCCAGCTCCTCTAGCGCGGCGTCGCGCGGCACGGCGACCGGCATGCCGCCCTGCTTGACATTGGTGATCCAGGTCGGCGCGCGCCGCATCATTGTCGCCACCACCCGTCCGCCGGAGACGAAGAGGCGGAAATCGCGGAAATCCTCGCCCTCGACCGGCTCGAAGCGCTGCAAATAATAGACCCCCGCCATCTCCTGCGGCGCCGGCAGATCGTCCGCGGCGCGGATCAGGCGCAGACCCTTGCCCTGCGCGCCGAACAGCGGCTTTAGCACCAGCGGTCCACGTTCGATCTCGCGCCGCGTCAGCGCGCGCGCCGCCTCGAAGGATTCCATCGTCCAGGTGTCGGGCGTCGGCAGGCCCGCGCGCGCGACAAGAAAGCTCGTCATCGACTTATCGACGCAGGCTTCGACGGCGCGCGGCGCGTTGACGACGCGCACGCCCCAACGGTCGAGCGCATGCAGGACGCCGAGCCGCTTGGTGATCGCCTCGAACGTGCCGGCGGCCATCGTGCGCACGTGGACGGCGTCGGGTAGGGCGGAAAAGCCTGGAAGATCAAGGCCGCTCGGGCTCGTGGTGGCGAAGCCGCAGGCCGCGAGGTCGAACCGCGTCGTCTCGACGCCCCTGGCCGCATAGGCCTCCTCCATCCGCCGCGCATGCCAATCGCGGGTGTCGCTGACGAGCAGGATTCGCTTCGCCCCGCCCATCAGCCGAACGAGGCGTTGAGCAGCGCCTCGTCGACCTTGCCGGCGCGGAACGTCGCGCCTGATTCGATTGCCGTCACCAGCGTCTCGGCGGGGCTGAACAGCATCGGATCGATGGCGTAGAAATCGCCCTTGAAACGCTTGAAGATGTCGCGAAACGGCGCGCCGTAATCGCGCGAGGCGCTGCTCGGCAGGGCTCCCGCGAGCGCCTTGGCGTCGTCGGCAGGCCCGGTGACGAACAGTTGGACGCGGCCGCCGTAGATGATGGCGTCATTGGTGCGGCCCATCGCGGTCATGAAATCGGGATGCGGCGGCGACAGCGGCGCCGCGCCGAGTCCGTCGACGATGCGCTCCAGCGGGAACTTCAACGCATGCGCCTTGTGCAACGCTACTTCCAGCACCCGCGCGACCACCTGCACGCCGCCGGCCAGGCTCTGCGTCGGCGCATAGATGACGGTCAGCGCCGAGGGCGGCAGTCCGCAACCGTCGGCGACCTTGGCGACGATCTCCGGCGGCGGCGCGCGGCCGCTTTCGATGACCAGCGTCGTCAGCGCCGCCTGGTCGCGATAGCCCAGTTCCGCAAACAGCGCTTCCTTCTGCGCCAGCGCGCGCGCCGGCCCGGAGCCGAGGGCGAAAAACGCCGTTCGCCCCTCCCCATGGGCGAGGCTCCAGCCGGCGTATTGGCTGCCGAGGCAGGCGATGACCGGCTGCGAGGAGCGCACGCTGAGCGTCCAAGGCCAGCGGCGAATCGTCGCGTCGCTGGCCAGCGTCACCTCGCCGAGACCGCCCAGGCAAATCCTGGCGATCGCCAGGCCGGCCTCGACGCCGCCCCGCCGGCCGACGCCGGCGTCGATCAGGGTTTCCCCGAGCGGCCCGGTCTGGATGTCGATCTCCAGCCGCGCGGAATTCGCGCGCAGCCAGTCGACCCATTTCGAGGCGCCTTCGTTGACGCTGACAGACGATACGCCACTCATCGGCCTCCCTCCTGAAGCCAGGATTGGATGCGCCTGGATCGCTCTCTGACTTGCGCTTTCGCCTCCGCCGCGCTCGCGCCGGCCGCCAATACCGTGCACAACGGCGCCCCGGCGGGAATGCGGGTTCCCGGCGCGGGACGGTCGGCGCCCCAATGTGGCCAGTCGCCCTGCGGCGCTGCGGCGTCGGCTTCGGCGTAGACGATCTCGGCCGCCCGCGGCGCGCGCGGCTTCGACGGCGCCGGCCGACGCCCGACGATGGCGTCGATATGCCGCGTCAGCAGCGGGTCGTTGTCGTCGTCAAAAACGTCGAGCGTCGCGCCGGGACGCGGGTTGATCTCCAGCAGCCACAATTGTTCGCCGTCATTGAGAAAATCGGCGCTGGCGAGCCCGCGAATGCCGAGCCTGCGCGTCAGCCGCGCCAACGCCGCCAGCAATCCCCTCGGCGCGTCGACCGCGATCGGCCCAGCGGCGCCGCCATAGCGAAACGGCGTCGCGGCGCAGGGCGCGCTCCACTGCTCGCTCCAGGCGATCGGCGTCAGCGCCTGGCCGTCGCGCACGAACAACAACGACACCGCGCCGCCCTCGACCCGGCGTTGCCAGTAATCGCCGAGCTTGCGCGCCCGCGCCGTCGCCGCCGCGACATGCAGCCCACCCGAGCCGCCGCGCCGCTTGAGCAGCCATTGCGCCGGCGCGTCGGGCGGCGAAAACCGAATCTCGGGGTGGGCGATGCCGGCGGCCTGGCAACTTCGCGCGAAGACTTGCGGGTCTTTGGCGCGCGCCAGCGATTCCGGCGAGGCCCCCAACAGCGGCACAACGCGCGCGATCTCAGCCAGCCGCGCCGGGCAATCGTCGAAGCCCGATCCATAGATCAGGCCAGCCGGCCCATAGGCTTGGGCCAAGCGCGCAACAACCGGCGCAAGCTCGACCTCGGCGAATCCCTCCATCGCGTTCTCCACTACCTCCATCGCGTCAGCGGCTGACCGGGCGTCGCCGTCGCCGAAGGCGTCGATCGCGACCACGGCATAGCCGGCGCGCCGCGCCGCGACAGCGAGCGCGCGCGCCGAAATGGCGACCAAAAGCAACACGGCCTGCCCGCTCACGCCGCTCGGCCCGCGTGAACGCAGCGCCCGCCGATCGCGAGGGCAATTGCGATGGCGATTCCGTCCGATTTTCCTGGAATCGTCACCGGGCCCTTGCTCCGGCGCATATAAAAGGCATGGCGAGGCGGTCTGTCCAGTCGCTTGTGGCGCAAAACCCCGCCTCTCGCCGACGACCGACCCGGCCGCGCAGCCGTGAAACCTGAAACATTTACTGCATCAGGCGACAATTGCACACGCCGCCAGGTCCGAAATCAGGACAATTTCCTACCGAGGCGCATGGACAAGGCGGCCGAACCTGTATCACATATTATGGAGCGGCGACCTTCGCGGGGTCGCAAGGGCGGGTCCGCATCGGCCCGGAGCGAGACGACGGAGGAGACGATAGCCGCGGCGAAACACAGCGAGCCGACCGTCGCCTGGATCGACGGCGCGCCAGCGACGTTCGACCAGGCCGTCGCCCAGGCTGAGCGCCTGATTCGCGCCTCCAAGCTGCCGGTGTTCGCCCATCTTGGCGCCGACGTCGAAGGCGCACGCGAGGCGGTGCTGTTGGCGGAACGCGCCGGCGGCGTGCTCGATCACGCGGCGTCCGACGCGCTGCTGCGCGATCTCGACCCGCTGCGCGAAACCGGCGGCATGCTCACCACGCCGTTGGAGGCGGCGGTGCGGGCCGATGTCGTGCTGCTGGTCGGCGCCGTCGCCGCGCCCGATTGGCTCGCGCGGCCGGCGCGCCCTTACGACCGCGACATCCCTCGCCAGAGCGAGCGCCTCGGCGCTTCGCCGGAGACGATCGGCGGCAGGGCGCTGCTGCGGTTCCTCGCGGCGCTGCGCGCGCGCGCCAAACAAAGACCCGTCGTCGCCGCGCCGGCCGGCGTGGAGGAACTGGCTGAGAGGCTGCGCGGCGCCAAGTTCGGCGTCGCGCTCTGGGACGCAATGGAATTGGAGCCGCTGGCGATCGAGGCCATCCACGGCCTGGTGCGCGATCTCAACGAGACAACGCGGTTTTCGACGCTTTCCGCGCCGGCGCGCGACAATGGCCTCGGCGTGCAGACGGTGTGTGGCTGGATGACCGGGTTTCCGCTGCGCACCGGATTCGCGCGCGGCCGGCCCGAACACGACCCCTGGCGCTACAATGGCCGGCGTCTCGTCGCCTCCGGCGAGGCGGATTGCGTGATCTGGGTATCGACGCTCGCAGGCGGCGCCGCCGCCCCGCAAGCCGTCGACATCGCCCTCTGCGCGGCGGATTCGCTGGCTTCGGCGCGCGTGCGTTTCGCCGTGGCGCGGCCCGGCCGCGACGGTGACGCGATCCTGTACGACGACGGCGCCGGCGCGCTTGTCGCGCGCAAGGCGACGGCTGCCTCCAACGCGCCGACCGCCGCAGCGACGCTGGCGGCGATTCGCGCCCGGCTGGAGCGGTCCTCATGTTGACCCGCATCGCCGGCGGGCGCGTTCTCGATCCCGCCAACGGCCGCGATGAAATCGGCGATCTCTGGCTCGAAGGCGAGCGTGTCGTCGCCGCGCCGCCAGACGGGCGCGCCGACGAGTCCTTCGACGCCTCCGGCTGCATGGTGATGGCCGGCGCGATCGACATTCACTCCCATATCGCCGGCGCCAATGTGAACACCGCGCGTCTGCTGCTGCCCGAGCAGCACCGCGCCCGCACCGCCAGGCCTTCCGCGACGCCGCTCTCCAACGCTGGCTGGTCGACCTTCGAGACCGGCAAGCTCTATGTGCAGATGGGCTTCACCACTGTCGTCGAGCCCGCCATCTCGCCGCACAACGCGCTGCACGCGCATCTGGAGCTCGCCGACACGCCGGTGATCGACAAGGCGATCCTGGCCATTCTCGGCAACGACGATTTCGGCCTGTCGCTGATGCGCGACGGCGCCGGGCCGGCGGCGATCCGCGATCACGTCGCCTGGACGCTGCAATCCTCCAAGGCACTGGGGCTGAAAGTCATCAACGCCGGCGGCGTCGCGGCGTTCAAGGACAATGTGCGGCAGTTCTCGTTCGACGATGTCGTGCCGCATTACGGCGTCTCCAGCCGGCAGATCGTCAAGACGCTGCAACGGGCGGTCGCCGATCTCGGCGTGCCGCATCCCCTGCACGTGCATTGCAACAACCTCGGACTGCCCGGCAATTTCGAGACCGCGCTGGCGACGATCGCGGCGGCCGAGGACCTGCCGCTGCATCTCGCGCATCTGCAATTCTACGCCTACGGCAAGGAGGGCAAGCTCGGCTTCTCCTCAGCCGCGCCGAAGCTCGCCGAGGCCGTCAACGCCGCCAAGACGGTCACCATCGACGTCGGCCAGGCGATGTTCGGGCAGACCGTGACCATCTCGTCGGACGTGTTGCGGCAGTTCTCCGCCCGCGGCCAGGCCCATCCGCGCAAATATGTCATCATCGACGGCGACGCCAATGGCGGCGGCATATTGCCTTACAAGTACAAGAGCGGCGCTTTCGCCAACGCCGTGCAATTCATTATCGGGCTCGAACTGTTCCTGCTGATCGACGACCCGTGGCGGATATTCTTCACCACCGATCATCCCAATGGCGCGCCGTTCACCACTTATCCCGAGATTTTCGCGCTGCTGATGAGCCGCGACCTGCGGGCTCAGTGGCTGGAGAAGCTGCCCGCCGAGGCGCTGGCGGTGACGACGCTCAGCGGCTTGAAGCGCGAATACACTTGGCCCGAGATCGCGGTGATGACCCGAGCCGCGCCGGCGCGGCTGCTCGGCCTTAGAGATCGCGGCCATCTTGGCCCCGGCGCACGCGCCGACGTGGCGATCTACCGACCAGGCCCCGACCTCGCGGCGACCTTCCGCCACGCCGCGCGCGTCTACAAGGACGGCGACTGCGTGGTGCGCGAGGGCGTCCTCACCCATTACCGATTCGGGCGCGCGTTGCACGTCGCGCCCGAGCCGGACGCCGCGATGACCAAACGCCTCGCCGCCTATTACGATAGCCGCTACGGTCTCGACGCCGCTCTGCTCAGCGTGCCGGAGACGGCGCTCCCCCGCGAACCCTTCGAGACCGTGGCATGTCTGAGCTGACGGCCAGCGGCGTCGCCATCGACGACACTTTCGCGGAAGCCTTCGACATGCGGGCGACCGCGCTTATCATCACCGCCGACAGCGCCAAGTGGGCGTTGCAAGCGGCGACGACGATGACCGGCTTCGCCACCTCCGTCATCGGCTGCGGCTGCGAGGCCGGCATTGACTGCGAGCTTGTCGCCCAGCAGACGCCCGACGGGCGCCCGGGCGTGCGCGTGCTGATGTTTGCGACCTCGACGGCCGAATTGCAGAAGCAATTGCAGAACCGCGTCGGCCAATGCGTGCTGACCAGCCCCGGCTCGGCCTGTTATGCGGGCCTCGCGGCGGGCGAGGACAAGCTCAATCTCGGCGCGGCGATCCGCTATTTCGCCGACGGCTGGCAGATCGCCAAGAAGCTCGGCGACCGCCGATACTGGCGTTTGCCGGTTATGGACGGCGAATTCGTCTGCGAATCGACGACGCCGATGACCAAGCGCGCCGTCGGCGGCGGCAATCTGCTCATCATGGGCGCAAAGCCCGAAACGACGCTGGCGGCGACCGAGGCGGCGGTCGAGGCGATGCGCGCCGTGCCCGACGCAATCATGCCCTTCCCCGGCGGCATCGTGCGTTCCGGCTCCAAGGTCGGCTCGAAATACAAGGGCGCCATCGCCTCGACCAATCATCTCTATTGCCCGACCTTGAAGGGCGCCGTCGATAGCGCCATCGGGCCGGAGATCGCCTGCGTGTTGGAGATCGTCATCGACGGGTTGACGAGCGAGGCGGTGGCGGCGGCGATGCGGGCGGGGTTGAAGGCGATCGCCGATCTCGGCCCCCAGTGCGGCGCTTTGCGTGTCGGCGCCGGCAATTATGGCGGCAAGCTCGGCAAGCACCATTACCGGCTGAAGGAGCTCATGCCGTGAGCGGCTTCACCTTCCGGCTGCGCGCGCCGCCGCCGCAGCGCGTCGATCTTTCGGCGCTGACGCCGCAGGCGCTCAACGGCCGCTCCGCCAGCGAAATCGCGGCGCTGCCGATCCATACGACGCGCGCGGCGCTCAGCGTCGGCGATCTCTTCGACCTGAAGCAAGGCGATTTCGCCGAGATCGTGTTCGAGGGCGGCGCAGAGCGGCTCGACCGGGTCGGCGCGCATCTCGGCGCCGGCGCCATCCGCGTTGTCGGCGATGTCGGCGTCGAGGCCGGACGGGCGATGACCGGCGGCGTGCTGACGATCGAGGGCAACGCTGGCCCCTATGCCGGCTCGGGCTTGCGCGGCGGCCTGATGAAGATCGGCGGCGACGCCGGCGAGCGGCTCGGCGGCTCGTTCGCCGGCGAGGCCGAGGGCATGAGCGGCGGCGCGATTCACGTCGGCGGAAACGCCGGCGCCCGCGCCGGCGACAAGATGCGGCGCGGCTTGCTGCTCATCGAAGGCGAGGCCGGCGATTGCGCCGGCAGCCGCATGGTCGCCGGTACGCTGGCGATCGGCGGCCAGGCCGGGGCGCTGCCCGGCTATCTGATGAACCGCGGCACGATCCTGCTCGCCGGCGGCGCCGCCGAAATGGCGCCGACTTTCCTCGATTGCGGGGCTTTCGAGCTGGTGGCGGCGAGGTTGCTCGCCGACTACGTCGAGACCATCAGCCGCCGCCTCGGCGCCGCCTTTCGCGGCCCGCTGCGACGCTACGCCGGCGATCTCGCCGCGCTCGGCAAGGGCGAGATATTCGTCAGGGCGCCGTAGCGTCTGCAAGTAACGTCTTCACGTCTTGCGGACGACGCAGACTGGTCTTACACCCCACAATCGTATGTTGCGGTCCGATCTTTATTTTCAGGGGCAATCATGAACATGCATAAACTCGTGGCCGAAGCCATCGGCACTTTCTGGCTGACCTTCGGCGGCTGCGGCGCGGCGATTTTCGCGGCGGGGTTTCCACAATACGGCATCGGATTCCTTGGCGTCGCCTTCGCCTTTGGCCTGACGCTGCTGACGATGGCTTATACCATCGGCCCGATCTCAGGTTGCCATCTTAACCCGGCGGTGACCGTCGGGCTCGCCGCCGGCGGCCGGTTCCCCAAGGCGGACATCGTCCCCTATATCGTCGCGCAGGTGATCGGCGCCATCGTCGCCTCCGCCGTGCTTTACTTTATCGCCAGCGGCAAGCCCGGCTTCGAGGCCGGTGGTTTCGCCGCCAACGGCTACGGCGCCCATTCGCCGGGCCATTACGCGCTCGCCTCCTGTTTCGTCGCCGAAATCGTGCTGACGATGATGTTCCTGTTCGTCATCATGGGCTCGACGCATTCGCGCGCCCCGGTCGGCTTTGCCCCGATCGCCATCGGCCTCTGCCTGACGCTGATCCACCTGATCTCGATCCCGATCACCAACACCTCGGTCAATCCGGCGCGAAGCACCGGCCCGGCGTTGTTCGCCGGCGCCTGGGCGATCGGCCAGCTCTGGATGTTCTGGATCGCGCCGCTGATCGGCGGCGCGCTCGGCGGCATCATCTTCCGCACACTGAGTCCGGAGCCTTCGGCGCCGGTCGTCGGCAAGTAAAACGCGAAAGCGCGGGGCGCGCGCGCGCCCCCCGCGCTTTTTATTGCAGGCGCTTGCCGTAGGAGATCGCGTAGGCGTCGTTGCGCAATTGGATGAGCGGATCTTTGGAAGGCTCGACGCCCTCGACCAGATTGAGCGGCAGAAAAAGCAGCGACTTGTCCTCAGCCGCCTTTTTCTGAACCGCGATCGTGCCGAGATCGACAAACTTACGGTCGGCGGCATAGGGCTTGGTCGCATCGTCCACGGCGTCGCCGGGACCGGCGAGTTGCGCCTGCAACGTGAACTTCACTTCATGCGTGGCGACGCGCTTGCCGATCTCGTCGACGAGCCCATTCGGCGCGAGCTTGGCGGCGTCGGCCGGGCTCAAATAGTCCGGGCCGCCCTCGGGGTAGATCCTGAACCGGAACGTCGTCCTGGCGCCCTTGGCGTCGACGAATACGAAACTGTCGACGCCATTATAGACCTCGCGGGCGAAGCTCGACGGCGTGTGCAAGGCGCCGAACGCCGCCACCGCCGCGGGGTGCGCGGCGAAGAACTTTTCGACCGGACTCGGCTTTGCCGAGCCGGCCCGGCTGCCGGCGATCGCCAGCAACAGATCGCGGAACTCCTCGCCGGTGGCGACGGGAAAGAACGGCAGCGAATTGGCGACGATATCGACATCGTCCCCGGACGCCAGATGGAACTTCACCGCCATGCCATGCGGATTGGCGGGGGCGGAGCCGTCGGGTATGTTCGGCGCGCCGCTGGAATCGGAGAAGCGCACTGTCACCGGCACGCTGGCGGCGGTGAACAGCGCCGCCTTGCTGAGCGTCTTGCCAGCCGGGGAGGGCGTATAGACGCCCTCCAGCACGACGCCCTTGGCGTGATTGGCGCGCACGCCGGGGTGCTCGCCCCAAACCTTGTTGAGCGCCGCCACAACCTGCTCGGCGAGCGTCGGTTCGTCCGCCAGCGCGCCGGCGGCCGTCGTCAAGAAAAAACCGGCGGCCAGCGCCAACGCGAGTTTCGACCCCATCTTCCGCTCCTCGGAATGCTGCCGCCCGTATTTAGCATCGCGGCGCAGGACGATACCTCAATCTCGCGTGAACATGGGCTTTAACCCGGCCTTATCCGGCCGCATGCCACTCTGCCGCGCATGTCTCTGGCTGCGCCCGCTCTCGCCGCCTCGCGCCCGCGCGGCGAGGCGCTTCGCTATGACCTCGCCCCCCACGCGCTGGCGCTGGCGGTGTTCGCGCTGTGCGCCTTCTCGCCGGCGATCTTCAACGATAGCGACACCTGGTCGCATATCGCCACCGGCGATTGGATGTTCGCGCATCACGCCATTCCGCACGCCGACCCCTTCACCTTCAGCGTCCCCGGCAAGCCGTGGGTGGCGCATGAATGGCTGAGCGAAATCCTGCTGGCGCTCGCCTACAAGGCCGCCGGCTTCGTCGGCGTCGCGCTGCTGACTGGCGCGGCGGCGGGGCTCGCCGTCTTCATCGTCGCCCGCAGCGCGGCGCGCGATCTCGGCGGCGTGGCGCTGGCGGCGGTCGGCGTGCTGGCGGTGCTGCTCATCGCGCCGAGCCTGCTCGCGCGACCGCATATTCTGGCGCTGCCGGTGTTCGCGCTGTGGACGCAGACGCTGTTTGCCGCCCGCGACCGCGCCCCGCCGCTGGCCTTGGCGCTGTTGATGACGCTGTGGGCGAACCTGCACGGCGGCTTCGCCGTCGGTCTCGCGCTGATCGCGCCGATCGCCGTCGAGGCGGTCATCGCCGCGCCCGCCGGCGGGCGGGCGGCGCTCGCCCGCGACTGGGCGTTGTTCGCGCTCGCCGCGCTCGCCGCGGCGCTGGTCAATCCGTTCGGCCTCCAGGGGCTGCTGTTCCCCGTCCGCTTGCTCGACCTGCACGCACTGTCGCGCGTCGGCGAATGGCAGCCGGAGAGCTTCGCCCATCCCAATGCGCTGGAAGCCGTGCTCCTCGGCCTCATCGGCGTCGCGCTGACGCGACCGCTGCGGTTGCCGGCGATCCGGCTCGCCCTCCTCATCGGCCTCCTGCACCTGTCGCTCGCCCACGCCCGCCACGAGATGCTGCTGGCGGTGATCGGGCCGATGCTGCTCGCCAAGCCGCTCGCCGAAGCTTTGGGCGCCCCGGGCTCGGCCCTGCGCCGCAACGGCCGCGCCGGCCTCATCGCGGCGGCGTTCGCCATCGCCGCCGTGCGCCTGCTGTTTCCGGCGCCGGCGCTTCCCCCTTACGCCTCGACCCGCGCGGCGCTGGCCGCCCTGCCGCCGGCGGTCAGGGCCGAGCCCGTGCTCAACGGCTACGGGTTTGGCGGCTATCTCATCTTCGAGGGCGTCAAGCCCTATGTCGACGGCCGCGCCGACATGTTCGGCGACGCCTTCCTCAACGACTATGCCGAGATCGCGCGCGGCGAACCGCAGGCGCTGAAGGGCGCATTGACGCGCGAGCATATCGGCTGGACGATGTTCTCGCCCACGCGGGGCGCGACGGCGGCGATGGACGCGATGCCGGGCTGGCGGCGCGTTTACGCCGACCCGCGCGTCGTCGTACACGTCCGCACCGGTTTATGAGGATGTGAGCCTTGAGGAGCGGCGCGATGCCCAATTGGTCGGACACCCACACCTTTCTCGACGGCGAATGGTTCGAAGGCAACAGGCCGATCCTGGGGCCGCGCAGCCACGCCTTCTGGCTCGGCTCCAGCGTCTTCGACGGCGCGCGCGCCTTCGAGGGCGTGACGCCCGATCTTGAGCGCCATTGCGAGCGCCTCAACCGCTCCGCCAAGGCGATGTGGCTGAAGCCATTGAAGAGCGCCGAGGAAATCGCCGCCCTCGCGCGCGAGGGGGTGAAGAAATTCAAGCCCGGCGCGCACCTCTACATCCGCCCCATGTACTGGGCGGAGACGAGCGGCGTCGGCGCCGTCGCGCCGGACCCGGACTCGACGCGCTTCCTGCTGACGATCTACGAAACGCCGCTGCCGGACGCGTCCAAGGGCGTCTCGATCACGCGTTCGGGCATGGTCAAGCCGCTGGCGACGATGGCGCCGATCACGGCCAAGGCCGGCTGCCTCTACCCCAACAACGCCCGCGCGCTTCTGCAAGCCCGCGCCGACGGCTTCGACAATTGCGTGATGTTCGACGGCCTCGGCAATGTCGCGGAGCTCGCCACCGCCAACCTGTTCATCGCCAAGGACGGCATCGTCAAGACGCCGGCCGCCAACGGCGCGTTCCTCAACGGCGTCACGCGCCAGCGCGTCATCGGGCTGCTGGCGCAGGCTGGCGTCGCGGTCGCCGAGGCGACGCTCGCCTACGCCGATCTGGAGCAGGCCGACGAAATCTTCATCGCCGGCAATTTCGGCAAGGTGACGGCGGTGTCGCGCATCGACGCGCGGCCCTTGGCCCTCGGCCCGATGTTCGCCAAGGCGCGGGCGCTTTATTGGGAGTTCGCGCACTCGCGCTGAGCCATCGGCCTGTCTACATGGCGTCTCTGACCAGAGGCGCCGATGACCCGTTCCTATCTCGACATCGCCACCACCGCGAGCGTCGCGGCGGCGCAGGACAAGCTCGGCAGCCGCGAATTGAACGTCGAGTCGGCCGCGCGCCGCGTCTTCACGCGCTTCGGCGAGGACGAGGCCGCCTTCATCGCGGCGCGCGACAGTTTCTATATCGCCACCGTCTCCGAGACCGGCTGGCCTTATGTCCAGCATCGCGGCGGCCCGCCGGGCTTTCTGAAGGTGCTCGACGAGAAAACGCTCGGCGTCGCCGATTTCAGCGGCAACCGGCAATATCTCACGCTCGGCAATCTCGCCGCCTCCGACAAAGCCTCGCTGTTCCTGATGGATTACCTGCGTCAGGGACGCATGAAACTGTTCGTGCGCGCCCGCGCCGTCGATCTCACCGAGAACCCGGAGCTCGCCGAACGGCTGGCGACGCCCGGCTATCGCGCCCGCATCGAGCGCGGGCTCATCTTCGAGCTGGAGGCGTTCGACTGGAATTGCCGCCAGCACATCGTCAAGCGGCTGACGTTGCCGGAAGTGGCGAGCGTCGTCGATTCGATGCAGCAGCGGATTGCGGCGCTGGAGGCCGAAAACGCCGCGCTGCGCGCCGCTTCCACCCCTCTACCCGCAGATTTGTAGTCCGCCCCCTCCCCAGGGCGCATGTTTTTGTCTAACAGACACGCAACCGTTTCGGAGGGAGCTTGCATGTCCACGCCGCAGATCGAAATCAGCGCCAAGGCCGGCGCGCCTCGCGCGCAGGATATCCTCACCCCCGAGGCGCTGGCCTTCGTGGCGGAGCTGCACCGCCGCTTCAACGGCCGCCGGTTGGAATTGCTGGCCGCCCGCGCCGCGCGCCAGAAAGCCTTCGACGCCGGCGAAACGCCGGATTTCCTGCCCGAAACCCAGGCGATCCGTGACGGCGACTGGAAGGTCGGCGCCGTCCCCGCCGACCTCCTCGACCGTCGCGTCGAGATCACCGGCCCCGTCGACCGCAAGATGATCGTCAACGCGCTGAACTCCGGCGCCAAGGTGTTCATGGCCGATTTCGAGGACGCCTCCTCGCCGGCATTCGCCAACATGATCGAGGGCCAGGCGAACCTGAAAGACCTCTGGGCGGGGACGATCGATTTCACCGACGAACGCACCGGCAAGCTTTATGCGGTGAAAAGCCAGCGCGCCGCGCTGATGGTGCGGCCGCGCGGCTGGCACCTCAACGAGCGCCACCTCATGGTCGACGGCGAGGAGACCTCCGGCGCGCTGTTCGATTTCGGCCTCTACGTGTTCCATTGCGCCAAGGCGCAGCAGGCGGCGGGCTCGACGCCTGCCTTCTACCTGCCGAAGATCGAGAGCCATCGCGAGGCGCGGCTGTGGAACGACGCCTTCTCATTCGCCGAGGACAAGCTCGGCGTCGCGCCGGGGACATTCAAGGCGACGGTGCTGATCGAGACGCTGCCCGCCGCCTTCGAGATGGACGAAATCCTCTACGAGTTGCGCGATCACATCGTCGGCCTCAATTGCGGCCGCTGGGATTACATCTTCTCGTTCATCAAGCGGTTGGCGAAGAACCCGAAGTTCCTCACTCCGGACCGCGCCGTGATGACGATGGGCAAGGCGTTCCTCAACGCCTATTCGCTGCGGCTCATCAAGACCTGCCACCGCCGCGGCGCCTTCGCCATGGGCGGCATGGCGGCGCAAATCCCGATCAAGGGCGACCCCGCCGCCAATGAGGCCGCCTTCGCCAAGGTGCGCGCCGACAAGGAGCGCGAGGCCGGCAACGGCCACGACGGCACCTGGGTCGCCCACCCCGATCTGGTGCCGGTGGCGATGCAGGTGTTCGACCGGCTGATGCCGGCCGCCAACCAGCTCGGCAAGCTGCGCCAGGACGTCAACGTCGGCGCCGCCGACCTGCTCCAGATGCACGAGGGCGAGCGCACCGAGGCGGGCCTGCGCGAGAACATCCGCGTCGGCGTGCAATATATCGAGGCGTGGCTGCGCGGCCGCGGCGCGGTGCCGCTCTATAATCTCATGGAGGACGCCGCCACCGCCGAGATTTCGCGCGCGCAAATCTGGCAATGGCTGCATCACAAGGCGAAGCTCGCCGACGGCCGCATGGTGACGCCGGACCTGTTCCGCGCCACGCTCGCCGACGAGATGAGCAAGGTGAAGGCGGCGGTCGGCGAGACGGCGGTCAACAGCGGGCGCTTCGACGAGGCGATCGCCTTGTTCTCGCAGATGTCGCTGAGCGAGACTTTCGAGGAGTTCCTGACTCTGCCCGCCTATCGGCTGATCGACTAAGCCAGATAAAGGCGCGCGCGCCTTTCAGTCGAGCGCCGCGTCGGCGAGATCCTGACCGAGCACGCGCGCCAACGCCGCGGTGACCATCTTGTGGTCGTCGCGCTGCGGCAGGCCGGAGACCGCGACCGCGCCGATGCAGCCGGCGCCGCGCACGAAGATCGGGAACGCGCCGCCAAATACGGCGTAATCGCGTGGCGGCAGCGCGCCGAGATCGGCGAGCGTCTCTCCGGCGGCGGCCAGTTGCAGCCCGATGGCGTAGGACGAGCGCTCGAAGCGCCGCACGACGTTGATCTTGCGGCGCACCCAATCGAAATTGTCGTCCGTCGCGCCGGGCAGCGCGAAGGCGGCGAGCCTGAGCGCCCAGGTCTCGACCACGGCGACGATCGGCGCCTGGCGGCTCGCGCCGTCCGCGCGCAAGACCAGCGCCAGCTTCCAAGCCGTCTCCGGGTCGAACAGGTCGAAACGCAGCCGCTGTTCCTGCAACGCGATGCGGGCGAGATCGGCGTCCAAACTCAGCCTCCGTTCTTGATGGCCTCGGGCCGCGGCATCGAGATGATGTTGTAGCCGGCGTCGACGTAATGCACCTCGCCGGTGACGCCCGACGACAGCTCGCTCAAAAGATAGAGCGCCGCGCCGCCGACCTCGTCGATGGTGACGGTCTTGCGCAGAGGCGAATGGTCGCGCTGGTAGTTGAACATGGCGCGCGCGTCGCCGATGCCGGCGCCCGCAAGCGTGCGGATCGGCCCCGCCGAGATGGCGTTGACCCTGATGCCCGCCGGCCCGAAATCGGCGGCCAGATAACGCACGCTCGCCTCCAGCGCCGCCTTGGCGATGCCCATCACGTTGTAGTTCGGCATCACCCGCGTCGAGCCGCCGAAGGTCAGCGTCAACAGGCCGCCGCCGTTCGGCATCCGCTCCGCGGCGCGCTTGGCAAGCTCGGTGAAGGAGAACGCCGAGATCGTCAGCGTGCGCTGAAAATTGGCGCGCGTGGTGTCGACATAGCGGCCCTTAAGCTCGTTGCGGTCCGAGAAGCCGATGCAATGAACGAGGAAGTCGAACGTCTCCCATTCGGCGCCGAGGCGCTCGAACAGCGCGTCGACCGAAACGATGTCCTCGACGTCGCAGGGCAGCACCAGCTTCGAGCCGAGGCTGGCGGCGAGCGGCGTCACCCGCTTGCCGAGCGCCTCGCCCTGATAGCTGAACGCCAGCTCCGCGCCGGCGGCGCGCAGTTTGCGCGCGATCCCCCAGGCGATCGAATGATCGTTGGCGACCCCCATAATGAGGCCGCGCTTGCCCTTCATCAGTTCGCAAATCATGCGTCGACGTGCTTGAAAACCAGCGTCGCGTTGGCGCCGCCGAAGCCGAAGGAATTGGACAGCACTGCCCGCAGCGAGGCGTTGTCGCGCCGCGCGCGCAAGATCGGCATATCCGCGAAGGCGGGATCGAGTTCCTCGATATTGGCGCTCTCGCAGATGAAGCCGTTCTGCATCATCAGCAGCGAATAGATCGCCTCGTGTGCGCCAGTCGCGCCCTGCGAATGGCCGGTCAACGACTTGGTGGCCGAGATCGGCGGGCATGTCTCGCCATTGCCGAACACGGCGCGAATCGCCTCGATTTCCTTGAGATCGCCGACCGGCGTCGAGGTCGCGTGCGGGTTGATGTAGTCGATCGGAACCTTCACGTTGGCGAGGGCCTGGCGCATGCAGCGCGCCGCGCCCTCGCCGCTCGGCGCCACCATGTCGACGCCGTCCGAGGTCGCGCCATAACCGACGATCTCGCCAAGGATGCGCGCGCCGCGCGCCTTCGCGTGCTCCAAATTCTCCAGCACCAGCACGCCGGCGCCGCCGGAGATGACGAAGCCGTCGCGGTTCTTGTCATAGGCGCGGGACGCCTTTTCCGGCGTCTCGTTGTAGCGCGACGACATCGCCCCCATGGCGTCGAACAGCACCGAGAGCGTCCAGTCGAGTTCCTCGCAGCCGCCGGCGAACATCGTGTCCTGCTTGCCGTACAGGATGTGCTCGTAGGCGGCCCCGATGCAATGGTTCGAGGTCGCGCAGGCCGAGGAGATCGAATAGCTGACGCCCTTGATCTTGAACCAGGTGGCGAGCGTCGCGCTCGCCGTCGAGGACATGGACTTCGGCACGCCGTAGGGCCCGACTCGCTTCGGCCCCTTGCTGCGCGTGATGTCGGCGGCCTCGACGATGGCGCGCGTCGACGGGCCGCCCGAACCCATGATGATGCCGGTGCGCTCATTGGAGACGTCGCTCGCCTCCAGCCCGCCGTCGCGAATCGCTTGCTCCATGGCGACATGGTTCCAGGCGGCGCCGCCGCCCTCGAAGCGCAAGGCGCGGCGGTCGACGATGCCCTCCGGGTCGAGCGTCGGGGCGCCCTGCACCTGGCTGCGGAAGCCGAGGTCGGCGTATTTGTCGGCGCGGCTGATCCCGGAGCGCGCCGAATGCAGGCTCGCCAGCACTTCCTGGGTGTTGTTGCCGATAGACGAGACAACGCCCATGCCGGTGACGACGACGCGGGTCATGAATACCTCCCAGAATAGGTCGCGGTCAGGCGCCGCCGGCCCCGGCGCCGATCAGGCCGACGCGCATGTTGGCGACCTCATACATCCGCTTGCCGTCCGTCTCCAGCCAACCGTCGGCGACCGCGAGATTGAGCTTGCCCTTGAAGACGCGCTTGATGTCGACGCCGTAGAGAATCTTCTTGGCGCTCGGCAGCACCTGGTCGGTGAGCTTCACCTCGCCGACGCCGAGCGCCCGGCCGCGGCCCGTCAGGCCCAGCCAGCCGAGGAAAAAGCCCGTCATCTGCCACAGCGCATCCAGGCCGAGGCAACCCGGCATCACCGGATCGCCTTTGAAATGGCAACCGAAAAACCACTGGTCGGGCTTGATGTCGAACTCCGCGCGCGCGAACCCCTTGCCGTGCGCGCCGCCGGTCTCCGAGATCTGCGAGATCCGGTCGAACATCAGCATCGGCGGCAGCGGCAACTGGGGGTTGCCGGGGCCGAACATTTCCCCGCGCCCGCAGGCGAGCAGTTCCTCGTATTCGAATCGTGATTTGCGTTCCGCCATGTCTTTTCGCATCCGCCCCCGTGCGCCCGGCGATCGCGGCCTGCGTAGCACAGGGGCGAGGGCGCCGAAAGCCGGTCGCGGCCCCCCTTCGCGCCGGCGGCGCCAAAACCCTATGGGAAGCCCAGCACGCGGCGCGAAAAACTTGCCGCCGCGCGGCAAAAAAACCCAAACATCGCGGCTTGCGCTAAACAATCGCGCGCCCTCGCCGGCGAGCTTTTCGCTCACCGCCACAGCCGCGCCAAGCGCACGGCCACCGCCACGCCTAGCCGGTCAAGCCACTGGCGCAGCATCGGTTTGGCCTCATGGCTCTTTATCAGGTAGACCGCCGCCCGGTCGCGCTGGCGATAGAGATAGTCGTCGCTGACGCAGATCTCGTCGACGAGGCCGAGCGCCAGCGCGTCGCGGGCGAGCCAGACGTCGCCGTTGCCGACCTCGGCGATGGCGACTTTCGGCCTGAGGTCCGCCACCATGCGCTTGAAGGCGTCGTGCGTCTCTTCGAGCTTGCCCTGAAAATGCTCGCGGCCCGCTGGCGTGATCTCGCCGAATATCGACACGCTGCGCTTGAACTCGCCCGACGTCATCACTTCGACGTCAATGTCGTTCTTCTTCAGAGCGCGGTTGAAATTGGGGATCTGGGCGACGACGCCGATCGAGCCAATCATCGCGAACGGCGCGGCGACGATGCGGTCGGCGGCCGCCGCCATCATGTAGCCGCCGCTGGCCGCCACCTGATCGACGCACACCGTCAGTTTCACCCGCGCCGCACGCAGCCGTTGCAAGCGCGCCGCCGCGAGGCCGTAGCCGGTCACCGTGCCGCCGGGGCTTTCGAGCCGCAGCACCACCTCATCGCTCTCTGGCCGCGCCAGACTCAGCACGGCGTCGATCTCGCGCCCCAGCCGGTCGGCCGCCGAAGCGCGCATGTCGCCCTTGAAATCGAGCACGAAGACGCGCGCCTCGGGCGACGGCGAATTGGCCGCCAGCTTCCGGGCTTTCTTGGCGGCCTTCAAATGCGCTTTGCGCTGCTTTTTGTTGAGGAACGCGGCGCCGAGGCGGACATCGCGGGCGCGCCAACGCGCGTCGAGCCGCTCCATCTCGATCTTGTCGGGCTCCTCGCGGCCGCTGCGCGCCGCACGCGCGACGAGAAACGCCGCCGCGGCGACCGCGAGCACCAGGATGAGCGCCTTCAGTGCGAAGGCGGCGACGTCGAGCCAGAAAATCATGCGCGGTCTCTATACCGGCGCGCGCAGCGGCGCCATCACGCGCCGCCGCGCGTGGCGAAGAACATCGCCAGCCCAAAGGCCAGCACCGCCAGCGCGGCCGCGAGTTCGCAGACCCGCGCCACCAGCGCGACGCGCGTGTCCTCGCCAGCGGCGAATTTCACCGCCAGCCCCTTGGCGAACACGGCGAGCGAGGCGAGCGCGCCGGTGGTGATCGCCGTGCCCACCGACACCGCCGCCACCGCCGCCACGCCGACGACGAACAACCCCTGCGCCAACGCGAACACCAGGATCAGCAGCGAGCCCGAGCACGGCCGCGCTCCGGCCGCCGCCACCGTCGACAGCGCCGCCCGCCAGGAGAACCCGGCGCCGAGCGTGCGCGGATCGGGGGCGTGCAGATGGCCGCAGTCGTCGCCCGCGACGGTTTCGAGCGCCCCGGGTTCGCCGGCCCGGAATCCACCGCCGCCGGCGAGCGCCGTCGCCGCCGCCCAGGGCGCGCCGGCGAACAGCGCGCCGCTGGCGAGCGCCGCGCGGCGGCCGAAATAGGCGCGCACGACGCGCGCCAGCGCCAACCCCTTCTTCCAGGCGAGCCACGCACCGATGCCGGCGACGCCGAGATAGCTGGCGCTCGCCAGCGCGTCGGCAATGGCGTTCATGCGGTCGGCGGTGGCGTTGAGCAGTATCGCAGCGACGCCGACGATGGCCACCGCCACCGCCCCTTGCAGGACGGCGGCGAGCAGCGCCAGCACGATGCCGCGCCGCAGCGCCGATTCATTGGCCATCATGTAGGAGGCGATCACCGCCTTGCCGTGGCCGGGGCCGGCGGCGTGGGCGACGCCATAGACGAAACCGGCGCCGATCAGCGCGGCGAACGCCGCGTGGCTGTGCGGGATGGCGTGCAGGTCGAGCGCCATCGTGTGGGTCAGGCGCGATTGCGCTTCGAGCAGCCAGCCGGTCCAGCCGCCATAGGCGCCGCCGCCTTCGCCGCCGCCGACCTCGAACGGCCGGCGCATCGCCGCAGCGCTCGCCGCCGCCGGCCACAGCGCCGAGGCGACCGCAAGCGCCAGCCGTTTCATGGGCACGCCAGGATCACGACGCTCGCCATCTTGAAGCCGAAATTGCTCCCCGGCGAGAGGTTGGTGAAGAACGATTCGCTGAGCTTCAGCTTATCGCCGGTTTGGAGCGGCTTCGGCTTGGTCAGCGAATCCGAGCAACCCACCGGCGCATGGTCGAGCACGATGCCGTTCGGCGGCGCGTCGAACTCGAAGTCGATGAAATATTCGGGATCGGCGACCATCAACGAACCGAAGCGGCGGATCGGCTCCGGTGTTTTCAGGTTGAGCCGGACATGGAAAGTCAACAGATGGTCCGGCCGCTCCTCCATCCAATATTCTCTCACCGGGGCGAAGGCCATCGTCTTTCCGTCGATCTTGAGCGTCGTGTAATAGCCGACGGTAGCGAGCCGGCCGGCGTTCTCGCGCGCCAGCGGGGCGAAGATGGCGCGCGTCGCCAATTGCCCCTTGGGGGCCAGCCCCTGGGTGGCGTAGGCGGAATACATCTCGTCGAACACCCAGTCATGGACGATCGCCCCGACCTCGCCCTGCGGCGTGAATTCGACATGGCTGCGCACCGTCACCCAGACATGCGGATGGGCCAGGGCCGTGCCCGCATAGAGCCAGACCAAAGCAAGCGCCAAAAGGCCGAAGCGCCACCCGCCGCCGTTCATCCGCCGCCTCGCCCGAGTCCGCCGCAGGTTGCGCGGTAGCCGGCGATCGGGGCTCAAAAAAGGCGCGCAGGGTTCAGTATTCCTTTAGAAAACAATTGCAATTTGTGGGAATGGCGCGTTGCGTTCGGCCAATTGCAGCCCTTGGACTGATCCTGCTCACCCTGGCGGGCTGCGGTCTGTTTCAGCGCGAGGAGCGCGCGGCGTGGCGCGGCCAGGCCGAAAAGGTCTGCCTCGCCGAGGGCCGCGTGCGGCCGTCGGCCTCGCTGCGCGCGCTCTCGTCCATCGACGGGCCGGGAACCTGCGGCATGGAGCATCCGTTGCGCGTCGCGGCGCTGAAGGATGGCGCGATCCCGCTCGACAAGGCGGTTGTGATGGATTGCCCGATGGTCGCGGCGCTCAACGACTGGCTCGATTCGGTGGTGCAGCCGGCGGCGATGGCGCGATTCGGCGTCCCGGTGAGCGAACTCGACGTCTTCGGCGCCTATTCCTGCCGCAGCATCGACAATATGGCCGGCCGCCGCCTCTCCGAGCACGCCTTTGGCAACGCCGTCGACGTTTCCGGCTTCGTCTTGGCGGACGGCCGCAAAATCGTCATCGTCCGCGACTGGGGGGCCGCCGGCGCCCAGGAGGCGGCGTTTCTGCGTGAGGCGGAAGGCGGCGCCTGCGGCCTGTTCACCACCGTGCTGGCGCCCGGCGCCGATCGATTCCACTACAATCATTTCCATCTCGATCTGGCGATGCACGGGCGCACCAACACCGGCCCCCGGCGCTATTGCCGCCCGCGGCCGGCGCACGATCTGCCGCCCCCGCCGGCCCAGCCGGACGGCCTGCCGCCGGCGCCCGACGTCGAGGAGCCGATGGACGTCTCCAGCGCCCGCCCGCGCCGCGCCGCGCCGGCTTTCGCTTCCGCTCCCGTCGATTTGCACGGGCCGAATTTCGCTTTCCCGGCAGCAGTCGGGCAGCAGGAGACGCGGCTCGTCTCGCCGGTGCTCCCGGCCGAAGGCGATATCGACCGCACGCCGACCGGCGCCAGCGACGCATCCGGCGACGACTAAGGCTTAGCCGTCGAGCACATCGAGGCCGGGTTCGCCATCCCGGCGTTCGACGTCGACGATCCACAGGTCGGGGTCGCGTTTGGCCTCACGCTCCAACCGCGCCGAGACCTCGGCGGAATCGACCCATTCGGCCTTATGGGCGCGCAGAAAGCGGCGCTCGCCGAGCGTCTCGTCGCTAGGGCCCGGCGCGAACAACGCGCAGCGGCCGTCGAGCGCGTCGAGCACGACGAACACCGCCCCGGCCTCCGCCGCGCCGCGCCGCCTCAGCGTGGCGAAGCCGCCGCCGACCTCGATCGTGCGCATGTAGGCCGCCACCCAGATGTCGGTGCGCAGTCGCAAGGCTCAGCGCGCCGCCGCCTTGAGGGCGCGCACGAGCTTGGCGGAAATTTCGTTCGAGGCCGCCATGTGGTGCGATTTCTCGAATTCGCGCAGCGCGCCACGGGTTTGCGCATCAAGCCCGCCGGTCGCCTTGACCGAGAAGCCGAGCTTGGCCAGCGCCTCCTGCGCGGCAAGCGTCAGCCGACGCTTCTGCGGCGCCTGCGCGCGCAGGAAATCGGCGATGGCGTCGTCGGATTTCGGCGCGCGGGCGAGCGCCAAGGTCGTCGGCGCCGGACGCGGCTCCGGCGTCGGAACCTCGACGGCGGGCGCCGGGGGCCGAACGACGGGCGCAACCGCAGGCGCCGGCGCCTTGATCGCCGCCACCGCCGTCGGCGCGGGAGCGAGTGCAATCCGCCGGCCGTGCTGCAAGGCCAGCGCGTTGACGACGATGCCGATCATCATCGCCGCCAGCGCCGCGCCCGCGACGGTGCTCTTTTTCTTCGGCGCCAAGGCGCGCAGCCAGGCGAGCTTGCCGCGCCGTTGCGCCTTCGGCTTGCCTTGCGATTTGGGCTCCGAGCGCCCTCTGGGCTCCATGCGAATCTTCGGTTCCACACGAATTTTGGGTTCCAGGCGAATGCGGTCCGCAACGTCAGGCACTACGTCTCTCCTCCCGCGCCGCGTCGCTCAGGGCGAGCGCCGGCAGGGTCAATTCGGAAACCGTGTCCAGCCGCGCCGAAACGACGCGCCGCGCCGCGGCGCGAATGGACATCGGCAGCAAAGCGGTGACGCGCGTGCCGACCCCGAACGCCGATTCCATCAGCAGCGAGCCGTCATGCAGGCCGACGAGGCCGCGCACCAGCGACAAGCCGAGGCCGGCGCCCTCGAAGCTGCGATCATAGCCGGACTTGACCTGAAAGAAAGGATCGCCAAGGCGCGGCAGATCATCCGGGCGGACGCCGATGCCGGTATCGGTGACGGAGATGCGGGCGACGCCGTCCTCGACCCGCGCCTCGACGATCACCCGGCCGCGCGGCGGCGTGAATTTGACGGCGTTCGACAACAAGTTGACGATGATCTGCCGACACGCGCCCTTGTCGGCGACGATTTCCAGCCCCTCCGACAGCGGCGCGACGACGATCTCGACATCGCCCCGATTGGCGCGCAACCGCAGCATATCGCAGCATTCGCGAATCAGCGGCGAGAGTTCCAGCGGCTCCGGGCAAATGGCGAACTTGCCGGCCTCGATCCTCGACATGTCGAGCACCAGATTGACCACCGACAGCAGATGATCGGCGGAACTGTGGATGATGCGCGCATATTCGAAGCGCTTCTCGGCGTCGACCGGGGCCAGCGCGGGGTCGCCGAGGATCTCGGAGAAGCCGAGAATGGCGTTGAGCGGCGTGCGCAGTTCGTGGCTCATATTGGCGAGCAGGCGGTCCTTCAGCGACCTTTCCAGCCGCGCCTCCTCGCGCGCGGTCTCAAGCTCACAGGCGAGATCAGGCGCGGCGCGCACCTCGCGAAACGCGGAGACCAACCCGCCCTCGACGCCGGGCTGGGCGGTTGTCGCTTCGAAAACCCCATGCCCGCCGTTGCTGCGGCGCAATCGTAGCGCGGCGGCGCGCGCCATGCCGTCGCCGGCGACAGCGTTCAACTGCACCAGGAAGCGCGCCCGGTCGTCCTCATGCACGCGATCGATCAACCCATAACCGGCGAGCTCCGCGCGATCGGCGGCCAGCCCGTCCCAGCCCTCGCCTTCGATCGTCGTCACCCGGCCATCGACGCGATGGCAGGCGACGAAATCGCTCGCCAGTCCCGACGGCGCCTCGCCGTCGGCATCGGCCGCAGCGCGTGGACGGCGGGCGGCGAACACCGCGCCGAGGGCTGCGGCCAGCGACAAGCCCGAGACCCATTTGGCGTGTGCAGGCGCCGCCGGGGCGCAGGCGGCGGCGACGCCCAACGCGCCGGCCAAAGCCGCCGCCGCGCCGGCAGAGACCACGGCCCCGGCGCGCGCCAGGCTCGCGCGCGCCGAAAATGCTGCTTTTGCCAAATACACGGGATTCAACGACTCCAACGCTTCAAGAGCAGCGCCTCGCGGCAGATCATCGCCCGCCGATCTTAAGCAGCGCCTAAACGAGATGCCGCGAATTGGCGCGACATGCCCGCGCTGGCGGCGCCGGCGGCGCGCATGGTTTCCGTTACGCTAACGCAGGCAATCGCCAAGGTTTATGTAAGGTGAACGGGATAGCTCGGTTTTTCGCGCTTTTCTCGATCCGACTTTCACGGGCGCCAGCCTACACTTGCGTCAGGTTGGGTGCGAGAGGCAGGCAAAATGGGCTTCCTGTTCAAATCGGCGATCGGGCTCGGGGCGGTCTATTTCGCGATGTTCGGACAGGCGCCGCGCTCCGAGGGGGTCGGCGCGGCGGCAAGCCTGTGCGCCGGCGCCGCCAGGCAGCGGCTGGCCGGCGATGCCAGCCTCAGCGCGCAAGCGAGCGCGGCAGGCTGCGCGGTGGCGGCCGTCAGCCTCGCGCAGCAGACGCGCGCCGCCGCACCGCCGCTGGCGGGGCCGCCGCCTCAGCAGGCCAAGCCGCACTTCGGCGCGCTGACCGAGGCCGATCTCGCCGAGCCCTGGTTCGGGCCGGTGCGGGCGCCTCGAAAAGCCGCGCGGCGCGGGTAGGCGCAGCCGCCGCGGCGGCCTATCTTAGGCGGCAGGTCGACCGCCGGAGGCTCCGCTGCGCACACTTGACGCCATTCGCGACGATTTCGCCTTCCTCGACGATTGGGAAGATCGATACCGCTATGTGATCGAACTCGGCCGCGAGCTGCCGGAATTTTCGGAAACCGCGCGCACCGACGCCAACAAGGTGCGCGGCTGCGTCAGCCAGGTGTGGATCGAGGACGGACTTGAGAACGGCGCGCTGCGCATTCGCGGCGACAGCGATTCGCATCTCGTCAAGGGCCTCGTCGCCCTCGCCATCGCGCTCTACGACGGCAAGAAGCCCACCGAGGCGATGGCCGTCGACGCGCACGGCGTGTTCCGCGAGTTCGGCCTCGAACAGCACCTGACGCCGCAGCGCTCCAACGGCGTGCGCTCCATGATCGAGCGCATCCGCGCCGACGCCGCAGCGCTCGCGGCGTAAGGCGGATGGGAGCGATTCAGCGCGGCGGGATCGCGGTGATGACGAAATCCACCGGCCGCCGCGTGCGCCCATAGGCTTTGTGGGCGAGCGTGATCTCCTCGCGCCGCGCCGCCGGCGTGGCGAATCGCGCCGTCTTGGCGAGGCAGCCCGCATCGTCTTTGCGGCAGATGCTCAACAAGCCGCCGGCCGCGAGCTTTTCCGGGCTCACCCAGCGATTGCCGAAATAGTCGAAATCGACGAAGGCGCTGGGATGCTCGGGGCTGTAGAACACGGCCGCATTGTCATAGCGGAAGGAGCCGGCGACGAAGGCGAGCGGCGCCGCCGTCGTATGGCGCCAGAAAGCTGTCGCCGCCAACGCCGCCTCGCGGCGCGGCGCGAAATCCTCGGAATCGCGGCCATACCAAGCCTTGCCCACCGCGATCAGCGGCGATAGCGCCAACGCGCCGAGCGAGACGAGCGCCGCAGCCGCCAGCGCCCAGCGCCTCGCCCGCGCCGGGTCCGGCCGCCAGTAGACGATGGCGACCAGCGGGCTCAGCGGAAAGACCCCGATCAGCATGTTCGACGAGATTTTCGTGCGCAACGCCAGCGCCGCCGCGACGCTCAAGACCACCGGCGCCAGCGCCAGGATCAGCAATAGCCGCCGGTTGTCGCTATCGAGCGCCGGCTCGCCACGCCTGCGCAGCGCCGCCGCGACGCCGAGCGCGAGGATCTGTTGCAACGCCGCGCCGATCACCGCGCTGGCGGCGAAAAAAGCGGTCTCAGCGACGCCGCCGCCAGAGACCCGTTCGAGATAGCGGATCGGCGGCGCGCCGCTCGTCGCCAGCCAATACAGATGCGGCGCCCACAGCGCCAGCGCGACGGCGACCGAGACATAGGGCGAAGCCGAGCGGAAATAGCGCCGCCGCTGGCTGGAGGCGAGCGCCGCGATCAGGCAGGTCGCGGCCAGCGTCAGCGCATAATATTTGGAGTTGAGCGACAGCCCCATCAGCGCGCCGAAGCCGAGCGAGGCCGCCCACCGCCTGTCCCTCAATGCGCCAAGAAACGCATAGAGCGTCCACGGCCACAGCGACAGGAAGATCGAGTTGGCGTTATATTTGTAGGCCAGGAACGAATAGAACGGCGTCAGCGCCAATAGCGCCGTCGCCGCAACCCGCCGATCGCCGTCGACGAAGCGTCCGACCAACGCCCAGGCGCCGAGGAGCCCGGCCCCGGCGTTGAGCACCGACAGCAGCGCGAACGCCCAGTTGGCGCGCGGAAAGATCAGGAACCACAGCCCGCAAACCCAGGCCCAGAACGGCGGGTGCTGATTGTAGCCGAGCCGGAACTCGCGGCCCCAGGCATAGGCCTCCGCCATGTCGTTATGGATCGCCGAGGCGTGCTCGGTGACGATGAAATACAGCGACCAGACGACGACGAACGCCGCGACCTTCAGAACCATTTGGCGTAGATCGCCGCGTAAGTCCCGTCCTCGCGCACCCGATGCAGCCATTGGTCGAGGAAGCCGTCTAGGGGCAAATCATAGGGCGCCCAATAGGCCTTTTCGCTGAAGTCGAACGGCGCGTCGGGATGGACGGCGCAGAGCACGCCGGGGTGCAGCTTCTGCTGATAGCGTGTCTCGGAGGCGTCGGTAATCATCAGATCGCCGTCGCCGTTGGCCAGCGCCTCGAAGATCGTCGTGTTGTCGGGATGCACTTCGATGCGCGCCGCCTTCAGATGCGCGCGGTCGAAAGCCTCGTTGCCGCCGCCGGGATTGACGATGACGGTGACGCCTGGCTTGTCGATGTCGGCCAGCGTCGCAAACTTCGCTTTGTCGGCGCAACGCGCGATCGGCGTCTTGCCCTCGCGCATATAGGCTTGCGTGAAGAAGCCGAGCTCGGCGCGCGCCAGGGTGACGCTGATCCCGCCCATGCCGACATCGAACTTGCCGGCCGCGAAATCGGCCGAGAGTGTGGACCAGGTCGTGGGCGTGAACGCGACGCGCACGCCGAGCGCCTTGCCGAGCGACTGGGCGAGATCGACGTCGAAGCCGGAATAGGCGCCGCTGGCGGCGTCGCGCTTGGCGAACGGCGGATAATCGCCGGTGACGCCGATCCGAATCACGCCGCGTCGCAGGATGTCGGAGAGCGCCGAGGCCCGCGCCGGCCCCAGCGCGCCAATTTCAAGCGCGGCGATCAGCAGCGCCGCGCCGAGCCAGGCCCGCATCACGCCGCCTTCAGCAGCCGCTGCACCTCGCTGACGAGTTCGCGCAGATGGAACGGCTTCGACAGCACGCGCGCATCCTTCGGCGTCTTGTTGTCGGTGTTGAGCGCCACGGCGGCGAAGCCGGTGATGAACATCACCTTGATCTCGGGATCGAGCTCGGTCGCCCGGCGCGCCAGTTCGATGCCGTCCATTTCCGGCATCACGATGTCGGTCAACAGCAGCTCGAACGGCTCCTCGCGCAAGCGATTGTAAGCGGAAAGTCCGTTGTCGAAGGAGGCGACGGAATAGCCGGCGGTCTGCAACGCCTTGACCAGGAAGCGACGCATGTCGTTATCGTCTTCCGCCAGCAGGATCCTGGCGCTGGCGGCCGTCGGATTGTTCATCGCTGATTCCCCCGAAAATTCCCCGCCCTGGCTTCAAATCATATAGTGAACATAGAGTGAAGCCGAATATTCTGCTCGCACGGCGGGCGGATGATTTACCCCGATTTGGTTTTCCGTCTATTATCGGCGCACGGCGCAGACGCCCCAAGGAGGCCGGCCACGCATGCACGACGACGCGCTGGGGCTTTCCGAGTTCGATCCGCCCTTCGAGGTTTTCGAGCCAGCCGGGTTCGCCCATCCGATCGTGCTGAATTCGCCGCACTCCGGCGCCCATTATCCCAACGCCTTCCTCGCCGCTTCGCGGCTCGACGCGCTGACGCTGCGCCGTTCGGAGGATGCCTTCGTCGACCAACTCTTTGAGCCGGCGGCGGCCCTCGGCGCGCCGCTGCTGCGCGCATGGTTTCCTCGCGCCTTCCTCGATCTCAACCGCGAACCCTATGAGCTCGATCCCCACATGTTCGAGGGCCGGCTGCCGGAATTCGCCAACACGCGCTCGCTGCGGGTCGCCGCCGGGCTCGGGGTCATCCCGCGCGTCGTCGGCGACGCGCAGCCGATTTATCGCGGGCCGATGCCGGTCGAGGCGGCGCTGCGGCGCATCGCCAGCCTGCACCGGCCCTATCACGCCCGCCTTTGCGAACTCCTGGAGACCGCACAGCGCCGATTCGGCTTCGCGCTGCTGGTCGATTGCCATTCCATGCCGTCGAACTCGCCCGACGTCGGCGGCTGCGACATCGTGCTCGGCGACCGCTACGGCTCCAGCGCTGCACGCTGGATGGTGGAGACGGTGGAGACGGCGCTGCGCGCCGCCAATCTCGTCGTGCGCCGCAACAAGCCCTACGCCGGCGGCTACATCACCGAACATTACGGCGCGCCCGCCGCCGGCCGCCACGCCTTGCAAATCGAGATCAATCGCAGCCTCTACATGGACGAGCGCAGCTTGCGGCTGAGCGAAGGCGCCGCCGAACTGTCGCGCGCGCTCTCCGGCATGGTCGAGGCGCTGTGCGCCAAAGCGCGCGAAGCGCAGAGAACGCGCTGGGCGGCCGAGTGAGCGGCGGCGCGGCAGCGGGAGCGAAAAAGACAAGCGCAAAAAAAGGAGGCCGCCCGAAGGCGGCCTGAGTCTAGGGAGGAAACGCCCTAAGGAGGGCATATGCGACGTATCGCACCGCAGCAATATTGCATTGCAACGCAGCAAATGCAAGCGGTTTTTTCTGGCATGTCAGTTTTGCGCAAACATGTCGGTTTTGCGCAAATCGGCGCGCCGGCGACAGCGGCTGGCCGCGCAACTGGATAAGCCGCGGGCTTGGCGAAAAACAAATAGCCCGTCAGCTAAAAAAAGGAGGCCGCCCTTAGGCGGCCTTGAGTCTAGGGAGGAAACGCCCAAGGAGGGCATGCGCGGCAATCGCCGCACAGGGACTAATTTGGCGCAAAGCGGCGCAATTGCAAGGACTCAATCGTCACACGCGACAACATGCTAAATCCTGCGACGTTTTTGCAACAGCGAAATGACCTTCATTTTCGCAACGTTGCAGGATTTTTGAGCCGTTTCAAAGATATGGCGATGTACGAGGATTACTTGTCGCGCCGTGCACAGCAAAGAGACATGCCTGTTATGCAAAATCTTCTCAACTCCCATAATTTCTTAGCTGTAGCGGCGGAGGCGCGCTCATGACCGCCGTCGATTTCGCCGCCTTTGTCGATCGGCTGGCGCAAGTCTCCGGCGAAGTGATTCTGCCGTTCTTTCGCACCTCCATCGGCGCCGAGGACAAATCGCGCGGCGGCGTGTTCGACCCCGTCACCGAGGCCGATCGCGGCGCCGAAGCGGCGATGCGGCGCCTCATCGCGCGGACTTTCCCAGCCCACGGCGTCATCGGCGAGGAATATGGGCAGGACCGGCCGAATGCCGAATATGTCTGGGTGCTCGACCCCATCGACGGCACCAAAAGCTTCATTTCCGGCCTGCCGACCTGGGGCACGCTGATCGGCCTCATGCACCAGGGTGTGCCCGTCTACGGCATGATGTCGCAGCCGTTCACGCGCGAACGCTACTTCGGCGACGGCAAGCGCGCGCGGTTGCGCACGCTGGCGCCGTCGCGCGGCGAAGCGCCGCCGGCGGAATGGGCGACCCGGACGTTACGCGCCCGCGCCTGCCCCTCGCTCGCCCAAGCGACGGTGATGACGACCAGCCCGGCGCTGATCGAGGACGCGGCCGACCTCGCCGCTTATCTAAAGGTCGAGCGCGCCGCGCGGCTGGCGCGCTACGGCGCCGATTGCTACGCCTATTGTGCGCTGGCCGCCGGCTTCGTCGATCTCGTCATCGAGACCAACCTCAAGCCGCACGACGTCGTCGCGCTCGCGCCGATCGTCGAGGGCGCCGGCGGCGTGATGACGACCTGGGAGGGCGAAAGCGCCGCCAAGGGCGGCCGCATCCTCGCCGCCGGCGATCGCCGGCTGCACGCGGCGGTGCGCGAAATGCTGCTGGCGGGCTGATCTAAACTCCGGGCTCGCCCGGCAGTTCGACGAAGGGATCGGCCGGGCGAGCGACCGTCCCGAGCGGGGCGAGCGCGAACACAAACAGGCCGGCGGCGAGGCCGACCATGCCGGCGCCCAACGCGCCGACCATCAGGTCCGGCCCGTAGCTCGGATTGCCGAAACCGAGCCAGCGGCCGGCGAACGCCGCCGCCACGCTCGCCGTCAGCGCCGTGATCGCCGGCGCCGCCCTGCGGCCGGGCAGCGCCGCCAGCGCCAGCGACGGCGCGGCGAAGGCGAGCCACAGCGACAGCGCCAGATAGAGCGGCGCGGCAGGGTGCGGGCTCAGGCGCGCCCCGAAGGCCGCCACCCCGGCGCCGAACAGCACGCCGCCGCGCACGCTCGCCATGCGCCGGCTCGCCAGCACCGCAAGCCGCTGGTGGGCGCTGACGAGGTCGAGGCCGATGGCGCGCGAAGCGGCGTAGAGGCCGCCGCGCGCCAGCGCCAGCGCCGGCAGACAGGCGACGAGCCCGGCGAGCGCGGAATCGCTCGGGCTCTTCATGGTGAGATCGCCGAGCGCCGCCGCCGCCGCGCCGCCCGCCGCCAGCACCAACAGCGCCGTCAGCCCGGCGCGCCGCGCCGCGCCGGGCGAGGCGACGGCGAAAGCTGGGCTGGCGAAGGCGAACAGGCTCGCCACCGCCGCGCCGGCGGCGAGTTCCTCGACCAACGGGGCCCCCGGCAACCGCCCCAGCGCCTGCGCCACGGAATCGAGCCGATCGGCGTCGCCGCCAGCGGCGAAGAGGGCGACGAACAGCGCCATCGTCATCAGGCCCGCCGCGGTGCTGGCGGCGTCCGTCCACACCAGGCTGCGCAGGCCGCCGGGCGCCAGCGACAACGCCAGCGCAGCGGTGCAGACGGCGATCGCGGCGTCGGGGCCAAATCCGAGCGAGGCGCGCACCGTCAAGGCCGCATAGCCGAGCCCGGAAGCGGCCAGCGACCAGCCACAGGCGCACAGAATCAGCGCGAACGCGGCGCGCGTGAAGGCGGAGGGAAAGCGCGTCGTCAGCACGTCGGCGAGCGCACTCGCCTGCGCGGCGCGCCAACGCGGGGCGCCGACGAGCACGGCGAACACGATCCCGGCGGCGACGCCGCGCCAGGGCAGGCGCGAGGCGTCGTCTTCGGCGCCGGCGAAGGCGAGCGCGAAGCCGCCGATCGGCGCGGCGAGCGCCAGCCCGGCATAGAACGGCGGCACGGCGCGCCGCGCCACCAGGAAATCGAGCAGCGTCTTGGCTCGCGTCAGCACGCCGAGCCCGGCGACGGCGATGAGGCCGGCCAGCGGCCCGAGCGCTACGACCAGCGGGTCCGGCGCGCCGACGCGCTCCAGCGCGAGAATCGCCACGACGACGAAGACGAAGGCCGCCGCCGCGAAGGCCGCCTTGAAGCCGACGCCTTCGCCGGCCTCAGCCAAGGAGGAAATCGCCCACCGCCGCGATCTGGTCTGGGCTCGCCAGCCACGGCGCATGGCCGACGCCGGCGAATTCGACCAGCTTGGCTTTCGGCCCGCGCTTCGTCATCGCCTCAGCGATCTCGGCCGGCAGAATGTCGGAGACGCCGCCGCGCAACACTAATGTCGGGCAGGTTATGCGCTCCCACACGCCCCACAGGTCGACGTCCTGCGGCGGCGTGGCCTTGAACGCGTCGCCGATATGGGGATCGTAGGCGAGGCCGTAGCGCCCGTCCGGCAGCTTGCGCGCTGCGCCCTCGGCAAGGCCGAGGATGGCAGCGCGCGCCAACTTGTCGGAGCCGACGAAATTGGCCGCCATCGCGTCGGCGAGCGCGTCGAGCGTATCGAATTTCGGATCGAGCCCGACATAGCCGGCGATGCGTTCCAGCCCCGCCTTGGCGACGACGGCGCCGATGTCGTTGACGACGAGCCGCCGGATCGGCGCGCCCGGCGTCGCCGCCATCATCATGCCGAGGAGGCCGCCCATCGAGGTGCCGAGCCAATCCAGGCGCTCGATGTCGAGGCGGGCGATCAGCGCCGCGAGGTCGGCGAGATAGAGGCCATAATTGTATTGCGCCGAATCCGGCAGGTTGTCGCTCAAGCCGCGGCCCGCCATGTCCGGGCAGACGACGCGATAATGGGCGCTAAGCGCCCGCGCCACGACATCGAAATCGCGGCCGTTGCGGGTGAGGCCGTGGACACAGACGAGCGTCGGCGCCGCAGCCGGTCCCGGCCATTCGCGATAGGCGATGTCGTGAAAGCCGGAAGGGCCGAGAGCGGAGAGAAAGCGCTGGCGCATGACGGGCAGAATAGCGAGCCCGCCCCGCCGCGCGCAAGGCGGCGTTTTCGGCTATGTTCGCGCCCGCGACTCGAGGAGAGAGCCATGCCTATCGTCGGCGGTTGCCTGTGCGGCCAGTTGCGTTTTGAGATCGCGGCGGAGAAGCCGATCGCGGCGCGCGTGTGCTGGTGTCGCGTCTGCCAATATCTCGGCGCCGGCACGGGCACGGGCAACGCCTTGTTCGAAAAGCGGGCGCTGAAAACCACCGGCGAACTTGCGGTCTATACTTCCGTCGCCGACAGCGGCGCGACGATGCATCGAAGCTTCTGCCCGAAATGCGGAACGCCGGTGTTTAGCGAGGCCGAGCCGCGGCCGGATTTCATCATCGTGCGCGCCGGCACGCTCGACGATATCGAGATCGGTAAGCCGATCGGCACGATCTGGACGCGTTCCGCGCCAAGCTGGGCCTGCATCGACGAGGACCTGCCAAAAGGCGAGCAGGGGACGCTGCCGGCGGCTTGAGGCCGTTCGTTGCGCGCCGCGTCTTGCTTTCGCAAGGCAAGGTCTTGCTTTCGCAGGCAAGTCGGCGGCGCTCAACGCCAAAACGGCTTGCCGGTCTCGCGCATCACATCCGCGCGGGTCAGGCCGATGTCGCGCCATTCCTGCTCGCCCATCGCGGCCAACTCTCGCCGTTCCCGGCTGTGCCGCAGCCAAACGCGCAGGAGTTGCGAGGCGGCGCGATTTCTCGCGCGCGGGCGCATTCCGCCGGCCGCTGCGGGCGAACAGGAAACGGGTGCAAAGCGCGGTGTTGCGGAAAACATGGCTTTCTCCTTGATCGGGGGTGCGACCGTCTCGCCCCGCCGGGGCCGGCTTCTGGAATCTTGGCTGAGGGCTAAGTCGCCGCCGCGCTGGGCGCGTATTGCGCGAGCCCGTGGCCGAACGACCAATTCTCCTTGGCGACTTCGACAAGGTTGACGAACACGTCCTGCGGTCGCACGCCCGGGTTTTCGCCGAGCCGCTGCGCGATGCGCCGAAACAACGCCTGCTTTTGCTCCAGGGCGCGGGTGTTGCTGACGGTGATCTGGATCAGCAGCAGATCGTCGCTGCGGGCGATGTCCATGTAGGTCGCGCCGTAGCGGAAATTGGCGCCGTCATGCTCGGTGATGGTCATGAACTGGTCGTGCTCGGGCACGTTGAAGGTCTCGCGCATCGCCAGATAGAGGCTGTCGAAGATCGCCTGCCGATAGGCTTCCGGCTTGCCGGCGCGCATCGCGATGTGTGTGAGGGGCATTGCCGATCCTTTCCCATTCGTCGTCACGCCAGACATAGACGCGGCTCATTCATTTTGATATACTATCAATATGAATATCAGTGATGACGTTTGAAAATGATGGACCGCCCCCTCGATTTGGACGCCGTCCACGCTTTTGTGTGGGTCGCCGAGCTTGCCAGCTTCACCCGCGCGGCGGAGGCGATGCGGACAAGTCAGTCGGCCGTCAGTCTGAAACTGAAACGGCTCGAGGACCGGCTGAACTGCCGCCTCGTCGAGCGCACGCCCCGCAACGTGCAGCTTACCGCTCAGGGCGTGACCTTCCTCGATCATGCGCGCGAACTCATGGCCCGGCACGATCGCGCCCTCTCCGCCTTCGCCGGCGCCCGGCAGCGGGTCGCCATCGGCATCAGCGACCACGTGGCGGGTCCGGAGCTTCCGGCGCTGATCGCGCGCATGAACGCGCAAGACCCTCAACTCGTCATCGAAATCCGCATCGGCGCCTCCGCCCCCTTATTGCGAAGCTTCGACCAGCGCGAACTCGACACCGTAATCGTGCGGCGGCTGGACGAGCGCGGCGGCGAAATTCTGGTCGAGGAAAAATTCGGTTGGTTCGCTTCGCCGGACTGGCGTCATCGCACCGGCGAGCCGCTGCCGATCGCGACCTTGGCCGAGCCTTGCGGGGTGCGCGCCATCGCCGCCGCGCGTCTCGACGCGGCGGGCGTTGCCTGGTCCGAAGTCTTTGTTGGCGGCGGCGTCGCGGCGGTGACGGCGGCGGTCATGGCCGGGCTCGGCGTCGCCGCCTTGGCGGCCCGCATGTTGCCGTTCGGCGCCGTCGACGTCGGCCTCGGGTTGGGGCTTCCCGAGTTGCCGCGCCTGCCGGTGGTTCTTCACACGCGGATCAAGGACGGCCGGCCGCGCGACGCGCTCGCCGCGCTATCGGCCGCCTTCAGGAACGCCGTGCGCGGATGAACGCAATTTTTGCGCGACGCTGTTCCACGTGACGCTTGACAGAAGCCCAAGCGCCCATCACAGCGACGCCCATGTTCGCGATTTCTCTCCGCCGCCGTAGCTCCGCGCCCCCCTGAGGCGCCGGAATGGCCGCGCGTGATCTCACGCGAACCTTCCCGCCGCGCCTCACAGCGCGGCTTTTTTTATGCCCGCCACCCTGGAGCCCGCCATGATCCGTCGCCGCCGCAGCCTCCTCGCCCTCGCGCCCGAGAAGCCGCCGACATGACCGACGTTCTCGCCTGGGAGGAGCGCGGCTTCAACGCCTGGCCGGCGCCGCGCAACGTCTATTTCGGCGGCTGGGTGTTCCGCCTCGGCGGCGGCTACACCAAGCGCGCCAATTCCGCCAATGCGCTCGGCGCCCGCCACGAATTGCGCGCGGACTCCATCAACGCCTGGACGCCGGCGCGCGACTTCGCCGAGATCATGGCTGAGGCCGAGCGCTTCTACGCCGCCAACGGCCAGCCGGCGATCTTCCGCCTGACCCCGCTCGCCGGCGCCGACGCCGATCCCGCGCTGGCGGCGGCCGGCTACGCCGCTATCGACCCCAGTACGGTGATGACCGCCGCGCTCGGCGCGGCGGCGGCGAGCCCCTGCGTGCGCATCGAGCCCGGCGCGACGCCGGCCTGGCTCAATGGCGTCGCCGCGGCGCAAGGCGTCGCGCCGTCGCATCGCCGCGTTCACGACTGCATCGTGAAGGCGATCGCGCTGCCGGGCGCCTTCGCCACCGCCTATGTCGGCGGCCAGGCGGCGGGCTTCGGCCTCGGCGTCGGCGAGCGCGGCGCCGTCGGCCTGTTCGACATCGTCGTGCGGCCGGAATTTCGCGGCCAGGGCCTCGGCCGCGCGCTGACGCGCGCGCTGATGGCCTGGGGACGAAACGGCGGCGCGCAGACGGCCTATCTGCAGGTCAACGACGCCAACGCCATCGCGCGCGCGCTTTACGAAAGCCTCGGCTTCCGCGCCGCCTATGCCTATCACTACCGCCGCCGCGCCCTCACATGAGCGCCGGCGCGGCGTCGATGAGGCGCAGGCGGGCGCGCTCGCGGCCGCCATAGCGGTCGAGCGTCAGCGCGCCGGCGAGATGGGCGAGGCCGCCCTGGAGCGCTCTTAAGCCCTGGCCGAGCGGTTTGCCGGCGGCGCGAAAGGCGATCGCCTCCAGCGCCCGCCCGTCGCCCGCCACCGCGCGCAGCCGCACGTGATCGGCGCCGACGATGGTGACGCCCTCGATGCGATGGCGCGGCAGGGCGAACACCGGCTCCGGGTTGCCGGAGCCGTAGGGGCCGGCGGCGTCGATGGCGCGCAGCAGCTCCGGGGTCGCGGCCGTGGCGGCGAGCGCGGCGTCGATCGCCAGCGCCTCGTCGCGCCGCGCCGCCGCTACCGGCGCTTCGAGCGCCGCTTCGAGCCGCGCCCGCAACTCGCCGAGCCGCGCCCGCGCCACGGTGAGCCCCGCCGCCATCGCGTGGCCGCCGCCCTTGGTCGCCAGGCCGGAAGCCACCAGCCCATGCACGATGCGGCCGATGTCGACGCCCGGAATCGAACGCGCCGAGGCCGTCGCCGCCTCGCCAGCCAGCGCCAGCGCGAAGGCGGGGCGGCCGAAGCGATCCTTCAACCGCGAGGCGATGAGGCCGACGACGCCCGCCGGCCAGCCCTCGCTGGCGACGATGACGCAGGCGCCGCGCTCCTCCAGCCCGAGCGCGACGAGCGCCTGCGCCTCCGCCTCGGCCAGCGCCGTCGTCTCGATGCGCTGGCGCTCGCGATTGAGCCGGTCGAGTTCGGCGGCGATTCGGGTCGCCTCGGCGGCGTCAGTGGTGCTCAGCAGCCGCGCGCCCAGCGCCGCATCGCCGATACGGCCGCCGGCGTTGATGCGGGGGCCGATGAGGAAGCCCAGATGATAGGGCGTCGGCGGCCCGCCGGCGCCGGCGACATCGAACAGCGCCGCCAGACCCGGCCGCTGGCGCTTGCGCATCGTCTCCAGGCCACGCACGACGAAGGCGCGGTTGAGCCCGACCAGCGGCACGACGTCGGCCACCGTCGCCAGCGCCACCAGGTCGAGCTTGGCCCTGAGGTCGGGCACGGCGCCCGCCGCGCGCAGGCGGCGGTTGAGATCGACCAGCGCCATGAAGACGACGCCGGTGGCGCACAGCGCGCCGAGCCCGGAGAGATCGTCCTGGCGGTTCGGATCGACCAGCGCCAGCGCCGGCGGCAGCGCCTCCGGCGCCTGGTGATGATCGAACACGATCACTTCAAGGCCAAGCTTGGCGGCCTCCGCGAACGGCTCGAAGCTGACCGCGCCGCAATCGACGGTGACGACGAGATCGGCCCCGGCCTCGCGGAACCGCCGCATCGCCTCGACGCTGGGGCCATAGCCCTCGGTGACGCGGTCGGGAATGTGGATCAGCGTCTCGCAGCCGAGCGCGGTCAGATATTCGCTCAGCAGCGCCGAGGCGCAGGCGCCGTCGACGTCGTAATCGCCGAAGATGGCGACCCGCTCGCGGCGCGCCACGGCGCGCGCCAGCCGCTCGGTCGCCACCGCCATATCGGCGAGCGTCAGCGGATCGGGCATGAGATCGCGCAGCGTCGGCTCCAGATAGCGCTCGACGGCGTCGAGTTCGACGCCGCGCCCCGCCAGGATGCGGGCGAGGAGTTCGCTTAAGCCCGTCGCCTGCGCGATCGCCTGCGCGCGCGCTTCTCCGGCGGCGTCAAGCCGCGAGCGCCAGCGCCGGCCGCTCAGCGACGCCTCGACGTCGAGAAACAGCCGGCTCACCCGCGCAACGACGGCCGGGCCTCGCCCCCAGTCGCGACGAGACCCCAGTTCCGCTTCATTCGCGCCTCTCCTTGGCGCGCCTTAGCGCCGTTCGCGCCCCCGGTCCACCGCTGCACGCTGAAGCGGCGGTTGACAGGGACCCCCGGCCCCGGAATATGCCGGCCGAAACGGGAGAGCCCATGCGTCTGCGCTTGGCTAAACTGCTGCGCTTGGCGACGCCGCTGCTCGGCGCCCTTGCCGTCGCCGCGCCGGCGCGCGCCGACTTCCGGCTTTGCAACCAGACCGCCGATCGCGTCAGCGTCTCGCTCGCCTACACCGACGGCAAGAAATGGGTCAGCGAGGGCTGGTGGAACCTCAAGCCCACCGATTGCGACACGCTGCTGGAAGGGGCGCTGGCCGCCCAATTCTACTATGTCTATGCGATGGACGAACGCGGCGGCGAGTGGAAAGGCAAGGCCTACATGTGCACCAACGACCGCGAGTTCAAAATCGAGGGCCGCCAGGATTGCTTCGCGCGCGGCTACGAGCGCACCGGCTTCTTCGAGGTCGACACCGGCAAGGACGCCAAGAACTGGACGGTGCAGCTCACCGACCAGGCGCACTGACAAGCGGCGAAGCCGCAACAGAAAGAAAAAGATTCGCCATGACCCGACGCGGCCGCCGCATCAAGATTCTCGCCACCCTCGGCCCCGCCTCCGCCGACCCCGAGGTCGTCGAGGCGCTCTATCGCGCCGGCGCCGATGTCTTCCGCATCAATATGAGCCACGCCTCGCATGACAAGATGCGCGAGCGCGTCGCCACCATTCGCGCCCTGGAGGAGAAAGTCGACCGGCCAATCGGCATCCTCATCGACCTCCAGGGGCCGAAGCTGCGCGTCGGCCTGTTCGCCAAAGGCGGCGAGGAGGTGCGCAAGGGCGACCTGTTCACGCTCGACGACGACCCCACCCCCGGCGATTCGCGCCGCGTGCAATTGCCGCATCCCGAAATCCTGCAATCCCTCCAGCCCGGCCATCGCCTGCTGATCGACGACGGCAAGGTGCAGTTGCGCGTGCAATCCCATTCCGATCGCCAGGCCGAATGCGTCGTCGAGGTCGCCGGCAAGATCTCCAACAAGAAGGGCGTCAGCCTGCCCGACACGACGCTGCCGACCTCGGCGATGACCGCCAAGGACCGCGCCGATCTCGCCGCCGCTTTGGAGGAAAACATCGACTGGGTGGCGCTCTCCTTCGTGCAGCGGCCCGAGGACGTCATCGAGGTGAAAAAGATCGCCGGCAAGCGCGCCAATGTGATGGCCAAGATCGAGAAGCCGCAGGCGATCGCCGCGCTGGCCGCGATCATCGCCGTCTCCGACGGCATCATGGTGGCGCGCGGCGACCTCGGCGTCGAAATGCCGGTCGAGCGCGTGCCCGGCTTGCAGAAGGCGATGACGCGCATGGCGCGCAAGCTCGGCAAGCCGGTCGTCGTCGCCACGCAGATGCTGGAATCGATGATTACCTCGCCTGTGCCGACGCGGGCGGAGGTTTCGGACGTCGCCACCGCTGTATTCGAGGGCGCCGACGCGGTGATGCTGTCGGCCGAGAGCGCCTCCGGCCAATATCCGTGCGAGGCGGTGGCGATGATGAATCGCATCGCCGAGACGGTGGAATCGGAGGCGATCTATCCTGGCGTGCTGAGGGCGCAGCGCCCGGAGCCGGAGCCGACGGGCGCCGACGCCATCGCCGAGGCGACGCGCGACGTCGCCGACGTGCTCGGCGCCAAGGTGATCTGCGCCTGGACCGCGTCGGGCGCGACCGGCCTGCGCATCGCCCGCGAGCGCCCGGCCTCCTCGATCCTGGCGCTGACGCCGATCGTCGAAACCGCGCGGCGGCTGTCGGTGGTCTGGGGCGTGCATCCCGTGGTCACCGACGATGCCCGCGACGAGCGCGACATGACCGACCGCGCCTGCCGGCACGCCTTCATCGACGGCTTCGCCGGCGTCGGCGAGCGCGTGCTGGTGGTGGCCGGGGTGCCGTTCGGCACGCCGGGCTCGACCAACAATCTGCGCATCGCGGTGGTCGGGCCGGACGGCGGCATGGTATGATGTTAGCAGCCTTCGCATCCAGCCGCCGTCATGACCGGGCTTGTCCCGGTCATCCACGTGGTTGAGCTTTCACCCGGCTCCAATAAGGAACCGAGGCGTAGCTGCTAAATGCCGCGCTTCGCAGAAGCGGCGCGGCGTGGATGCCCGGGACAAGCCCGGGCGAAACGAGGCAGCGCGACTGGCCGCTGGTGTGAGCCCTTGAACGAAAAAGGCCGGACCCGCCGGGTCCGGCCTTTTGATCGACCGCGTAAGCTCTACTTCACCAGCTTCGGGCCGCCGGTGCGCAGCGTCTCGTTCTCCTGGATGACGCCGAGCCGGCGCGCCACTTCCGTATAGGCCTCCATCATGCCGCCGAGATCCTTGCGGAAACGGTCCTTGTCCATCTTGTCGTTGGTCTTGATGTCCCACAGCCGGCAGGAATCCGGGCTGATCTCGTCGGCGACGACGATGCGCATGTTGTCGCCCTCCCAAAGCCTACCGCATTCGATCTTGAAATCGACGAGCCGGATGCCGACGCCGAGAAACAGCCCGGTGAGGAAATCGTTGACGCGAATCGCCAGCGCCATGATGTCGTCGAGTTCCTGCGGCGCCGCCCAGCCGAAGGCGGTGATGTGCTCCTCCGACACCATCGGATCGTTGAGCGCGTCGTTCTTGTAATAGAACTCGATGATCGAGCGCGGCAGTTGCGTGCCTTCGTCGATGCCTAAGCGCGTCGACAGCGAACCGGCGGCGACATTGCGCACCACGACTTCGAGCGGAATGATCTCGACCTCGCGCACGAGTTGCTCGCGCGGATTGAGCCGGCGCACGAAATGCGTCGGCACGCCGATCTCGTTGAGGCGGCTGAACAGATATTCCGAAATGCGGTTGTTGACGACGCCCTTGCCTTCGATCACCTCGTGCTTCTTGGCGTTGAAGGCGGTGGCGTCGTCCTTGAAATGCTGAATCAGCGTCCCCGGCTCCGGCCCCTCGTAGAGGATCTTGGCTTTGCCTTCGTAGATGCGTCGGCGGCGGTTCATGCGGAGTAACCGTGGCTGGAGGAAATCCATCGAACAGGCCTTCTTTCCCGGCTATCTCGCCAAGCTTCCCGGGACGCAAGCGCTTTCGCACGCGTCCACGGACAACGAAGCTGTCGATATGGGATGTTCGGCCGGCGTCGCCAAGCCTGATACCCCGCATCGTGAAGGCGGGCTAGCCCCGAGCTTTCTTAGCCGATCTCGCCGCACGGCACAAATGTTTCGGAGAAACGGAAAATGTCCGGCTATTCCGCCAGCGTCACCTTACGCCCCGGCTCCACCTGCGCCGAAGCCTCGGCGAGGCGTTGGGCGTCTTCGAGCCGGTGGCTGACCAGGATCATCGGCAGCTTGAAGCGGTCGCGCAAGGCGACGATCAGCCCGATGAGATCCTCGCGCCGCGCCGGGTCGAGCCCCGACAGCGGTTCGTCGAGCAGCAGCGCGCGCGGCCGGCTCAGAAGCGCGCGGCCGATCGCCACCCGCTGCTTCTCGCCGCCCGACAGCTTGCCCGGCCGGCGGTCGAGCAGCAGGTCGACGCCGAGCGCGCCGACGACCTCCTCGAAGCCGATCGGCGCCGCGCCCGGCGGGGCGAGGCTGGCGCCATAGCGCAGGTTTCCCGCCACCGAATAATTTGGAAACAGCCGCGGTTCCTGGAACACATAGCCGATGCGCCGCATCCGCGGCGCCACGTTGACGCCGCGCCGGGAATCGAACAGCACGGCGCCGCCGATGGCGATGACGCCGGCGTCGGGAGTTTCGAGCCCCGCCACCATATTGAGCAGTGTCGTCTTGCCGGCGCCGGAGGGGCCGACCAGCGCCAGCGAATCGGCCGCAGTGGCGATGTCGGCCTCGATCACTGTCGCGCCGAAGGCGCGGCGCGCGCGGACCTCGATCACCGCGCCCGCCCCCCGAGGCCGCGCGCCAGCGCCTCCGAGGCGCTCAGCGCGATGATGGCGATGGCGATGGCGATCGCCGTCAGCCGCCAGGTGCTCGACGCGCCGGCGGGGTCTTGCGTGGTGTTGTAGATGGCGGTCGCCAGCGTCTGCGTCTCGCCGGGAATATTGGCGACGAAGGTGATGGTGGCGCCGAATTCGCCGATCGCCTTGGCGAAGCCTAGGATGAGGCCGGCGAACACCCCGGGGAAGGCGAGCGGCAGCGTCACCGTGGCGAAAATTCGCAACGGGCCGGCGCCCAGCGTCGCCGCCGCCTGTTCGAGCTTGTGATCGACCGATTCCAGCGACAGCCGAATCGCCCGCACCATCATCGGAAACCCCATCACCCCCGCCGCCAGCGCCGCGCCGGTCCAGCGGAAGGCGAAGGTGACGCCGAACACGCGCTCGAAAAACTCCCCGAACACCCCGTGGCGGCCGAAGCCGATCAGCAGCAGCCAGCCGGTGACCACCGGCGGCATCACCAGCGGCAGATGCACGAGCACATCGAGCGCCGTCTTGCCGGGAAACCGCCCGCGCGCCAACGCATAGGCGACCGCGATGGCGAACGGCAGGCTCGCCAGCGCGCCCACGCTCGCCACCCGCAGCGACAGCATCACCGCGGTCCATTCCGTCGCCGTCACGCGCGCTCCCGAGCTTTGTGTGCAACGGGATATAGCGGCTGCGCAGCGCCGCGCCAATCAGTTGCGTCTGAGCCGCCAGCTTTTGACCTCGAACGGGCCGATCTCGGCGCCGGCCGCGACCGGCCGCTCCAAGAGATCGACGGGCGCCGCCGTCCAGCCCTCGGCAAGCGCCGGCAGCGCCGCGCCGCGGGCGCCGGCGGGCTCGTAGACCCTCAGCACCAGCCCGTCGCCATCCTCGGCGCCTTTGAGGCCGGCGAGCGCGACGGCCACGCCCTCCACGGCAAGCGGCCGCAACAGGCCCTCGGCGACGCCCGAGACTGGCGAGGCCAACAGCGGCTGGTTGAGCGCCTCGGCCTCGGCGCGCACGCTCTGCCGCCACGGGCCGGCGTGCGGCATCAGGGCGTAGGCAAAGCGCTGCTCGCCCTCGTCGGCGAGCGGATCGGGATAGACCGGAGAACGCACGAGGCTGAGGCCGAGCACGTTGTCGCGCACGCTATGGCCGTATTTGGCGTCGTTGAGCAGCGCCAGCCCGAAGCCGGGCTCGGCGAGATCGACGAAGCGATGCGCCGGCCATTCGAACATCGCCGCCTCCCAGGAGGTGTTGGCGTGCGTCGGCCGTTCGATGACGCCAAAGGCGCATTCGGCGATGGCGCGGCGCGCGCGCACCCGCGCCGGCGTCAGCGAGCGCAGCAGCGCGCGGCGGTCGCGCCAGTCGAGATGGGTGCGAATGTCGAGCCGCCGGCCGTTGGCGGCTAGGCCGATCTCCTGCACGATGCGCGAATGGCGCCAGCGCCGCGCGACGCGCAAGGCGGCGTAATGCGGGCCGTCGGCGGCGACCGCCAAGCTCTCCAGGGCGACAAGTTCCTCGCCGCTGCGCTCATAATCCTCCTCGATGTCCCAGGCGTCCCAGTTGCGCGGCTTGTCCTGGGCATAAACCCAGAGCTGGTTGCCGCGCCCGGCCAGCGCTTCGCGCCCGCTCGCCTTGTGAACGAGGCTGGCGATCGTCCCGTCCGCGCCAAGTTCGGCGCGCAGGTGCGCGTTCTCCAGCACGCGACCGGCGAGCTTGAGCCCCGGCGCCGGCTGAAGCGCGGCGCGGCGCAGGATGCGCACGCCGAGCGGCGGGATCGTCTGCGCTGTCGAAACGAAGCCCTCGGGCAGGTTCGCTTCGATGGCGCGCGCATCGAGCGAAGGATTGGCGATCAGCACGGCCTCGCCATCGCCGGCGGGCGCCTGCGCGGCCAGCGCCTGAAGCGCCGCCTGCTGGGCCTCGGCCGCCGCCGCGACGACGCCGTCAAGCTCGCGCTCGGCGTCCTCGTAGACTTCGCGGATGCTGGAGCCCGGCAGGATGTCGTGGAACTCGTTCTTCAGCACGATGCGCCACAGCGGCTCCAGCGACGGCGGCGGCGCGCCGCCGATGAGCGCAGCCAGCGCCGCCAGCGTCTCGGCGGCGATCAGGCCGCGTTCGGCGCGCCGGTGGCGGCGCTTGACGCCGCTCTGCGTCGTCAGCGTCGCGCGGTGCAATTCCAGATACATCTCGCCCGACCATACCGGCAGCTTGGCCGCCGCCGCCGTCGCATGGGCGCCGGCGAAGAAAGCGTCGACGCGCGACCAGCGCGCCGCCGGCAGCGCCGGAAAATCGCGCAATTGCGCCTCGCGCTCGATCATGTCCGGCGTCACGCCGCCGCCGCCGTCGCCGTAGCCGACGGCGAGCAGGGTCTCGTCGTGGCGCTCCTTGCCGCGAAAATTCACCCAAGTCGGCGCCGTCCCGTCAGGGCGCACGAAGCCGTTGTAGCCGGAAAGCGGATTGTCGAACGTGTGCGCCAGCACGCGCGAGCCGTCGAGGCCCTCCCACCAGAACAAATCGTGCGGAAAACGATTGGTCTCCGACCAGTTGAGCTTGATGGTGAAGAAGCTGTCGATGTCGGCCTGGCGCAGCAGTTGCGGCAGCGCCGGCGAGAAGCCGAAACAATCCGGCAGCCAGCAAATGCGCGAGCGCGCCCCGAACGTGCGCTCGAAATAACGCTGCCCGTAGAGCAGTTGGCGCACCAGCGATTCGCCGGTCGGCATGTTGGTGTCGGGCTCGACCCACATGCCGCCGATCGGCTCCCAGCGTCCCTCGGCGACGCGGGCGCGGATCGCCTCGAACAGCGCGGGATCGTCGCGCTCGATCTCGGCGTAATAATGCGCCGTCGACTGGTTGAAGACGAAATCCGGCGAGCGCGCGAGCAGGCCGAGCGCGGTGTGGAAGGTGCGGCGCAGCTTGCGCCGCGTCTCGTCATAGGGCCACAGCCACGCCAGATCGATATGCGCGTGGCCCGTCAACGCCACCTTGCCGCGCGGCGGATATTGCGCCTGCAACGCCTGCAAGCGGGCGCGCAACGCCGCATGGGCCGAAACCACGCTGGCGCGCTCGGCGGCGTCGAGGCCCGGCGGGTCGGCCGAGACCGGCGGCAGCCGCCAGACGGTTTGCATTTCGCGGGTCGGCGCGATGCGGGCGAGGTAATCCGCCGTCAGCGAGGGCCAATCGAGGGCGCGCAGCGCCGCCTCGCCGGCCTCCAGCAGGTGCGGAACGACCTCGTCGTCCGCCAGCGTCGCCGCCGCCTCGACGAGTTGCGTCAGCAGCCGGTGCAACGCCTCGACGGGCAAATCGATCCAGGCGAATTCCGCCCGCCTCAGCGTCGGCGCGCGCACCGGCTCGCCGAACGGCGCACGGGCGACGCTTTCCGCCTCGACGCCGAAGGCGCGGCCGGCAAGCGCGAATTCCTGATGATAGGGATCGAGCCCGAAACGCTCTTGCCCGTTGGCGTAATTCAGCGTCACCAGGCTTTCGCCGCCGAGGTCGAGGGCGAGCCGCGTTTCAGCCAGCGGCCAGTGCGCCGGCGCCTCGGCGCGGGCGGCGAAGCGGCGCAGGCCCTGCAAAGCCGGCCACGGCGCGCCGACGGCGATGGCGGTTCCGTCGCAGCTCCAGCCGGAAATCGGCGCCCGCGCCCGCACGCGCCACGCCTCCAACTCGGCGACGCGCTGGCGCAGCCGCTCGCGGCGTTGATCCAGGGTCAGCGCCATCGCCTCCTACAATCCTTTGTTGTGCAGCCGCCGTTCCCAGCCGAGCGCCTGGGCGACGATCGCTTCGAGATCGTCGCGCTTCGGCCGCCAGCCAAGCGCCGCGCGCGCCCGCTCGGCGCGGGCGACGATGACGGCGGGGTCGCCGGGACGGCGCGCGCCGATCTCGACCTTGAAATCGACGCCCGAGACTTTCTTCACCACGTCGACGACTTCCTTCACCGTCGCGCCGTGGCCATAGCCACAGTTGCAAACCAGCGAGGGGCCGCCGCGCCGCAGATAGCCGAGCGCGTCGAGATGGGCGTCGACGAGGTCGCTCACCTGGATATAATCGCGCTCGCAAGTTCCGTCGCGGGTCGGATAATCCTCGCCATAGACGGTCATCGACGGCCGCCGTCCAAGCGCCGTCTGCGCCGCGATCTTGATGAGATGCGTAGCTTGCTGCGAAGTTTGCCCGAGCCGCCCCTGCGGGTCGGCCCCGGCGACGTTGAAATAGCGCAGCGCGACATAATGCAGGTCATGGGCGCGCGCGGCATCCTCGAGCATCCATTCGACCATCAGCTTGGAGCGGCCGTAGGGCGAGATCGGGTGCAGCGGCGTCTCCTCCGTCACCGGCGCCGACGAGGTCTCGCCGTAGACGGCGGCGGTGGAGGAGAAGATAAAATGCTTGACGCCGCCCTTGACCGCGCATTCGATCAGCGTGCGGGCGTTGGCGGTGTTATTGAGGTAATAGCCGAGCGGGTCGCTGACCGATTCCGGCACCACGATCTTGGCGGCGAAATGGGCGATGGCGTCGATCCCCTTGGCGGCGATGAGGCGCGAAACCAGCTCCGCGTCGCCGAAATCGCCGACGATCAGTTCGACGCCCTCGGGAACCGCCCAGGCAAAGCCGGTCGAGAGATTGTCGAGGACGACGGCCTTCTCGCCGGCGTCCAACAGCCCCAGCACCATATGGCCGCCGATATAGCCGGCGCCCCCGGTAACAAGCACGCTCATCCGCAGTCTCCCGAAGGCCGCTCATCGCCGTTTAACGAATTTGCGGCAAGCCCCAATTTGACCGAGGCGCGTTTGTAACATCGAGAGGCGCCGCAGCGTCCGGCGACCAGATCACAGGAGTTTTCGTGCAATGCCGAAGCGGATCCGCAAGGCTGTGTTGCCCGTCGCCGGCCTCGGCACGCGCTTCCTGCCGGCCACCAAAACCGTGCCGAAGGAGATGCTGACGGTCGTCGACCGGCCGATTCTCCAGCACGTCGTCGACGAAGCAATGGCGGCCGGAATCGAGCATTTCATCTTCGTCACCGGGCGCAACAAGGCGGTGATCGAGGACCATTTCGACAACGCCTATGAGCTTGAGGAGACCTTACGCCGACGCGGCAAGACGAAG
>DATNDU010000048.1:0-4550 GCA_035606915.1 Roseiarcus sp. | reverse complement strand
GCAGTGCTCGAATTGTCAACGATGTCGCTCGAGTTCTGCTGCGAGGAGATGCTGATCGAGCCCGTACCGCCCATCACCGAGTCGTCGCCCGTCGTGCCGAGAAGCGCGTGGCCGCCGCCGGAGCCGCCAACCAGCGTCGCATTGGCGCCACTGACGTCAACCATGCGGAATACGCCGGCGCCGCCAACCATGCTGACGTCGTCCGTGCTGCCCGCCACCAGAGTGTCGTGGCCGGAGCCGGCGGTCAGCGTATCCTTGCCCGAGCCCGAAATCAGGCGGTTATCGCCGGCCGCCGCAGTCAGGCTGTCGTCACCGGAGCCGGCGCCGACCAGCGTGTCGTGGCCACTGCCGCTCGCCGAGGAGGTCAGCGTGTCGCCGCCGCCATTCGCCACCAGGCGCGAATCGCCGCCGCCGATCAGCGTGTCGGCGCCGGCGCCTGCCAGCAAGGTATTTTGGCCGGAACCGCCGACGAGGCTGTTGTCGCCCATGATCACCTTCAGCTTATCGGCGCCGGAGCCGCCGATAAGCGTGTCGGAGGAGGTCGAGGTAAAACCGCCCTTCAGCAGGTTGGCGCCCGAGCCGGCGACCAGCGAGCTCTGCCCGCCGCCGAGCAGGGTGTCGGCGCCAGCGCCGCCATACAAGGTGTTGAGACCTGTGCCGCCAACGAGGCGGTTGTTGCCCATCGCGACTTTCAGCGCGTCGGCGCCGGAGCCGCCGATCAGCGTGTCCTGCGCAGTGGACTTCGCGCCGCCGATCAGCATCTGGTCGCCCGTGCCGGCGACGAGACGCGTGTCGCCGCCGCCGATCAGCGTGTCGTTGCCGAAGCCGCCGATCAGCGTGTTCTGCCCGGAACCGGCCATGAGCACGTTGGAGCCGAACTCCGAGATCAGGCGCTCAAAGCCGGCGCCACCGACCAGCGTGTCCGCGATCGAGCTGGTGTTAAAATCTTTGACGACCACGCTCTGATCGCCGGCCCCAATGACAACGTTGCCCGGCGAGAGGAAATTGAACGTCGCCGTGGGGCTCGTCCCGCCGACGGTCGGCGTGGGGAAGCTCGAACCGGTGACCGCCGTCGAAGTCGGAATGGTGATTAGCTCGAGTTGGGTGCCCCCTGCAATCACATCGTCATTAACTGACGGAACGGAACCTGGCGGACCCGCAACCGTTTCTACACCATAAAGACTGCTAACCGGACCTGGGAATTCTCCGTTCTCAATGAGAGACTGGAGAATTGCTCCTCCCGTGCCAGGAGTCACCGTACTCGACAGGAGCGTAATGAGATCCGCAGCGTTAAGATTATAAGTCGCCATCTTCGCTGTTCCTTATAGAAGTTTGGTTTGATTCCTGATGAACTTCGCCAACGGCCTTAACTAACGGGCCGCCGAAGCTCGGAAGACGCGCACCCGCGGCTCCCTATCTCGCGCTTGCGCATCCGGAACCAAAGCGGGCCCGCCTGCACTCGACTCTCGCACAGCGTGTAAACCGATTTTGACGCCTACCAAAGGGTCAACTCCAGATCCGCTCACGAACTCAACTTGGCGACCATGCTGCGCAGCCACCAGCGCGCCCAGGAACAAGGCCTCGGCGACAATCTCCAAGCCAACAACCTCCGGCTTCAAGCGCAAGCGCACTCCAACCAACGCAAGCCCGTGACCGCGCGTCCCGGCGTATTGACCCGCGCCCACCCACTCCGACCAGCGCGGCGGGCGGCTGCCAACCAACGCTTGCAACTCAAGCGGCGTGTAGCCGCCCTCGGCCGCAATCTGCAAACCCTCGACCGCCGCCGGCGAATCAGGGCCGCCGATCCAAACCCCCTGCGCGAACGCCGTATCGCCGCGATTGGCGACATGAGCAAGGAAGGAAAGCGGCGCCGGCGCCGGAGTCGGCTCGACCGCGACAGCGGCCGCCGCCTCCTCCTCCGCAAGCACGATGGGCTCCAGCCTGAACGTTGCGTCAAGCGAACCGTTCGGCGCGCCGCGGCGCAGGCCAACCGCGACATCACAAGCGCGATCGGCGCGAACAACCAAACAATCACCCGGGCGCTGAAGCATTCCCTTTTCGCGTCCCGGCATGTCCAGCAGCGCTACGCCCGCATTCGGAGGGGTCAAACGCGCCACTGCGGGAACGCCTGAGCCTTGAAAGCTCACGTAGCGGAAGATATGCAAACCGCGTCCCACCGATAAGGTAGAGCCACGATCAAATCTGTCCTCCGCCTCGATCACGCTGGACTCCCCGCCCTCTGCCACGACGACCCCCGTGGCTAACTGAACGTTAACATCCAATCGACGCCAAGTGCAACCCAGAAAGTTGTGCGTCACGCATTTTTTTTGCCCTCGCTGCCTAAGCTCGCCGCGGCGCGATGCCTTGAAAACTAAGCTTTTCAGCGCATTTTACTTATCGGCTCGCAGACCGTCGAGGCCGATCGTCGCCCTTTGCCAAAGCCTGCCTGATGACATAAAGACAGCCGCAACGGCGCTGCAGCGAGAACCATGCCCGCAACCCATGCCCGTCCCGTGACGGCGGACGCCGACCGGCGGCCCAGCCATTTCCAAAGCAAATTTGGCGCCGGCCCGTTCTGGGACATCGAGGCGCTCGGCCACGCCGCCGCCGAACAATTGGCGCGCGGCGATTTCGCCGCCGCTTTTGCGCTCGCCGATCGCCGTTGCCGGCTTATCGTGCCGGCGGCGCACGACCTGTTCCTGCGCGCCCGCGCCCACAAGGGCGCCGGGCGCCTCGAAGCGGCGCGCCGCGACCTCGCCGCGGCGCTGGCGCTCGATCCGACCGACGCCAGCCTGGATCGCGCCGCGCTCGCTTGGGGCGACGACAGCTCCCGCCGCGAGGCGGCCGAGCGGATTGCGGCGCGCGCCGCCTCATCCTGGGCGCTGCGGCGGCGCGCGACCGCGGCGCTGTGCGAGACCGGGGCGCCAATCGTCCATCGCCTGCGCCGCGACGCCTTCGCTGTCTCAGGCTGGATCGCCTGGACCGGCGGCGGCCCATTGCAAATCGACATGACCGGGGCGGGCGAGCCGTTGAGCTTCAGCGTCGAGCCCGATCCCGACCACCCACTGGCGACGAACGCCATCGCCGCCGCGGAGGTCGCCATCGAAGCGCCGGGCGCCGGTTGGCTGGCGCTGAAGTTGACGACCGCAAACGGCGCCGTGGCGCGCGCCGCGCCCGCCATCGAGACGCCGCGGGCGCCGCGCGAGCGCCCGCCGCCGGCGTCGCACGAGACCGGCGAGGCCGGCGCTTTCGTCACCGTCGTCGTGCCGGTCTACGAGGATTACGCGGCGACGCGCGCTTGCCTGGAATCGCTGGCGGCGGCGCGGCCCGCCAGTGCGCATCGGTTTCTCGTCGTCGACGACGCCTCGCCCAACGCCGAGCTTGCCGCCTATCTCGACGAGGCGGCCGCCGCCGGCGCTTTCGAACTGCTGCGCAACGACGCCAATCTCGGCTTCGCCGCCTCCGTCAACAAGGCGCTGGCGCTGAGCCGGCGCGGCGATGTGCTGCTGCTCAACGCCGACGCGCTGCTGGCCCCCGGCGCCGTCGACAGGCTGAGCGCGCTCAGCCGTTCGAGCCCGGCGATCGGCGCGTTGACGCCGTTCTCTAATAATGGCGAATTGACGAGTTGGCCGCTGCGCAACGAAGCCAACCCGATGCCCGGCGCCGCCGAAATCGCCGTGCTCGACGCTTTGGCGCGCGAGGCCAACGGCGACGCGCTCGTCGATATCCCCAACGGCGTCGGTTTTTGTCTCTATATTACGCAAGCCTGCCTGGCAGCGGTCGGCGCGCTGCCCGAGCTCTACGCGCAGGGCTATTATGAGGATGTCGAATTCTGCCTGGCGGCGCGCGAGCACGGGTTCCGCAACGTCGCGGCGCCCGGCGTGTTCGTCGGCCACGCCGGCTCGCGCTCTTTTGCGGCGCGCAAGCGCGCGCTGGTGATGCGCAATCTTGAGCTCATCGAGACGCGCTTTCCGGGGCTCAAGCTGGAGACCGCCGCCTTCGTCGCGCTCGATCCGCTAGCGCCCTATCGCGCCGCGCTCGACGCCGCTTTGCCGCCCAGCGGGCCGGTGACGCTCGTCGCCTGCGGGCCGCGCGCGGCCGCGGCGCTCGGGCGGCGGCGCGCCGAGCAATTGAAGCGCGAGACCCCTCAGGCGACGGTGCTGACGTTGAGCGTCGACGCGCGTGGCCGCGCGGCGCTGGCGGCGGTCGGCGGCGGCGCGCCGCAATCGCTGAGCTTCGATTTCGAGCCGGATTCCGGCCCTGCCAGCGCGCCGGCCTTCGCCGCCTATCTCGGCCGCCTCGACCTCGTGCGCATCGAGTGGCTCGATCCCGCCTCGCTGCCCGAGGCGGCGCTGGCGGCGCTGATCGCCTCGCCCGCCACGACGCATTTCATTTGCGGCGATCTGGCCTGGTTCTCGACCGCGACGGCGCCGGCGCAGGGGCCGTGCGCGGAACCGGCGACGGCGGCCCCCTGCGAGGCCTGTCGCCACCCCGCCGCCGCGCCGCACGACGATCCCGAGGGTCATCGCCTGCGCCGCGCCAAGCTTGGC
>DATNDU010000015.1:0-31249 GCA_035606915.1 Roseiarcus sp. | reverse complement strand
CTCGTTCGCTCAAATCTGATGCACAGAAAGGATGTCTGCCGGATGCGTCAAAACATCCCTCCGCCCCCGCTCGACTCCCGACAGTTCGAACTCGATTTGGCGTCAACATGAGCCGGACAGCCGTGGGACAAGCCCGGGCATCCACGCCAAAAGTGTAATCGACGGTCTCCAGATAGCTCTACCTCGCGTTGAAAAGAATCTCGAAGTAAAACTCCTGACCTCCAAGCGCTCGACGGCACGGCGTGGATGATCGGAACAAGCCCCGTCAAGACGCGGATAAGGCGCCGCCTTACCTTTCTAAGCGCCTGTGAGACAAGCCCGGCCGCGACGGACAACGTCGGTCAGGAGGGCCGTCTCAGCGCAGCGCGACCCGGTAGCTCGCCTCGGTCTTGGCCTTGACCTCGTCGAGCGTTACGCCCGGCGCAAGCTCGATCAGCGCCATGCCGTCGCGCCCGTGCTTGTCGATGGCGAACACCGCGAGATCGGTGACGACGAGGTCGACGACCTTCGCCCCGGTCAGCGGCAAGTTGCACTCATGGAGAAGTTTCGGCCCGTCCTTGGCGGAATGCTCCATCACCACCAGGATGCGCTTGACGCCGGCGACGAGATCCATCGCGCCGCCCATGCCCTTGACCATCTTGCCGGGGATCATCCAGTTTGCGAGGTCGCCGGTCTCGGAGACCTGCATCGCGCCGAGGATGGCGAGATCGATGTGGCCGCCGCGAATCATGCCGAAGCTGTCGGCCGAGGAGAAGAAGCTCGTCGTCGGCAGTTGGGTGACGGTCTGCTTGCCGGCGTTGATGAGGTCGGGGTCCTCGTCGCCCTCGAAAGGGAACGGCCCCATGCCGAGCATGCCGTTCTCGCTCTGCAACTGCACCGACATGCCGGCCGGGATATAGTTCGACACCAGCGTCGGGATGCCGATGCCGAGGTTGACATAGAAGCCGTCGCGCAATTCCTTGGCGGCGCGCTCGGCCATTTGGTCGCGGGTCCAGGGCATGGAAGCCTCCCTCTCAGGCGCGCTTGCGCACTGTGCGCTGCTCGATGCGCTTCAGCGCATGGGGCAGATGCACGATGCGCTGCACGAAAATGCCGGGCGTGTGGATGTGGTCGGGGTCGATCTCGCCGGCGGGCACGAGATACTCGACCTCGGCGACCGTGATTTTGCCCGCCGTCGCCATCACCGGGTTGAAATTGCGCGCCGTCTTGCGGAACACCAGGTTGCCCTCGGTGTCGCCCTTCCAGGCGTGGACGAGCGCGACGTCGGCGACCAGGCCGGTTTCCATCACGTAGGATTGACCGTCGAACTGCCGGACCTCCTTGCCCTCGGCGACGACGGTGCCGACGCCGGTCTTGGTGAAGAAGGCGGGGATGCCGGCGCCGCCGGCGCGGATGCGCTCGGCCAGCGTGCCCTGCGGGTTGAACTCCAGCCCGAGCTTGCCGGCGAGATAAAGCTGGGCGAAAATCTTGTTCTCGCCGACATAGGACGAGATCATGTTGGCGATCTGCCCGGTCTCCAACAGAACGCCGAGACCGATGCCGTCGACGCCGGCGTTGTTGGAGACGACGGTGAGATTCTTCGCGCCGCTCTGGCGCACGGCGTCGATCAGCGCCTCGGGGACGCCGCACAGGCCGAAGCCGCCGGCCATCAGCAGCATGCCGTCCTTGACCAGGCCGTCCATCGCCTCGGCGGCGCTCGCGTAGACTTTTTTCATCGCCTCACTCGCTTCTTGGCGTTCGTTTTTTGGCGTCGGCTGGGCCTTCCCCACTCCATCGCCGGCGGCGTTGCGAAATCCCGCCAGGACGAAGCCCGGCGCGTGCGTCGCTCGACGCGGCGGTCGCGGCGGTCGCGGCCTGATTAACGACCCCGTCGGGGATCGGCAAGCCGCCATCGTCGACGCCGAAGCGCGAACGCGGAAAGGAGCGCGGATGAAGGCCCTGCTGGCGACGCTGCTGGCGCTGTTGCTGGTCGGTTTCGCCGCGCCCGCGGCGGGTGCGACGCGCCATCATGGCCGTGCCTCCGCGCAAGCGCGGCACACGACCGCCCGGCTCCCGCGGACGCGGGTTCATGTTTACGGGCGCATCGTGACGCCCGTGCCTCGCCCGGCGCCGCCGGCTTGCCCCGGCAATCGCGGCCGCGACGCGCTCGGCCGCTGCCCGGCGCCGCCCGCCTGCCTCGGCGGCCGAGCGCGCGAGGCCAACGGCCGCTGCCCGACGATCTTTTGCGGCGGCGGCGCCCTGCCCGACGCCTTAGGCCGCTGCCGGCCGCGCGTCGCGCCGGCGCGCCCGCGCTGTCCTGGCGGCGGCCTGCGCACCCCGGCGGGAGATTGCCCGACGCCGCCGCCCTGTCTCGGCGGTGCAAGGCGCGATTTCAGCGGCCTCTGCCCGCTCACTCCGCTATGCCGCAACGGCGTTACGCCGACCGGCGGCGCTTGCGGCCCGGCGCTGGCGCCGCATCCGGCGCGACGCCCGGCGCCGAGTGCGCCGATATTGCGCTGGCGGCCGCCCTCGCCCCCGCCGGCGCCGCAGTTACGCCCGCTCGCGCCGACTTTCGCGCCTCATCTGGAGCTTCATGCACCGCTGCGACCGCTCGCGCCGCGCTCGACGCTACCGGCGCCGGCGCGGCCCCCGCCCGCCTTTGCGCCGGCACGGCCCGTCGCGCCGCGTTGAACCCGGGGGCGGTTTTCGCCTAAACCAATACGCTAAGCGCGAGGAGAGACCCCATGATTCCGATCGGCGTCGTCACCGTTTCCGACCGCGCCTTCGCCGGCGTCTACGAGGACAAGGGCGGGCCGGGGATCGAGGCGGCGCTCGCCGCCCTCATCGCCACCCCCTGGCGCCCGGTGCGCCGCGTCGTTCCCGACGAGCGCGCGCAGATCGAGGCGACGCTGATCGAACTCGCCGACGTCGAGCGCTGCTCGCTGATCCTCACCACCGGCGGCACCGGTCCCGCGCCGCGCGATGTGACGCCCGAGGCGACGGAGGCTGTCGCTGCCCGGCTGATGCCCGGCTTCGGCGAGTTGATGCGCACGAGAAGCCTGCTCGAAGTGCCGACCGCCATTCTCTCGCGCCAGACGGCCGCGGTGCGCGGGCGCAGCCTCATCGTCAACCTGCCGGGCAAGCCGTCGGCGATCCGCACCTGCCTCGATGCGGTGTTCCCCGCCATTCCTTATTGCCTCGACCTCATCGGCGGCGACCGGCTCGACACCGACCCCGCAGTTTGCAAGGCGTTCCGGCCGAAGACATGAATCGGCATCAGCCCGCCGCCGCCTTCTGGTAATCCTTGACGTCGGCGAAGCGGATTTTCGGCCAGCGCTCCTGCTCATAGCGCAGGTTGAAGGCGGAACTCGCCATGAACACCGGCGCGCCGTCGAGATCGGCGGCGATCGAGGCCGGGAAGGCGGCGACGAATTTCTCCAGTTCGCCCTTCTCGTGCGAAGCCACCCAACGGCAGATCTCGAACCGGCTCTGCTCGAAGGAAACCGGCAACCCATATTCGGCGTTGAGCCGCTCGGTCAGCACGTCGAGTTGCAAGGCGCCGACAACGCCGACCACGGCCGCCGCCCCGTCATGCGGCAGGAACACCTGCACTACGCCTTCCTCCGCCATTTGCTGGAGCGCCTCGCGCAGCTTCTTGGCCTTCATCGCATCGGCGAGTTTTACGCGGCGCAGGATTTCCGGGGCGAAGCTCGGCACGCCGCGAAAGACGATGTCCTCGCCCTCGCTCAGCGTGTCGCCGATGCGCAGCAGCCCGTGATTGGGGATGCCGACGACGTCGCCGGCATAGGCCTCCTCGGCCAGCGAGCGATCTTGGGCAAAGAAGAATTGCGGCGCCGAGAGCGTTATCGATTTGCCGGTGCGCACCAGCTTGGCGCGCATGCCGCGCTTCAACTGCCCCGAGCAGACGCGCATGAAGGCGATGCGGTCGCGGTGGTTGGGGTCCATGTTGGCCTGGATCTTGAAGACGAAGCCGGTCATCTTCGGCTCATTGGCTTGCACCGTGCGGGTCGAGGCTTCCTGCGCGCGCGGGCTCGGCGCGAATTCGGCCAAAGCGTCGATGAGATCGCGCACGCCGAACGCCTTGAGCGCGCTGCCCCACAGCACCGGGGTCAGATGGCCTTCAAGAAAAGCCTTTTTGTCGAACGGCTTGAGGCCCCCGATGGCGAGATTCAGCTCGTCGATGGCTTCGGCTCGCTCATGCTCCGGCAGCAACTCGGCCAGGCGCGGGTCGTCGGGGCCGTTGACGGGAATAGCGGCCGCCTCCTTGCCGAACGGCGTCACCCGGCTGCGGCGGATATCGTAGACGCCGGCGAGCCCGCGGCCGCGCCCGACGGTCCAGGTCAGCGGCGCGGCGTCGAGGGCCAGCGTCTTTTCGACCTCGTCGATGAGGTCGAAGGGGTCGCGCGTCTCGCGGTCCATCTTGTTGATGAAGGTGATGATCGGGATGTCGCGCAAGCGGCAGACCTCGAACAGCTTTCGCGTCCGCGCCTCGATGCCCTTGGCGGCATCGAGCACCATGACGGCCGAATCCACCGCCGTTAGCGTGCGATAGGTGTCCTCGCTGAAATCCTCGTGGCCGGGGGTGTCGAGCAGGTTGAAGACGCAATCGCCGTATTCGAACGTCATCACCGAGGTGACGACGGAAATGCCGCGTTCGCGCTCGATGCCCATCCAGTCCGAACGTGTCTGGCGCCGGTTGGCCTTGGCGCGCACTTCGCCGGCAAGCTGGATCGCGCCGCCGAACAGCAGCAGCTTCTCCGTCAGCGTGGTCTTGCCGGCGTCCGGGTGGGAGATGATGGCGAACGTGCGACGGCGCGCGACGGGGTCTTGAGGCGACATTAGACCTTTGCGATCCTTAAGGTGGGGATCGCCGTTGTATCGCAATCGCGCAGAAAATGTGGCGCCAAATCGATCCGTTGTTTGCGGAGAGGACTTCAGGATGGCAGGCTTCCGGGTTCAGCGGCGCCATTCAGAAGGTTGGCGGCGTATTGATCCAGATGATGATGGTCTCGCCATCAAAGCTGTTGCGCCATGAGTGCGGACGCTCGCTGTTAAAATAGAAGCTGTCGCCGGGTTCCAGTTCAAGGAATCGGGTGTCGTCGAGGACGATTTCGAGGCTGCCGGTCAGCACGTGAAGGAATTCTTCGCCCGCGTGCTGATAGGGCCCCTCGCTGGACGCGCCTTTGGCGAGTTCGAAGCGGTGGCATTCCATCTGGGTGCGGCCCTCGGCGAGAATTTGCATCGTGACGCCGCTCGACGTGGCGGGCAAAGCTTTCCATTGGCCGTCGCGCACGAGGGACTCGCCAACGTACTCGCCTTGGCCGCTCAGCGCCGCAACCGTCGTGCCAAAGTGCTTGGCGACTTCGTGCAGCGCCATCAGGGATAGTCCCTGCGAAGTGCGTTCGAAGGTCGAGAGCCGCGAGATCGAAACGCCGGTGGCTTGCGACACCGCATCGAGCGTGCTGTCGGCCTCGCGCCTCAGGCGGCGAACTTTATGGCCGATGCCGATGCCGACGCCGTCGCCTTCATGCCCGTCGCTTCGCGGGTCTTGTGGACCCGTCGCTTCGGGCGCAACGCGGCCCGCCAGGCGCTCGCGAATCGCGGCTGCGTTCAATCCCTTTTCGCTGCGCAGCCACGCGATCGATTTCAATCGCTCGATAAGCGGCCGGTCATAATGGCGCTGACCCGAGGGCGAGCGCAACGGTCCGCAAAGCCCCTGCGCTTCCCAGAGCCGCAGCGTCGAGGGCGATACGCCCACCATTCGCGCCGTCTCTGTGATTTTGAACAGGATTTCGTCCATTGCACCGGACCTTAGACGCGGCCGCCGCGATATCTGATCGCGGCCATATTGAAAATCTACATAAACTATGCAAGATTTCTTCAATGGCAGTTTCCGCTGCGTGTGCGCGCGGATTGCCGCCAGGGATAATCGACATGCTAAACGCGGATATTGCGACCCGGCGTTCCGACGCGATCTCGCGCGGCGTCGGCGTGACCACGCAGGTCTATGCGGATCGCGCCCTGAACGCGGAGATTTGGGACGTCGAAGGTCGCCGCTACATCGATTTCGCCGCCGGCATCGCCGTCGTCAACACCGGCCATCGCCATCCGAAGGTGATTGCCGCCGTAAAGGAGCAACTCGACCGCTTCACCCATACCTGTCATCAGGTCGTCCCCTACGAGAATTACGTGCGCCTTGCGGAAAGGCTCAACGCCAGCGTGCCGGGGGACTTCAAGAAGAAAACGGTGTTCGTCACCACCGGCGCCGAGGCCGTCGAGAACGCCATTAAGATCGCCCGCGCGGCGACGGGCCGTTCCGCGATCGTCGCCTTCACAGGCGCCTTTCACGGCCGCACGTTCATGGGCATGACGCTGACCGGCAAGGTGGCGCCGTATAAAATCGGCTTCGGCGCGATGATGCCGGATGTGTTCCACGCGCCGTTCCCGAATCCGCTGCATGGCGTGTCGGTCGAGGATTCCCTCGCGGCTCTCGACAGACTGTTCAAGGCCGACGTTGACGCCGCACGTGTAGCCGCTTTCATCATCGAGCCCGTGCAGGGCGAAGGCGGTTTTTATGAAACGCCGCGCCTATTCATGACCAAACTGCGCGAACTCGCCGACAAGAACGGCATTTTGCTCATCGCCGACGAAGTGCAGACGGGCTTTGCGCGCACCGGCAAATTGTTCGCGATGGAGCATTACGGCGTCGCCGCTGACATCACCACGATGGCCAAGGGCCTTGGCGGCGGATTTCCGATCGCCGCGGTCACCGGCCGCGCCGAACTCATGGACGCGCCGGTTCCGGGCGGCCTGGGCGGCACGTATGCAGGCAACCCGATTGCGATCGCCGCCGGAAACGCCGTCCTCGATATCATTGAGGAGGAGGACCTGAACGCGCGCGCGATTCGTCTTGGGGACCGGCTCAAGCAACGCCTCCAATCTGTAGCCGGGAGCGTGCCGGAGATCGCCGACATCCGCGGCCCCGGCTTCATGAACGCGATCGAGTTCAATATTCCCGGAACCGACAGGCCGAACGCCGAATTCGCCGCCAAAGTGCGCGAAAAAGCGCTGGAAAAAGGCGTCATCCTGCTGACTTGTGGGGTCTACGGAAACGTCATTCGGTTTCTCGCGCCGCTCACCATCGAAGACGCCGTGTTTTCGGAAGCGCTGGACATTCTCGAACAGACTTTTCGCGAATGTGCGGCGCAGGCGTGAGTCATGCGGTTTTCGCCAGAAGACCGTATTCCGTTCGCGCGAACTTCCCTTTCTCTACAAGAAGTTCGCGCGATCGTTTCCGAGTCCTTCACTCGGAAACCGTATCATGCGCTCCATACGCTCATTCAAGGACCGGCGGCGATAGGCGCCGCCTGAGCGCCGTCGACGACGCGCTCGAGCGCGGCCCATGCAGAAAAATCCAGGCCGGGGGGGCCAGGAAAGCCAGCCGCGGCGCCTCGCTTTCCGGGCGGCGCCAGCGCGCCAGCGCCAGTCCCGCCCGGCTCGACAGCGCCGCGAAGCTCGCCCCCGGCCTGTCCACCACCAGGATCGGGACCATTTCGGCGATCTCGCGCCATTCCCGCCAGCGGTGGAATTCGGCGAGATTGTCGGCCCCCATGATCCACACGAAGCGCGCCCCCGCCGCGCGGCGCTTGAGAAAGCGCAACGCGTCGGCGGTGTAGCGCGAACCGATCTCGCTCTCGAAGCCGGTGACGGCGATGCGGGGGTCGTCGATCAGCGCCCGGGCTGCGTCGAGCCGGGTGCGCAGCGCCGCCAGATCGGCCGGCGATTTCAGCGGATTGCCAGGCGTGGCGAGCCACCAAAGGCGCGCCAGCCGCAGCCGCGTCAGCGCCAACCGGGAGGCGAGCAGATGACCGCTGTGCGGCGGGTTGAACGACCCGCCAAGCAACCCGATCGCCTGCCCCGCCGCGAATGGCGGCAGCCGCACATAACCCCCCTCGCGCCGCATGGACCCCTCGACGGGCGCTTGAGACCCCTTAGACCAGCACGCCGTGGCAGTGCTTGAATTTCTTGCCGGAGCCGCACGGACAGGGCTCGTTGCGGCCGATGCGGCCCCAGGTCTTCGGGTTGTCGGGGTCGCGGTCCTCGCTGGCCGTCGGCGGCTCCTCATAGGCCGAGGTCGCGGCGGAGAACGCGGCGCTGATCGGCTCCGAGATCGCGCCGAGTTCGGCTTCGTTGGCGCCGCTGAGCGGGTCGAGATGCTGGAATTGCATATCCGGCGCCGTGTCCGACGGCGGCTGGAAGCGCACCTCGATGCGCATCATCTGCGCGATCACCGCCTCGTGCCATTGCGCGATCAGGCTGCGGAACAAATCGAACGCCTCGGACTTATATTCGTTCAAGGGGTCGCGCTGCGCCATGCCGCGCCAGCCGATGACCTGCCGCAGATGATCGAGCGTGACGAGATGGTCGCGCCACAGGTGGTCGAGCGTTTGCAGGATGACCTGTTTCTCAATGTAACGCATGGCCTCGGGCGAATTGCGCTCGACGCGTTCCGCATAAGCTGCATCCGTCGCCTTGTGCAGGCGCTCGGCCATCTCCTCGTCGGCGATGCCCTCCTCCTTGGCCCAGGCGGCGACCGGCAGATCGAGGTTGAGCTTGGCCGAGACCTCCTCCTGAAGGCCCGCGATATCCCACGCCTCGGGATAGGCGTCGTGGGGAATGTGTTTCGACACCAAGTCGTCGATGACGCCGTCGCGCATATCGGCGATGATCGGCTCCAGCGACTCCTGCGCCATCATCTTGCGCCGGTCCTCGAAGATGACCTTGCGCTGGTCGTTCATCACGTTGTCGAACTTGAGAATGTTCTTGCGGATGTCGAAGTTGCGCGCTTCCACTTTCTGTTGCGCCTTCTCCAGCGCTTTGTTGATCCAGGGGTGGACGATCGCCTCGTCCTCCTTCAGGCCCAGCCGGCGCAGCATCGCGTCCATGCGGTCGGAGCCGAAGATGCGCATCAGATCGTCCTGTAGCGACAGGAAGAACTTCGCGCGGCCGGGATCGCCCTGACGGCCGGAGCGGCCGCGCAACTGGTTGTCGATGCGCCGGCTCTCGTGGCGCTCGGTGCCGATGATGTAGAGGCCGCCGGCATCCAGCGCCTTCTTCTTGAAATCGGCGATCTCGGCGACAATCTCGGCCTCCTTGGCCGCCCGCGCCTCCTCCGAGGCTTCCGGGTCGATCTCCTGGCGCAGCCGCATCTCAAGATTGCCGCCGAGCTGGATGTCGGTGCCGCGGCCGGCCATGTTGGTGGCGATGGTGATGGCGCCGGGAACGCCGGCCTCGGCGACGATGAACGCCTCCTGCTCGTGGAAGCGGGCGTTGAGGATGGCGAAACACTTCGACGCCCGCCCGGCGCGGGCCGCATCATAGAGCGGCTTCAGCGCATTGGGGGCCGAAAAGTCGATGCGCTTGTAGCCGTGACGCTCCAGAAACTCGCCGACCATTTCCGACTTCTCGATCGACGTCGTGCCGACCAGCATCGGCTGCAACCGCTCGGCCGCGCCTTCGATCTCGCGCACCACCGCCTTCAGTTTCTCCTCACCCGTGCGGTAGACCTCGTCGTCCTCATCGAGACGCGCAATCGGCCGGTGGGTCGGGATCTCGTTGACGGTGAGCTTGTAGATCTCCATGAACTCGTCGGCTTCGGTCAAAGCTGTGCCGGTCATGCCGGCGAGCTTCTCGTAGAGGCGGAAATAGTTCTGGAAGGTGATCGAGGCGAGGGTGACGTTCTCGGGCTGGACCGTCACATGCTCCCTGGCTTCGAGCGCCTGGTGCAGCCCCTCCGAAAAGCGCCGGCCCGGCATCATGCGGCCGGTGAACTCGTCGATGATGACGACCTCGTCGTTGCGCACGATGTAATCTTTGTCGCGCGAGAACAGTTTGTGGGCGCGCAACGCCTGGTTGACGTGATGCACCAGCGTCGCGTTGGAGGCCTCGTAGAGCGAGCCCTCCTTCAGCACGTCCAAATCGCGCAGCAGCGCCTCGACGTGCTCGTTGCCGGATTCGGTGAGGTTGACCGTGCGCTGCTTCTCGTCGAGTTCGAAATCCTCGGCAACCAGTTGCGGGATAATCGTGTCGACGGAGGCATAGAGACCGGAACGGTCCTCCGAGGGGCCGGAGATGATGAGCGGCGTGCGCGCCTCGTCGACGAGGATCGAATCGACCTCGTCGACGATGGCGAACGCGTGGCCGCGCTGCACCATCTGCTCCATCTCATACTTCATGTTGTCGCGCAGGTAGTCGAAGCCAAACTCGTTGTTGGTGCCGTAGGTGATGTCCGACGCGTAAGCGACGCTGCGCTCCTCGTCGTCGAGGCCGTGGACGATGACGCCGACGCTGAGCCCCAAGAAGGTATAGACGCGCCCCATCCAGGCGGCGTCGCGGCTGGCGAGATAATCGTTGACGGTAATGACATGGACGCCGCGACCGGCGAGCGCGTTGAGGTAGACCGCCAGGGTGGCGACCAGCGTCTTGCCCTCGCCGGTGCGCATTTCGGCGATGGCGCCCTCGTGCAGCACCATGCCGCCGATCAATTGTACGTCAAAATGGCGTTGGCCGAGCGTCCGCCGGGCCGCCTCGCGCACGGTGGCGAAGGCGGGGACGAGAAGGTCGTCGAGGGTCTTGCCGGCGGCGAGCTGGGCGCGGAATTCGGTCGTCTTTTCACGCAGTTGCTCATCGCTGAGGGCGATGAACGCAGGCTCCAGGGCGTTGATCGCGTCGACCTGCGGGCGATAGGCCTTCAGGCGGCGGTCATTGGCCGTTCCGAATACCTTTTTAAGAACCGAGCCCAGCATGAACGACCCTTCCGCCCCCGGGTCAGGAGGCCTAAACGCCCGCATTTGGGCGCATCTTCAGCGTCCCGAGCGCGCCATCCCGGGGCGGTCCCGAGATAGGCAGGCGGTCGCCCCTTGTCAACGAAAGCGCCGGTCCGCTTCGGCGTTAACCTTGTTGGCGAACCGTCGCAAAGGCGCCTTGCAAAACGATTTCCGCGTTCTTAAAGTTTGGTAAACGTTATTGCGGAGCGGCGCGGAGTTGCCGGCGCCGGAGGAAAAATGAGCTCGTTGTCATCGCGAATTGTATCGAAGCTGGCGCCTTTCGGTCGGTTGAAAGTGGAGTTCGCCAACGGTCGGGTGGAGCGTTACGGCGACGGGACCGGGCCGGAGATCGGCATTCGGTTCGCCGACCAGCGAGCGGTCTGGGAACTGCTGCGCGATCCCGAGCGGACCCTCGGCGATCTCTATATGGACGGTCGGCTGGAACTGACGAGCGGCGATCTCTACGATCTGATGGCGGTCGGCGCGGCCAACCTGCCGAAGGCGGAAAACTTGGCCTGGGTCAAGGTGCTGGGCAAGCTGCGCGAAATGTTCAGGTTCTGGACGCAGCGCAGCGATCGCGCGCGCGCGCGCAAGAACATCCAGGCGCACTACGATCTCGACCATCGGGTCTACAACCTGTTTCTTGACCCCGACATGCAATATTCCTGCGCCTATTTCGAGCATCCCGGCCAGTCGCTCGAGGAGGCGCAGCTTGCCAAGAAGCGCCATATCGCCGCCAAGCTGGTCGTCGACGAGCATCATCGCGTGCTCGACATCGGGTGCGGCTTCGGCGGCATGGGGCTCTATCTGGCCCGCCAGGTCGGCGCGCGCGTCGTCGGCGTGACACTGAGCCAGGAGCAATATGCGATCGCCCAGGAGCGGGCGCAGGAGGCGGGGCTCGATGCGCGCGTCGACTTCCGCCTGCAAGATTACCGCGATGTTGAGGGACCGTTCGACCGCATCGTTTCGGTGGGCATGTTCGAGCACGTCGGGCTCGCCGGGTTCGACGAATATTTCAGCCAGGTCAATCGCCTGCTGGCCGACGACGGCGTCATGGTGTTGCACAACATCGATCGCAGCACCGGGCCGGGCTACACCAATCCCTGGATCGACAAGCACATCTTCCCCGGCGGTTACATTCCCGCCGTCTCCGAGGTTCTGGCGGCGATCGAGCGGCAGGGCCTGTTTGTCACCGACATCGAAATCCTGCGCCTGCATTACGCCGACACGCTGAAGGCGTGGCGCGAGCGCTTCAACGCCCGCCGCGACGAGGCGCGCGCGCTTTACGACGAGCGCTTTTGCCGCATGTGGGATTTCTACCTCGCCGGCGCGGAGGCGTCGTTCCGCGTCTCCGGCAACATGGTGTCGCAAATTCAGATCGTTAAGCGCCAGAACGTCGTGCCGCGCACGCGCGACTACATCGCGGCGCGCGAGGAAGCGCTGCGGCGTCAGGAATCGCCGGCCGCGATCCCGCAGCGGCAGACCGCTTAACGGCGGCTCAGAACAGCGACAACTGCTCGACGCCCTGCTGACGCGCGAGCGGCGGCGTGAACAGGTCGTTGCGTAGCGGGTGCGCCTTGTCGCGAAAGCCGAGCTTGCGGGCGGCGATCTCGAAGCGGCGGCCGATCATCCAGGCATAAGGGCCGGAGCCGGCCATCCGCCGCCCCCACTGCGATTCGTAATCCTTGCCGGCGTGCATCGATTGCGTCAGCGACAAAGTGTGCTTGAGCTTGTCGGGGAAATTGACGGCGAGCCACTCGCGAAACAATTCGCGCAGTTCCAGCGGCAGCCGCAACGTCACATAGCCGGCCTCGCGCGCCCCGGCGGCATAGGCGCGGGTCAGGATGGTCTCGATCTCGCCATCGTTGATCGCCGGCACGATCGGCGCCGCGAGCACGCCGACGGGGACGCCCGCTGCGGCGAGGCGGGCGATGGCGTCGAGCCGGCGCTCCGGCGTCGGCGCGCGCGGCTCCATGCGGCGGGCGAGGTCGCGATCGAGCGTCGTCACCGAGAGATAGACCTTCGCCAAACCCTTCGCAGCCATCGGCGCGAGCAGATCGAGGTCGCGCACGACGAGGTTCGACTTGGTGACGATGCCGACCGGGTGATTGGCGCGCGCCAGCACTTCGAGCACGGAGCGGGTGATGCGATATTGCCGCTCGATCGGCTGATAAGGGTCGGTGTTGGCGCCGAGCGCAATCACCGCCGGGCGGTATTTCGGCGCCGCCAATTCCTTTTCCAGCAGCGCCGCGGCGTTCTCCTTGACGAACAGCTTGCTCTCGAAGTCGAGCCCGGCGGAAAGCCCGAGATAGGCGTGCGTCGGGCGCGCATAGCAATAGGCGCAACCGTGTTCGCAGCCGCGATAGGGATTGATCGAGCGGTCGAACGAGATGTCGGGCGATTCGTTGCGGGTGATGATGGTGCGCGGCCGTTCGAGGATCACCTCGGTTGGCAGCGGCGCGATCTCGTCGGCCGTCCAACCGTCGTCGAAGGCGTCGCGACGCTGCGCCTCGAAGCGACCGCTGACGTTTGACGGCGCGCCGCGCCCGCGCCGCAGATCCGCCGCCGCCAGCCGGTCGGCGAATTTCGCACCGAGTTCGCGCGCCACCGTGACGCGCTGGCGGGCGTCGGTTTGCTGCGAGGAGGCGACTTGTTGCGAAGAAGCGGCGCGCATCGGCGATCTCCGTCCAGAACAAAAAGTGAACACAGAGATAAGACGACGCGGCCAGCGCGTCAAGCGCGCCAGCGCCCCGTGGCGCGGCCGAGCCTTGCGCGACGCCGCATTCAACGTCGGCATTATGTTTTTACGACGTTGCGCGTGCGGCGGCGCGCGGCTATAGAGATGCGGGCCTCTCAGAGCAAAATGAGCGAAGTCTACCAACGTTATCTTCCGCCCGATCGCAACGGGCCGCCGGTGGCGGCGCCGTTGCTGCTATGGCGGCGCGCAGTTGCGATTGTTGCGAACGTGCGGACGCAATTCGTCGCGCTGGTGGTGGCGCCGACAATCGTCGCGAGCCTGTATTATGGCCTCATCGCTGCGCCGCAATATGTTTCGCAGACCGCCTATGTGGTGCGCGGCGTCGACGCCCATCATGCTTCGGGCCTGGCGTCGCTGCTCAACACCTTCGGCGTGTCGCGCGCCGCCGATGAGACCTCGGCGATCGAGACGTTCCTCAAATCGCGCGACGTGCTGGCGCGGCTCAATGCGCGCATCGACCTGCGGGCGGTCTATGGCTCGCACGCGGCGGATTGGTTCTCGCGCTTTCCGCGCTTCTGGGAGCGCGATTCGTTCGAGGGGCTGTTCGCCTATACGCGCTCGTTCCTCACCGTGAAGCAGGATTCGACGAGCGGCGTCACCCGGCTCGAAGTCGCCGCCTTCGACCCCCAATCGGCGCAGACCATCGCCGCCGCCATGCTCGCCGCGGCCAGCGAGATGGCCAACAACCTCAATGCGCGCGCCGAAACCGACACCATCCAGGACGCCAAGCGCGAATTGCAGGAATCGCGCGACGACGTGGTCAAGATTCAGGGCGAACTCACCGCCTTTCGCAACGCGACGCTGCTCGTCGATCCCCTGGCCTTCGCCGGCGCCATGTTGCAGGACATTGGCGCGCTGTCGCTGCGGCGCGCTCGCGCCGAGACGCAGGTTGCCGAGGCCGAGCAACTGTCGCCCGACAATCCCTCGCTGCAAGGGCTGCGGGCGTCGGCCGGCGTGCTCGACAAAAAGATCGAGGAGGAGCGCGCCAAGCTCGCCGGCGGCAGTACGGCGCTGGCCAGCAAGGTCACCGGCTACGAGCGGTTGACGCTTTTGCGCGGGCTCGCCGAGAAGCGCTATGCCTCCGCGCTGCTGTCCCTGCAAGCCGCCGAGGCCGAGGTGCAGCGCAAGCGCGTCTATATCGAGGAGATCGCCAAGCCGAACCTGCCGGACGAGGCGACCAGGCCGCAGCGCCTGCGCGACGTGCTTTCGACGTTCGTCGTCGGCTTCATGGCCTTCTCGCTGTTGTGGATTCTCAGCGTCGGTTCAAAGGATCACGCGCAATGAAATCCGCGCCGACGAGGGGCGCGCGGCGATGATCGCCGACCCGCCGCGCATCAACGAGATCGAGTTGCAGCCCGTCCATTCCAAGGGCGAACTGGTCGTCGACAATTGGTGGCAGCCCGAGAAGACCCAGGCGCCGCAGCCGCTGCATCGCCGCTTCGGTCTTGAGATCGCCACCCTGGCGCTGCCGATCGCGCTGGCGGCTATTTATCTGCTCATCATCGCCGCGCCGCGCTATGTCTCGGAATCCCAGTTCATGGTGCGCAACGTCGCTTCCAACGACATGGGCAATATGGCGAGCCTGCTGACCGACTCCAAAGTGACCCGCGCCAGCGACGAAACCTATGCGGTCGGCGAATATCTGACCTCGCGCGACGCCGTTGACGCGCTGGTGCGCGACGACGGCCTGAAAGCCATGCTGTCGCGGCCGCAGGCCGATTTCATCAATCGCTTTCCGAATGTCTTCACCCGCGACACCCGCGAGCAACTCTATCGCCATTTCCAGAATTTCGCCGATCTGCGCATCGACACCGACAGCGGCATCGCGCGGCTGCGCACGATCGGCTTCACGCCGCAGGACGCCAGGGCGCTCAACAAGGCGATGCTGCGCAACGCCGAGGCCTTCGTCAACCGCCTCAACCAGCACATCTTCAGCGATTCGCTAGTCGTGGCGGCGCATGACGTCGAAGAGCAGAAGGCGAAATTCGCCGAGATCGAGGCCCGCCTCACCGCCTATCGCAACACCGAGAACGTGCTCGACCCCAACAAGGAGGTCGCCGACACGCTGACCCGCATCGGCGCCTTGATGACGCGGCTGTCGAGCGCCGAGAGCCATCTGGCCGAAACCACCACCCTTGCGCCGCGCGCGCCGCAGATCGCCGCGCTCAACAGCACGGTCGAGGCGTTGCGCGTTCAGATCGCGGCGGAGCGGCAGCGGATGGCCGGCAAGCAGAACTCGCTTTCGGCCAAGTTCGCCGATTTCGACCGCATCATGCTTGATCGCACCCTGGCCTCCAGGCAATTGGAATCGGCGTTGGCGGCCTATGACAAGGCGCGCCAGGATTTGGCGCGCCAGCATTTCTATTTGCAGACCGTCGTCGATCCCGATGCGCCCGACCAGGCCGCGCAGCCGCGCCGACTGCTCTACATTCTCGTCATCGCGGCGATCAGCCTCGCCGGCTATTCGGTGTTGCGCGCGCTGTTGAAGAACGTGCGCGAGCATCTGCCGTGAATCTTCCCGCCCGCATCGCCCGCAACTGGCTGCGCCGGACGCCGCAAGTCGAGGATCTAGGCGTCCAGCCGGAGCCTTTCGCCAACCCGCACGCGCCGCGCCGGATCGAGATGCGCGAGATCGTCAAGGAATATCACACCGCCGTTGGCGTCAGGCGCGTGCTCGACGGCGTCTCCTTCGACGTCGCTCAGGGCGAGAAAATCGCCGTGCTCGGCAAGAACGGCGCCGGCAAATCGACCCTGGTCAAGATCATCGGCGGCGTTGAGCCGCCATCATCCGGCCATGTCGCGCGCGATCTCTTCATGTCGTGGCCGATCGCTTTCGCCGGCGGCTTCGAGTCGACGATGAGCGGGCTCGACAATATCCGCTTCATCGCCCGCCTTTACGGCGTGCCGATCCAGGACGCGGTGGAGTTCGTCGACGATTTCGCCGAACTTGGGCGGCTGCTCTACCTGCCGGTGAAGACCTATTCCTCGGGCATGCGGGCCCGCCTCGCATTCGGGCTGACCCTGGCGGTCGATTTCGAGTGCTTTCTCATCGACGAGGTGATTTCCGTCGGCGACGCCCGCTTCCGAGAAAAATGCTACGACGCCCTGTTCGTCCGCCGCAAACATTGCGCCATGATTCTCGTCAGTCACGACACCAATATCATCAAAGAATATTGCAACAAGGCGCTGATCTTGAAATCCGGACGCGGCCGCGTATTCGACGACGTAGATTTCGCGCTTCAGATATACGGCTCCCTTTGAGCCCGGTATTATACGACCTGACGCATCTGTCGCACCGCGCCGAGATCGGCGCGCCGTCCGGCATCGATCGCGTCGACCTGATGTATGCGCGCGCGCTGTCGCGCTCGCCGCGCCTCGCCGGCGCCGTGCATTACGGCGTCAGCCGGCCGAGCCTGCTTGAGGCTTCGGAGCTTGCGGCGGTGGTGGCGCGGGCCGAAAACCGCTGGCGCGGGCAGGCATCGAGCGACCCCGGTTTGGCGCGGCTGCGGAATTTTCTTCTCGGCGTGACGCAGGAGACGCAGCAGACATGGGCGCCGCGCCCGCCCCTGGCCTGGCGGCGCGAAATCGTTCGACGCGCCCGCATCGGGCGCTACAAGCTGCTGTCAAGACGCGAGGCGCCACGGGGCGCGGTCTATCTCAATGTCGCCCAGCATGCGCTGGAGCGACGCACGCATTTCCGTTGGCTGGCCGACCGTCCCGACGTCAAGCCGGCGTTCTTCCTGCACGATCTGCTGCCGCTCGATTATCCCGAGTTCTGGCCCGCCGGCCATGAAGAGATGTTCGAGCGCCGCGTCGCGACCCTGTTCGAGCTGGCGCGCGCCATCCTGGTGTCGAGCGAGACGGTGGCCGAGCGCCTGCGGGCGGAACTGCGCCGGCGTGGGCGCGATCCCGCGCTATTCGTGTGGCCGCTGCCGTCGCCGTTGCAGGCCAACCCGGGGGCGGACGAGGAGGACGCCGAACTCGCCGCCGCGCCCTATTTCGTCGTCCTCGGCGCCATCGAGCCGCGCAAGAACCATCTCGCTCTGCTCAACATCTGGCGGGCGATGATCGAGGCCGGCGAGCGGCCGCCGAAGCTGGTCGTCGTCGGCGGCCGCGGCTGGCTCAACGCCGAGACCTGCGCGGCGCTCGATCGCGCGCGGGCGCTCGAAGGCTACGTCGTCGAGGCCGCCGGGCTCGGCGATGCGGCGTTGCGCCGGCTGCTGCGCAATGCGCGGGCCCTGCTTGCGCCCTCGTTCGCCGAGGGTTACGGCCTGCCGCTGGTCGAGGCGCTGGGGCTCGGCGTTCCCGTGCTGGCGTCCGACCTGCCGATCTTCCGCGAGGTGTCGCGCGGCTGCGCGATATTGCTCGGCGCCACCGACGGGGCGGCGTGGCGCGAGGCGGTGCGGGCGCTGGCCGACAAAGGCTCGGCGCCGGCGCGGCAGGCGCGAGCGCGGGCGGCCGGCTATCGCGGCCCCGACGCCGGCGCCTATTTCGAGGCGCTGGAGGCGTTCTTGCAGAGCCTGTGAGGGCGGCCGGCGCAACGCCGGCCGGTTGGTGTTTTGCGCCGGGGGCCGCGGTTCTTTGCTCCCATTGCGGAGGATCAGGTGAAGGTTCTGTTTGTCAGCGATAGCCTCGGCGCCCCCATTGAGCAGCGCGGCATCCACAACTTCAGCATGTCCTTCATCGAGATCTTGCAGGGCTTGGGCGGCACGGTGGATTTGCTTGTCGAGCGTCCTTCGCAGGGGTGGATGGCCGATAAATTGCAATCCAAGGTGGTCGATCTCGCCGTCACCCGCAAGTCAGTGAGTCTGGCCGAGGTGTTCCGGTTCTTCGGCCGGCGCGGCTACAATACGGGCTGGATCAGCAGCCGCGCCGAAGCCCGCTATGCGCTCGGCTTGGCGCTGAAAATGCGGGCCTGGACCTATATCGCCAAGGTGCGCTTGCTCGGCGGCCAGCGCCAGCGCGTCGAAAACGATCCCGCGCTGGTCGATTTCATTCCCGCCGAAGCCTGGCATTTGTCGATGCCGGACAATTTCGTCATCGCGCCGTCGGTGTACACGGAAATGGTCGTGCGCGCCGGCTGGGGCCTGCCGCCGTCGACCATCGACGCTTCCGGCTACGACCTCGTCGTCGTCGATACGCCGATGTATTTCAAGATTTCCGGGATCGATTCGAAGCGCATCATCTCCGTTGTGCACGACATCATCCCGATCCGCGATCCGATGATGAATCCGTATTGGCGCAACTTGTTCCTGCGCAAGCTGGAGGCGATGTTGGCGTTGTCGCCGAATTTCGCTTTCGTGTCGGAATATTCGCGCCGATGCTTCGCCGCCGGGTTTCCCAACTACAAAATGAGGAATAGCTTCATCCTGCATCCGTCGCTGCGCAAATCGGTCATCGGGCGAGCGAACCAGGAGCCGGATGCGTTGGCGCGGCGCTATGCCCCCGAGGAGTTGAAGAACCTCGAAGCGAGCGTCGAGTTGCAGGAGCATCTCGACAACGAAAAGATCGTCGACAACCTGATCGAGAAACGCATCATGCTGGGGGCGCGCTTCCAGCGCCGCGAGCAGATCCAGAACACCTATCTGCGTCTCGGCTGGGATTCGCGGCTGCCGTATTTCGTCACCGTGGTCTCGGACGAGCCGCGAAAGAACATCTCGATCCTGATCAAGGCGTTCACGGCGTTGAAGGGACGGGCGAACATGGTCGTCCTCGGCAATGTCGACGGCCGCCGCTATGTCGGCGACAACCCCAACGACATCGGCCACATCCGCTTCACCGGCTATATTCCCGAGGGCGAGAAATCGCGCATTCTCTCGAAGGCGGACGGGTTGGTCTTCCCGAGCTTCACCGAAGGCTTCGGCATCCCGATCACCGAAGGCGCGGCCTATGGCAAACCCGTCATCTGCTCCGACATCGAGGTGTTCCGCGAAGTCGCCGGCGACGACGCCTATTATTTCGACCCCTACAAAGAGGACACGCTGGTCGCGGCGGTGATGACAGTCATCGCGGCGCCGCAGGAAAGCCAGCAACGGGCGCTCCAGTTGAAGCGCCGGGTGATGGAGCGCTTCGTGATCGGCGCCATGTCGCAGCGCGTGCGCGATTTCCTCCAGCAATTGGGCCTGTCGCCGCCCAAGGCGGCGGTCCCTGCGCTGGCGGACAGCGAGACCGTGGGGTGACGGCTTCAGCCGTCGGCGCACCCGCAAGCGGCGGCGACCAGGCGCCCCATCTTGCGGCGGGCGAGGAAACGGTTGCGGCGTTTGAGCGTCGCCCGCCCGCGACGACGCTCAAACGGCTGATCGGACGGCGCCGTGCGGTCGATCTCGAATTCGCCGTCGGTCCTTTCGACCAGACGCGGCAGGCCGAGCGCCGCCGCCCAGCGCCGCCATAAAGCGCGCGCCGCCTCCTCCTGCCCGCAATCGGCGAGCGTCACGCAGAGATCGGGATCGGCGTGGATGAGCCGCACCTGGTAGAGAAAATCCGTCGCCTCGGCGACCAGAACCGCAAGCCCGACGCCGCGATACTGCCGCGGCTCCAGCGCGACGCGCATCTCGACGCCGCCGACGCGGCGCGCGATGACGATGCGCTCCTCACTCACCTCGATCCGGCGACGGGCCCCCTCGGCCCGCCCGTCGAACGCTTCGATCGTCGCTTTCATCGTCATTCTGAACCCCCTGCGCGTTGGGCAGAGTGGCGTATGTTCGGCCGCCAAGCCGCTAATTTCGAAGGTTAACGCGTGCCGCCGGACGCCGTTTTGCGCGCTCAGCCTGTGCGCGACGTCAACGCGATATCAGGCATTTTACGCAATCGCGGCGCGCCGCGCCACCTCCGGCAGCGCGCCGAGGCCGAATTGCGCGGCAAAGAAGGCGCGGTAGGCGCCGTCACGGGCGATCAACTCGGCGTGCGAGCCGCTTTCGATCGAGCGACCGTCCTCGATTACGTAAATGCGGTCGGCGCCGATGATCGTTTGCAGGCGATGGGCGACGACGACGGTGGTGCGGCCGCGTTGCAACGCGTCGAGGGCAGCCTGCACCTCGCGCTCGGATTCGGAATCGAGCGCCGCCGTCGGCTCGTCGAGCAGCAGGATCGGCGCGTTCTTCAACAGCGCGCGGGCGATGGCGATGCGCTGGCGCTGGCCGCCGGAAAGCTGGAGGCCCTGCTCGCCGACATTGGCGTCGTAGCCGTCCGGCAGCGCCATGATGAAATCATGCGCATGGGCCTTGCGCGCCGCCGCCTCGATCTCGGCCTGCGTCGCCCCCGGCCGGCCGAGCGCGATATTGTCGCGCACCGCGCCGCGAAACAGGAACACGTCCTGCGAGACGAAGGCTATGCGGTCGCGCAAGCTCGCCAGATCGACCTCGCTGGCATCCTGCCCGTCGATCAGCACGCGCCCGGCTTCCGGCGCATAGAAGCGCTGGATGAGGCCGAGGATCGTCGATTTGCCGCCGCCCGAGGGACCGACCAGCGCCGTCGTCTGGTCGGGCTCGGCGACGAGGTCGAGGCCGCAAATCACCTCATGGCCGGGCCGGTAGGCGAAGTGCGCGCCATCGAGCCGCACCCGGCCGTGGGTGATATTGAGCGGCGGCAGGTCGGGGCGCGGGGCGTCCTTCAGCGGCGCGTCGAGCACCTCGTAGATCATCGCGGCGCCGACGAGGCCGTTCTGCACGTCGACGGGGAAGCGGCCGAGGCGCTTGGCCGGCTCGTAGGCGAGCAGCAGCGCGCCGAGGAACGAGGCGAAGGCGCCGACGTCGGCGTGCTGCACCGACACCCGCCAGGAGCCGTAGAAAATGGCGAAGGCGATGGCGCAGCCGGCCAGCGAGTCGGCCATCATGGTCGCCAGGCCGCCGCCGGCAGCGATCCGGTTGGCCGAACGCTCGACGGTGCGGATGGCGGCGAACATGCGCTCGCGCATCACCGATTCCAGGTTGAACGAACGCACGATGCGGGCGCCGAGCACGCTCTCGCCCATCGTCTGCACGATGAGCGTCGAGCCGTCGTAGGAGCGCTTGGAGAATTTGCGCACCCGCTTCAGGATGCGGGAAATGAACAGGGCGGCGATCGGCAGCGCGCACAGCGCGCCGGTCGCCATCGCCGGGTCGCGCTCGATCATCACGAACACCAAGCCACAGACCGATACGACGTCGCGCGCGCAGCCCTGGATGACGAGTTGCAGGCAATCGCGCACGCCATTGGCGGCGAAGGCGAGCCGCGCCACGAACTCGCTGGAGTGGCGGTCCTGGAAATAGCCGATGTTCTGTTTCAGCAGCCGGTCGAACACCCGCCGCTGCGCCGAGGCGACGATGCCGTTGCCGATGCGCGACAGCACCACCTGCGAGCCATAGGTCGCCGCGCCCCGCACCACGAACAGCACCAGCGCCTCCAGCGCCAGCAGCCGCATCGGCCCCAGCGCCTCGGCGTTGACCATGCCGTTGAGCACGGGGCGCAGCAGCCAGGCGACGCAGACATTGGCCCCGGAGATCAGCGCCAGCATCACCGCGGCCAGCATATAGCCGCGCACATGCTCGCGCCCGAACTCGCGCATCAGCCGCCAAAGCACGGCCAGGCTCGAATATTTATGGATCTCTGGCCGGTCCGTCATGGAGCGGCCTCATACACGCCCGCTCGCCGCGCGGCAATTTGCTGCGCGGCGCTTCAGAGACCCGCGAGGCTCAGCGACGGCCCATCGGCCCGGCCATCGGCCGCGCCATCATGCGCGGGCGCTTGTACTCGACGACGACGGCGCGGGTGCGGCCGTTGACCAGCGTCGCGCGACCGCGCGTCTGCGCCTGCTGGCGCGCCAGCATCGCGCGCACCTCTTCAAGCGGCGCGCCCATAAGCTCAGCGGCGATCGCCGCGCGCGATTCGGAATCATCCGCCATCGCCTCGGCGGCGATCAGCGCCTCCTCAAGCGTCGGCGGTTCCTTGCGAACCCGCCGCGTACCCCATTTTGTCTTCCAGGTCGTGTTCATCGCCTTCTCGCCTTGGATCGCCTTTGCCCACGACGATCGCGCTTCCAGCCCATATATAACGCGATTGCTGCACTGCAACAAGATCACCGCGCTCAACAACGCTCAGCTTCGATCCCGCTCATGACGTTATCGTGACCGCGATGTGGCGGACTCAGCCTCGTCGTACTCGCTTGCGCGAGGCACACAAGCGCCAAACGCGCCGAGCGCGGTGTGGTTCCCGCGCGACGTCAGAAAAATTGCCGCGACCGGCGGCGTTACAGCAGCTTGCCGGGATTGAGCAGCCCCTCGGGGTCGAGCGCCGCCTTCAGCCGCCGCATCACGTCAAGCGCCGCCGGGTCTTTCTTGCGCGCCAGCAACGCGCGCTTGAGCTGGCCGATGCCGTGTTCGGCGGAGAACGAACCTTGGTAGCGTTCGACGATGGCGTGTACGACCGCGTTCATCGCTTCCCACTCGGCCAGGAACGCCGCCTTATCGGCCCCGACGGGTTGGCTGACGTTGAAGTGGATGTTGCCGTCGCCCATGTGGCCGAAGGCGACGATGCGCGCCCCGGGCGTGCGCCGCAACACCGCCGCGCTGGCTTCGGCGAGGAAGTCGGGCACGGCGCCGATGGGAACCGAGACGTCGTGCTTGATCGAGCCGCCCTCGAATTTCTGCACGTCGGAGATGTTCTCGCGCAACGCCCAGAAGGCCGAGCGCTGCTTGCCGGAGGCGGCGAGCGCGGCGTCGTCGACGAGGCCGGCCTCGGCCGCGCCGCCGAGCCATTCGGCAACCGCGTCGGCAAGGCCGCCCGCAACCTGCGAGGCGATTTCGACCAGCACATACCAAGGGTGCGCGGCGCCGAGCGGATCGCGCCCGCCCGCCGCATGGCGCAGCACGAACTCCAGCGCGATGCGCGGCATCAGCTCGAAACTGACCACGCCGGCGCCGAAATGCTGGCGCGCCGAGCGGAATAGCGCCAGCGCGGCGGCCGGGTCTTTGAGCCCGACGAACGCGGTTTCCCGCGCGCGCGGCCGCGCGAACAACTTAAGCGCCGCCGCGGTGATGATCCCGAGCGTGCCCTCGGCGCCAACGAACAGGTCTTTCAAGTCGTAGCCGGTGTTATCCTTGCGCAGCTTGGAGAGCGCGTTGACGACGCGCCCGTCCGCCAGCACGACCTCTACGCCGGTGGTCAACTCCCGCGCATTGCCATAGGCGAGCACGGCGACGCCGCCGGCATTGGTGGAGAGATTGCCGCCGATCGTGCACGAGCCTTCGCTGGCCAGCGACAGCGGAAACAGCCGGTCGACGCGCTCGGCGGCGGCCTGCGCCTCGGCGAGCGTCACGCCGGCTTCGACGATCATCGAATCGGCGAGCGCGTCGACTTCGCGCACGCGGTTGAGCCGCTTCAGCGACAGCACGATCTCCGGCCCGAGCGGGATCTGGCCGCCGACCAGCCCGGTATTGCCGCCCTGCGGCGTGATCGGCGTGCGCGCCGCGGCGCAAGCGGCGACGACGGCTGAAACCTCCGCTGTGCTCGCCGGCCGCACCAGGGCGCGCGCCCGCCCGCTATAGAGCCCGCGCGGCTCGACGAGCGCGCCGGCGACCGCCTCGGCGTCAGTCAGTACGTGGCCGGGGCCGACGATGGCGCTCAGCCGTTCGAGAAGGTCCGCCTCGCTCAACCGAAAATGCTCCTGCGCCGTTTCGCCTTGGCGCGGCGGAAGGCCGCGAAGATTTCGACATGGGCCGAGTAGCGGAACTGGTCAATGGGCGTCACCCCCTCGCAAGAATAGCCGCCCTCGGCGAGAATGCCGGCGTCGCGTGCGAACGTTTCGGCGTTGCAGGAGATGGCGACGACGCGCGCCACGCCGCTGGCCGCGATCTCGCGCGCTTGGGCGCTGGCGCCGGCGCGCGGCGGATCGAACAGCACGGCGTCGAAGCGCGCCAGTTCGGCGGCGCTGAGCGGCTGGCGCACGAGGTCGCGCTGCGACGCCTCGACGCCGCCGGTCGCGGCGCGGCGCAACGCCGCGATGGCGGCGGCGTCGCTGTCGGCGGCGAACACGGAATGTTCGCCCGCCAGACGCAGCGCAAAAGCCCCCGCGCCGCAGAACAGGTCGGCGACGCGCGATGCTCCGTGGAGAGCCTCGGCGGCGAGCCGCGCCAGCGTTTCTTCGCCCGCCGCCGTCGCCTGGAGGAAGCCGCCTGCCGGCGGCGCGACGCGCGCCGGGCCGAAGGCGACGAGCGCGGCGCGGCGCTCGATCAGCGCCACGCCGTGGTTGGAGAGCCGCGCCAGATCGAAGCGCTCGGCGACGCCGATCAGCCGGCGCGTCTCGCCGGCGCCGAGCGGGCCGCTGCCGCGGATATCGACGTCGAGCCCGCCCAGCGTCGCCGTGGTCTGGATGTCGAGCGGCTTGCTCAAGGTCTTCACGGCCTCGGCCAAGGCGCGGGCGACCTTGGGCGCGGCCTTCAGCTCCGGCGCCAGCAGCGGGCAGGCGTCGATCTCGACGATGGCGTGGGCGCGGGCGCGCATGAAGCCGACCTCGACCCCGCCGTCGGTGCGCACGCGGGCGTGGAAGGTCGCCCGCCGCCGGCCGGCGCCGTGCGCATCGACGAGCCCGGCGACCTCGGCCGTCACCCCGGCCGCCGCCAGCGCCGCCGCCACCGAGTCGCGCTTCCAGGCCGCATAGACCGCCGCCGGCATATGCTGGGCGGCGCAGCCGCCGCAGACGCCGTAATAGCGGCAGATCGGCGCGAGCGCCGACGCGCCGCCGGGCAGTGCGCCGGGAACCGTGCGCCCGTCCGCCGTCACCCCGTCGCCACGTCGGTTGAGCGCAACGATGTTCAGTGCGAAATCCTCTCCAGCGCGACACCGCTGGTGCGTGGGCCGAACAGCCCGATCGCCGCCATCACCACCACCATCGCCGCCGCAATGAACGCGAACACCCCGGAGACGTCGAAGTTGCGCAGGATATAGGCGATGAGGAAGGATGAGAAGATCACCGACAGCCGGCTCCAGGAATAGACGAAGCCGGCGGCGCGGGCGCGCAGGCCGGTGGGGAACAACTCCTGCTGATAGGCGTGGAAGCTGTAGGACATGCCGTTGGCCGCCACTTGCAGCATGAGGCCCATCGCCACGATGATCGGCCCGGAGCGCGTCGCGCCGAACGCCAGACCGCAGGCTAGGATAAGGCCGGCGCAGGTGACGATCACCCATTTGCGCTCGACACGCTCGGCGAGGAAAAAGCCGATCAGCGGCCCGGCCGGGGCGGCGAGCGCGATGACGCTAGTGTAGGCGAGGCTCTTGGTGATCCCGACGCCCTCATGCACGAGCAGCGTCGGAACCCAGTTCTGGAAGCCGTAGAAGCCGACGGTTTGAAAGATGTTGAACACGCTCATCAGGATGACGCGGCCGCGAACCGGGGGAACCCAGAGGTCGGCGAAGCGGCTGGCGGGCGAGATCGGCTCCGGCGGACCCGGGGCGGGCAGCGGACGGCCGGTCTCGGCCTCCGCTTGGCGCTCGATGCGGCGCAGGATCGCGTCGGCCTCTTCGACCCGGCCGTGGCGGGCTAGCCAGCGCGGGCTCTCCGGCAGCGCGAAGCGCAGGAAGCCGATGACGACGGCGGCGAGGGCGCCGGCCAGCACCACCCAGCGCCAGCCGTCGAGGCCGAGCACTTGCATCGGCACTAGAAAATAGGCAAGCGCCGAGATCACCGGCACGCTGCAAAAGCCGATCGCCTGCGAGGCGGCGAAGGCCTGCCCGCGCATGTGCTTGGGCGCCATCTCCGAGAGATAGGCGCCGATGGTGACGATCTCCAGGCCGAGGCCGATGCCGGAGACGAAGCGCCAGGCGTTGAGGCCGTAGGCGTCGTTCTGCAACGCCACCATCACATCGGCGACGGTGTACCAAATCAGCGATATCGTGAAGATGCCGCGCCGGCCGTAGCGGTCGGCGAGAAAGCCGCAGGCGATGGTGCCGACGAACAGGCCCGCAAACAGCGCCGCGATGAAGCCCGCGATCCCGGTGGCGTCGAACAGGCCCGGCGTCGTCGCGCTCAGCACCCCGCCCTGGACCAGGCTCGGCGCGATATAGGCGGAAAACAGCAGGTCGTAGAGCTCGAAGAACATGCCGGCGCTGAGCAGCAGGATCGCCCGCCAGACGGTGGCGGTCGCCGGCAAGCGGTCAATGCGGGCCGAGATCTCGCCGGGATCGAGCGGGCGGCCGCCGTCGGATCTCAGCGTGACGGCCGCTCCCATGTCTGCCCTCCCTAGGCCTTATCCGTCCGCGCATGCGCCGGTGGCAGGGGCGCTGTCAAGCGCATCGTCCGCGCACGAAACTCACGCGCCGCCGCGACTTTCAGCCGAAGTTGCGATGGTGTTCGTCATCGGCGAGGCCCGGCGCGCGGGCGCGCGAAGGCCGGTCAAACTTCATTTGGCGATCCCCGAGGCCTGGTGCGTGCGCTCGAAAGATCGCAGCATCTGCGTCAACGCCGGGCCGATGGCGGCAAGTTCCTGCATGTGAGCGGCCGAAAGCCCGACCAGTTTCTCCTCGCCCGCGGGGCTGAGGCGCACCAGCACGCGCCGCCCGTCCGCGGCATCGACGGCGCGTTCCACCAGACCAAGCTTGACCAACCGATCGACAAGTTCTCCCGCGCTATGGGGGCGCAGCATGAGAATGTCGGCGAGTTCGCCCACCGGCATCTCGTCGTGCTCGGAGAGGCCGCGTATGGCAAGCAAAGTCTGGTGCTGCTGTTCCGTCAGCCCCGCGGTCGCCGCCGCGTTCTGGCTGAAGGCGAGGAACTTGCGCAATTCGCGGCGGAATTGCGCAAGCGCTTTATGATCGACGCCGTCGCCGGGCGTCTTCATGCCGGTCCGGCGTTCATCTTGGCGCGCTTGGCCGCCTTGCTGAAGAAGCCGCTGCGCTGGGTCTCCTCCGTTTGCAGCTTGGTCCTGACGCGCATCAGGTCCTTCCAGCCGATATAGCCGACAAGCCGCCCCTCCTCGCGCGAGACGACCGGCAAATGCGCGACATTGGCCGTGGTCATCCGGTCGGAGATGTCGGCCAGATATTCGTCCGGGTAGGCAAGCGCGATCTTGGCCCCCGCCATGAGCTCGCGCAACGAGGCGCCGCGCCGCGAGCCGGCGCGCCGCCATCTCATCACCGAGGGCGGGTCGATTACACCCAGCACGCGGCCGTCGGCGCCGATCACCGGAAAGCTCGGGTGAACCGTCTCAGGCCTGGTCAGGAAGACCACGGCGGCGTGCAAGGTCATCGTGTCCGGCACGCTCACCACCTCCTTCGTCATCACGTCGCTGACCCGCGTCAGCGCGAACGGATCGATGCGGTATTCGCGCACGATATGGTGGCCGCGGCGAGCGATCTTCTCGGTCAGGATCGAGCGCTTCAACATCAGCACCGTGGCCACGTGGGCGACGCTACAGGCGGTTATCAGCGGCAGCAGCACATGGGTGTTTCCTGTCACCTCGACCGCGAAGAAGGTGGCGGTCAGCGGCGAGCGCATAGTGCCGCCCATGGTCGCGGCCATGGCGATGAGCGGCCAGAAGCCGGGCGCGGCGGCGGGCATGACGCCCGAAAGCGCCGCCCCCATCGCGCCGCCCATGATGAGCAGCGGCGCGAGTATGCCGCCCGAAGTTCCCGAGCCCAGCGCCACCGCCCAGATCACCGCCTTGACGGCAAGCAGCATCAGCGCGGCGCGCAGGACGAAATCGCCTCGCAGCAGGGCGGCGATATCGTCGTAGCCGACGCCGAGCGCGTGCGGCTCGAAGTAGCCGCCGACGCCGATGACGACGCCGCCGAGCATCGGCCACCACATCCAGTGGATCGGCAGCTTGGCGAATGTATCCTCGCAACCGTAGACGAGCTGGGTCAGCAAGCCGGAGAGCAATCCGCCGAGCAGGCCCATCAGCGCCCAACCGCCGAGCGCCAGCAGCGAGACCTCCATGCTGCCGGAGAACGGAAACAGCGGCAAGGCGCTCATGTGCAGCAATTCGCGCTCCAGCGCCGCGGTGATGGAGGCGACGGCGACGGGGATGAAGCTGCGCGGCGACCATTCGAACAGCAACAGCTCCACCGCCAGCATGATGGCGGCGATCGGCGTGCCGAACACGGCGGTCATGCCCGCCGAAGCGCCGGCGACGAGCAGCGTCTTGCGCTCGTTGTCGCTGACGGGCAGCAATTGCGCGATCAGCGAGCCGATGGCGCCGCCGGTCATGATGATCGGGCCCTCGGCGCCGAACGGGCCGCCGGAGCCGATGGAGATCGCCGACGACAGCGGCTTCAGCACCGCGACCTTGGGGCTCAAGCGCGATTGCCCGAGCAGGATCGCCTCGATCGCCTCCGGAATTCCGTGGCCGCGGATTTTATCGCTGCCATAGCGCGCCATCAGTCCGACCAGCAGGCCGCCGGCGGCGGGGACCAGAATCACCCAGAGGCCGAGCGGCGAGCGGCCGAGATCGACCGTCGCGTAGCTCCAGCGGCCGAAAAAGGCGAGGTTGGTCGCCAGCGAGATCAGCCGCAGCAGCACGAAGGCGGCCGCCACGGCGCCGGTGGCGACGACGGCGGCGATTGCCGCGACGATGAGCACGCGTGGGCCCGTCGTGAAATCACTCAAATTCTTTTGACTGTCTTTCAAGGTTTTGCTCGCAAGGTTCTGCTCATAGGCGGCGCCGGCGCAGCCGTAATGGCGCGCACAAGCGGAGCAGTTGTATCGTAATACGATATAATTCGCTGGAGTCAACAAGAATGCCGCGCTTGCCGTAACCGGCCGCGCGCCCTATGCCATCCGGCATGAGTCCAAGCGAATGCGAAATCGCCGACATCATCCTAGCAGCGTATGACGAGCGGCGCCAGATCCCGGCCCGCTGCATGCGCTGGCTCATCTGGCGGCGGCGCTCGCCGGCGATCCCGATCATCCGCCGCTCGGCGCCGGCGAGGTCGTCACCACCGGCACGCTGACGCCCGCCTTCCCGATAAAGTCTGGCGAGGTGTGGACGACGGCGCTCGCCGGGCTCGATCTGCCCGGCGCGCGGCTGGTGGTCGAATAATGCGCGCGTTGTCATTGTCTTGCGCCATCGCCTGAATCCCGAGGCGGACGACGGCGAGCGGGCGACGATCGTCGTGCGGAAGAAAATCCCGCGAAAACAAAAGATTCTAAGCTGGCCTTCATTGGCGAAGCCACGAAGGCCAGCTTAGGCGAGCCATCCCGAACTGTCGCGGCGATGCGGTTCGGTCGCGAGAGGCTTCGCCTCTATTTCAAAGGGCAGGTTTGCGGCGTCGCCAGGAGGTCGCAGCAGGTGGGGTAGCGTCTGACCCGGTGCGCGGACGGCGGCGCTCCCGCTTTCCCGCCCGAGGGCGCGGCGCAGGGCGCGTGCGGCGGCGAGGCCCGCGATCGCGAAGGCGCAGCCGCCGATGAGATCCATGAAATTGTGACCGCCCTCGCTGATGACGCCAACCAGGATCAACTCGTTGAAGACGAGGAACGGCAGCCACAGCCAGCGCAGGTTGCGCGTCGCGACCGCGACCAGCAGCGCTGAACCCGCGTGGAGGGAGGGAAAGGCAATGAGACCGAGGACGCGCGAGAAATCAAGCGTGCGGTCCATTCCCGATCGCAGCGCCTGCAGCTTCTCCATCGTCTCCGGGCCGACGCCGACCGGATGATGGAAGCCGACGAGGCCGTAGGTTGCAACCGCTTCGTAGGAACGGGAATCGAAGACAGCGCTGACCGACAGCATCGCCATGCCGCCAATCGCGTAGGCAAAACTGAACTCATATAGCTCGTCATATTCACGCAAATAGGTCATCGCCAGCATCGCGACGAGGAATCCGTCTGTCCAGTTGAGATAGCAAAACTTCATCGCCTCGGAGAGCGGCGTAAGGCGCCCGACGAAGGCAGCGTAGGCGATCCAATGGAATCCGATCGCGTGGTCGGCGTGCTCGATCAGCCCGGAGATCGGCCGCGCGTTGAACGTCGCCAGCGCGTATTGATAGATCGCCATCATGATCGCGATGACCATGTAGAGCGCGACCATATCGACAAAAAAGATTGTGCGCTGGTTCTCCGGCATGCGCGCGCGCTGGTAGAGGTTGAGCGCCAGGAGCGCGGCGAACAGTCCGCCAAAGGTCGTAAAGAACGGCCCCGCATGGACGAAGCGCAGGCCGCTGAATAGCGTCGCGGCGATGGTCAGGCCCGCAAAGCTCGCGACCAGCCCCCAAAGCGCCGCCATCTCGGACGGTCGGCCGCGCGGCGCTGCGAACATGGCGATCGTCCTCCAGACGAAATGAGCGCCGTGTTTCCGAAAGGCCGGAGGGCGCGCGACGCCGAAACCTTAGGGGCAATCGCTTACTCGCTTCTTAGGGCGGTTATATTCTCGGCCGCATTCCTGGCCGCGCGGCTCGGCGCCGGGCCGCAGGCGCAACTTTTCTGAAAATATCGATTACCGCGCCTTCCGTATGCCTGCTGGCGGCCTGGCGCGCCGCCCGATCCAATGGAATCGGATCGAGCGCCGCAGAACTGGGACTATGACGATCCCGAGGACCGCGGCGGTTGTCGGTCCAGACCGCTGCGAGGCGATGCTGGACAGCCGCTGACGAAGCTGACAGAACGCAATCGAAGGGAAGCGTGGCCGAGCGGTTTAAGGCAGCGGTCTTGAAAACCGCCGTGAGAGCAATCCCACCGTGAGTTCGAATCTCACCGCTTCCGCCA
>DATNDU010000008.1:0-79636 GCA_035606915.1 Roseiarcus sp. | reverse complement strand
CGGTCGGCTTCGGCGCCGCGTCTCGTGACGTGAACAGATAGCCGAAGGGCAATTGCAGATTGCCGAACGCCGCCTGCACGACGACATGCGCCACCCATAGCAGGACGCTGAGTTTCAGACAGGTAAGTTCGCTCAACATTTTCCCCCTCCGCCAATTGATTTGCGTTTCGTCCAATTCGCGTTTCGCCGTCGAGTCTATGCCTTTGGAGTCCCCCAATTCAATCTGTTCGGTTCTTGCTCCGCTGATCGGCCCCCTCACAAATCCAGCACCAGCCGCGCCGGGTCTTCGAGCGCCTCCTTGACGCGCACCAGGAACGTCACCGCCTCCTTGCCGTCGACTACGCGGTGATCGTAGGAGAGCGCCAGATACATCATCGGCCGGATTTCGACCTTGCCATCGACCGCCACCGGCCGTTCCTGGATCTTGTGCATGCCGAGGATGCCGGATTGCGGCGCGTTGAGGATCGGCGTCGACATCAGCGAACCGTAGATGCCGCCGTTGGTGATGGTGAACGTGCCGCCCTGCATCTCCTCGATCTTCAACTGCCCGTCGCGCGCTCGCTTGCCGTAATCGGCGATCGCCTTCTCGATGCCGGCGATCGACAGCCTGTCGGCGTCGCGCACCACCGGCACCACGAGGCCCTTGTCGGTGCCGACGGCGATGCCGAGGTGATAATAGTTCTTGAACACCAAATCCGCGCCGTCGATCTCGGCATTGACGGAGGGAATGTCCTTCAGCGCCTGCACGCAGGCTTTGACGAAAAAGCCCATGAAGCCGAGCTTGCCGCCGTGCTTCTTCTCGAAGGCTTCCTTGTATTTGGTGCGCATATGTATGACCTCGGTCATGTCGACCTCGTTGAAGGTCGTCAGCATGGCCGCGGTGTTCTGCACGTCCTTCAAGCGCCGCGCGATGGTCTGGCGCATTCGGGTGAGGCGGACGCGCTCCTCGCGCGCCGCGTCGTCGGGGGCGCTGGGCGCCCGCAAGCCGACCGGGGCGGGCGCCGGGGCGGCGGGGGCCGGCTTGGCGAGGGCCTCGATCACGTCGCCCTTCAGCACTTGCCCGCGCTTGCCGCTGCCGGCGACGGCGGCGAGATCGACGCCGTTCTCGGCCGCGAGTTTGGCGGCCGAAGGCGCCGGCGGCATCGCCGCCTCGGGCGTCGAGACGGGCGCTTCCGCCTTGGCCGCAGGCGCTTCGGCTTTCGCAGCAGGCGCTTCCACCTTCGCGGCGGGCATTTCGGCTTTCGTAGCCGGCGCCTCGGCTTTCGCCGCCGGCTTGGCTGCGGCAGCGCCAGTGCTCAGCGCGCCGAGCAACGCGCCGATGGCGACCGTCGCGCCGGAATCGGCGACGATCTCCGACAGCACGCCGGCGGAGGGCGCGTTGACTTCGAGCGTCACCTTCTCGGTCTCCAGTTCGACCAGCGGCTCGTCGGCCTTCACGGCGTCGCCGCGCTGCTTGAACCATTTGCCGACGGTCGCTTCCGAGATCGACTCGCCGAGAGTGGGAACGCGGATTTCAGTGGCCATGGCACTTGCGCCGCGCGAGGCGCCCTTCTGTTTGTGACTTCAAGGAGAAATGGAGGAGACCGGCGCCAGTGGCTCGATCGGGGCAACCTTGATCGACGGCATCGGGTAATTTTCGAACAAAAAACCACGCCCGCTGAGGATGACCGGGTCCTGGGACTGCCAGTCTTCCAGCAGCTTCAGCGACGGCGCATTGGCGACCATCACGCCATAGCCGCCCTTGGGATCGAGAACCGGCCCCATCAGCAGCACCAGGCCGGCGTTGAGTTGCGGCAGCCAATAATCGCGATGCGCAAGCATCACGTTGCGCTCCTCGTCGCTCATATCGAGCACGAAGGTCGGCCGCGGCGGGATCAGCTTGCTGAGGAAATAGGCCATTCGCTCAACCTCACTCGGCGAAGCATTCCTCGACGAACGCCTTCAACTGCGCCAGATGTTTGGACATCAGCCCGCCCGCCGTCGCCGCCGAGGCCGGACGGCCGGCGTAACGCGGCCGCTTGGCCTTGCCGCCGACCTGGCCGAGCACCCATTCGATATAAGGCTCGACGAAGCTCCAGGCGCCCATGTTCTTCGGCTCCTCCTGGCACCAGACGATATCGGCGCGCTTGAAGCGGGTCAGCTCCTTGACCAAAGCCTTCAGCGGGAACGGATAGATCTGCTCGACGCGCAACAGATAGACATCGTCGATGCCGCGCTTCTCGCGCTCGTCATAGAGGTCGTAGTAGACCTTGCCCGAGCAAATGACGACGCGGCGGATCTTCTCGTCGCGCGCCAGCTTGATCTTCTCGCCCTTGTGCGTCTCGGCGTGATCCCACAACAGCCGGTGGAACGAGGAGCCGGTCGACAGCGCCGACAGCGCCGAGACCGCGCGCTTGTTGCGCAGCATCGACTTCGGCGTCATGGCGATGAGCGGCTTGCGGAACGAGCGCTTGATCTGCCGGCGCAGCACGTGGAAGAAATTGGCCGGCGTCGTGCAATTGACGACCTGCATATTGTCTTCCGCGCACATTTGCAGAAAGCGCTCCAGGCGCGCCGAGGAATGCTCCGGCCCCTGGCCCTCGTAGCCGTGCGGCAGCATGCAGACCAGGCCCGACATGCGCAGCCACTTGCGCTCGCCAGCCGAGATGAACTGGTCGAACACCACCTGCGCGCCATTGGCGAAATCGCCGAACTGCGCCTCCCAGACGGTCAGCGCGTTCGGCTCGGCCTGCGAATAGCCGTATTCGAAGCCGAGCACCGCCTCTTCCGACAGCATCGAGTTGATGACCTCGTAGCGCGCCTGTCCGTCCCTGATGTTGTTGAACGGCAGATAGCGCGCCTCGCTCTCCTGGTCGATCAGCACGGAATGGCGCTGCGAGAAGGTGCCGCGCTCGCTGTCCTGCCCAGAGAGGCGCACGGGATAGCCCTCGTCAAGCAGCGAGGCGAAGGCGAGCGCCTCGCTGGTCGACCAGTCGACGCCATCGCCTGACAAGATCGCCGCCTTGCGGTTGTTGAGGAAGCGCAGGATCGTCTTGTGGACGTTGAAGCCCTCGGGCACGCGGGTGATGCGCTCAGTCAGCCACTTGATGCGGTCGGCGTCGACGGCGGTCTCGCCGCGCCGGTCGTCGTCGGTGAGGTCGACCGACGGCTTGACGCCGGCCCAGCGCCCGTCCAACCAATCCGCCTTGTTCGGCGCATAGTGCTGGCCGGCCTCGAACTCGGCGTCGAGACGGCTGCGCCAATCGGCGCGCATCTTGTCGGCCTCGTTCGGCCCGATCACGCCCTCCTCGGCGAGCTTCTTGCTGTAGATTTTCAGCGTCGTCGGATGGGTCTTGATGGTGCGGTACATCAGCGGCTGCGTGAAGGCCGGCTCGTCGCCCTCGTTGTGGCCGAAGCGCCGGTAGCAGAGCATGTCGATGACGACAGGCTTATGAAACTTCTGCCGGAACTCGGTGGCGATCTTGGCGCAATAGACCACGGCCTCGGGATCGTCGCCGTTGACGTGGAAGATCGGCGCCTCGACGAGCTTGGCGACGTCGGAAGGGTAGGGCGAGGAGCGCGAGTAGCGCGGATAGGTGGTGAAGCCAATCTGGTTGTTGACGATGAAATGCAGCGAGCCGCCGGTGCGGTGGCCGCGCAGGCCCGACAGCCCGAAGCACTCCGCCACCACCCCCTGGCCGGCGAAGGCGGCGTCGCCGTGGATCAGCAGCGGCAGCACCTTGACGCGCTCGACGTAATCGTTGAGCTGGTCCTGCTTGGCGCGCACCTTGCCGAGCACGACGGGATCGACGATCTCCAGGTGCGAGGGATTGGCGCTTAGCGACAGATGCACCTTGTTGCCGTCGAACTCGCGGTCCGACGAGGCGCCGAGATGGTATTTGACGTCGCCGGAGCCATCGACCTCGTCGGGCGAGGCCGAGCCGCCCTTGAACTCGTGGAAGATGACGCGGTGCGGCTTGCCCATCACCTGGCTCAGCACGTTGAGCCGGCCGCGATGCGCCATGCCGAGGCAAATCTCCTTCAGGCCCAACTGGCCGCCGCGCTTGATGATCTGTTCGAGCGCCGGGATCATCGCCTCGGCGCCGTCGAGGCCGAAGCGCTTGGCTCCGGGATATTTGATGTCGAAGAAGTTCTCGAAACCCTCGGCCTCGACCAGCTTCGACAGGATGGCGCGCTTGCCCTCCTTGGTGAATTGCACTTCCTTGTCCGGCCCCTCGATGCGCTCCTGAATCCACGCCTTCTCGGCCGGGTCGGAAATATGCATGAACTCGTAGCCGATGGCGCCGCAATAGGTGCGGCGCAGGATCGCCAGCATCTCGCGCACGGTGGCGAATTCCAAGCCGAGCACGTTGTCGATGAAAATCTTGCGGTCGTAATCGGTCTCGTCGAAGCCGTAGTTGCCGGGGTGCAGTTCCTCGTGGTCGCGCCTGGGCTCCAGCCCCAGCGGGTCGAGATTGGCGTGCAGATGGCCGCGCATGCGATAGGCGCGGATCATCATCAGTGCGCGCACGGAATCGCGCGTGGCGCGCATCACCGAGTCTTCGTTCGGCGGCTCGATGGCGATATCGCTCGCCTTGGCCTTGATCTTGTCAGAGATCGCCTTCTGCGCCGCCGGCCAGTCGCCGTCGAGCGCATGGGTCAACTCATCGTTGGGCGTGAGCGGCCAGTTCGGCCGCTCCCAGGACGGCCCCTTGACGGTCTTCTCGACGCTGGCCGCGTCGTCGCCGAGAGAGGCGAAGAAGTCGCGCCAACTCGCCTCGACCGAATTCGGATCTTTGTCGTAGCGGGCTTGCAGCGCCTCGACATAGGTCGAGTTGGTCCCGTCGAGGAAGGCCGTGCGCTGAAAGCTCTGGTTGATGTCCTGGCGGGTCATGACGGCCTCCCTATTTGCCGTTCAGCATGTCGACGAGCGTCTTGCCGAGCCTTGCCGGCGAGGGCGAGACGCGGATGCCGGCCGCTTCCATGGCGGCGATCTTGTCCTCGGCGCCGCCCTTGCCGCCGGCGATGATCGCCCCGGCATGGCCCATGCGGCGGCCCGGCGGCGCGGTGCGGCCGGCGATGAAGCCGACGACCGGCTTGGCGCGGCCCTTTTTCGCCTCGTCCTTCAGGAATTGCGCGGCGTCTTCTTCGGCGCTGCCGCCGATCTCGCCGATCATGACGATCGATTTGGTGTCGTCGTCGGCGAGGAAAAGTTCGAGCACGTCGATGAAATCCATGCCCTTGACGGGATCGCCGCCGATGCCGACGGCGGTGGTCTGGCCAAGCCCCACGCGGGTTGTCTGGAACACGGCCTCATAGGTAAGCGTGCCGGAGCGCGAAACAATGCCGACGCTGCCCTTGGCGAAGATGTTGCCGGGCATGATGCCGATCTTGCACGCGCCCGCCGTCATCACGCCGGGGCAATTGGGGCCGACGAGCAGTGATTTCGAACCGCTCAGCGCCCGCTTGACGCGCACCATGTCGAGGACTGGGATGCCCTCGGTGATGCAGACGATGAGCGGCGTCTCCGCGACGATCGCCTCGCAGATCGCATCCGCCGCGCCTGGCGGCGGCACATAGATCACCGAGGCGTCGGCTTGGGTCTCGGCGCGCGCTTGCGCCACAGTATCGAACACCGGCAAGCCGAGATGCCGCGCGCCGCCCTTGCCGGGCGAGACGCCGCCGACCACCTTGGTGCCGTATTTGACTGCCTGCTCCGAATGGAACGTGCCGTTCTTGCCGGTGAAGCCCTGGGTGATGACTTTGGTTTGTGCATCGATGAGGATAGACATGGGCGGTTCCGGGTTGAACTCAGTGTGGCTTGAAAGGGTTGAGGGCGCGGACGAAACCGTAGGCTTGCCCGTCGTTGAGGTATTTCTCCGGAGCGGAGAAGCGCCCCATCGCGGCGTAGAACAACACGTTGGTGTCGAGGAAACAGTCAGGGCTCATAGAGCTTTCCTCTGTTCCAGACCTGTGCGCCCATGTCGCCTTGTGTGTTGTCGATCAGTTCAAGCAGAACTTCTCGGGCGGCGATATAAGCCTCGGCACGGGCGAGTTCACGGTCGTGAATTTCATCACAGGGCGACTCGTAATAGCCCTCAGGCCGGTCGAGGGAAGCGAGGACGGCGCGGTGCGAGGAATTCTCGATAGGGAAATCCGCCTCTGGCGGGGCCGCTTGTTCCGCTTGCACCCGCAACCACTCCTCGACCGTGAGGTTGCGTGCGCATGACACGGTGGCGAGTCGCTCCGCGAGGCGGTCATCCAGGTCGATGGTGATCTTTGGCATTGTCAATCGCTCGCTGCTCCGAACCTCTAGCTTCCCTCTGCGCTTAACTCTGAGCTTCGATTTCGGCGGCGAGCCTCTCTTCGGGACGCAAACTCTCGTCGAGTTGCGCATCGGACTCCTCGTCGCACAACGGCGGAAACCCCAACGAAGCGCCACTATATCCGCTCACCCCTTCTTCACTGCGCTCACCACCTTCTGCGCCGCATCGTCCAAATCGTCGGCCGGGATCACGTTCAACCCCGACTCGCGGATGATCTTCTTGCCCAGCTCGACGTTCGTCCCCTCCAGCCGCACCACCAGCGGAACCTTCAGGCCGACTTCCTTCACCGCCGCGATCACGCCCTCCGCGATCACGTCGCAGCGCATGATGCCGCCGAAGATGTTGACCAAGATGCCCTTCACGTTGGGGTCAGCGGTGATGATCTTGAACGCCGCCGTCACCTTCTCTTTGGTCGCGCCGCCGCCGACGTCGAGGAAATTGGCCGGCGACTCGCCATAAAGCTTGATGATGTCCATCGTCGCCATCGCCAGCCCGGCGCCGTTGACCATGCAACCGATCGTGCCGTCGAGCGTGACATAGTTGAGGTCGTATTTCGACGCCTCGATCTCCTTGGCGTCCTCCTCGGTTTCGTCGCGCAGCGCCAGGATGTCGGCGTGGCGATAGAGCGCGTTGTCGTCGAACGACACTTTGGCGTCGAGCACCTTCAACTGGCCCTGTTTGGTGACGACCAGCGGATTGATCTCCAGCATCGCCATGTCCTTGGCGACGAAGGCGGCGTACAGCTTGGCGGTCAGCGCCTCGCATTGCTTGGCGAGATCGCCGGTGAGGCCCAGCGCCTTCGCCGCCGTGCGGCCGTGATGCGGCATGATGCCGGTGGCGGGATCGATGGCGAAGCTGACGATCTTCTCCGGCGAATTGTGCGCGACGTCCTCGATATTGACGCCGCCTTCGGTGGAGACGACGAAGGCGATGCGCGCGGCGCTGCGGTCGACCAGCATCGAAAGGTAAAGCTCCTTGGCGATGTCGGAGCCGTCCTCGATATAGAGCCGGTTGACCTGCTTGCCGGCCGGGCCGGTCTGCACGGTGACCAGCGTCGCGCCCAGCATCTCGTCGGCGAAGGCCTTCACCTCGTCGATGGAGCGGGCGAGGCGCACGCCGCCGGCGCTCCCGGCGGAAGCCTCTTTGAACTTGCCCTTGCCGCGGCCGCCGGCGTGGATCTGCGACTTGACGACATAGAGCGGCCCCGGCAATTCGCGCGCCGCCGCCGCCGCCTCTTGCGGCGTGAACGCCGGGCGACCGTCGGAGACTGGCGCTGCGAAAGCCCGTAGCACCGCCTTGGCCTGATATTCGTGGATGTTCATCGCAAAATTCCTGTCATGCGGCCCGACTGGGCAGAAGCGTCACGCATCAGGCCAGCGTCGGGTTGATCTTCTTGCAGGCCTCGATCAGTGCGCTTACCGAGGCCACCGATTTCGCGAACATCGCCTTTTCGGCCTCGTCGAAGGCAATTTCGATGATCTTCTCGACGCCCTTGGCCCCGAGCACCACGGGAACGCCGATATAAGCGTCGTTGACGCCGTACTGGCCGCTGAGATAGGCGGCGCATGGCAGCACGCGGCGCTGGTCCCGAAGATAGGACTCGGCCATCGAAATCGCCGAGGACGCTGGGGCGTAGAACGCCGAACCGGTCTTCAACAGATTGACGATCTCGCCGCCGCCCTTCCGGGTGCGCTCGACGATGGCGTCAAGCTTGGCTTGCGTCGTCCAGCCCATCTTGACGAGGTCGGGCAGCGGGATGCCGGCGACCGTCGAGTAGCGCACCGAGGGCACCATGTCGTCGCCGTGGCCGCCGAGCACGAAGGCGGTGACGTCTTCGACCGAGACGTTGAACTCCTGGCTGAGGAAATAGCGGAAGCGCGCGCTGTCGAGCATGCCGGCCATGCCGACGATGCGCTCGTGCGGAACGCCGGAGGCCTTCTGCAACGCCCACACCATCGCGTCGAGCGGGTTGGTGATGCAGATGACGAAGGCGCCGGCGGCGTGGGCCTTGATGCCGGCGCCGACGGAATCCATCACCTTGAGATTGATGCCGATGAGGTCGTCGCGGCTCATGCCGGGCTTGCGCGGCACGCCGGCGGTGACGATGATGACGTCGGCGCCGGCGATTTCGGCATAGGACGAAGCGCCCCTAAGCTTGGCGTTGAAGCCCTCCACCGGGCCGGCCTCGGCGAGGTCGAGCGCCTTGCCCTGCGGCACGCCGTCGACGATGTCGAACAGTACGATGTCGCCGAGTTCCTTGAGCGCCGCCAGATGCGCCAGCGTGCCGCCGATCTGGCCCGCGCCGATGAGGGCAATCTTGTTTCGCGCCATGCTTGTGCATCCTCGCATTCGACCGCCCGCTGGCGGCGGTCTTCGTCGCGCCGCTATCGTCCCCCGGCGAGCTTGTGGCAAGCCGAACTTTCATCCGAGGAGACGGATTTGCGCCACGAGGATGAGAGGCGTGCTGATGAAAAGTTTTCACAAACAGCATGATAAATGTATAACAAATGCAGAGCGGAGATACCTTCGATGTATTTCTTTGCGCTTTAAGTGACATTTTATGTCATCTGTAACCGACCCTTCGCCCGTTGCACCCGCCTTTCCAAGACCGGATCGGCGGCGGCGGTCGCGCTAGAGACGGAAAAGCCGCGCGGCCCGTCAGGACCGCGCGGCCGCCCGCTCAGGCGGCTTGCTTCTGCGGCTCGGCCTCGCTCATCGCGCGCATATAGAGGTCGATCAGCGATTCCTGCTCGTCGCGCTCGTCGCGGTCGAGCTTGCGGATCTTGAGGATTTCCCGCAAAACCTTGAGGTCGTAACCTTCGCCCTTGGCCTCGGCGAAGACCTCCTTCTTGCCCTCGTTGAGCGCCTTGATCTCCTCTTCGAGCTGCTCGATCCGCTCGATGATCGAGAGAATCCGGGAGCCGGCGATTCCATCCGTGTCCGACATACGCGCCTCATGATGCTTGCAACGAGGCGCGAAGCTAGGGCTGCGTCCTTTCCGCAAAGTTAATGCGGGTTCACCTATTCACTGCAGATGCGGCAAGCTTTCGAAAACCACCATCAGCGCGATGGCGGCGACGGTTAAGATGCAGGTGTAGAAGCTGATGAGCAGCATCAGCGTTTTCCAGTAGAGGATGCGCGACAAGATCGCGCACAACGTCTGCATCTTTTCGATCTCGATGTCTTCGCTCTCCGGCCCCGGGAACAGATGTGGCGCAGCGTTACGGGCGATGACGAAATGCACCCGCCCCTGGCGCCCATAGCGCGGATAGAGGCAGATCAGCAGGCACAGGAAGACGATGAGGAACGGCGCCAGCGCGACATCGAGCGGCAGGTAGTGCGGCAGCTTGGCCCTGAACGACACCACCGGTCCCATCATGATGCCGGTGAACACGATGGCGACATTGGCCTTGAAATCGCTGAGCCGGATGGTCTCGGTGAAGCCGCCAATGATGTTGCGATAGTGCGCCATCGCGTCCTGCGCCGAAACTTGCCGTCGGGGCAGCGTGTGGCCGTCGAGTTCCTCGATCATCGCGCGTAAATCGCCAGCAGCGGCGCCGCGACGAGGACGCAAGCGATGCAGATGAAGAAGGCGACGCGCAGGCACAGCGTCTTCCAGTAGAGAATGTCGGACAGAATCGCCACGCGCAACTGCAATTCCTGCGCCTCGTTGGGGTTCGGGCCGCGATAGGCGAAATCGGCCGGCGTCGCTTTGCCGGAAATGAAAAAGCTCGCCCGCCCGCGACGCGGGTAGCGCGGCAACAAGGCGACGAACAAGCAGAAGAATATGAGGATGAACGGCGCGAGGAGCGTCGGCAGAGTCAGGAAGCCGGGGAAATTCTCGTGATTGAAGACGACCGGCCCCATCGTCAGCGACAAAAAGAACATAACGATATTGGCCTTGAAGTCGCTGGCGCGAATGGCGTCGGTATAGGCGGCGGCAAGGCCCCTGAAATGGTCGATGATGGCGTCGGTCATGTGGTCGAGACATCGCCCCGCGCGAGACACGCGGCGGCGAATATAGGGCGAAGCCGGGGTCTGTCCAGCGCGGGCTCGCCTCATCCCTCGGCGTGCCGAGGCTAAAGACCCCTCGCGCTCCGTCATAGGGCGAGGATCGGCGGCGATCCCAGCATTTCGGCGTCATGCGGTTCGCGAGCGATGGGCGCCGAATAAACTTGCGCCGAAAACCCCGCCAGGCCGGCGCGAGGGCGCGGATGCGATGGCCGTCGGGATCGAGGCCGACGCAGGTGAAGCCGAAGTCCATGAGCGTCGGCGGCTGGGCGATGCGCACGCCCGCGGCGCCAGCGCGTGGGCTCGGCCTCCACGGCGGCTTCGTCGGCGAGCCTCACCGCGATCTCGCCGGCGCCGGGGGCGCTGCCGGCGGGCGCAACCTCGCTGCGCCGCCCCAAGCCCGGCATCAGCCCCGGCGCGGCGGGGATAAGCGCGAAATTGGCCGAGGATTCCGAAATCGGCTTGGCGAGCAGGCGCGCGTAGAACGCCGCGCTGCGGGCGACGTCCTCGACATAGAGCAAGATGAAAGTGATGTCCGACATGGCGCTCTCTTTATGCAGCGGGAGCGTCATGGCTGCGGCCAGCGTCAGATTCTGTCAGCAGGCGATGCGGAAGCGGTAGACGCCGGTGCGCTTGATCTCGCAGTCTTCGAGTTCGCGCGTCACCGGCACGCTGTATTCAGCTATCTTTTCGAGCCGTTGGCGCGGCAGATAGGCGCGTCCGGGATCGCCGACAAGCACCTCGGCGCCGCGAAGCGCCAGCCGCTCCAGCCAGTCGGCGACGGCGGCGGCCATGTCGCGCTCATAGGAGACGTCGCCGGCGAGCACGACCTCCCAGCCCTCGTCCTGGCCGACCAGATCGTCGGGCCGCACAAAAATTTCGACGCCGTTGGCCTCGGCGTTGAGCGCGATCGCGGCGAGCGCGAACGGGTCGATCTCGCTGGCCTCGATCCGCAACGTCCCGGCGCGCGCCGCCGCGATCGCCACGAGGCCGGAGCCGCTGGCGAAATCGAGCGTGCGCCGAGCGCGCACGCATTCGGGATGGTCGCCGATATGGCGGGCGAGCGCCTGCCCGCCGGCCCAGGCGAAGGCCCAGAACGGCGGCGGCAGGCCGATTTCGCCAAGCTCCTCCTCCGTCTTCAGCCACAGGGGAACAGCTTCGTCGGCCAGATGCAGGCAAAGCTCCGGCGTCAACGGCGGCGCCAGCAGGCGGGTGTTTTGCAGGATGAAGGCGCGGCGGTCGCGGATGGCGGCCGTCAGAGCCGCGACACCACGACGAGCTTGGTGATCGCCCCGTTGCGGAAGGCGCGAAGGAACGCGTCATAGTTGCGGAAGGAGACGCAGCCGTTGGAATCGCCGTCCGGCCCCAGCATATAAGTATGGGCGAGCAGGCCGGCGCGGCCGTAGATATTGCTGCCGATCGGCGTCAGCCGCAGCGCGGCGACGCCATGGAACAGTTCTTCGCGCGGCGACAGCGCATAGGTTGCCGGCGGCGTCGCGCCGCGCATGCGCTCGCTGACTTTGGACGGGTCGTCGCGCGCGACGCCGAGGCCGGAATGGGCTTCGAGCCGAGTGCCGTCGGGCAGGTAAACGGCGCGGGCGGAGATGTCGTAGACGGCGACGTGATCGCCGAAGCGCGAAGTCGGGTTGGAGCCGAAAGACAGCCCGCGCAGGAAATTGCCGAACCCGCCGCTCGAACCACTCATGCCTGAACGCCCGGCGAGCGCAACACTGCCGCTGCCGCTTACCGGGGGCGGCGCGGCATAGGCGAGCGCCGGCGTCTTGGCCGCGCGCGAGCCCGCGTCGCCGAACAATTTCTCGAAAATCCCGGGAGTCGCGGCGGGTTTGGGCGCTTCAGGCGTCGCCGAAGGCCGCGACCGCGCGTCAGCCTCGGGCGCTTCGAGGCTCGCAAGCACCGTCGGCCGACGCGGCGGCAGCGGCGCCGCTGCTTCCTCGATGGGGCGTAAATCGGCCGGCGGCGCCGGGGGCAGGGGCACCGGCGCCTCGGCGATGTCAAAACGAGCGGCCGAGCCGAAACCCTTAATCACCAGCGCGCCAAAGGGATTGGCGACCGCTTGCGGCGCGGGCTCAGCGACGGCCGGCTTGTTTACGGCAGCAGGAGTGGCGGCGACCGGAGACGGCGGCGGCGCAAGCGCCACGAGGCTGCCGAACGGCGGAGCAAGCGCCACGAGGCTGCCGAACGGCGAAGCTTCGGCCGCCGGCGACGTCATCGGCGCCGGCGCATGCAGGAAGGGCCGCAGGTAGACGAGATAGACCCCCAGCGCGGCGCTCAGCGCGAAAGCGAGCGCGCCCGGCGCGTAGCGAGCTGCCAACCCTTGCGCGCCCATACGCTGCGCGCCACAATCACGGTCGCCGATAAGTTCGGCCGCGTCGGTCCAATGGGTCATACGTTTACGCCGCTACTCCATGTTCACACAGGGTGGCGCATCGGCCTTTAAGTTTCATTAACGCAAACATTTCGACAATGCCAGCCCGGTGTCTGCCCTGCGGGGCAAGATTACGACAGCCGTGGCTTCGCCGCAACGGGAAGCGCGCATACCGCATTGCCTTCGCCGCGCGCCCCGGTATATAGACCGGCCGCGCCGCGCCGGCCCTCAATTCGGCCGGCTTTTCGGAGCCTGTCCCCTTGTTTATTACGCCCGCCTTCGCGCAAGCCAGCGGCGCGGCCCCGCTGGGGTCGACCGACATGCTGATTCAGTTCGCGCCCTTCGTCGTCATCTTCATCATCATGTACTTTCTCATTTTGCGGCCGCAGCAGCAGCGCGCCAAGCAGCAGCGTCTGATGGTGCAAGCGGCCAAGCGCGGCGACATCGTGGTGACGAGCGGCGGCCTCATCGGCAAGGTCACCAAATCCGTCGACGACAGCGAGGTCGAGCTGGAACTCGCGCCCAACCTGCGCGTCCGCCTCGTCCGCTCCGGCATCGCCGATGTGCGTTCGCGCGGCGAGGCCGGCAAGGATGCGCCACCCGCTCCGCCCGCCAAAGCTGCGAAGTAAATGTTGCGCATCGCCACTTGGCAGATCGTCGCCATATTCGCGATGGTCGCCGTCGCCGTCCTGCTCGTCGTTCCGAGCTTCCTGGAGCCAGCCGCCGTCGCGGCGCTGGAACGCACGTTGCCGTCGTGGCTGCCGGCGCGGCCCATCACCCTCGGCCTGGACCTGCAAGGCGGAGCGCATCTGCTGATGGAGGTCGACAAGAACCAGCTCATCAAGGGCCAGGTCGAGCAATTGCGCGACGACGTGCGCGCCAAGCTGCGCGAGGCCAAGATCCCGCTGACCGGCGGCGTCGGCGTGCAGCCACGCGGCGTTGTCGTGCGCATCGCCGAAGCCGCCGAGCGCGCCAAGTCGCTGCAACTGCTCCAGACCCTCAATCAACCGATCAGCAGCTCGATAGGGGGCGCGGGCGGCCGGTTGCTGAGTATCGCCGACAATAACGGCGTCATAAGGATGACGCTGACCGACGCGGCCATCAACGACAAGGTGCGGCGCGCCGTCGCGCAGTCTATCGAGGTGCTCAACCGTCGCCTCAACGCCTCGGGCACCAAGGAAACCAACGTCCAGCGCCAGGGCGCCGATCGCGTGCTGATCGAGGTGCCGGGACTGCAAGACACGACGCAGCTGAAGAAACTCGTCGGCACCACCGCCAAGCTGACCTTCCGCCTCGTCGCCGACTCCAGCGACCCGCCGAGCGAGGTCGAGACGCTGAAGATGCAGCAGGGCGGCGACATTCAGGTCGAAAAGCAGGTGATGGTGGCCGGCGAGGACTTGACCGACGCCCAGCCCGGCTTTGATTCCCGCAGCGGCGAGCCGGACGTCAGCTTCCGCTTCAACCTGCGCGGCGGCCAGCGTTTCGGGCAAGTGACGAGCAACAACGTCGGCCGGCCGTTCGCCATCGTGCTCGACAATGTCGTCATCTCCGCGCCGCGCATCCTCGGCCCGATCACCGGCGGTTCCGGCCAGATCACCGGCAATTTCACGGTTGAGGAGGCCGACCAGCTCGCGGTGCTGCTGCGCTCCGGTGCGCTGCCGGCGAAGTTGACGACGGTCGAGGAACGCACCGTCGGCCCCGGCCTCGGCCAGGATTCCATCGACGCCGGCAAGCGCGCCGCGCTCGTCGGCGGCCTGCTGGTTGTCGTCTACATGCTGACCACTTACGGCGTGTTCGGCGTGTTCGCCGATCTCGCGCTGGGCGTGCATGTGCTGTTCATCTTCGCCTCGATGGTGCTGATCGGGGCGACGCTGACGCTGCCCGGCATCGCTGGCATCGTGTTCACGATCGGCATGGCGGTCGATTCCAACGTGCTGATCTACGAGCGCATCCGCGAAGAAAACCACATGGGGCGTAGCGTCATCTCGTCGCTCGATGCCGGCTACCACCGCGCCTTCGCCACCATCATCGATTCCAACGTCACCATGTTCGTGGCGGCGACGATCCTCTATCTCTTCGGTTCCGGGGCGGTGCGCGGCTTTGCGGTGTCGCTGGGACTCGGCATTCTCACTTCGGTCGTTACCGCGGTGACGATGACGCGCATGATGATCGCGCTGTGGTATCGCCGCAATCGGCCGCAGAAGATACCCATATGAGGATAGTTAGCGGCCGCCTTCTCCGTCTTGGCCGGGCTTGTCCCCGCCATCTACGCCGTTGCGCGCAACGGGCGTCGTCAGAAGAGGCGCGACTTGCGGCGGCCAAGCTCCAAATGTTGCTGCTCCCGCCGACGTGGATGCCCGGGATAAGCCCGGGCATGACGGCGCTTCGCCTTTCGCTGGATCGCGCAAAATGAAACTGCTTCGTCTCGCGCCCGAGAACACCAAGATCAGCTTCATGCGGTTCCGCCGCGTGAGTTATCCGCTGTCGGCGGTGCTCTCGATCTTCGCCGTCGTGCTGTTCCTCAGCGTCGGCATGAACTACGGCATCGACTTCGCCGGCGGCACGCAGGTCGAGTTGCGCGCCCATTCCGGCAAGGCCGATATCGCGGCGTTGCGCACCAAAGCCGATAGTCTCGGCCTCGGGCCGGTCGAGGCGCAGCGCATCGGCGCCGAGTCCGATGTGACGCTGCGCGTCCAGGTGCAACCGGGCGGCGAGGCCAAGCAGTCGCTGGCGGTCAAGAAGCTGCGCGGCGCCTTCGAGAAGGAGTACGACTTCCGCAGCGTCGAGGCGGTCGGGCCGCGCGTCTCGGGCGAACTCGTGCAATCCGGCACGCTCGGCGTCGTCATCGCCATCCTGGCGGTGCTGACCTATCTGTGGTTCCGCTTCGAATGGCAGTTCGCGGTCGGCGCCATCATCGGCACGATGCACGATCTGCTGCTGACGGTCGGCTTCTTCGCCTTCACGCAGATTGAATTCAACCAGACCTCGATCGCCGCGATCCTCACCATTGTCGGCTATTCCCTTAACGAGACCGTCGTCGTGCTCGATCGTATCCGCGAGGTGATGCGCAAGTACAAGAAGCTGTCGACGCCCGAGATCATCGACATGTCGATCAACGCCGTGCTGCCGCGCACGATCATGACCGCGACGACGGTGTTTCTGGCGCTGCTGGCGCTGTTCTTCCTTGGCGGCGACGTCATCCGCTCGTTCTCCGCGGCGATGATCTGGGGCATCTGCGTCGCCACCTATTCCTCGGTGTTCATCTGCTCGCCGATGCTGATCTACATGGGCGTGCGCACCGATGCCTTCGACAGGCCGGGCGACGCCGCCAAGGCGGCCAATGTCGCCGCCAAAGCGCCGGCGTGAGCGACGGCTTCGTCCCCGGCCGGCACGCCATCGACGCTTATGGCGCCGGCGGCTTCCGCTTCGCCGGGATGAGCCATGTCGGCTCGATCCTGGCGACCTCCGGCGGCGTCCACGCCGTCGCCGCGCGCGACGTCTTGGAATTGCGGGTGGAGAGCTTCGGCCCGCTGCTGGCCGAACTCGCGGCAAACCCCGGCTCGACCGAACTGCTGGTGATCGGCCTCGGCGAGAAGATGGCGCGGCTGCCGGCGCCGCTGGCGACGAGGCTGCGCGGCGCGGGCCTGCGGCTCGAAGTGATGGCGACGGGGCCGGCGGCGCGCATTTACAACGTGCTGTTGGGGGAGAATCGCCGCGTCGCGGCGCTGCTGCTGGCCGCCCCGTGAGCCTCGATCAGGCCGGCGCGGCGGGTCTTGCAGCGGCTTACGCTTATTGTGAGACGCAGGCGCGCGCCGGCGCGCGGGATCGCTGGCTCGGGGCGCTGTTCGCCCCGCCGCCGCGCCGCCGCCATCTGCACGCGCTGATCGCTTTTGAACTGGAGATGGCGCGGTTGCGTCCCAGCGTGCGCGATCCGCGGGCGGGCGAGATCCGCCTGGCCTGGTGGCGCGAGGCGCTGACCGGCGAGCGCGGCGGCGAGGCGCTGGCGAACCCGGTCGCCGCCGCCATGCTCGACACCTTGGCGCAGGCCTGTCCGCCGCCGCATCTCATCATCAACGCCATCGCCGGGCGGCAGTTCGACTTCTACGACGATCCCTTTCCAGCGGTAGTCGACCTTGAAGCCTATCTCGGCGAGACGCGCTCCGGTCTCATTCAGATCGCCGCGCTGGCTTTGAGCGAAGGCCGCGATCTCGGCGCGGCGCAGGCCAGCGGGCTCGCCGGCGTGGCGCTCGGACTGATCGACTGGTTGACCAGCCTGTCGGGGCCGCGTCCGCCGCTGCTCGCCCCAAGTGACCTGCTCGGCGCGCGCCATGCGGCGCCACAGGACTTTCGCGAGCGTCGGATGACGCCGGAACTGGCGGCGGTGTTGCGCGAGTTGATGGCGCTGGCGCAGCGCCGGCTCGGCGAGGCGGAGCGCGAGCGCGCCGGGCTTTCGCCGGCGCTGGCGCCGGCTTACGCGGGCTTGGCTACGGCGCCTTTATGGCTCGCGTCGGCGGAGCGCCATGTCGCGCAAAGCTTCGTGACCCCGGTCGAGGTCGCCGCCTGGCGGCGGCAATGGGCGCTGTGGCGCTGGTCGCGGCGCGCCTGAGTTAATCTTGCTCGCCGTTCCGGCGCCCACGGATCAAGTTTAGGCAAGGTTGCGGCGGCGTTCGGAAGCAGCGAGCGGCCGTGATAGGCTCGCCGCCATGCGTCCCGCGCTGCTTGATCCCTTGTTCGCGCCGTTGAGCGCGCTGCCCGGCGTCGGCCCGAAGCACGCCCGCGCCTTCGACCGCCTGCTCGGGCGCGCCGAGGCGCGGGCGCTCGACTTGTTGTTCCATCTGCCCGTCGGCGCGCTCGACCGCCGCGCCCGGCCGAAAATTCGCGATGCCGAGGTCGACGCCATCGCGACCCTGCATGTGCGCGTCACCGAGCACCGCCCGCCGGCGCCCGGCCGCAAGGGGCCGCTGCGCGTGCTGGTCGAGGACGATACCGGCGATGTCGAACTGGTGTTCTTCCTCAACAATTTCGAATGGGTGCGGCAAAAGCTGCCGCTCGGCGCCGTGCGCTGGGTCTCCGGCAAGCTCGAATTGTGGGACGGGCACTTGCAGATGGTGCATCCCGACCGGGTGATGGATGAGGCCGAGCTTGCCCGCATGGCGTCGGTCGAGCCCGTCTATGGCCTGACCGAGGGGCTCTATTCGCGCACCGTGCAGAAAGCCGCGCAGACGGCGCTCGCCCGTCTGCCGGCGCTGCCGGAGTGGATCGCCGAGCCGGCGCCGGGGGGCTTAAAGAGCCTTGGCTTCGAGGGTCTCAGTTTCGCGGCGGCGCTGCGCCGGCTGCATGCGCCGGAGACGCCGGGCGACGTCGAACCGACGAGCGCCGCCTGGCGCCGCCTCGCCTACGACGAACTGCTGGCCAACCAACTGGCGTTGCTGATGGTGCGCGCGCGCCAGCGCGTGGCGACGGGGCGGCAAAGCCCGAGCCAGGGACGATTGGCGCAGCGCGTGCTGGCGGCGCTGCCCTATGCGCTGACCGGGGCGCAGGCGCGCGCCATCGCCGAGATCGGCGCCGATCTCGCAGCCCCCAGGCGCATGATCCGGCTGCTTCAGGGCGATGTCGGCTCGGGGAAAACCATCGTTGCGTTGATCGCCATGTGTCACGCGGTCGAGGCCGGGCGGCAGGCGGCGATGATGGCGCCGACGGAAATCCTCGCCCGCCAGCACATCGAGCGCATGACGCCGCTGGCCGCCGCCGCCGGCCTGCGGCTGGAACTGTTCACCGGGCGCGATACGCAGGCGCAGCGGCGCGACAAGCTCGGCCGGCTGGCGGCCGGCGAGATCGACATCGCCATCGGCACCCACGCGCTGTTCCAGGAGAGCGCCGTCTTCCGCGATCTCGGCCTCGCCGTGGTCGACGAGCAGCACCGTTTCGGCGTGCATCAGCGATTGGCGCTGTCGGGCAAGGGCGAGGCCGCCGATCTGTTGGTGATGACCGCGACGCCGATTCCGCGATCGCTGGCGCTGACCTATTTCGGCGACATGGACGTCTCGGTGCTCGACGAGAAGCCGCCGGGACGCGCGCCGATTGCCACGCGCGTGTTGCCGCTGGAGCGGCTGGAGGAAGTGGTGGCCGCCATCGGCCGGGCGACGGCGGGCGGCGCACGCGCCTATTGGGTCTGCCCGCTGGTTGAGGACAGCGAGGAGGTCGATCTGGCGGCGGCCGAGGCGCGCGCCGAGCGTCTGCGCGAATTCTTCGGCGCCAGCGTCGGCCTCGTTCACGGGCGCATGAAGGGGCCGGAGAAAGACGCGGCGATGGAGAGCTTTCAGCGCGGCGACACCCAGGTGCTGGTCGCCACCACCGTCATCGAGGTCGGCGTCGACGTGCCGGAGGCGACGATCATGGTGATCGAGCACGCCGAGCGCTTCGGCCTCGCTCAGCTTCACCAGTTGCGCGGCCGCGTCGGCCGCGGCGCCGGGCGCTCGACTTGCCTGTTGCTCTACAAGGGGCCGCTTGGCCTCGCCGGACGGGCGCGGCTGGAGATTTTGCGCGAGACCGAGGACGGCTTCCGCATCGCCGAAGAGGATCTGAGGCTGCGCGGCGAGGGCGATGTGCTCGGCGCCCGGCAGGCCGGCGCGCCGGGTTTTCGCGTCGCCCGCGCCGAACTGCACGGCGACTTGTTGCGCGCGGCGCGCGCGGCGGCTGAGGCCATCGTCGGCGAGGACGAAAGGCTGGCTCAGGGGGCGAACCGGCCGCTGCGGCTGTTGCTGTGGCTGTTCGAGCGCGACGCAGCGGTGAAGTTGATGGAGGCGGGGTAGGACAGCCAACGGCGCGAATTTAAGCTTGGAGAGCAGGTTGAGGTCATAGTCGAGAGCGCGTGATTGGTCGATCCGAAGACCGCACAGCCGCTTCACGCTAGATTGCACCAACTAGCTGAAGCGGTTCGCATGGACAATTTTCGTACAATCGACCGAGAGACAGAGGTATCTGCTTCCACCCTCGGTTGACGAGTGGCTGCCTGACAGACGCCTAACGTGGCCTATCGTCGAGGCTAAGATCAGAGAATTGCGAGCGGCGTTCCCGGAGAGCCCGTCGCGCCAACGATCTGCAGAGGGGCAAAAACATAAGCGAATTCGCTGCGCCCCGTCGCGGCAATTTCGTCGAGCGCCATGCCTTCGTGCAGGTGAATCCCATGCTGCATGATAAGATGCTGATGGCAGGGATGGAATACTTCCGCATCGATCGGCGGCACCACATCGACAGCAAAGTTGTCGGCGCCGACCACCGAGGGTTCAAACGGAGCCAGCCATTCTGCCGCGGCAAGTCCGAGCCCGGGCGCACCATCATAGAACGTTGCCGCCTCTGTGTGGAAACGGCTACCGTGCCCGGTGCGTACCAGGATGGCGTCGCCCGGAGTGAAGGCGGCCTCAGTCAGGCATTGTCGCTCAAGGCAGGCGCGCAGGTCGGCAACGGTGATCTCTTCTCCGGGGTCGAGCACCCGACCCTTGAGCCCCTGGACATCAAGCAGAATTCCGCGCGTAAAGAAGACGGGCGCATTCTCGATGCCGAGCCGGCGTAATCCGTAGGGCGACCAAATGTCGGACAGCGGCGTACCGTTGTAAAACAAAGTGCTCGCGTGATCCGACGCCGCGCCAACCTGACGACCGAGATGGCCGAGCGCATCCATGTGGGTGCCAATCTGACCAATCTCGGTGGTCAGGAACTCGTCGTTCCAGACGGTGCGGCTGCGGGCGCCATAGGGGCCGCCGGTCGGGCCGCCCGGCATGCGCAGCCCAAACAGCCGCCCGGGGGCGAGAGGAATATGCGCGTCATAGCGATGGCCAAGCGAGATGATCTCTCCACTGCGCACCAGCGCAAGCGCTTGAAGCACTTTGGCCGGGCCCTGCAAATTGCCATTGCCGCGTTGATCGTCCTCGCCCCAGCGCGAGCGTGTCCAATCCTGGGCCAGAGCCGGGCTATTATCGCCGCCGGGTTTGACCTCGTTTGCATCACTCATTTGGATATGCCTTCCTCACTCATAGCTGCGTTGGCAGGCCCGCCTGCCCTGGCTGCCGCGTCGGCGGCTGACCCCGCCCTGACCTGGCGTTTGCTCGCCGTCACTGCGAGGCCGACCGCAATAATAAGGGTCGCGCCGTTGAACAAAGACTCGACGAAAAACGGAGCGCCGAGTTGGTTGAGGCCGGCGACCGTCACCGCCAAAACCGCCACCGCAAGCACGGTTCCCCATACGTTGACCCGTCCCGGTTTTATGGTCGTCGCGCCAAGCAGAGCTGCTGTGAACGCGGGCAGAAGATACTCCATTCCAACCGAGCTTTGTCCGACCTGAAGCTGCGACTCAAGCACGATCCCGGCCCATGCCGACAACGTCCCCGAGGCGATAAGCGCGCCGGTGACGTACTTTCGCTCCGAGATCCCGTTCAGTTGCGCGGCGCGCGGATTGATTCCGAGGACGTAGACGAAACGACCGACCGGCAGATATTCGAGGACAACCCACAGCACAACCGCGATCACGAACACATAGACCGCGGGCATTGGAACGCCACCCACGACCGCAGACAATGCAATGAAGGACTCGGGTAGATTGGCAAGCACCTGTTGCCCTCCGGTGTACCATTGATTAAATCCAAGAAGGACCGTCCCCGTCCCCAAAGTCGCGATGAAGCTGTCAATGCCAACCACCGTCACCAAAATACCGTTGATAAATCCAACCAGAGCCCCGAGTGCGAGGATCAGCACGACAACAAGCGGCCAAGCAAGTCCCAGGCCTTGAAGTCCAATCGCCAGAACCTGGCTGATCCCGAGAACGAAGGCGACCGATAGGTCAAAGCGATTGGCCGCCATTGGGATCATGATGGCCAAAGCTACGATCGCCTGAATCGATTTACTCCCGACAATAGCCTGAAAATTGAAATAGGTCGGGAAGGTATCGGGCTTGAGGACCGAAAAGAGCAGGATCAGCGCCACCAGTACGACCAACAATCCCCAAACGGACACAAATCGGGTGACGCGCCCGGCAATGTTTGATCGCGGGCGGCTATTGAAGCTCATGCGGCGCTCTCCACATCGTCGCCACCTGACGCGAGTGCGGTCAGACGCGAAACAGTGAGTTCGGTTCGGGGGATTTCAGCTACGGCATGGCCGCGATCGAAAACGATTGCGCGGTGACACACCGTGGCCACCTCCTCGAAGTCGCTCGACACCAGCAGTACGGCAAGGCCATTAGCCTGCGATTGTCGCATTAGCGCGTAGATCTCAGCTTTTGAGCCGACATCGACCCCCGTCGTTGGCTCTTCGAGAACCAAAAGCCGCACCGTTCCCTCTAACCAGCGTGCAACAACTACCTTCTGCTGGTTGCCGCCACTCAGTGTGGCAATAGGGCGATCGGGATCCCGCGGGCGCACCGAATACTGCGCCAGAACATCCAAGCAGCGCTGCCGCTCGGCAGCGACTCCTATCCAGTGGGTCAATTTGGCTCCGGTCAGCGTCGGATTGAGATAGAGGTTTTCCCGAACGCTCAGGGCGGCGGCCATGCTTTCCTCGCCGCGTTTGCTGGAGATGAAGCCGATGCCTGCCGCCATCGCCTGCTCTGGCGTGCGGGGTGAAAGCTCGCTTCCGTGCAGCGTGATCGCGCCTGCGTCAATCGGTCTGTCGCCGAAGAGCGCGCGTGCAACTATGTCGTGCCCGGCGCCGCGCAATCCGACCAACCCCAGCGTTTCGCCGGGAAGAACCGAAAAAGAAACCGGCCCGACGGAGCCGGATCGGAGCTTGTCGACGACAAGCGCAGGAGTTTCACCCTGCCGGAGATCGGCGAGTTGGGATTCGAGCAGGTCATGGCCTACGATCATTGCAACCAAACCGTCGGGCGCCGTCGACTCGACGCAGGTGGTGGCGATCTTGCGCCCATCACGCAGTACGGTGACGCGGTCGGCCAGGCGGAAGACTTCGTCCAGCCTGTGTGAGACATAGATGATCCCTAGCCCGCGTCCCCGCAAATGCTCCAACGCCGCAAAAAGCCGCCCGACATCCGCCTCGGGTAGCGCAGCGGTTGGTTCATCGAGCACGAGAATGCTGCATTTCGTCGTAAGTGCGCGCGCGATGGCGACAATGGATTTTTCCGCTGACGTCAGCGCCTGCGTCGGGGTGTCGGGGTCGATGTCGCAGCCCATAGATTGAAGCGCGCGTCCTGCGGCGCGATAGGTTTCGCGCCAGTCGATTAATCCGCCGCGTCGCGCGTAGCCGGTGACAATGCCAACGTTCTCGGCGACGCTCATCGTGTCGACCAGGCCGAGATCCTGATGAATGAAGTTGATCGGCAGCTTGTCAACGGACGGGCGCACCCGGGCTCCGTGCAGATAGATGTCGCCGGAGTCGGGCTTATAAACGCCGGCAAGAACCTTGATTAGGGTCGATTTTCCGGCCCCGTTCTGGCCAAGCAGGGCATGGATTTCCCCGCCTTTCAGGTCGAAGTCGACCTTGTCCAGTGCAAGCGTTCCAGTGAACGCCTTGGAGAGATGAGCAATCGAAAGGACTGTAGTGTCGCCCGAGGGGCCCGTTCGAGACGTTTGTTTCATGGCGCGGTGCTCCGCTTCAGGCCCGGTGAGGCGTCTTGTCTACCCGTGCCGGGGTTGGTTTCAAGGCGCTGCCTCATGGGCAGCGCCTCGCGACGCGCGCAGCGTTACTTCACGCCCCAGATGCTCAGATAGTGGGCCTTGTAGTCGTTCGACGGGACGAACATGTTCTTGCTCCCGCCTTCCTTGTCCACGTTCTCTTTGGTCACGAGGTAGGGAGCCTGAACGAAGCCGCTTGGCGGCAACTTGTGGAACGCGCGATTCAACTCGTCGATCGCTTGGTAAGATTGAAGTTCGATGGGTTCCGAAACGGTGACCGTCTGATACTCTCCTTTGCGGATGCGGTCATAGGCGGAGCGGTTTCCGTCGGCGCCGATCAACATCACATCCGTCTTTTTGACGCCACCGGTTCGCAGGACTGGCACCGCGAAGTCGAAATCGTTATCACCGACCGAGGTGACGTAGAGCGGCACACCAAAGCGTTGCACCCAACTCGTCGTCAGTTGCGGCATGCGCTGAGCGGCTTCCGAGGCCGGTGAATTGGCGTAATCGAGCAGCTTGCAGGTTGTGCACTTCAAGATCTGGTCGCGCGTCGCGTCGGATTTCACTTCCGCAATCTTGTATTCGTTGTGGGTCAACACGACCACTCTTGCCTTGCCATCACTGTGTGCGATAGCCCAGTCAGCCTGCGCAGCGCCGATCTGGCGCGGATCCTCTTGGATGTTGACAAAGAGCCCCAGATCGGGCGCTGGGCCGGGAAGCCCTGCGGCATGCAAGCCCACTACGCTGATGCCCTGAGCATTAGCGGCGGCGATCCGATCCTTGAGGCTCGCCGCGTCGGCAAAGATCGCAATGCCCTGTGGTTTCAGCGCAATAGCCTGATTGAACGCCGCAAGCCAGGATGTCGGACTGCCCTTCCCGTCGATTACCGTAACATTCCAACCGATCTTGGCGCCAGCTTGCTTCATGTACTCGCCGTATTCGTGCGAGATGTCGTTCTGTTCGTCGCCCGACAGGTAGACGACCTTCATTCCCTTTTCGACCTTGGGAGCGCTGGCGGGCCCTTCCCACTTGGTCTGCGGTCCCGCATAGCGCGCGACGGCCGCCTTGGCTGCCGCGACCGCGTCGTCAGCATGGGCGCCGGTGGTGGACGCTACGACGCACAGCGCCAATAGGCTTGCCGCCCCGAACCGCAATGCCGAACCTGCCATTTCACAGCGTTTCTTCATATTGTCCTCCCTTGCGCCCGACATTGGCCGCGATGTGTTTCAGCGCCTTGCACGCACAGGCATATCGAGGCTCGCACATCCGTCAGATTCTGGCAATTGTTTTTTGCATCGATCTAAATGTATAGCACCCAGTATTTACTGCCCGTGCATTGACGGAATGCGGAGGGAATGCGATAGAAATATAGATCGATGCAAAATAAATGAGGCCTTATCACCATGACCGGAACGCTGGCGGCTGAGCGGCCTCGCGCAACTTTGACTGACATCGCAGATCGCGCGAACATATCTCGTTCAACCGTGTCGCTCGTGTTGCGCGACAGCCCACTCGTTGCTCAAAAGACGCGCGCGCGCGTCCTCGCGGCGATCGATGAGCTTGGCTATGTCTACAATCGCGGCGCGGCGTCAATGCGCTCCGGACGCTCTCAAACCGTGGGCCTCGTAATTTCGGAGATTACCAATCCATTCTACGCCGAACTGACCTCAGGCATCGAGCGGGTTCTCGAAGAGGCGGGCCTGCTGACATTTCTTGCCAACACCAACGACGATGTCGTCCGTCAAAGCCGCTTTATCCAGCGAATGCGCGAACAGGGTGCAGATGGCATAGTCCTCAGCCCTGCCGAGGGCACCCAGCGCGCCACAATCGAAAGCCTTCAGCGTTCGGGGGTGCCAGTGGTGCAGATTCTGCGCCACGTGCCGGGTTCGGTGACGGATTATGTCAGCGCCGATTATAGATTAGGCACAGAATTGGCTACAGAACATCTCATTGAAAGGGGACATGTCAAGATCGCCTTCATCGGCGCGGCGCGTCGGACCTCCGCATCGGCCGAGCGCCTTCTGGGTTTTCAGAGCGTACTCGACCGCCACGGCCTCACAGCTAACCACATGATTCCTTGCTCCTCCTCGCGCATCGAGGCTGCGGAAGCCGTGATTACGATGATGGCGCACGAGAACCGCCCCACCGCACTTCTGTGCCACAATGATATGGTCGCGCATGGCGCCCTGAGCGCACTCGATCAACTGGGCATTGAAGCGGGGCGCGAGGTGGCGGTGGTCGGTTTTGACAATGTCGCGGAATCGGCAATCAGTCGACCGCCGCTGACGACCGTGGCGGTCGGCACGCGGCACATCGGCGAGGTCGCAGCGGATCGCCTGTTGCAGCGCATCGCGCATCCAACGATCCGGACCGAGCGGATCATCCTGCCGCCGCGCCTCGTGATCCGCGCAACATGACCGACCCTCGCAATCTTGTAGGGCCGCCGCGCTGGCCGGTGACGCTGCTCAGTGGCATGTTAGGCAGCGGCAAGACTACGGTGCTGCGTTATGCCATCAAGCAAGAATCTATGCGCGGAACCGCTCTCCTAATCAATGAAATCGGAGAGATTGGCATCGACCATGACCTGATCGAGCGAATTGACGGCGAAACCGTCCTTCTGCGCGGCGGCTGCCTCTGTTGCAGTTTGCGGGCAGATTTACCGCAGACGTTAAATGCGTTGCGCCGTCGCTGGTTGGCAGACGAAACGCTCGATTTGCGACGCGTCGTGATTGAGACGACTGGACTCGCGGAGCCTGGGCCGATCCTAATGCAGCTCGCGGGAAATCCGCTGATCGCGGCAGATTTCCCGCTCGAATCGGTGGCCGTAACGGCGGATGCGCAGTACGGTGCGGCCCAGCTAGAGGCTCGGCCTGAAGCGCGCCGCCAGATCGCCTGCGCCGATCGTATTTTGCTTACGAAGACGGATGTCGCCGCGCAAGATGCGACGCGCGACCTTCGTTGCTCGATCCCACAGGTTAACGCTGCCGCAGAGGTGATCGAGGTCACGGCCGGCGTACTCAATCCCGATCGCTGGATTGGCGCCGGCGTTGGTTGGCAGTCGGCGACCCAAAGCAGGTTCGACCACCGGCTGCCTTCACATTCACCGCCCCGTATCCACGGATCTACCGTCATCGGCGCCTTGTCGCTGTTTGCCGATGCAGCGTTAAACTGGCGCGCCTTCGAACGCTGCGTTGCCAGTATCGTTGACATCTTCGGCGCGGACCTGCTGCGCCTCAAAGGCATTCTCCATGTCGCCGGAGTCGCTGAGCCCGTCGTCATCCACGGCGTCCACCACATTATCTATCCTATTGACCACCTCGCCGTCTGGCCAAACGAGGACCGCCGTTCGCGCCTCGTGCTCATCCTCGACGGGTTCCTGTCGGCTCGCGAACGGATAGTCGCCCTCCTAGGCGCGACCGGGATCGTGTGGTCCATTGCTGATTGAGGCGCTCGCCGGACGACCTGAGACATGTGGCAAAGCCACGGCGAAACCCCGCGCCCGCAGGGGTTCAGGAATGTGGCGACGGACGCGATCGTCAAACATTGTCAGCAGGTCGGCGGGGTATGCTACGGAATCAGCACTAATGCGCCCGTCGTTTTCCGACTTTCCAAGTCGGCGTGGGCGTCGCAGACGTTGGCAAGAGCGTAAGGGCGTGGCCGCTCGGCTACGAGAATACCGGACTCGAGGGCGCCAAATAGCCTTTCGGCTTGCTGTTTGAGTTTCGACGGCGTGTCTGTGTAATGCACGTAATTGGGTCGGGAGAGGGTGACGGAACGGTTGGCGAGCTTGTCGATGGAATAGGCGCCGACATCGCCCGAGGCCTGACCGAAGCTGACGAGATGACCGCGAGGCGAAAGGCAGTTGATCGAGGCCTCGAACGTGTCTCTGCCGACGGCATCGTAGACAACTTCGGCGCCGCGCTCGTCGGTCAACCGCATCACCGCTTCCGCGATGTCCTGCCGCGTGGTGATAATCACGTGATCGCAACCAACCCGCTTCGCCTGCTCGGCCTTTGCGTCGCTCGATGTTGCGCCAATCACCGTCGCGCCGAGCGCCTTCGCCCAGCGGCAGAGCAGTTGCCCGACGCCGCCTGCCGCCGCATGCACGACAACGACATCGCCCGGCCTCACAGCATAGACGTCATGCAGGAGAAACCCCGCCGTTATTCCCTTCAACAGCATCGACGCCGCGGCGTTGTCGGTCAGCAGGGCCGGCAGTTGGACAAGAAGATCGGTTCGCATGGTGCGGATCGATGTATAGGATCCCGGCGGCGCGCAGGCATAGCCAACGCGATCGCCAGGCTTCACGTTGGTGACGCCGGGACCGACGCTTTCGACAACGCCCGCGGCCTCCATGCCGATAATGCCGGGAGGCGCGACTATCTGGAAGCTGCCCCGACGGCAGTAGACGTCAATAAAATTGACGCCAATCGCGGTCTGTCGAATCCGGGCCTCGCCGGGACCTGGGCTGGCGACGAGGATTTTCTGTGCAACCAGCGCGTCGGGGCCGCCGTAGCGCGTCAGAATGATCGCTGTCGCCTCCAGGCCCGAGGGCGCCGACAGCGCTTTCGGCGCGTCGGCGGGCGGCGATGACGCTCCGGTTTCGCCAACTAACAAGCCGGACACGGCGCGAAAGCCAGCGGCCATGATGTCTTGCGCGACAAACCGCGTGAGTCGCTCTCTTTCGGCCGGCAGCGGGTCGAACGAGGCGGACCATTGCCAAAGGCAGGTATCGTTCTCAGTAACCGCGCGAAGGCGCACATGGGCGACGTAGTTGCGTAACGAAACCGGCGCTTCGAGGATGCAATAGGAAAAGCTCTTGGCGACGTCGGAGAGCGCTAAAAGCTGCTCGCGAATTCGCCCGCCGTCGCTGAGCCGGAAATTGCGCACCGCGCCGATGCGGTCGGCATCGGCGTCATCCTCGATGACGCTCGACGTGACGCTGGGGTGCCAACGCTCGTGGCCGTTGAAATCGCGCAGGATCGCCCAGACCTCATCGAGAGGCGCATTGACGATCGTACTGCGGCGAATATCGACCATGGCTCAGCGCGAGAACCGCGACTTCAGCGCACTCAGCCCGGCTGCGAACACGTTGCGCCCGACATCCTCAACCAAGATATCCTCGCGCTCAGGCGCCGCGTCGAATTCGGCGCTCCACTCCGCGAACGTGTGGTCGCTTTCCGTCACCGGAATCAAACGCAGTGTCGCCAGATAATTCTCCACGCCCATCGGGCTTTCGAGGATCGTGTAGGTACAGGACATTTCGTAGTCGGACAGCGCCAGCAGCCGCTCGCGGACGCGGCCGCCGTTCTTCAAGCGAAAGTTGCGGATGCAGCCGACTCTGTCGGAGGCCGCATTCTGCTCGATGCGGCTCTCGGCGACGAACGGCGTCCATTTTGGCAGCGCATTGAAATCCCGGATAACGTCCCAGACGGCGCTGGCGTTGGCCGGAACTACAATGGAGGCGTAGACCTTCGCCATTCAGCCCCGCCCCTCAGCGTTCGTCATCGCGGTCGCTACCGTTCGCCGGCGTGGCGCCATGCGCGGGCTTCGTGCGCTTCGAGGCCAGGCTTTCGATGTCCTTGGCGTCGCGCAACACCTCAGTCATGCGCCCAAGACTGCCGCCCTCGATGCCGATCTCTTTCATCAGGCTGTCGATCATCGGCGCCTGGACGCGGTAGCGCAGGGCGGAGTCGATCACTTCGTCGGTGACATTGCGGTTTGCGCCGGGCGCGCCGTTGGCCCCGTCGATATGCAATATTTTGATCCCTTCGATCTTCTCCATCGGCCGCACGCTCTCGCGCACGATGCCCTCGATGCGCTCCAGAAGCTTACCGCGGAATCGCGAGAGACGGGCGGATTCGGAAAGTGTGTTCTCGGCCTCGTTGAGTTGCATCGCGCCCTTGGCGTCAACCTCGTAACGTTCGGCCGCCGCGAGAGCTTTGATCTTTTCGGCCTCGGCTTCGCCCTGAGCGGCGATCCTGACGGCGTCAGCGAAGCTTGTCGCCGCGGCCCTCTCGGCCTCCGCCTTGCCCGTGAGACGCAGCGCGTCTCGCTCCGTTTCCCGCGCCGCCGCGATGAGATCCGTCGCTTTGCGGCGGTGAGCGATCTCGGTTTCCCGCACGGTGAACGCTTGTTCCTCGGCAGCGACAGCTTGGGCTCGCGCCGTTTCCGCAATCGCGATCGCCGCCGAACGCTCCGCCGACTTTTTGGCGATTTCGATGACGCTATCGATTTCGGCCACTTGTACCGATTTGTCGCGCTCGACTTCGAGTTTACGAAGGTCGCCGTCGCGCGCCACGCGCGCTTCGGCGAGGCCGCGTTCGGTGGCGATCCGCGCCCGCTCGATTTCCTCGCCGGAGCTGATTTCGGCCTCCTCAAAAGCCTGACGTTTGGCGATATTGAGAGCGTCGAGCAACCGTTCGCGTTCTATGCGGGCTTGATCCAGAACACGCTCCTGCGCGATCCGGGTCGACTCCACGTCTTGGTTGGCGACGATCTCTGTGCGCTTGCGTTCGGATTCGGCCTGCGCCAGTTCCGCGTTCTTCGCGGCGACGACGATCTGGCGGTTGATCTCCGCAAGTTCCAGCACGCGGCGGCGATCCAGCTCCAGTTCGCTCTGCTCGCGTTCACGCTGAATCCGCGCCTTTTCCAGCGCCAGTTCCAAAACGATCTGCTCGCGCTCCGTAAGCTCGCGCGTCTTCATCTCGACTTCGTCGACATGGCGACGGCGGGCGATCTCGCGCTGCTCGATGTCCTCCTGGTTCTGTATTCGCGCCTCGGCGAGATTGCGTTCCTGGACGAATTTTGACTTTTCGACCTCCTCGCGCGCGGCGAGCAGGGCCTGTTCGCTTTCCTGATCGCGAACGGCGCGGTCGCGGGCGAGTTCGACGCGTTGCGCCGTGCGCCGCACCTCGATGTCCTGTTCCTGCGCCAGCCGCGCATATTCCCCCTCGCGATCGATTTCGAGCGACTTCCGCTGGGCGTCGAGATTCTGGGTGCGGATTTCGATTTGGGTGCGCTGTTCGATCTCGTTGCGCATGCGGCGACGCGACTCGATGGTCTCGGTAAGCTGCGTCAGTCCTTCCGCGTCGAAGGCGTTCGAACTGTCGAAGAATTCGAGATGGGTCTGGTCGAGGTCGACAATCGCGACGCTCTCCAGGTGGAGTCCGTTCTGCGAGAGGCCCTCCAGCGCCACGGTCTTGACGCGCTGCGCGTATTCCTGCCGCTGCTCGTGCATCTGCTCCAGCGTCATTTGCGCCGCCACCGTCCGCAGCGCCGAGGCGAAGCGCCCTTCCAGAAGATCGCGCGTGCCGTCCGCCTGCAAAGTGCGACGCCCCAGCGTTTGCGCGGCGAAGCTGACGGCTTCCCTCGACGAATCGACCTTGACGAAGAACTCGGCGATGATGTCGACGCGCATTCGGTTTTTGGTGATGAGCGCCTGGGTCTCGCGCCGCGCCACCTCGATGCGCGTCACGGACATGTTGACCGGCGTAATGTCGTGCAGCACCGGAATGACGAACGCGCCGCCGCTGACGACGACTTTCTCGCCGCCGAAGCCGGTGCGAACGAACGCCGTTTCCTTCGTCGAGCGCTGATACAGCCAGCGCAAGAGATAAACGGCGATTACAATGGCGATCGCCAGAATGATGAGCCAAAGGATCAGTGATCCCAAGGTCTGCGCAACCATGGTCCTTGCTCCTGATTAGGCCGATCGCCCGAAGGCGATCGCCTTGAACTTCTTTGTCTGGTCCGTCATCGCCAGTTCGGTCGGCAGGCGCTCCATCGAGGAGGCGCCATAGAAGCCGTGGCAATGCTTGGTGTTGCGAAGGATGAATTCCGCATCGCTCGGCTGCGCGACCGGACCGCCGTGAACCAGGACGATCGCCTCGGGGTTCACCGCCAGCGCCGCTGCCGCCCATTCATCGACAAGGGCGGGACACTCAGCAAGCTTGCGGCCGGTCTGCGCGCCGATGGTTCCGCCGGTCGTCAGGCCGAGGTGGCAGACAATGATGTCGGCGCCGGCTCTCGCCATCGCTGCGGCGTCTGCGGCGCAAAATACGTAAGGGGTTGTCAGCATGGCCTTGGCATGGGCGCACGCGATCATCTCGACCTCCAGGGCATAGGACATGCCGGTCTCTTCGAGGTTGGCGCGAAACAATCCGTCGATGAGGCCCACGGTCGGGAAATTCTGCACGCCGGAGAAGCCCAGGCGTTTCAAATCGTCGAGAAAGGAGTCGAAGAGGCAGAACGGATCGGTGCCGTTGACGCCGGCGAGCACCGGCGTGCGGATGACGACGGGCAGCACCTCATAGGCCATCTCGCGGACGATTTCATTGGCGTTGCCATAGGCGAGGAGGCCGGCGAGCGACCCGCGACCCGCCATCCGGTAGCGCCCCGAATTGTAAATGACGATGAGGTCGATGCCGCCGGCTTCTTCGCATTTGGCCGACAGACCTGTGCCGGCGCCGCCGCCGATGATCGGAATGCGCTGGCGCTTCATCGCCTGCAATTTGGCGAGGATGGCCTCGCGCTCGATCCTGGGCATCAAGCTCTCCTTTCGCGGCGCGGCGAGATCGCCGCGAAGGCACCCACGACGGCCGCGACGAATTTGTCGTCGTTGATGTTGGCCTCGACGCGCTCGATGCTGCGCCGCGCGTTTTGGCGCACCGTCCTTTCGAGCGCCTCGAAGAGCGCGCTATCGGCCTCCGGATCGTGAAACGGCTGGCCGGCGGCATCCAGCGCAGACACGCCGCCCAGCGGCAGCAGAAGCCGCACAGGGCCGTCCATCAGGTTGAGGCGCGATCCCATCCACTCGCCGATCGCCCTGTTTTCGTCGCGCGTCGTGCGCATGAGGGTGACGTTTGCGTTATGGACAACGAGGCGGCGGTTGCGGAAACGCTCGGGCATCGTGTCGCGCGGTCCGAAATTGACCATATCCATCGCGCCGACCGATCCGACATAAGGCAAGCCGGTCCGGATCGGCGCGCCGAAGCGATCGGCATCGGCGGCGAAGACGCCGCCGACGACCATATCAGCGACCTCCGTCGTCGTGAGGTCGATGAAGCCGGCGAGCAGCCCGGAGTCGCCGAGGGCCTCCATCGAACGCCCGCCCGTCCCGGTCGCATGGAACACGAGACAGTCAAAGTCGCCTTCGAGGCGCTTGGTGATCGCCTGCACTGCCGGCGTCGTCACGCCGAACATGGTGATGCCAACGGCGGGCCGCGCCAAGCGCCGCCGCGCCTCCCGCGCCTCGGCCGTGGGCAGGCCCGAGATCATGCCGGCGAGCGCGTTGGCGGCGTTGCCGAGGATTTGTTCGGTGATGACATTCAAGCCCTGAACGTCGGCGACCGAATGCATCATCAAGATGTCGGCGGCGCCCACGTAGCGGCCGACTTCGCCCGAGGCGACGGTCGAGATCATGATCTTGGGAATGCCGAGCGGCAACCTGCGCATGCCCGCCGTCGCCAGCGAAGTGCCCCCGGAGCCGCCTGCGGATATGACGCCGCCAATACCGCGCTCGCGCTCGATCCAGCGGCCGAAAGCTTCCGCCATGGCGGTGACGGAAGCGCCGCGATCGCCCGAAAACACTGCGCTGGAGCCGCGCGGATGCATCGCTGCGACCTGCACCGGCGTCACATCGGCGCGCGAAATCTTTCCCGACGTCGAGAGATCGACGGTGCGCACGGCAATGTTCAGCGCGCGCAACCGGTCGCCGATGAAGCGCAACTCGGCGCTCTTGGTGTCGAACGTGCCAGCAACCAGCGCGATCCGTCCAACGCGTTCAGCAAAGGGAATCGTGAACGCCGGCGGTGAGGCGGCGCTCACCTCGGTTTCGGCGGTGATCGGCTTGGCGGAGGCGCTGCGCACGCCCCAGCGATTGGGCAATCGGTCGGCCCGGTAGACGGGCGAGGCGCCGTCTGCGCTCGCGGCGCCTGTGCGCGCCACCCGGAAGACCTTGGCCTCTCCCGCGATTGCCTCGGGCGCCGCTTCGTGCGTCGACGCCGCCTCTTCGCCGAAGCGGCCGACGCCGAGCAATCGCTGCTGGAGATCGCGGTCTCGCGCCAGGTCCCCCGCATCCATGATCCGGTTGATGCGGCCATTGACCATGATGGCGACGGAGTCGGAAACGGAGGTGGCGACGCCGATATTCTGCTCGACGACGAGAACCGACAGGTCCTCTTCGCTGGAGAGGCGAAGCAGCAGGTCTCGGACCTGCGTAACGATTACAGGCGCCAAGCCTTCGGTGGGTTCGTCCATGACCAGGAGGCGCGGATTGCTCAGCAGGGCGCGCGAAATCGCCAGCATCTGCTGCTCGCCCCCGGATAGCTGCCCGCCGCCGTTGCTTCGCCGCTCGGCTAGGCGCGGAAAGGTGGAATAGACGCGCTCAACCGTCCAGGAATGTCCGGCCGCTCCGTCCCGTTCGCTGAGACGAAGCGTCTCGTCGACGGAGAGGCTTGGCCACAGGCGACGGCCCTGCGGCACGAAGCCGACGCCGGCGCGCACGATCTGGTATGGCTCCAGATTGGATATGTCGCGTCCATCGAAGCGCACGCCGCCCGAGCGCGCGTGCATCAGGCCGACGATCGTATTGCAAAGCGTCGTCTTGCCCATGCCATTGCGGCCGACAACCGACAGCACGCCGCGCTCAAGCGTCAACGAGACGCCCTGCAAGGCGTGCGACTCGCCGTAGTAAACTTGCAAATCCTGCACTTGCAGGATCGGCTTCAGAGCCGCCGATGCGGAAGCGGGTCGCTTAGCCATGACCCGCTCCGAGATAGATCTCCTGCACTTGGCGGTCGTTCTCGATCTGCTCGGGCGTGCCTTCTGTGAAAATACGCCCATTGTGCATCATAGTGACGTAGGTCGATACGCGCAGCGCCACGTCGAGATCGTGCTCAATAATAATATAGCCGATATAGGCCGGCAGCGCGTTGAGGATCGCGACCAGGTCGCGCCGCTCGGAAGGCGATAGGCCGGCCGCCGGTTCGTCAAACAGGATGAAGCGCGGCGCGCCAGCCAGCGCCAGCGCGATCTCAAGCTGGCGCTGCTGTCCATGGCTGAGAACGGAAACCGGCGTCTCTAAAATGTCGTCGAGTTGGACGGAATGGGCGATCGAGCGTGCTTGCGCCATGGTGACGTCGTTCGCCGACGGGCGCAGAAGCGAGAGGCGGCGATGCGATACGCCGCGGCAGGCGACGAAGATGCTGTCGAGCACCGTCAGTCCGCCGAACAACTGGCTGATTTGATAGGTCCGGCGCAGTCCGCGCCGGATCCGTTCCTGAACCGGAAAAGCGGTGATGTCCTCGCCGAAGAAGCGAATCCGCCCCGACGTCGGCGGAAAATCTCCTGTCACGGCATTGAACAGCGTCGTCTTGCCGGCGCCGTTCGAGCCGAGAATAGCCCGCCGCTCGCCGGCGGCAACCCGGAGGTTGATGTCGGCGAGCGCGACAAGCGCCCCAAATTGATGCCCGACGCCCGCCAACTCCAGCGCATGAACGCTGTTGGAGGAAAGACGTTCAGCGGCTTTGTCGCCTGCCATGGTGGGATCTCGCGCGGGGCTTACTTGCAGTCGGGGTTGTCGCGGCTCGCTTTGCCGAGCTTGAGGAAGTCCGCCTCGGGAATGCCCAAAGTTTGGTTGACGTTGTGCACCACCTTGATGACCCTGTTGTAGAGATGCCCATCGTCGGCCTTGGCGACTTCGGTCAGATAATTGTCGGCGATCGCCTGACGGTTCTTGTCCAGCTTGACGAGCCCGGTCGGCGTCTCGAACTGGAGAGTGCTGAGCGCATCGCGCAATTTCTTTTCGCCGCCGGAGAGGTCGCCGTGGATCTTGTCGAGCGCGAGCAGCACCGCCTCGGTATTGATGTAATAGCCTTGCGCAAACAGCGACGGCGACGGGAAACCGTCCTTGAAGGCGGCCTTGTAGTCGGCGACGAACTTCTTCCAAGCCGCGCCAGGGTCGTTGTCGGCGATCGGCCCGGCTGACGGCGTGCCGACGATGTAATCGCGCTGCTTGCCTTTGGTGCTGAGCACCGTCTGATCGACGGTGATCGAACCGCCAATCAGCGGCGCGGTCCCGCCAGCCTGCTGGTATTGCGTGAGGAAATTCACGCCATCGGCGCCGCCAAGCGCAACATAAATCGCGTCGACATTGTCTGGAATTGCGGCGATGACCGAGGAGAAGTCCTTGTTGCCAATCGGCACCCAGAACTTCTTCGGCACATGGCCGCCATCGCGGCAGAACGACGCCATGAAGCCAAACACCTGGCTATAAGGAAAGGAATAATCCTCGGCGACGGTGACCACCGTCTTGTATTTCTTCACGTTGTAGACGTAGTCGCCGAGCCCAGCCATCCACTGAGCGCCATCGGTGTTGAAGCGGAAGAAGTTGGGAGCGGGATCGCGAAGCGTCGTGTCCTGCGCCGCAGAGACGCCATTGACAAAGGTCACGTTCGGCTGGGTCTTGGCGTAGTCTTTAATGGCCAACCCTTCATCGCCGGACAGCGGCCCGATCAGGATTGCCACGCCGTCCTGCTCGACTAGCTTTCGCGCGGCTTTGACGGCGCTGTCCGGTGAAGCGTCGGACGAGCCTTTGATGATTTCGATCTTCTTGCCGCCAGCCATGTAATTGTGTTCTTTCAGCGCCAGTTCCGCGCCGCGCATGCTGTCCTGGCCGAGCACGGTGAACGCGCCCTCCAGCGTCGCCAACAGGCCAACCTTGATCGTCCCGTCGGCGAGAGCCGCGTGCGGCATAAGCGCCACACCGCCCAACAAAGCCGCCATCAGCAAAGTCTTCGCAGTACCCTTCATCATTCCCTCCCTTGAACGCCCATGTTGGGCTTTGTTGAACGTGAAGCCAACCCCTAGGATTCGCGCAGAGGTTTTGCGGCCAAGTACGGCGCGAGCCGACGCCAGAGGCCGAGCAGGCCATCAGGCGACGCGAAAACAATCACGAGAAAGACCAGTCCGATAAGCGTGTTGAAGCGGTCGGCGCCAACGATGTTGATCGCGAAGGTGTTCAGGAAGACATAGACCGCCGCGCCGATGAAAGGCCCGATGGGATGGCGCAGACCGCCGATCACGGCGATGACGAGGATGCCTATCACCTGGCCAACTCCCACCGAGCCCGGAGAAATGCGGCCGTTGAACCAGACGTACAGTACGCCCGCGGCGCCGGCGATGATTCCGGCGAAGAAATAGGCGACCACCCGATGCAACGTGACATCGTAGCCGACCGCGCTCGCTCGGCGCGCGTTGTCGCGCGTCGCCATCAGCGCCCGCCCAAACGTGGATCGAGCACAATAGATGACGGCGCTATAGGCGAGCGCGGCAATGCCAAGGCTCAGATAGTAGAAGGGAATCTGCCGATGCCATTCGACGCCGAACACCGTCGGCGGCGCGACGCCGCGAAAGCCTGAGTGTCCGTTGAACAGGGAGTAGTTCTGCTGCACGAAATAGTAGAACGCCGTCGCGACCGCCAGCGTGATCATGATCGTGTAGATGCCGGCAGTGCGCACGGCGATCATGCCAATCAACGCCGAAACGCCGCCCGCGATCAGGATCGCCGCCGGCACGTAAAGCCACCAGGGCCAGCCGAAGCCGAGTACGCCGGTTCCGTTAGGGCCGAGAATAGCGACGCTGTAACCGGCGACGCCCGCTACCGTCAGTTGGGCGAGAGAAACCATCCCGCCATAGCCCGCAAGCAGCATCAGCGAGAGCGCGATCATGCCGAAGATCAAGGTCTGCGCGCCAATCTGGAAGGCGACGAATGGCGATACGACGAGCGGGAATAAGATGAGCGCGAGCCCGAGCCAGGCGGTCGCCGGCGTGAATTCGGGCGAGACGATATCGCCGGGCGAAGCCGCCCGCAGCGGATCGGCATCGCGCGTGCGGGCGTTGCCCATGATCCCCTGCGGACGCAACGCCAGGGTCACGACCATGATGACGAAGGTAAGGACGATGCCATAGGTGGGGAAATAGACCAGCCCGATCTGCTCGGCCAGGCCAATCAGCAACGCGCCGATAGCGGCGCCAGTGATTGAGCCCATGCCGCCGACGATCACAACGACCAGCGACGCCAGCAAATAGCGGATGTCTTCGCCCGGGGCTACCGACAGCGCAGAGCCGCCAATAACGCCGGAAAAGCCGGCGAGCATGCCGCCGATCGCGAAAACGCCGACGAACAGCAGGCGAACATTGACGCCCGTCATCGAAAGCATGGCGCGATCGTCAACGCCGGCGCGGATCATCATGCCGACTTTGCTCTTGTTGAGCGCCAGCCACAGGCCAACGCCGATGACGATCGAGGCGGCGAGCACGACGAGGCGATAGAAGGGATAGCGCATGGTCACGATCTGGCCGTTTGACCTGATCGCGGTGATGATCGGCGTGTTGACGGCGCCGTCGAGCCAGTCCGGAATTGTGAACTGGTAGGTCTTGCCGCCCCAGATCGCCAGCATGAGATCGGCCGCGACAATGGAGATGCCGAGCGTCACCAGCGTCTGCCGCAGTTCGTCGCCGGCGAGGCGTTGGAACACGAGGATTTGCAACAGGGCGCCGACGACGCCTACGGCCAGCGCGCCGGCGAGGACGCCCGTGAACCAATTATTGGTCCATTGCGTCACGTCGTAACCGATATAGGCGCCGAGCAGGTAGAGCGAGCCGTGCGCGAGATTGACGTTGCGCATCAATCCGAAAACCAGCGTGAAACCGCTAGCGACGAGGAAATAAAGGCCCGCCAGCGTAACGCCGTTGAGCACTGCGCTGACGAAGGCCTTTTTACCGATGAGCAGCCAATCCAGCCAATCCGGCCAGACGCCAAACACCATCCAAAGGAAGATCGCCCCGGCGAGCAGGGCAAGTCCCGTCCAGGCCTGACGAGCCGTGACGCCTTCAGCGGGTCTGGCGCTAGTAAGGCTCACGCGGTCATCCGTCGGCGTTGTTCATTCATCTTTGGCGCTTTGTGGAACTGGCCGTCTTTCATGATGGCGATGAGCCGCGCCTTGTCCTGTAAGACGCGAATGTTGGCGATCGGGTCGCCGTCGACGAGCAGCATGTCGGCGAGATAGCCCGGCTTGATCATCCCGAGTTCGTCGCCGCGCATCATGATCTGACCCCCGAGTTTGGTGGCGGCGATGATGGCTTCCATCGGCGAGAAGCCGAGCATGTCGACGAAGATCTCAAGGTCCTTGGCGTTGGTGCCCTGCGGCGTCCAGGCAAAACCATAGTCGCCGCCGATGAGGACGCGAATGCCACGCTTATGCATCTTCTTGCAACTCTCCACGGCGTGCTCGAGTTCGCGCTCGTAGGCGATGGTGAGCGGCGAGCCCGGCTTGATCCCCCATTCCCCGGCGTGGCGCGCCGTGTTGATAAGCCACGCAAGACCGGGCGCGACAAAGTGTTTGTCCTTGTTGGCCTCCAGCATATCCAGCGCTTCCTCGTTGGCGAAGGAGGCGTGATAGATATTTTGAATGCCGTGCCGCACGCACTGAATGACGGAACCTGACGAGCGCGCGTGAGCGGCGAGTACGAGGCCTCGCGCCTTGGCCTCGCGCACCGCCATCGCAACTTCCTCTTCCGCCATCGGCGTCTCTTCGGCCCCCATGCCGGTGATTTCTTCGCCGGACAGATTGAGCTTGATGGAATCGACGCCGTATTTAATCAGCGTGCGCACGGTGCGGCGCACCTCCTCAGGACCGGAAACGACGATGCCGAGGTTCAGCCCTTCATGCGGGATATGCGAGGGCGCGGAATCGCCGAGACCGCCGACGGTGGTGATTTCCGGGCCGGCGGCGCGGTAGCGCGGGCCGGGGATCATGCCTTTGTTGATCGCGTTGCGAACCACGACGTCGAGGCGAGGCTTGGCCGCCGCGGCGCCGCAGCCCATGGTGAAACCGGCGTCCAGCACCAGCTTGGCCATCTGGGCGGTGACGAGCGTATGCTCCTCGGGCGGCATCATCTGGATGGGGTCGATGCCCGGCGCGTTGTTCCAGGAAAGATGCAGATGCGCATCGCAGAGGCCGGGCATGAGCGTCGCACCCATGCCGTCAATCACCGTCTGCCCGCCCATGCCGCCGCCGCCGTTCAGCCGCGAGGAGCCCTTGGTCACCTGTTTGATGCGGTTGCCCTGCACCGTGACTTCGCCGGTGTAGGGATACTCGCCGGTGCCGTCGAGAATCCGGACGTTCGTGAAGATGACGCCGCCCGAGCCGTTGGTTCCGTTATACTCGTCCGCCATGGTCATTCCTCCTCATCGTCATGCCGGCCCTTTGCAGGCGCAGCCAATGCGCGCAGCCCGTCAGGCCATTTCGTGCGCCCTTACGTGCTCCGAAAGCAGTCGCGCGCAGTCTTGCGGACGCTCGAAGGGCGTCCAATGCCCGCAATGCTCCAGGATTTTCAGCTTAGCCCCTTTGACCTTGTCGGCAAGCGCCCGCGCGGCGCTCGGCGGCGCGACCGCGTCCTCGTCGCCGGTCACGATCAGCATTGGGCGCCGCAGGAGCCTCAGGTCCGCGGCGACGCCGGCGGCGAGCGCTTCGCAGGTTTGCGCAAATCCTTCCGGGTCCTGCCGCATGTGGCTCTCGCGCACGAACGGAGCAAGCAGCGGGTTTGCGTTGCGCGAGGTCGACGATGTTCCGCCGAGCGCGACCGCGTCCGCGATGTCTATCAATCCGCCCCGCCGCGCCGCGAGCGCGCGATCGCGCAGACGCTGCCGCGACGCGTCGGACGGTTCCACGATCGGTCCAAACAGCGTCAGGCTCTTGACGGACTCGGGAAAGCGCGCGGCGACATGCTGGCACACGAGCGTGCCCATGGAATGACTGACGAGGTGAACGGCGCCGCCGCCGACCTTGTCGACGACCTCAGCCACGCTCTGCGTGAACAGATCGATCGAGAGCGCCTCGAACGGGCGCGGCGAACGACCGGAACCCGGCAGGTCGAGGCGGATGCAGCGAAACCCGGAAAGCGCGTCCAGCAACATTTGGAACGAGTTCGAGTCGCCGCCGAGACCGTGCACGAAAACGATCGCCGAGCCCGAGCCGTCGATCTCGATCTGGGTTTGACCGACCGCTGCGCCTGTCACGCCCGATACTCCTGGATTTCGTTTTCCAATACGCCGATGCCGGAAATCTCGATACGCGCGACGTCGCCGGGGGCAAGGTATTTCGGTGGTTTGAAGCCGATGCCAACCCCCACGGGAGTGCCGGTGGCGATCACGTCGCCCGGCATCAGCGTAACGCCGGCGGAAATCGTCGCGATGATTGTCGGGACGTCGAAAATGAGGTCGCGGACGTTGGCGTTCTGGCGCAGTTCACCGTTGATCCAGCACTTTATTTTTGTATCGCCGAGATCGATCTCGTCTTTCGTAACGGCCCAGGGGCCCATCGGACAGAATGTGTCCTGGGATTTGCCGATCAACCATTGACTATAGAGGCCTTGCAGATCGCGGGCGGTCACGTCGTTGATGATCGTATAGCCCCAGATATGGTCGAGCGCGTTGGACGGCCGGATGCCCCGCCCGCCCTTGCCGATGATTACGCCGAGTTCGGCTTCGTAGTCGATGGCGTTCGAGACATTGCGGTCGATCGAAACCGGATGGCGATGCGCGATCACGCATTCCGGCACTTTCGAAAAAATGATCGGATGCTTCGGCACCGCGCCGGCGCTGGCGCCGGAATCGAAGCCGCTCGACGCGAATTCCTTTGCGTGTTCGTGATAGTTCTTGCCGACGCAGTAGATGTTGCGCCGGGGTCGGGGGATCGGCGCTTCGAGGACAGCTTCCTTCAAGGGCATGGGCGAAAGCAGGCGCGGCAGGGTCGCTCGGTCGATGAGGGCGAGAACGCCCTGCCGCGCTTCGGCTTCCGGGATATCGAATGGTGAAACCGTCTGGCGCGCCTCATCGATCAGGCCGACCCGACGCTCGGCGCCGACGCGATAAGTCGCTATCTTCATCTCGGCCGCTCCCTCGTATTCTGAGCCATTGAAATGCTCCTTGGTTTAAAACGCAAGCGAGAAATCGAAAAACGCTTTCGACTCGCCCGAAATTTGCGCTCGGCGCGCCGAATCTCCCCGTAGCGGCGACGTACATACTTATCACATAACGCTTTTGTTATGGCAAATAAGCATCAAGACAGCGCTCGACAGGGAGTCTGGCTTGTGCTAATTGGTCTAGCATTGGTGCATGTTGGCGCAGAGCGATGCCGAAACTAATCGCCGCGGAAATCGAGCAATCGCTTCGCCGGCGCATAGAGTCCGGCGAGTGGAGCGATAGCCGCCGCCTTCCCAACGAGCGCGACCTGGCGGCGGAATACAAGGTGGCGAGAAACACCGTGCGCGGCGCCATCGACAAGATCGCCGCCGATGGTTCGCTGACCCGTGAGGTGGGACGCGGCACTTTTCTGCGCCATGGCGGCAGCCCCGATTTCATGAGCGTTGTTCAGAAACTGACGGGCGTGAGTCCAATCGACATGATGGCGGTGCGGCAGATCTTCGAACCGCGCGCCGCCGCCCTTGCCGCGACAAACGCCAGCGCCAACGACATTCACGAAGTCGCCCTCTCGCACGCCGCCGCGGTCGAAGCCGTCGATATGGAAACGTTCGAGCATTGGGACGCCGAGCTGCATCAACGAATTTTCTCGGCGTCACGCAACGATTTGCTCAATCATCTACACGAGATCCTACGCCTGATCCGAAGCCAAGACCTATGGCGCGATATCAAACGACGATCCTTCAGCCCGCAGCGGCGGCAAACTTATTGCGAGGAGCACAAAGCGATAGTCGAGGCGCTGTTGCGGCGCGACGCCGAGGCGGCGGCAAGCGCCATGCGAACCCACATAGACTCCGTCAGCCGCAACCTCTTTACAAACCATGGCGTGGCCTAGCCCATCTTATTCATGATGGGTGCGAGTTTTGGGTGGCGAGCGTGGCGTATGGCGCTGATATAGCGTAGGGCTTGGTTGCTTACGCTCATCCGGGCCGGCGCCTCGCAACGCTCCGCTCGCCATGAGCGACGTAATCTTCTGTCGCTCTTCTTTTCAGCCGTTGGATCGAAGAAAGTCGCAGCCGCTTTCGATGCACGCCATCGGCTGCGGCTATGAGGACGCCGACGAACTCGACTTTTGCGCAAGCGATCCCGCGTTCAAGCTGGCTTGCAGTCGACTGCCTGAGACTGCGGCCCTTTTGTCTCAACCCGACTGGCGCACTTTCACACCGCCGTCTGGCGCTTTTTCCGCCGCCGCTGACATTGGGGAAGCGCTTGGCGCCGTCGTTGCGCCCGACCGCCAACCGGACCTCGCCATTGCCGCGCTCACTCCGACGGCGGCGCGAGGCAGGTGGAGCCCGGCGGCGCGACGGATCCGGCCTGGCTCGCGAGCGCGCCGGCCACCGCGCGCATTGTCGCCTCAACGCAATCGACGAGGCGCGCCTCGCACCGCAACTCCGCCGTGAGGCCCGCGAGCGCGGCGCCGCCGAGGATGAGCGCCCCGGCGCCGGCGCGCACCGCCGCGTCGGCGAGCCCCTGAAGGCGCGCGACGACCGCGCCGGCGTCGTGCGCGGCGTCGAGCCCGGTTCCCTCGCCGGCGAAGACGCCGAGGAAGGGCGCGCCAACGCGCGCCAGCAGAACGCGCTCTTCGAGCATTCCGATCCAGGCCCGGCCCAAAGTCAGAATCGCGAAGGGTTCGCCGTAGCCGTCGGCGTCCCGGATCGAGGCTTCCGCAAGCCCGAACACCGGCTCGCTCGCGACCTCGCGAAGCGCTTCCAGGCCGGGATCGCCGAAGCAGGCGAGGATGACGGCGTCGAAGCCGCCGCCCGCCCTCGCGTAGGCCTCCAGCGCCGCGTGAGCGGCGATGGCGTAGGCCGCGCGGCTGGCGATCACCGAATGTCCGAAGGCCGCCGTGCGCGTCTCAATGCGCATATCGGGGGCCGCAAAGCGCCGCGCCTGGGCGGCGATACGCTGCGTCATCGCCTCGGTGGTGTTGGGATTGATGATGAGGAGGCGGCGCACGGACGCCTCACGCCTCAACATTGGCCAACCAGTGGCGGGCGATGGCGTCGCGCCGGGCCATCCAGGCGCCGCCGCGCTGGCGCATATGCGCCAGGATCGTCTCCAACCCGCCGATGCGGCCCGGGCGGCCGATCATCCGCAAATGCAGGCCGATCGACAACATGCGCGGCGCGCTCGCGCCCTCGCGCCAGAGCCGGTCGAAAGCGGCGATCACGTAATCGGCGAAATCCTGTCCGGTGACGAAACGCGGCGTGCGGAAAAAATTCATGTCGTTGGTGTCGAAGGCGTAGGGCAGCACGAGCCTGCTTTCGCCCTCGACCTCGACGAAGAATGGCAGATCGTCGCTGTAGGCGTCGCTATCGTAGAGGAAACCGCCGTGCTGCTTGAGCAGCCGGCGCGTGTTGAGCGAGGCCGCGGAGCGCGTGTGCCAGCCGACCGGCGCGACGCCCGTCGCAGCGCGGATCGCCTCTACCGTGAGCGCGATGGCGCGCCGCTCGACGGCTTCGCTCATGCCCGCGTGTCGCTCCCAGCGCCAGCCGTGGCAGGACACCTCATGGCCTTGGCTCACCGCCTCGCGCGCGAGCCAGGGCGAGCGCTCGACGGCGCGGCCGCAGGCGTTGAGCGTCGCCTGTGCGCCGTGCGCGGCGAGCAGGCCGGCGACGCGCCGCCAGCCGGCGCGGGGGCCGTATTCGAAATGCGAGTCCTGGCAGAAATCCGGCGAACCGACGATTTCCTCGACCGCCTCATAGGCGCCTTCGTTGCGCTCGTCGCCGTCGGTGACGGACAGTTCCGCCCCCTCCTCGAAATTGACGACGAAGGAGACGGCGACCCGGGCCTGCCCGGGCCAGGCCACATCGGGCGGGTGGCCGCCATAGCCGCGGAAATCCCGGGCGGGGGCGCTTGTCATTGCGAGGTCTCCGTCATTAAACAGTCTACATAGATCATTTCGCGTCGAACCTATGCCCCGAGTCTAACCGATGCCGATCGAGGAACGCTTGCGCTGGATCGAAGCCTACGAGGCGACGGGCAGCGCCGGGCGCGTGTGCGCGCGCTTCGGCATTTCGCGTCCAACTTTGCGCAAATGGTGGCGGCGCTACCAGGAGGCGGGGCCGGAAGGTCTGGCCGACACGAGCCGCAGACCGTCGTCGTCGCCGAACCAGAAAGTGTTCGCGCGCGAGCAAGCCCTGATTCTCGAACTCAGGCAGAACGAGGGGCTTGGCGTCCACCGGCTGAAATCCGAACTGGAGCGCCGTCACGGTCTGGCGCTGTCGGCCGAAACCATTCTCAAGGCGCTGAAGCGCGCCGGAGAGCCGATGAAGATCCGCGCCGAGCCGCCGCCTGTGCGGGAGCGCGCGCTGCCGAGCGAAGCGCGCCAGTTCGGCCGCGGCGGGCTCTTCCACGGCTTGGCTTCCGACGACGCAGCGGCGAACGCCATCGCGACGCTGATCGTCGCCGAGCGCTACAAGCCCGGGCAGAAGCTGAGCGAGGCGCATATCGCCGAGAAGCTCGGCACGGGCCGCACGCTGGTGCGCGAGGCGCTGCGCCGGCTCGCCTTCGCCGGCATCGTCACGCTGCATCGCAACCGCGGCGCTTTCGTCGCCAATCCCTCGCTCGCCGAGGTGCAGCAGGCCTATGCGGCGCGGCGGCTGATCGAAGGCGAGATCGTCGGCGATCTCTGCCGCCATTGCACGGCGCACGACATCCGCGCGCTGCGCCGGCATGTCGAGCGGCAGCAAGCGGCGCGCGCCTCGGGCGACCGCGGCCGTTACGTGCATCTGCTGACGGAGTTTCACTCGGTTCTCGCCTCGCTCGGCGAAAACCGCCTGCTCGAAGGCTTCGTGCAGCAGCTTGCGGCCAAAACGTCGCTGGCGGTGCTGCTCTACGACGGAGCGCCGCCCGCCTGCGCGATCGAGGAGCACACAGCGCTCATCGATCTCATCGCGGCGGGCGACGCCAAGGGCGCGGGGGAATTGATGAACGGGCATTTGACGGGTCATCAGGGGCGCCTGCCGGCGCGCAAGTGATACGGCTTTCGGCAGAAAGCCGTATTCCGTTCGCGCGGGATTTTCTTTCTGCGCCAGAATTTCGCGCGATCGTTTTCGGGCCCTTCGCTCGAAAACCGGATGAAGCGCGCCGGCGAGGCGTTCAGTGCGAGATCGCAGTCAGTTCCTGCCCGGGGCGGATGGAGCGGGCCGCCAACATGCAGCCGGCGGCGACGAGGGCCGCCACGCCGCTTGAGGCCGCCGCGACCGTCGGGCTTGCGCCCGCCTGCTGCAAGGCGCCATAGACGAGCGGTCCGAAAATGCCGCCGATCGGGCCGGTGATGTTGATGAAGGCCGCGCCAGTGCCGCGCACGCGGGTCGGAAACGATTCGCCGACATAGGCGAAGAACGGCGCCGCGGCGCCCTGTGCGAAGAACAGCACCAGCGCATAGCCGATGACGACGGCCGTCAGGCTCTGGGCGACGAACAACAGCACAAAGATCATCACCGCCGCCAGCGTCTGGGCGACGATCACAGTCTCGCGGCGGCCGATGCGGTCGCCGAGCCAGCCCAGGAACAGATAACCGAGCACCGCGACGCCGTTGCCGAAGAAGATCGTCCACAGCGCGCTCGTCAGGTCGATGCCCTTGGCTTGGCCAAGCACGGAGGTGGCGAGCACGGTCAATTGCGAGTCGGAGATGATCTTGAAGAAGAACATGGCGCCGAGCGCGATCGACTGACGGCGCAAGGCCGGAGTGAACAACTCGGCATAGGTGTTGGCGCGGTCGTCGTTGGAGACGTCCAGGCTCCAGCGCTTCGCCAACTCCTGCGAACCCGCGACGTCGCCTTGCGCGCGCAGCCCGCGGATATGCTTGAGCTTGGCGAAATAGGGGGATTCGCGCAGGCCGAAGCGAAACAGCAAAATCACGACCAGCGGGAACGTCGCGACGAGGAACACGCCGCGCCAGCCGATCTCAGGCAAAAGCCAGGCGGCCAGCCCCGAGGACAGCATCACGCCGAGCGGCCATCCGGCTTGCACGATGCCGTAGAGCAGGCCCTTGGCGCGCGCGCCGAACACTTCGTTGAGATAGGCCGCGTTGACCGCCTGCTCCGACATGCCGAAGCCCGAGAGCGCGCGGAACAGCACGAGCGACACCGGGCCGATAGCAAAAGCGGCGAGGCCGGAACTGACCGCCGCGCCGCCCGTCGTCAGCACGAGCGCGAAGCGCCGCCCCAAACGATCGATCACCGGACCGACGGCGAGAGCGACGACGAGCGAGGACAGGCCGACGAACGTCGCGACATAGGAGGCGACGGCGTTCGACCAGCCGAACTCTTGCTGAATTTTCGGCAACAGATTGCCGAAAGTGATGAGATCGTAGACCGCGAAGGTCCAGGCGAAGAGGGCGACGACGGCGGTGTAGCTCACCTGGCCTTTGGTCAACGGCGAGGTGTCCGTCATTTCGCTGGGCGCCGCGGAGCGCTGAACGAGGGGCGAAGCTGGGGCTGCGATGGCCAAGGCGGAGAGCCTCCGGTTTACGAAGCTCGGAATGAGCCTCAATTGAAAATTGTATGCAGAATGAAATCCTTTCGTCAATCGCGGCGCAAGCTGATTTTTTAGCGCTCTCAGCGCGAAGTTTGAGCGACGAAATGGAAATGATCTATGTCGACCTACGGACGCCTTCCATTCCGGGAAACCGATTTTTGTCGACAGAGACTTTCTGCAAAAGCAGGCGTCAGTGACGGAGAAATCGGCCCGATTTCAGTTCGCAGGCCGTATTCCGAGCCCACAAACCCTTGATTGGTCGTGCAGAAGGTCTAGGCAGGAAATCGTCAGCGATTCCAGTGGTCTCGTGGTGGGCGATACAGGGATCGAACCTGTGGCCCCTCCCGTGTGAAGGGAGTGCTCTACCGCTGAGCTAATCGCCCGATCTCGCCCCTGTAAGCCGTGCGGGACGCTCAAGTCAAGGCGCGCACGGCCCCGTCGAGCGCGTCGAAATGCGAGATCACCCGGTCGGGGCCGAGTTCGGTCACGGGAACGTCGGTGTAGCCGAAATCGACCGCCACCACCAGCACCCCCGCCGCTCGCGCGGTGCGGATGTCGGTGACGGAATCGCCGACCATCACGCTGCGCGCGATGACGCCGCCGGCGCGCGCCACCGTCTCCAACAGCGGCTTCGGATCGGGCTTGGCGACGCCGAACGTGTCCTGCCCGCAGACGAAGGTGAAGCGCTCGGCGACGCCGAGCTTGCCGAGCAGCAGGTGCGAAGAATGTTCGAGCTTGTTGGTGCATACCGCCAGCCGCCAACCCTCGGCGCGGCAACGATCGAGGCAGGCAAGCACGCCCGGAAACAGCGTCGAGTGGTCGGCGATATGGGCGTCGTAGAATTCAAGGAACGCATCGAACTGCGCGTCGAGCCGTGCGCGCGTCAACTCGCGGCCGGCGCGGGCATAGCCGCGCTCGATGAGCGCGCGGGCGCCTGCGCCGAGCAGCGAACGGGCGGCCTCGACCGGCACGGGGGCGATATCGTCCCCGGCCAGCACGTGGTTGAGGGCGCCGATCAGGTCCGGCGCGGTCTCCGCCAACGTGCCGTCGAGATCGAAGACCAGCGTCAGCGGCGTCAACGCAGCGACCCCGTGAAGTTCTGAATCTTCTTGCAGGCGGCTTCCAGGTTGGCGAGCGAGGTGGCGTAGGAGACGCGCAGGTTCGGGCCCTGTCCGAAGGCCGAGCCGTGCACCGCCGCCACCCCCTCCGTCTCCAGCAGTTCGGCGACGAAATCCTCGTCCGAGCCGATCACCTTGCCTGAAGGCGCCGTACGGCCGATCGCCTCGGCGCAGGAGGGATAGACGTAGAACGCCCCCTCCGGCTTCGGGCACTTCAGGTATTTCGCCTGGCCGAGCATCGACACCACGAGATCGCGCCGCTCCTCGAACGCCTTGCGGCTTTTCGGGATGAAGTCCTGCGGGCCGGTGAGCGCCTCGACCGCCGCCCATTGCGCAATCGTGCAGGCGCCCGAGGTCTGCTGGCCCTGCACCATGTCCATCGCCTTGATGAGTTCGGCCGGGCCGGCGGCGTAGCCGATGCGCCAGCCGGTCATGGCGTAGGCTTTCGAGACGCCGTTCATCGTCAGCGTGCGCGCCTTCAGGCCCGGCTCGATCTGCACCGGGGTGGTGAACTCGAAGGCGCCGTAGACGAGATGCTCGTACATATCGTCGGTCAGCACCCAGACATGCGGATGCTTCATCAACACGTCGGTCAGCGCCTTCAACTCTGCGCGCGAATAGGCGGCGCCGGAGGGGTTCGAGGGCGAGTTGAGCACTACCCATTTGGTCTTCGGCGTGATCGCTCGCTCCAGCGCCTCCGGCATCAGCTTGTAGCCGTCCTCCATGCGCGTCGGCACGATCCTCGGCTCGCCCCAGTTGATCGCCACCATTTCCGGGTAGCTGACCCAGAACGGGGCCGGGATGATGACCTCGTCGCCGGGGTTCATCGTCACCAGGAAGGCGTTGTAGAGGATCTGCTTGCCGCCGGTGGCGACAATGGTGTCGGAGGCCTTGTAATCGAGGCCGTTCTCTCTGCTGAACTTGGCGGCGATCGCCTCGCGCAGCGGCGGAATGCCGAGCACCGGCGGATATTTGGTCTCGCCGCGCCGGATGGCGTCGATCGCCGCGTTCTTGATGTTGTCGGGCGTGTCGAAATCCGGCTCGCCGACCGACAGCGAGATGACGTCCCGGCCTTTGGCTTTCAGATCGCGGGCCTTCTGCGTGATCACCATGGTCGCGGAAGGCTTGACGCGATTGAGCACGTTGGCGAGGAAGGCCATGATCGGTCCCGAATGATCCCGCGCCGGGAACGGCGCGCGCGCGGCATTAGACCCTGACGGCCGCCCATTCAAGCCATCGCTTTTTGTCGCAGGGCGGTTGGCTCGCCCGGGCCGCCGCGCAGGCGACGCTTTGCAGTGTCGGCCGCTGCATCCAGCTCAACCGCCGAGCGCGAGGCTGGCGAGCAGACTCGGGCTGATGAGCGGCGTATAGGAGGAACGGCTCGCCAGCGCCTCGGAATTGCTGGAAATCACCTGCGACAGGATGCTGGAAGCGGCCGACACGGGCGATGCCGCATTGCCGTCGCTGACGGAAAGCGAGCCGCCGGGATCTGTTCCGCCGACGCCATATTTGGCGTCGTAGGCGGCCGTGAAGCGCTCGGTGAGGGATTTGACGGTCGCCGGGCCCTTCAGTTCCGAGACCGGCATCAGCTTCTGTAGCGCCGCCGCTTCGTTGTTGATCTGGGTCTCGCTTGTGCCCGCCGGCAGATTGAAAATCGTCTGCACGACTTGCGTGAGATTAGTGTCGGCGAGCATTTGCAGGCTGTTGGTGATCGTCGGCGCGACGCGCGCGAAATAGAGCGCCAGTTGCACGCCGGGATCGCTCTGGCCCTGGTTCTCTTCGAGTTTCTGCTCGACATAATCGCTTGTCGTCGTCGCCACAGCGGTTGCGGACGCGGGCGCGGCGCTGCCGGCAGCGGAAAAGTTGAAGGCGTCGGCAAAAGCCTTCCAGTGGGCGTTTTCGAGGGTGTTGGCGAGCGCCCTGGGGCTCGACGTACCCTGTTCGAGCACCTTGGCGATGAGCGCCTTGTTGTTGATCTGATCGCCGAGACCGTAGGCGTTCAAGGCATAGGACAGCAGGCGATAGTTGCCGACGAACTCGCCGATGGTGCTCACCTTGCCGATATTGGCCTGGTAATAGGCGGTCGCCGTCTTCACCGAAGGCTGCTCGGCGGTGAGCTTCTGGTAGCGCGCGAGATTGTTTTGAATGGCGAGAAATGCCGTCGTCGTATTGGTCATGACCGCCTCGTGATGAGCCGTGACGGGCGGTCCCCCGCCTGCCCTCGTGCGTTCATCTCCCTCTACGACGCCAAGCTTGCGCGAAAGGCGCCGAACCCGCATCAGAGGCGGGTCAGGAACCTGACGCCGACATGGTTTTGCTCGCGCCAGATCACTTCGGCGGCGCCCAGAATGCGCGAGGAATCGACCTGCAACTGGAAGATGTCAGGCATTTCGACGCCCGGCGGGGCGACGACGCGCGCGCCCTCCTCGGTGAAGTCGACGAGGCGGCAATCGATGACCGGCAGAATGCCGCCGGGGTCGGCCCAGGCAAGCGAATTGATCGCCTTGCGTTTGCGGCTGCGCCGATCGCTGTTCTCAATCATCTTTCGTCCGCGTAAGGTCCGCCTTCAGCCGGCGATGGCTTCACCCCAGAGTTGCGGGCAAAAGATAAACAAGTCCTAATCGAGTTATCGAGGATTCGGTTAAGTCGCTTAATTGCCCATCAAGGCCTGCACATGCGCGGCGGCTGAGCGCGAAAGGCCCTCAAGATCGTAGCCGCCCTCCAGCAGCGAAACCAGACGGCCGCCGCAATGCTTCTCGGCCAGCTTCATCAGCGCCCGCGTCGCCCAAGCATAATCCGCCTCGGTCAATTGCAGATTGCCGAGCGGGTCGCGGTAGTGGGCGTCGAAGCCAGCGGAGACGAGGATCAGGTCGGGAGCGAAATTGCGCAGGCGCGGCAAGATCACGGTGTCCATCGCCTCGCGGAACGCCTCGCCGCCGTCGCCCGCCGACAGCGGCGCGTTGACGATCTGATCGTGCTCGCCGCGCTCCGATCTGTCGCCGGTGCCGGGATAGAGCGGCATCTCGTGCGTGGAGGCGTAGAGCAGGTTTTTATCGGCCCAGAAGATGTGCTGCGTGCCGTTGCCGTGGTGGACGTCGAAATCGACGATGGCAATGCGCTCGGCGCCGTGGGCGACCGCGGCGTGGCGAGCGGCGATGGCGACGTTGTTGAAGAAGCAGAAGCCCATCGCCGTCGTGGCCTCGGCGTGATGGCCGGGCGGGCGCATGGCGACGAAGGCGTTGGCGACCTTGCCGGTCATCACCTCGTCGACCGCGAACGCCGCGCCGCCCACCGCGCGCAGCGCCGCCTCGTAGGTGCCCGGCGACATCGACGTGTCCTGGTCGATGCGCACCCGCCCTTTGGCCGGCGCCGCGCGCTCGATCGCCTCGACATAGGCGAGCGGATGCACGAGCGTCAGCAGTTCCTGCGTGGCGCGCGGCGCGGAGTCGCGGGCGAGCATTTGAAACGCCTCAGCCTCCAGCGCCCGCTCGACCACCCGGTAGCGGTCGGGCCGCTCGGGGTGGCCCTCGCCCATATCGTGATCGAGCGCGGCGGAATGGGAGACGAGCAGCGTGGTCACGGTTCCCCCAAGGCTAGGCGTTGGGCGCAAACATCGCGCCGATGCGTCGCTTTGTCCATCGCCGGCTATCTCTCGGCTTCCGCGATCGGCTCGGGGGCGCAGGTCATCGCCGCGGCTTGAGCGGCGGCGGAGGGCGCATCGTCGGGGCTCTGGCTCAACACCCGCGTCATCACGAAGCCCGCCAGGGTCGGCGAGACGATGCGCAGGTCGTCGCTCGGGTTGTCCTCGTCGTCATGGGCGACGAGCTTGCGCAATTGCTCAGGCGTGACGATCAGCGCCTCCATCCGCCCCTTGTTGGCCGCCCGGTCGGTCAGCGCGTAAAACACCACGCCGCGCCGGGAATGGAACGACAGCGACGAGAACCCCGGCCGGCCGAGCGGCGCGCGAGCGCGCACCGGGCCGTCCGTGAGGTCGTAGCGGCAGATCGCCGCCGCCACGGCCGGGTCGGCGTAGGGGAAGACGCGCTGCGTCGGCGAGGCCTGTGGCAGCGCGATGGTCTTGAACGGCGGCCCCAGCGTCTCGACGCGCGCATAAGCGTCGTGTTCGGCCAGGCTCGGCGCGATCAGCAGCGCCACCAGATGCGTGAGCCCGGCGACGACGGCGACGAGCGCGGCGTAATAGAGCGCCCGCCCGATGAGGCGCCCGCTCATCCGCAGGCCGTCCTGACGACGCTCGGCGCCGTGGCGCGCTCGAAGCCGACGGCGGCGTCGCTGAGCGCGGGGTCGTAGAGCCGCAACGCCAGCCCGAAGCGGCCGCGCGCGGCGACGGGCAACCAGTTGCCGGCGTGCGGGCTCGGCGAAATCCAGATCGCGAAGCCGCCGTCGGGGTCGCGTAGCAACTCGGTCGAGCGCAGCACGTAGCGGCCGGCGGCGTTCTCCAGCGGGAAGCCGGAGCCGTCGATCGCCTCCAGCGTCCAGTAGCGCGCCGTCGGCGCTTGCCGGCCGAGCTTGTAGACGCAGGCGCCGTCGAGCGTCCGCCCTTCGCTGTCGAGGCGCGTCGTCAGGCGCAGCCCCTCGCCCAGCGCCAGTGCGATTTCGCCGCTGCGCTCAATGCGGGCGCGCGTATAGGGGTCGGCGTCGGCCGCCCCGGCGCGCGCCTCGACGCGCCACTGGCCGAGGCTGTCGACCGCGATCGGCAACGCCCCGGTCAGCGCCGCGCGCGTCGCCCACAAGCCAAGCGCGAGGCCGGCGACGGCGACGGCCAGGGCTTTGATGAGCCCGATCATGAGCGGCGCCGCGAGGTCACGGCGAGGCCACGCGCGGGGTCGTGGCGGCTTTGGCGAAGCCGGTCTCTTGCGTCGCCGGCGCCGCCGCCGCCCGCGCTGCCGCATCGTGGACGAACCCGGCGATTTCCAGCAGGGCGCGGCTGGTATTCTGCGGCAGCGTCGCAGCGCGCGCCGGCGCCCCGGCCGCGCCCGCGCCGGCCGCCTTGGCTGCCGCCGCGGCCGCAGCGTCCGGCGGCGGCGCGGCCACGCCGAACGGCGGCTTCGGCGGCAGATTGCGCAGCGCGAAGGCCATGATGTCGTGCCAGCTCTGCGCTGGCAACACGCCGCCGGTGAGGTCGCCCATCGACGAGCCGTCATCGTTGCCAAACCACACGCTGCCGACGAGATTGCCGGTGAAGGCGTTGAACCAGGCGTTGGTGGAGTTGTTGGTGGTGCCGGTCTTGCCGGCGATGGCGCGGCCGGGGATTTGCGCCGCCCGCCCGGTGCCCTCGGTCACGACATGGATCATGATGTTATTCATTTCCGCGACCTTGTCGGCCGGTACGATCTGCACGGGCTTCGGGCCGTCGCGATCGAAGCTGTAGATCACCTGCCCCTGGGCGTTGCGGATTTCGGTTGCCGCATGGGCGACGGTGCGATGGCCGCCGTTGGCGAGGGTGGCGTTGACGCCGACCATGTCGATCATCTTCACCTCGTCGGCGCCGACGGGCAGCGACACGGTGTCGGGCAGCGGCGTCGTTATGCCGAGCAGGCGCGCCGTGTCGATGATCTTCGAGCGGCCGAGCGCCGCCATCCGGGCCAAGTGAAACGGCTTGCCCTTCGGCCAATAGGCCTCGCCGATCTTCCATGACAGCCAGATCGCTGCGGTGTTGTAGGACAGCGCCAGCGCCGTATACATCGGCATGCGGCCGCCGCGCTCGTTGTGGTAGTTGTGGACACAGTAATTGCCAATGCAGATCGGCGAGGAATCGACCAGCGTGTTGGGGTGAAACTTGTTGGTCAGCAGCGCGGTGAGGTAGACGAGCACCTTGAACGAGGAGCCGGGCTGGCGCAGCGCGTCGGTGGCGCGGTTGAACTGGCTGGCGCCGTAATCGCGGCCGCCGACCATGGCGCGCACCAGCCCGTCGGGATCGGCGACCACCGCCGCGGCCTGATGGGCGTGATAGGCGGGTGCGTCGACGCGCAGCTTCTCTTCCAGCACGTCCTCGGCCTTCTGCTGGATGGCCTCGTCGAGGCCGGTGCGCACCGTCAGCACGCGGTCGGCCCCGAGTTTGCCGTTGGCGGCGAGTTGCTTGACCTCGTTGAAGGCGAAATCGAGATACCAGTCGGGGCTCTGCTCGTCGGTATGCTCGACGGGCGTCGCCGGGTTGCGGCGGGCCGAGTAGACCTGCGCCTCGGTCATGAAGCCGGCCTCGACGAGGTTGCTCAACACGTCGTTGGCGCGGGCGCGGGCGGCCGGCAGGTTGACGCCGGGCGAGAACTTCGTCGGCGCCTTGAACAGCCCCGCCAGCATCGCGGCTTGCGCGAGATTGACGTCGCGGATCGATTTGCCGAAGTAATGGCGCGCCGCCGCCTCGACGCCGAACGTGCCGGCGCCCATGTAGACGCGGTCGAGATAGAGGCTGAGGATCTGCTTCTTGGTGAGTTGGTGTTCGAGCCACAGCGCCAGGAACGCCTCGGTGATCTTGCGCGAGATCGAGCGCTCGTTGCTGAGGAAGACGTTCTTGGCGAGCTGCTGGGTGATCGTCGAGCCGCCCTGCACGACGCCGCCGGCGTGGGCGTTGACGGTGAGGGCGCGCAAAGTGCCGATCACGTCGACGCCGAAATGGTGGAAGAAGCGCCGGTCCTCGGTGGCGAGCACCGCCTTGACGAAATTCTCCGGCAATTCGTCGAACGGCACCGTCTCGTCGTGCTTGATGCCGCGCCGGCCGATCTCGACCCCGTAACGGTCGAGGAAGGTGACGGCGAAATCGGTGCGCTTGAGCCAGTCGTCGTCGGCGGTCGCCTTGAAGGCGGGCTGGGCCAGCACCAGCGCGACGACGAGCCCGACGAGCCCCATATTGGCGCCTTCGCAGGCGAGGTCGAGCACGGCCCTGGCGAAGCCGCGCAGCCGCAGCCGCTCCGAGGCCGCCTGCGCCGCCGAGAGCGCGCCGAGCGCGCGCCGACCCGCGTCGAACATCGAGGAATCGATGAAGGCATCGAAGGCGAGCAGGGTCCAGCGCACCGCGCGCAGCAGCCGCGACTTGTTCGAACGTTCCGACAATCGACGCCCTTGGTCTGTATTCTGTTGAGCTTAGCACAATTTTCGGCGGCGGGAGCCGGTCGCTTGCGCCGCGACGGCGCTGGACGCTTGCCGCCCGCCCGCGCTAAACGCTGACGCCATGCTTGCCGCCGACCGTCTCATCCTCGCGCTTGCGCAGATTTCCCCTGTTGTCGGCGACATCGACGGCAATCTTGCCAAACTGCGCGCCGCGCGCGCCGAGGCGGCGGCCTTCGGCGCCGATCTCATGCTGGCGCCGGAGTTGTTCCTCGCCGGCTACCCGCCCGAGGATCTGGTGCTGAAGCCCGCCTTCCAGGAAGCCTGCCGCGCCGCCTGCGAGACGCTGGCGCGCGACACCGGCGACGGCGGCCCGGCCGTGCTCGTCGGCCTGCCGTGGGTCGAGGACGGCGCGCTCTACAACGCCGCCGCGTTGCTGAACGGCGGCCGCATCGAGGCGGTGCGCTTCAAGGTCGAACTGCCGAACTACGGCGTGTTCGACGAGAAGCGCGTGTTCCGCCCCGGCCCGCATCCCGGTCCCCTCACCTTCAACGGCGTGCGCATCGGCGTTCCGATCTGCGAGGACATCTGGGGGCCGGACACGGTGGAATGCATCGCCGAGACCGGCGGCGAAATCCTGCTCGTGCCCAACGCCAGCCCCTACGAGCGCGACAAGCTGGCGCTGCGGCGCAAAATTGCGCGGGCGCGGGTGGCCGAATCCGGCCTGCCGCTGGTCTATCTCAACGCCGTCGGCGGCCAGGACGAATTGGTGTTCGAGGGCGGCTCCTTCGTTGTCAACGCCGACGGCTCGCTGGCCGCGCAACTGCCGGGCTTCCGCGAGAGCGTGGGGCGCGTGGCGTTCGAGCGCCGGGACGGTGGCTGGGCCTGCGTCGAGGGGCCGCGCGAGAGCGTCGATCAGGGCGACGAGGGCGATTACGCCGCCTGCGTGCTGGGCTTGCGCGATTACGTCGAACGCAACCGTTTCCCCGGCGTGGTGCTCGGCCTATCCGGCGGCATCGATTCCGCGCTCTGCGCGGCGATGGCGGTGGATGCGCTGGGCAGCGATCGCGTGCAGGCGGTGATGCTGCCCTATAAATACACCAGCGCCGCTTCGCTCAGCGACGCCGCCGCCTGCGCCAAGGCGCTCGGGCTGCGCTACGATATTGTTCCGATCGCCGGACCCGTCGAAGCGACGGAGCGCGCGCTGGCGCCGTTGTTCGCTGGCCGCGCCCGCGATATCACCGAGGAGAACATTCAGAGCCGCACGCGCGGCCTGATCCTGATGTCGATCTCCAACAAGTTCGGCGCCATGGTCGTCACCACCGGCAACAAGTCGGAGATGTCGGTCGGCTACGCCACGCTCTACGGCGACATGAACGGCGGTTTCAACCCGATCAAAGACCTCTACAAGATGGAGGCATTCCGCCTATCGGCGCTGCGCAACCGCTGGAAGCCGCAGGGCGCGCTAGGCCCCGACGGCGTTGTCATTCCCCCCGACATCATCAGCAAGCCGCCGTCGGCGGAATTGCGCGAGGACCAGAAGGACGAGGACTCGCTGCCGCCCTATCCGGTGCTCGACGCCATTCTTAACGGCCTCGTCGAGCAGGAGATGCGGGTCGCCGACATCGTCGCGCAGGGCTACGCCATCGAGACCGTCAAGCGCGTCGAGCGGCTGCTGTATCTGGCCGAATACAAGCGCCGGCAATCGGCGCCGGGGGTGAAGGTGGGGCCGAAGAATTTCGGCCGCGACCGCCGCTATCCGATCCTCAACCGCTTCCGCGACCCCGGCGAGGCGGCGCGCCCGCCGGACGCGACGATTGCGCCGAAGGGAAAGGCTGGAACCTCCGAGCGTTTCGAGGACTGAAACCTCCGAGCGTTTCGAGGACTGAGGCTGCGCCTATCGGCAATGTGAAGGCGATTTCAGAAATCCAACCGCTGACGAACTGCGTACTCTTTCTACATGACATGGGCCGCCGTCTTCGGTCGCCGATCTGGAAGGAGAGCGCGAGATGTTGAAAATCTGCTTGATCGCCGCCTCGTTGCTGATGCTGGGCGCCAGCGGCGCCGTCGCGCAGCAGGACATGCCCGGCCACAATGGGCAGGATTCCTACGGCCGTTTTTCTGGCCCCGACAGTCCCGAAGCGTTCGGCGGCGTCAATCAATTCTGCGGCCCCGGCGAGATTCCCGAGCCTTTCCCGTCCGGGAACGGCGTTCGTTGCGCGCTGCAGAATGGCGGCTACCGGTATTAGCGGATTGAAAACCCGCCGCCGTCAGCCGCAAACACGGGCCGGTCGGCGGGCGGCTGCGTTTAGCTGACAAACCTGGATAGCGGGAGCCGTCGTCGGGTTGAAGACGGTCAGGCAAGGTTGGGGCGTAGGTGAGACGCCATGCGGCCGCCGCGCGGCCAGCCTCAGCGTCTGACATCAGCGCTTGACAATCGCCTCGCGCTCGGCGACCCCGAAGCCGAAGTTACCGGGGGCGATCTCATCATGTCTGGCGCGCGCTTCGTTGTCACACTCTCCTGTCCCAACCGTCCGGGCATTGTCGCAGCCGTCTCCGCCACATTGTTCGAAGGCGGCTTCAATATTTTGGATGCGCAGCAGTTCGACGACATAGAGACAGGCAATTTTTTTATGCGCGTCGCTTTCAACGCCGCCGGCGGGACGGCGGATGCCGCCGCCTTGCGCGCCCGCTTCGCCGAGACGGCGGCGCCATTCGGCATGAACTGGACGTTGCGGGCTTCCGACCAAAAGAAGCGCGTGGCGCTGCTGGCATCACGCTTCGACCATTGCCTGGTCGATCTGATCTATCGCTGGCGCAGCGGCGAACTACCGATGGAGCCGGTCGCCGTCATCGCCAATTACCCGCGCGAAACTTATGAGCACATCGATTTTGGAGATATCCCTTTTCATTATCTGCCCATCACCAAACAAACAAAGATGGAGCAGGAGACCAAGCTGTGGGAGACGGTGCGCGAATCGAAGGCGGACGTCGTCGTGCTCGCCCGCTACATGCAGATCCTGTCGGACGGCCTCGCCGCCAAGCTCAGCGGCAATTGCATCAACATTCACCACTCATTCTTGCCGGGCTTCAAGGGCGCCAAGCCCTATCACCAAGCGCACGAGCGCGGCGTGAAACTGATCGGCGCGACAGCGCATTTCGTCACCTCCGCGCTCGACGAGGGGCCGATCATCGAGCAGGACGTCGAGCGCATCAGCCATCGCGACACGCCCGAGGATCTCGTGCGCAAGGGCCGCGACATCGAGCGGCGCGTGCTGTCGCGGGCGCTGAGCATGCATCTCGAAGACCGCGTGCTGTTGAACGGCCGCAAGACCGTGGTGTTCTACGGTTGAGGCTCTTGGTCGCCGTTCAGTCTTTTTTCGCCGTTCGTTCTTAGCGGCCGGTGGCGCTTGCGGGTCTGCACGCTCTCGCGCGGGCCTTCGACGAGCCGCACGACGACGCCCCATAGCGTGCGCACATCCTGCTCCGTCATTTCGAGACGGTGGAAGATGTTGCGCAGGTTGCGCTTCATGCCGGGCATTTTGCCCTCGGGCTTGTAGAAGCCGGCGGCGTCGAGCTTGTCCTCCAGATATTCGAAGAAGGAGAGCGTCGTCTCGCGCTTGGCGGGCAGCGAGCGCTGGCGCTCGAGCGTCGGCGGCGGGGCGTCGCCGTGGGCGGCCTTGAACCATTCGTAGCCGACGAGCAACACCGCCTGGGCGAGATTGAGCGAGGAATAGGCGGGATTGGCGGGAAAGGTGAGGATCGCGTCGGCGAGCGCCACCTCGTCGTTGTCGAGCCCGGTGCGCTCGGGGCCGAACATTACGCCGCGCTTCTGGTCCGTAGCGGCGGCCGCCTGCGGCAGCGCGGCAGCGGGCGTCAGCACCGGCTTGACCTGTTCGCGCGTGCGCGCCGTCGTCGCGTAGACATAGTTGAGGTCGGCTATGGCGGCCCGCGCGGTCTCGAACACCCGCGCCGCGTCGAGGATATGCGTGGCGCCGGCGGCGGCGGCATAAGCGATTTCGGCGTATTCGTCTTGGCGCGGCCAGCCGGCCTTGGGGTTGACGAGGCGCAGATCGTCGAGGCCGAAATTGGCCATGGCGCGCGCGCAGGTGCCGATATTGACCGCCAGTTGCGGGCGCACCAGCACCACCGCTGGCCCGCCGCCGATCAACGCCCTCGATCTGTCCGTTCCCGCGCCCGTCATGCGCCGGGGTTAGCGGGAAACGGGCGCCGCGACAAGGCGCGTTAGCGTCGCCCCGTGGACCGCCGCTCGCCTCCCAACATGCAATTGTTGATGAAGCGCTCGTTGGTGGCGATGGTCAGCGCGGTGTCGGAAAAATGGCGTCGATGGTCCCGGTATTGGTGAAAGTGACGTTCGGGAACCCAGGGCCGGTGTCGTTCGGCGGAGCGTCGAGGAAAATCAGCCCTGATCTCTGGCGGCTTCGTTGAGGATGCGCGCCACATAGGGCGCGAACGAACGCAGCACCTCAATGCGAAAAGCGTTGTCCTCGCGCCGCCATAGGCCGATTTCCGCCTTCACCAGCAGCGTGCGCGTCGACATGCCGACCGGAAAGGCGCTGAGATCGAGATCAAGCGGGCAACCGGCGGCGAGCAGCCGCGCCGCGCCGGGCCCTTCGACCGCGATGCCGACCTGACGGTGCGAGATATCGACGAGGCCGTGGAACACGCCGCCGAGCGCCTTGTCGAGATCGTCCATCAGGCCGGTCGCGCTCTCTTCGGCCAGTAGCAGCCATTCGTCCGGCCCGAGCCAAAGCGCCGCGCGCTCGCCCGAGGCCGCCGAGCCCAGCGGCTTCAGCGGCGGCGCGACGCCGAACGCCTGCGCCACGGGGGCGACGATATCCGCCCCGCCGCGCAGGTTGAGCCGCGTCGCGAAGGGCAGCGGCGTCGCCTTGACGCGCGCGTTGGCAGGCAAGGCGCGGCCGTCGAGAACCGAGCGGCGGACGGCATTAAGCGTCAAGACGCGTCCCCTCTTTGTCGTAGAACACCGGCTCGACCACCTTGGCGGCATGGGCGCCGTGGAGGCCGATCGTATAGACTGTCTGGCCCATCTTGGCGCGCCCGTCGGCGAGCAACGCCATGCAGAACGGGCGCTCCAGCGTCGGGCTGAGGTAAGACGACGTGACGTGGCCCAGCGCCTGTGTGCCGGGCGGCGTATGCGGGCTGGCGACGAGCTGTTCGCCGTCGCCGGGCAGGTGATGCGAATCCTCGGGCAGCAGGCCGACGAGTTGCTTGCGGCCCGGGCGCTTGAGGTCGGCGAGCGCCAGCGAGCGCTTGCCGACGAAATCCGGCTTCGACATCGCGGCCATCCGCCCCATGCCGACGTCGTCGGGCGTCACCGTGCCGTCGGTGTCCTGGCCGACGACGATGAAGCCCTTCTCGGCGCGCAGAATATGCAGCGCGTCGAGCCCGTAGACGCAGGCGCCGCGCTTCTCCGCCTCGGCCCAGATCGCCTCCTGGACGGCCAGGCCATAGTCCGAGGGGACATTGGCCTCGAAACCCATCTCGCCGGTGAAGCTGACGCGGGCCAGCCGCGTCGGCGCGCCGGCGATGCGCCCTTCGCGCACGCTCATATGCGGGAAGGCGGCGCTGGAGAGATCGATCCCTTCGACGAGGGGGCTGAGGATGTCCCGCGCCCGCGGCCCGTTGATGGCGATGGTCGCCCATTGCTCGGTGATCGAGGTGAAGCGGACCTTCAGATCCGGCCACTCGGTCTGGATATAATCCTCCATCACCGCCAATACATGCGCCGCGCCGGAGGTTGTCGTCGTGATGTGGAAGCGATCCGGCGCGAGCCGCATCGCCACGCCGTCGTCGTAGATGAAGCCCATCTCGTTGAGCATCAGCCCGTAGCGGCAGCGCCCGACGCCGAGTTTCATGAAGGCGTTGATGTAGAGACGGTTGAGGAATTCGGCGGCGTCCGGCCCGACGACCTCGATCTTTCCGAGCGTCGAGGCGTCCATGATCCCCGCCTTGGCGCGCGTCGTCAGGCACTCGCGGCGCACCGTCTGCGCTTCCGATTCGCCCGCCAGCGGCACGCGCGTGGCGCGCTTCCACAGGCCGGCTTCTTCCCACACCGCGTTCCTGCCGACATACCAGGAATGGATCGGCGTCTCGCGCACGGGGTCGAGCATTTCGCGCTTCGACGGCCCGCCGAAAATGCCGAAAGTGACCGGCGTATAGGGCAGGCGGAACGTCGTCAGCCCAACCTCGGCGATCTCGCGCCCGAGCGCGTCGGCGGCGATGGCAAGGGCGTTCATGTTGGAGGTCTTGCCCTGATCGGTCGCCATGCCGGTGGTGGTGTAGCGCTTGATATGCTCGATCGAGCGCATGCCCTCGCGGGTGGCGAGCTTGATGTCGCGCGCGGTGACGTCGTTCTGGAAATCGACGAAGGCCTTGGTCAGCGCCTGCTCCGGCAGCGGCGCGACAAGGCCCAGCGTGCCGATGTCGAAGCCGTCCGCCGCCTCGACGCGCGGCGCCTCAGCCCCCTCGGCCCCGGCGCGCGCGGCTTCGCCCAAAGCCTCGGCGAAATCGAAGGCGCCGGCTGAAGCGCCGACAGAAACCATGTCCTGCGTCGCCTCGCCGGGAACGAAGGTCCGGGTGGCGCCGTCGAAGCGTAAGCGGCCGCGCGATTGCGAGAACAGATGCACGCTCGGCGTCCAGCCGCCGGTCATGGCGATGAGGTCGCAGGCGATCTCGTCGGCCTTGCCCGGCTGCCCGTCCGGCCCCATCCGCGCCGCGCGCGCATGGGTGACGCGCAAGCCGCCGCGCGAGCCGAGCAACATCGTCTGCGTCTCGATCGGCAGACCGCGCGCGCGCGCCGCCTGAGGCAGGGCGCCGTTGGCTTCCTGGCGCGAATCGAGGATCACGGCGATGCCGCAGCCGGCCTCGGCGAGGTCGAGCGCGGCGCGATAGCCGCCGTCGTGGCTGGTGGCGACGACGATCTTTTTGCCCGGCCGCACGCCGTAGCGCACCGCCAGCGCGCGCGCCGAATCCGCCAGCATGATCCCCGGCCGATCATTGTCGGGAAACACCAGCGGCCGCTCATGCGCGCCGGCGGCGACGATGACGCGCTTGGCGCGCACCTGCCAGAACCGCGCCCGCGGCAGCTTCGGATCGGGGTAGGCGAGATGGTCGCCGACGCGCTGCTCGGCGGCGAGGAAGTTCTGCGCGTAATAGCCGAATGCCTGGGTGCGCGGCAGCAACGTGACATTGGGCAGCGCGGCGAGTTCGGCGACGACCTCGGCGACCCAGTCGGCGCCCCGCTTGCCGTCGAGGCGAAGTTGCGAATCGGCGAGCAGCGAACCGCCGAACTCCGCCTGCTCGTCAAACAGGATCACCCGGTCGCCGGCCCTGGCTGCGGCGCGTGCGGCGGTGAGGCCGGCCGGGCCGCCGCCGACGACCGCGACATCGCAATGGCGGTGCTCGTAGGCGTAGTGGTCGGGGTCCGGCTCGCTCGGGGCGACGCCGAGGCCGGCGGTGCGCCGAATCATCGGCTCGTAGACATGCTCCCAGGCGCCCTTCGGCCCGATGAAGGTCTTGTAATAGAAGCCGGCGGGGAAAAACGCCGACAGCGCGCCATTGACCGCCAGCGCGTCGAACTCCAGCGACGGCCAGGCGTTCTGCGACTTTGCCTTCAGTCCCTCGTAGATCTCGACCTGCGTGGCGCGCAGGTTCGGCGTCAGCCGGCCCTTGCCGGCATCGACCGAAACGAGCGCGTTCGGCTCCTCGGAGCCAAGCGACAATACCCCGCGCGGGCGATGGTATTTGAACGAGCGGCCCATCAGATGGACGCCATTGGCGATCAGCGCCGAGGCGAGCGTATCGCCCGCCAGCCCCTGATAGCGCTTGCCGTCGAAAGTGAAGCCGATGACTCGCGACCGGTCTACGCGACCGCCCAGCCCTGTGCGCATCGCGCCCGCCATGTTCAACACGTCCCCGACCTGATCCCTCCTCCTCTACCCTTGCCCAGGCGCGGCGGGAACCCGGTTTTTGCTCGGACGCGCACGAGAAAACAGATGCGCGCCCGGCTCGGGCGCGTCGCGGGCGGGCTCGACAATCGACAACGATGTCGAGCGCGGCGCCGCAAAGCCATGCCCGCCGACTGGCATAGTTCAGGCGAGCGGCGCCGGCGTTGTGAAGTCTTTTTTGAATGACGCTACGTAATATAGGGCAGCGGAGCTCTGCGGTTGTGCAGCGATCGTTTGCTTGCGCGAAGCGGTTTAAGGAGAACATCGCCGCTGTGGAAAGATATAATTAACTATGGCGTTGGATAATCAGTATAGATATAGAGGACGGCGGCGCGTCGTCGTGAGGTTGCGCCACAAGCCGAGGGATGTCGTCAGTGCGTCGATTGTTCTGGCCTTGAAGGTGTGGGCCAGTGTGGAGGAAAGCCCTTCGCTCTTGGAGCAAGTAGACGAAAATGGCGCTGTCTCCGTTCGCCGCAGCCGCGAACCCGCCGGCAGTCCCGGCCCGCCGGTCGAGAGGGGGCTGATTTGACCGCGGCGCTCCCCGACCTTTCCGAAGCCGAATTCGCGGCGATTCGGGCCGTGGTCATGAGCACGGAGCGGGGGCGGCGGTTTCTTGCCGAATACGCCAGGCGCCGGCGCGCCGAGGACGCCGGCCGCCTGCGCGACGCCATCGAGCGCATCGAGGCGCACGCGATTCGCAGCGACGTCGAGCGGGCGCGTCAGCGCCTGGAAGGCGAGCGGGCAGCCGAGGTGGTGAGACAATTGGCGGAAGTGTTGAAGGATTTGCAGCCGCTGGCCGATGTGCGCTTGCGGGCGCGGCTGGTCGAGGAGGCCGAGACGCGGCGCGAGAGCGTCAAGGCGGGCGGGTTGGAGCGGCGCTTCGCCGGACTGGTGGCGCTCGACGAGCAGGATATCGAAGGCGGCCTCAAGCTGTTCGGCTGAGGCGCCGGCGGGCGCGCTCCTCCCAGATGAAGGCGATTCCCCGCGCCGCGCCGCCTCGCCGGGGATCGGCGGGGCGGGTGGCCGGCAGCATGCGCATCAGGCCGCTTCGACCACGCCGATGGGGTCTTCCGCCTCGGTCTCCGGCGCCGCCGTCGCGAGCGGGCGCGACCAGCGCAGCAGTTCGAGTCGACCGTCGTCGTGCTCGACGACATAGGAGCAGGATTCCACGAAATCTCCGGTATTAACGTAAGTTATGCCGTCGAGATCGCGGATCGTGGGGTGGTGGATGTGGCCGCAGATCACCCCTTCGACGCCGCGCCGGCGCGCCTCTGCGGCGAGTGTCGCCTCGAAGGCGCCGATGAAACTGACCGCATTCTTGACCTTTAGCTTCGCCCAGGCCGAGAACGACCAATAGCGGAAGCCGAGCCTGCGTCGCACCGCATTGAAATGAGTGTTGAGAAGAATCGCGAAATCATAGGCCCCGTCGCCGAGATAGGCGAGCCATTTGGAGTGGCGCACGACAACGTCGAATTCGTCGCCATGCAGCACGAGATAGCGCTTGCCGTCGGCCGCGACATATTTCGCCTGGCGCACGATCTCGACGCCGCCGAAGGTCAGGCCGACGAACTGGCGCGCGAATTCGTCGTGGTTGCCAGGCACGAACACCATGCGCGCGCCGCGCTTTACCTTGCCCAACAGCTTCTGGATGACGTCGTTATGAGCCTGCGGCCAGTAGAAGCTCGTCTTCATGCGCCAGCCGTCGATGATGTCGCCGACGAGATAATAGGCGTCAGCGTCGTTGTGGCGCAGCAAATCGAGGATGAGATGCGCCTGGCAGCCGCGCGTACCCAGATGCATGTCGGAAATAAAGATGGTGCGATAGCGGTGGGCGGCCGACGCTCCAACGTGGATTTCGTGCGCGCGGGGCATCAAAGCGGTTCCGATCTCAACGGGGCCTTTACCCCCTTTGTTCAGATTCTCATGTCGGTCGGATGACGCGCCGCCGCGGCGCCGCAATCGCGCTGTACCCCGAGGCGAGCTGTGATAGAGAAGTTGGGCGCGGGTTACCGCGCGCCGAATCGCCGCGCCCCACGCGGCCAGACCAAGCGACCGGACGAATCCCCATGGCGGCGTTGCCGAAATTCGACCTCGACGATTTGAAGCGGCGCATGCAGGGCGCCCATTCGACGCTGAAGTCGGAGCTTAACGGGCTGCGCACCGGGCGCGCCAGCGCGGCGCTTCTGGAGCCCGTGCAGGTCGAGGCTTATGGCCAGCGCACGCCGCTCACCCAGGTCGCCTCGATCAGTGTGCCGGAGCCGCGCGCGCTCTCCGTTTCGGTCTGGGACAAGGCGATGGTCGGCGCCGTCGACAAAGCGATTCGCGACGCCAATCTCGGCCTTTCGCCGACCGTCGAAGGCACGCTGCTGCGCATCCGCATCCCCGAACTCAACGAGCAGCGCCGCAAAGAGATGGTCAAGATCGCGCATAAATACGCCGAGGACGCGCGCGTCGCCGTGCGGCATGTGCGTCGCGACGGTTTCGACGTGCTGAAGAAACTGCTCAAGGAGCACGCCATTCCCGAGGACGAGTGCAAGCGCCAGGAGACCGACGCGCAGAAAGCGACCGACGAGGCGATCAAGGAGATCGACTTCTTGCTCGCCTCGAAGGAAAAGGAGATTATGCAAGTTTAGCGGCGCGCCGAGGTCTTGGCCCCATGGCATCGCCGATCGACAATCTGCACTACCCGGCCCGCAAGGCGCCCCGCCACGTCGCCATCATCATGGACGGCAACGGCCGCTGGGCGCAGGCGCGCGGCCTGCCGCGCTACGAAGGCCATCGGCGCGGCGTCGAGGCGGTGCGGCGGGCGGTGCGCGCGGCGCGCGATATCGGCGTCTCGTTCCTGACGCTTTATAGTTTCTCCACCGAGAACTGGAGCCGCCCGCCCGACGAGGTGTCGCTGCTGATGGGCCTGCTCAAGCGCTACATCCGCAACGACCTCGCCGAGCTGCACGCCAACGACGTGCGCGTGCGGGTGATCGGCGGCCGCGACGGGCTGGCTGCCGATATCGCGGGCCTGCTGGTGGAGGCCGAGGAACTCACCCGCTGCAACGGCGGCCTGACGCTGGCGGTCGCCTTCAACTACGGCGGCCGGCAGGAGATCGTCGAGGCGGCGCGTCGGCTGGCGGCCAAGGCGGTGGCGGGCAAGCTCGATCCCAACGCCATCGGCGTCGAGCATTTCGCCAGTTCGCTGTCGAGTTGCGACATTCCCGATCCCGATCTCATCATACGCACCTCGGGCGAGCAGCGCCTCTCCAACTTCCTGCTGTGGCAGGCGGCCTATTCCGAATTCGTCTTCCTGCCGCTGCATTGGCCGGATTTCGACCGCGCCGCGTTCGAAGCGGCGCTCGACGAATATTTCAGCCGCGAGCGCCGCTACGGCGGGCGCGGGCTGACGGCCGCCGTCAAGTCGGCCTCCTGATGGCCGCCCGTCCCCGCTTCATCCTCGCCGACGATCTGAAGCCGCGCGCTATCTCCGGCGTCGTCATGGTCGTACTGGCGCTGGCGGCGACTTGGGTCGGCGGCCCGGTGTTTCTCATCTTCTGGGGCCTCGCGGCGATCGGCGTCGCCTGGGAATGGCAACGGCTGATCGGCGGCGGCCGGCTTTGGCTGCGGGTGACGATTTGCGGGCTTGGCCTCGTCGCGGCGGCGCCCTGGGCATTCTACGCCCATGCCATCCTATCGCTCGTCATGCTGATCGCCGCCGGGGTCGCGGCCGGCGCCGCGGCCGATTCCGATCGCCGCCTCGCCGCCGGCGTCGGCGCGCTCTACGCCGGCGCGGCGATGGTGGCGCCGGCGCTGCTGCGCGGCAGTCCGACGCAGGGGCTGGCGGCGATGCTGTGGCTCTACGCTATCGTCTGGGGCACCGACATCGGCGCCTATTTCGGCGGCCGCACGGTCGGCGGGCCGAAGCTGTGGCCGGCGATCTCGCCAGGCAAGACCTGGTCCGGGGCGCTCATCGGCGCCGTGGTCTCGGCGTTGCTGGGGGCGCTGGTGGCGCTGCTGTCGGTTCCCGGCGGCGTCCGGCTCATCCCTCTGTTCGAACTCGGGCTGCTGACCTCGGCGCTGTCGCAGGTCGGCGATCTCTTCGAATCGGGCCTGAAGCGTCGCGCCGGGGTGAAGGATTCGAGCCGCCTCATTCCCGGCCACGGGGGCTTGATGGATCGCCTCGATGGTTTCATCGTCGCGGCGGCGTTTGCGGCGGCTGTCGCCTGGGCGCGATCGGCGGGGCCGTGGATGGCGCCGGGTTTGTTTAACTGGTAACTGGTGAGTTTGGAGAGGATTCCGATTTGACTCCATCCGCGAATGCCTCCGCTCGCGCGGAAGGCCCCGCCAAACGCCTCGTCCTGCTCGGCGCCACCGGCTCCATCGGCAAATCCTGCGCCCGCGTGATTCTCGACAACCCCGGCCGCTTTTGCGTCGAGGCGGTGGTCGGCGGCCGCGACGGCGCGGCGCTTGCCCGCACCGCCATCGAACTGGGGGCCAAATTCGCCGCCATCGCCGACCCCGCCGGCTACGCCGACCTCAAGGCCGGGCTTACCGGGCGCGCCGTCGAGACCGCCTGCGGAGCGCAGGCGATGCAGGCGGCGGCGCGCTGGCCGGCCGACCTCGTCGTCTCCGCCATCGTCGGCGCCGTCGGCCTCGGGCCGACTTACGCCGCCATCGAATGCGGCCGCATCATTGCGCTCGCTAACAAGGAGACGCTGGTGTGCGCCGGCGCGCCGGTGATGTTGGGCGTCCTCAGGCACGGGGCGACGCTGCTGCCGCTCGATTCCGAGCACAACGCCATTTTCCAGGCGCTCGGCGGCCGCGACGTGGCGGAAGTCGCTTGCATGACGATCACCGCCTCGGGCGGCCCGTTCCGCGAATGGAGCGCCGAGAATATCGCCAAGGCGACGCCCGCCGAGGCGCTTGCGCATCCCAAATGGAGCATGGGGCCGAAGATCAGCGTCGACAGCGCCAGCCTCATGAACAAGGGGCTGGAACTCATCGAGGCGCATCATCTGTTTGCGATTGCGGCCGAAAAGCTCGCCGTCGTCGTGCATCCGCAATCGGTCGTGCATGGGATGATCGCTTTCGCCGACGGCTCGACGCTGGCCGGCCTCGCCAATCCCGACATGCGCACGGCGGTCGCCCATTGCCTGGCCTATCCGCAGCGCGTGCGGAGCGGCGTCGCCGCGCCGGATCTGATCGCGCTGTCGAGGCTCACCTTCGAACCCGCCGATCTCGACCGCTTCCCGGCGCTGCGGCTCGCCCGCGAGGCGTTGGCGGAAGGGGCGGGGGCGCCGACCGCGCTCAACGCCGCCAATGAAATCGCCGTCGCCGCCTTTCTCGACGGCAAGATCGCTTTCGGCGCCCTGGCCGGCATTGTCGGGCGCACGCTGGAGGCGATGCGCGCCGCCGGCGAGATCGAAACCCCCGCCGACATTGACGAAGCGCTGGCGATTCACCATGTCGCACGAGATCGGGCGGCTTCCCTCTTGGCCTAGACAGGTTGCTGCGTCATAGTAACGATCTAGTAACCATTTGGCGGCGGCGCGACGAGGCGAATGAGCGTCCCGCGGAGGCTAATCGATGCCCGTTCTGCACGCGCTCGCTGATTTTGTGATCTGGTTGCGTTGGTATATCATTCCATTTATTGTCGTCATGAATGGCATTGTGTTCTTTCATGAGCTCGGCCATTACCTTGTCGGACGCTGGTGCGGGGTGAAGATCGAGGCGTTTTCGCTCGGTTTCGGCCCGGAATTGCTGGCCTATGTCGATTCGCACGGCACCCGCTGGCGGTTGGCGCTGTTTCCCCTCGGCGGCTACGTCAAGTTCCTCGGCGACGCCAATGCGGCGAGCGGCCAGGACGAAGCCGCGCTTGCGGCGGTGCAGCCGGTCGACCGCGGGCGCACGCTGGCGGCGCAGAGCGTCTACAAACGCGCCGCAATCGTCGCGGCGGGTCCGGCGGCTAATTTCATCCTGGCGATGGTGCTTTTCACCGGGGTGTTCCTGGCCTATGGCCAGTCCATCCACAACGCCCGCGTCGGCTACGTCGAGCCGGGCTCGCCGGCGGCGGCGGCGGGATTTGCCCCCGGCGACCTCATCACCGCCATCGATGGCCGGAAGATCAGCAGTTTCCAGGACTTGATGCAGGCGGTGGTGCTCAACACCGGCATCGAGATGAGCTTTAAGGTCGATCGCGAAGGCAAGGCGCTGACGCTTCAGGCGGCGCCCAAGTTGATGATGGTCAATCAGGGCCCGCTCGGCAAGCGCCGCGTCGGCCATCTCGGCCTCGGCTCGACGAGCGATCCCGCTGATGTCAATTATGTGCGCTGCGATGTGGCGCAATGCGTCGCCTGGGCCGGCGATCAGGTCGGCTTCATCACCCATGCGACGCTGTCTTATATCGGCGGGCTGTTCGCTGGGCGCGAGTCGGTCGACCAAATGTCCGGCATGGTCGGCATGACGCAAATCACCGGCGCGGTCGCCAAGGTCGGAGTCGCGGAGTTGTTCGGCTTGGCGGCGCTATTTTCGGTTTCGGTCGGGTTGATGAATCTGTTTCCGATACCGCTGCTCGACGGCGGCCACCTGCTGTTCTGCCTGATCGAAGCGGTGCGCGGCCGGCCGGTCAGCGAGCGCGTGCAGCAGGTCGGCATGCGGGTCGGCATCGCGCTGGTCGGCAGCTTGATGGTTTTCACCACCGCGCACGACATCTTGCGGCTTTTTGGGCGTAGTTAAGCAATGGGTTAGCTTGGGGGTTAACCCGGGGTCAACCACGCCTGTGTCGCGCGCGCCACGCCCCGCGGAAAATGGTGTACGCTGAGTCTAATTAGCGTTTGCACCTCCTCTCGAAAGCGGTAAAAGCCCGGTAACCTTCCGTTTTTGTGAAATGTGCGACGGGAGGCAGTCGTCGTTGCAAGTCATGGGGCTTTAAACGTCCCGCCGCCTGCAACGCTGCGGCCGAGCCTGGAAAACAGGCTGCGTAACGGGCGGCGCCGGCGTCAAGCCGGGTCGAGCGTCGAGTGGCGATATGGGGAAGTCGAGCACAATGAGCTTGTCCAAGATGTCAGGGGTGAGGACGGCGTTATGGGGGCTCCTGGTCGCGGTCGCCGTCTCGTTTGGGTCGCTCTCCTTCGCACAAAGCGCCTACGCTCAGGGTTCGCCGGTCGCCAATAAGATTATCGTCAATGGCGCCAGCCGCGGCGATGTCGCGGAGATCAAGAGCTATTTCACCGGAACCGACCAGGGCAGCGTCAACCGCGCGGTGTCCGATCTGTCGGCCACCGGCATGTTCAGCAAGGTCTCGGCGCGCATCAGCGGCGACGTCGTCGTCGTCAACGTCGTCGAGGGCGGCCAGATTCTCAATCGCGTCGCTTTTGAAGGCAACAGCAAGCTGAAGGGCGACCAACTCGCCGTCGAGGTGCAGTCCAAGGGCTACAGCGCCTTCAGCAAGGCGGTCGCGGACGCCGACGTCCAGCGCATCAAGGACGCCTACAAGAAGATCGGCCGCGATGACGTGACGGTGACCTATCGTCTCGTGCAATTGCCCACCGGCCGCGACGATCTCGTGTTCAAGGTCGACGAGGGCGAAAAGACCGGCGTGAAGAAGATTGTCTTCATCGGCAACCAGAACGTTTCGAATTGGCGGCTGAAGAGTCTGATGCAGACGACGGAGATGAACCTCCTGTCGTGGTTCAAGACCAGCGACGTCTACAATCCCAACACGCTTGCCTCGGACGAGGAGTCGATTCGCAAATATTATATGCGCTACGGCTACGCCGATTTCCGCATCACCAACACCGCAGTGGTCTATGATCCCACGGAAAAGGGCTACATCATCACCATTAGCCTGGATGAGGGGCCGCAATACCACGTCTCCAGCGTCAGTGTGACCTCGCGGCTGCCGCATGTGTCGGGCGACGATCTCAAAGGTTACGTGACGCAGCACGCCGGCAACGTCTATAATGCGACGGCGGTCGACAAGACGGTCGAGGCGATGACGCGCCGGCTCGCGACCATGGGCTACGCCTTCTCCGACGTGCGCCCGCACGGCGAGCGCGATAACGCCAATCACACCATCGCGCTCGCCTTCACCATCGACGACGCGCCGAAAGTCTATATCGAGCGCATCGACATCGAAGGCAACACGCGCACGCGCGATTACGTGATCCGGCGCGAGTTCGACATCGGCGAAGGCGACCCCTACAACCATGCCATGATCGAGCGCGGCGAGCGCCGGCTCAACAATCTCGATTTCTTCAAGAGCGTACATATCTCGACTCGCCCCGGTTCCGCGCCGGATCGCGTCATCGTCACCATCCAGGTCGAGGACAAGCCGACCGGTTCGGTCAGCGTGTCCGGCGGCTACTCCACCCTGGAAGGGCCGCTTGTCGAGGTGGCGTTCACCGAAACGAACTTCCTCGGCCGCGGGCAATATGTGCGGCTCAGCGCTTCACGCGGCCAATACAGCAACGGTTGGGGCGTCACCTTCACCGAGCCGTATCTGTTCGACCAGCGGCTGGCGGGCGGCTTCGATATCTACCACAAAGAGCAGTTGCAGAATACCTACGCCCTTTATTCAACCAACACGACCGGCATCAATCTCCGACTCGGCGTGCCGGTCACCGAGGAACTGACGTTCCAGCCCAATTACTCGCTGTACACATCAGAGATCTCGATTCCGAACACCAGCTCGCAGCCGTACAGCGATTGCAGCACGTCGGTGGGTGCCGGAAGCAATTGGGCTTGGACCCCGCCGGGCGGCGTGCTGACGCCGGCGACCACGTCGGCGAACTGCTTGATCAACGGCGAAGCTTCCGCGGCAATCAAGGAGGCGGCCGCGCAAGGCCAGATCTTGACCTCGCTGGTCGGCTACTCAATGATCTGGGACTCGCTCGACAACCGCAAGAATCCGACGGAGGGCGCCTACGCGAACTTCCATCAGGACTTCGCCGGGGTCGGCGGCCAGTCGCACTTCGTGCGCGAGACGATCGACGGCAAGGTCTATTATCCGATCACCGACGATCTCATCGGCATGCTGCGCTTGCAGGGTGGCCGCATCGATCAGGTCGGCGGCGGCTACCTGCCTTTGGTGGACAACTTCAACGTTGGCCCGACGCTGGTGCGTGGCTTCGCGCCCGGCGGCATCGGCCCGCGCGACATCTCGGACCCCAACAACATTGCGGCCAATTCGCTGGGCGGCACGACCTATCTCGGCGGCACGGCGGAGCTTCAGTTCCCGATCTTCGGCCTGCCGCGCGAGATCGGCCTGAAGGGCGCGGTGTTCACCGACGCGGGCATTTTGACCGGGTTCAGCGGCAGGACTGAATTTGCTGGGATGCCGGGTTTCCCTGCTGCTGGGTATTGCCCAGGCGTCACCGCCGGTGTGCCGAAGGGGACGATTCCGCTGACGCAGCCGACTTGTCTGACTGTCGACGACGAGAACGTGATCCGCACTTCGGTCGGCGCCAGTCTGATCTGGGCCTCGCCGCTGGGGCCGATCCGCATCGACTTCGCCTACCCGGTGGTCAAGGGTAAGTACGACCAGACCCAGTTCATCAACTTCACCGGTGGCGCGACGTTCTGACCTTCATCTGCTGATCCTCGCCTGAGAGTTCGAGACGCCGCGCGCCGGGAGATCGGCGCGCGGCGTTGCTTTTGGGGCCGCGCGCGGGTTTGCGACCACCCGAATCCGCGCTGAGCGCGTCGCCCGCTTGCTTAGGGAGCCTGCATTGGCCAGCCCGCGAAAGATCGTCTTCTTCCCGCCTGCCGCGTCGCCGACGCTGCGCGAGATCGCCGCCTGGACCGGCGCGACGCTCGCCGAGGAGGCCGACGCCGAACGGCGCATCGGCGATGTCGCCGCCATCGACGCCGCCGGCCCCGGCGACCTCACCTTTCTCGACAACCCGCGCTATCTGCCGCAGCTCAAGATCTCGCACGCCGCCGCCGTGCTGTTGCAGCCGCGCCATCGCGGCGAGGCGCCGCCGTCCTGCGCGGCGCTGCTGACGCCGCAGCCCTATCGCGCCATGGCCGAGACGATGGCGCGGCTCTATCCCTCAGCGCTGCGGCCGGGCTCCGGCTTCGACGAGCGCGGCGTTTCGGCGGCGGCGCATGTCCATTCGAGCGCGCGGCTGGAGGCCGGCGTCATCGTCGATCCCGGCGCGGTGATCGGCCCGGCGGCCGAGATCGGCTCAGGCACGGTGATCGGCGCCAACGCCGTCATCGGCCCTGGCGTGCGCATCGGCCGCGATTGCGCCATCGGCCCCAGCGCGACGCTCGCCTGCGCGCTGATCGGCGACCGCGTCATCATCCACGCCGGCGCGCATATCGGCCAGGACGGCTACGGCTTCGCGCTCGGGGCGCGTCGCCATCTCAAGGTGCCGCAGATCGGCCGCGTCATCATCCAGGACGACGTGGAGATCGGCGCCGGCGCGGCCATCGACCGCGGCGCCAACCGCGACACCATCGTCGGCGAGGGCTCCAAGATCGACAACCTGGTGCAAGTCGGCCACAACGTCGTCATCGGCCGGCATTGCGTGATCGTCAGCCAGGTCGGCATTTCCGGCTCCTGCGTGATCGACGATTTCGCCGCGCTCGGCGGCCAGGTCGGCCTCGCCGGCCACCTCCATATCGGCGCCGGCGCGCAGGTCGGCGCGGCCTCCGGGGTAATGAACGATATCCCCGCGGGCCAGCGCTGGTTCGGCGTCCCGGCGCAGCCGGCGCGCGAACATTTCCGCGACATCGCCACGCTGCGCCGGCTATCGCGGCGCGAAAAGCCGGTCAGCGCGCCAGAAAAGGATTGAGCCCCTCGCGCATGGCGAGCCGCCGCAGCGGCCGCATGGCGCCGAGCGTGGCAAGACCGAACCCCCGCGCCGCATCGATGGCGGCGAAATCGGCGAGCAGCGAGGCGTTGAGCGCGCCGACGCCGAGCGTGCGCAGCGCGATGTCCGGCCGGCGCGCGGCGGCATAGCGCGCCAGCGCCGGCTCGGCCCCGGGGTCGCCGCCTTCGTCGCGGGCGCGCGCCGCCGTCGCCACGATCTCCGCGACATCGCGCAAGCCGAGGTTGAGCCCCTGGGCGCCGATCGGCGGAAAGGCGTGCGCGGCGTCGCCGATCAACGCCAGCCGCGGCCCCGTCAGCCGCGCCACGCGCTGGATGGTCATCGGGATCGCGCCGCGCCCGCCCTCGATCTCCATCTCGCCGAGCATGGCGCGCACCTGCGTTCGCACTTGCGCAGCCAATTCAGCGTCAGGCAGCGCCTTGCGGCGCACGGCGCTGGCGTCGCGCATCAGCCAGACGAGGCTGGAGCGATGCGGCGCGCCGAGCTTGGCCGGCAGCGGCACCAGCGTCAACGGTCCCTCGCGGGTGTGGAATTCGGTCGAGGCGTCGTCATGCGGGCGGCTGTGGCGCAGGCACAAAGTCAGCGCCGTCTGGCCGAGCCGGCGGCTCGTCATATCGATGCCCGCCGCCTTGCGCGACGGCGAGCCGCGCCCGTCGGCGCCAATGACGAGCGCGGCCGTCAGTTCACGCCCGTCGGTAAGGGTCAACCGCGCCGCGCCGGCGCCGAACCCGAACTGCGCGACCTCCGTCTCGAAGCGCGCCTCGCGGCCGAGCGCCTCGGCGAGCAGGGCGGCGAGCGCGGCGTTCTCGATATTGTAGCCGAGCAGGTCGCGGCCGATTTCGGCGGCGCGGAACTCGACCGGGCGTGGCGCGAACAGCGAGCCGGTGTCGTCGACGATGCGCAAGGTGCGCATCGGCGCGCCCGCCGCCTCGATCGCGGCGAGGGCGTCGAGCCGATCGAGAAAATCCAGCGTGCGGCCGAGCAGAGCGACGGTGCGGCCGGGGGCGGGCGATTCGAGCCGTCCGACCGAGACTGCCCGCAGCCCCGCCCGACGCAAGCCGAGCGCCGCGGCGAGGCCAGCGAGCCCGGCGCCGACGACAACGACGTCAAACGCGGGGGATGAAGCGGCGTAAGCCATTGCTACCCTTTCGCACGCGTGCTTTTAAGCGTCCATAGGGCGCTCAGCCGCAGGCGAGCGGGGGACTGGAGGCGAAATTGGGCATCGGGGGCGAGGGCGGACCCCGTCGCGCGCGACGGGTGGCGGGCTTTTCCGTCCATCTGTTCACGGCCTGCGGCAGCGCCGTGGCGTTGCTCGCCCTTTTCGCTGCGATCGATCGCCATTTCCCCGCCTGTTTCGCCTGGCTCGGCGTCGCGCTGCTGATCGACGGCGTCGACGGCACGCTCGCCCGCGTCGCGCGCGTCACCGAGACGGCGAGCGCCATCGACGGCGTCGTGCTCGACCTTGTCATCGATTTCCTGACCTATGTGCTGGTGCCGATGGTGGCGCTGTGGCGCTCCGACCTAATGCCGGAGACGCTGTCCTTCTGGCTCAGCGTCATCGTCGTGTTCGCCTCGGGGCTGTATTTCGCCGATACGCGGATGAAGACGAAGGACTATTGGTTCCGTGGTTTTCCGGCGCTGTGGAACGTGCTGGCGCTCTATCTCTTCGTGCTGCGCCCGCCGGCCTTTGTGAGCGCCGGGCTGATCCTGTTCGGGGTCGCGGCGATGTTTGCGCCGATCGTATTCGTGCATCCGATGCGGGTGAAGGAACTGCGGGTCTTCAACCTCGTCGCCTCGTTCGCCTTCTTCGTGCTGTCGGCGGCGGCGATTGCGCAGAATTTCGCCGCCAGCGGCCCGGTGAAGATCGGCTTCCTGCTGGTGGCGGCTTATTTCATCGCCGCGCCGTTCCAGCGCCATTCGCTGTGGGCGGACGATTAGCGTCGGCTCCGGCGAAGCGCGCATTGCCAGTTGCTGAATTGGCATGTTAGCTTGACTCGGCGGCGTTCGAACCCCGAACAATGGGGAGGTTCGCGCCGATGGGAGAAACGCACCATGGGAATTAAGGATTCTGGCCGTCATTCGCGCCGTGACTTGATGAAGGGCGCAGCGCTCGGAGCCGGCGCGCTATTCGGCGGCATGGGCTTCAATCCGATGATGGCCGCTGCCCTCGCCAAGGCGGCGAATCGTTCGTCGAAGCCGCTGAAGGCCGCCTTCTCCAACGCCGGCCTGCAAGCCACCTGGTGCGCCCAGGGCAAGGAAGCGGCCGAATATTGGGGCAAGCTGTTCAATGTCGAGGTGACATGGTTCGACGGCCAGCTCGACGCGGTCAAGCAGCGCTCGGCGATCGACAACATGGCCTCGCAGAAGTGGGACTTCGTCGCCATCCAGGCCTTCGGCATCGGCACGCTGACCGCTCCCGTCAACAAGATGATCGCGGCCGGCATTCCTGTCATCGACATGGACACGCTGATCGCGCCGCTCGACCAGATCAACCTGCACACGTTTATCGCCCCGAACAATGAGTTCATGGGCTCCTCGGTCACCCAGGCCTTGGTCGATTCCATCAATGGCGAAGGCAACATCGTCATGACCCAGGGCGCGCTCGGCCACACCGGCGCGCAAGGGCGTGCGCGCGGCTTCCATTCGATCATCAAGAAATATCCGAAGATCAAGGTGCTCGACGAGCAGCCCGGCGACTGGGATGTGACCAAGGTGGCGCGCATCTGGGAAGGCCTGTTGACGAAATATCCGAAGATCGATGCGGCCTATTTCCACAACGACGACATGGCGCTCGCCGCCTACAAGGTGATGCAGGCCAAGGGCCGCACCGGCATCAAGATCGGCGGTTGCGACGCCATGCCGCCGGCTGTCAAGGCGGTGCTGGATGGCCACATGCTGGCCACCGTGCGCAACCCGTCCTGCCGCATCCACGGCGGAGCGATCGTCGCCGGCGTTGGCGCGGCGGTGAACGGCGACAAGACCGGCAAGGACATCCCCAAGAACATCGTCGCCGACGGACCCGTCGTCACCAAGGACAACGCTGAGGGTATCCTGTGGATGGAGGGCCAGTACCTCATCTAAAAGCCCCCGTCATGACGCCGCTGATCGAACTCACAAACATCGTAAAATCGTTCGGCGGCGTGCAAGCGCTGCGCGGCGTCGATTTCGCTCTTCAAGCCGGCAGCGTGCACGGACTTGCCGGCGAGAACGGCGCCGGCAAGAGCACGCTGATGAAGGTGATCGCCGGCGTCCACGCCGCCGATTCCGGCGAGTTCAAGGTGGACGGCGCGCCCGTCCACTTCCGCTCCACCCGCGATGCGCGCGCCATCGGCGTCGGCATGGTGCATCAGGAACTCAGCGTCGCGCCGGACTTGAGCGTCGCCGAGAACGTGTTTCTCGGTAGCCAGCCGGTCAACAGTCTGGGCACGATCGCCTGGGGCCGTATGGCGCGCGAGGCGGCTGAGCAGCTCAAGAATCTTGGCCTCGACATCGATCCGCGCGCCCGGCTCGGCGATTTCCCCATCGGCGTGCAGCAACTCGTCGAACTCGCGCGCGTGCTGTTCTCCGGCGCGCGCATCATCATTCTCGACGAACCGACTTCGGCGCTGTCGCCGCCGGAGATCGCGCGGCTGTTTTCGGTGCTGCGCCGGGTGCGCGAGAGCGGGCGCGGCATCATCTTCATCTCGCATTTCCTCGACGATATTCTCGAAATTTCCGACGAGGTCTCGGTGTTCCGCAACGGTCTGCGCGTCGCCCACGCCAAGGTCGGACCGGGCATCGACAAGGCCTGGATCATCGAGAACATGATCGGCGTCGGCCGCGACGAACTCGGCGAGAGCTACTTGCACGACATTGCGCTGCGCGCCCGCGCCACGACGCCGGTCGTGCTGGAGGCGCAGGGGCTGACGCTGGAGCCGTATTTTCGCGACGTGTCGTTCAACGCGCATGTCGGCGAGGTGCTCGGCATCTACGGCTTCATGGGCTGCGGGCAGATCGAGCTGGCGCGCATGCTGTTTGGCAAGCTGAAGCCGGAGCGCGGCGGGTTGCGGCTCGACGACAAGCGCGTGCGGTTCAAGCACACCACCGACGCCAAGAACGCCGGCATCGGCTTCGTCCCGGAGAGCCGGCGCATGATGCTGTTTCGCGAGGAGCCGATCTACCGCAACGTGTCGATCGCTTTTCTCGAACATTTTTCCAGGTTTTGGGTGCGCCCGGCCGCCGAGCGCGCGGCGGCCAAGGCGCATACGGAACGCTTCGGCGTGCGGCCTCCGGGGGTGGAGGCGCGGCTTGGCGCACTGTCGGGCGGCAACCAGCAGAAGGTGGGGCTCGCCAAATGGCTGGCGCGGCCGCCGAAAGTGCTGGTGCTGGTCGAGCCGACGCGCGGCATGGACGTCGGCGCCAAGGAGGATGTCGTCCATATCGTCAAGGCGCTCGCCGCCGAGGGCATGGCGGTGATCGTGCTGTCGACGGAGCCCGAGACGGTGCTGTCGCTCGCCGACCGCGTGCTGGTGATGCGCAAGGGCGAACTGACCAGCGAGTTCGCCGATTGCGCGATCAGCAAAGACAAACTGCTGGCGGCGGCGTGAAGGCATGTCTAGCTCGCCGTTATTGGGCATCGCGGGGCTGGTCGCGGTCATACGCGTCTGTGCGCGGCGCCCGGCGCGCGGCGTCAAATTTCACCGGCGCGCGGCGGCGGCAAGGGCTGGGACAAACCCGGGCATGACGACGGCGGCCGGCCATCCAAACTTCGCGTCCGCGCGATCTCGTCGGGGAGCAATCTAGAATGGCCGATAGCGAACGCGGCGCCAAAGCCATCGGCTCCGGCCTCGGCCGCCTGATGCGCGATCAGTTGCGCAACGTCGCGCCCTTCGTGACGTTGATCGCGCTCGTTGGATTCTTCAGCATCGCCTCTCCGGCGTTTGCAACCCTCGGCAACCTCCAAAACATCCTGCAACAAGTCTCCGTCACCTCGATGATCGCGGTCGGCCTGACGTTTGTCATCCTCACCGCCGAAATCGACCTCGGCGTCGCGGCGGTGGCCAACGCCACCGCCATCGTGTTGACCTTCTTCACCGCGCAGCCCGACTATGTGAACATCCAGAACCTGCCGCTGCCCGGCTTCTTCGCCATTGTGCTGGGGCTCGCCGCCTGCGCCGGACTCGGGCTCATCAACGCTTTCGGCGTCACCAAGATCGGCATTCCCTCTTTCATCATGACGCTCGCCATGATGCAGATCGGCGCCGGCATCTCGGCGGTGCTGGTGCGTGGACAGATCGCCTATACCGTGCCGTCGCTGATCCAGACACTCGGCTCGAAATCGATCTACGGCGTGCCCTGGATCGTCATCGTCGCGGCGCTGATGCTGCTGATCGCCCATATCGTGCTGAGCCACACACGCTTCGGCCGCTATGTCTACATGGTCGGCGGCAATCGCGAGGCGGCCGAATATTCCGGCGTCAACGTGCGCTTCGTCACCGGCGCGGTGATGACGATCTCGGCGGTGTGCTCTGGCATCGCCGGCATGTTGGGCGTCGCCTATTTCGGCTCCGCGCAGCAGAACGAGTTCGACACTTTCCTGCTCGACGCCATCGCGGCGGTGGTGGTCGGCGGCACCAGCCTGTTTGGCGGCAGCGGCGGCATCGGCAACACCATCCTGGGCGTGTTCGTGCTCGGCGTGCTCAACAACGGCCTCGATTACGTAAAGATCGACAGCTTCTTGAAGATCCTTATCCGTGGCGTCATCCTGCTCGCCGCCCTGACCATCAATGTCTGGGCCGAGCGGCTGCGC